>JBEKBM010000012.1:0-83497 GCA_050015395.1 Bathyarchaeia archaeon
ATCTTGGCTCACAGGATAGGCAGACCGGAACTTGCCAACAGCATAGCAGCCTTCACTTACTAAACGCCTAAAAACAGCTCTATTCGCGAAATTAAGCCAAAAAAGAATTAATGACCACTTATGCGCGGGCAAGTTAAATAAATGGTTAAAAATGGTTATAAGTCCGTTTTTGCTTGTTTAAGCCTGTAATGGACTTATTTGATGAACGCGTTTTGGCCGCGCTCAAAGACGGCAAACCCAGAAGTTTCCAAAAGTTGCCTCTAAATCCCATAAAAGGAATAAAAACCATTTTCAACTTATTTCGGAAGCAGGCGCGCAGCAAAAAAGCAGATTAAAAAGTATCTGTTTTCTCCCAAATTCGAGGCGCAAAGTTTTTTATGGCTCTTAAGCTTTCTCAGAACTATGGTGGTAAGGTAAATCGCGTTTGAACGACATCCCAGAATCCAGCGAGGTTATTGTTGAACGCGCGCTGGGTTTCATTCCATACAAAAAAGCGACTTGTCCAAATAGGAAATTTGAGCAGCTTGAAAACAACCAAAAAAGCTAGTCTAATTGTGATTCTTTTTCTTTTGAACGTGTGTATTATCTCGTCGACTTCCCCAGCCAAAGCTCTCACCCAAGCTCCGCCTATAGAATGGCAACGTACTTTCAGCGGTGATGTAGGGTATTCGATTTTGCAGACATCTGACGGAGGGTATGCAATAACAGGAATAAACGGTTCAAGCAGTCTGTTAATCAGAACTGATTCCGACGGCAATTTGCTGTGGGTCAAAGATTACGAAATTGGAGGAACAGAAACTAATCTTCCATACATAGTCCAGACTAAGGATGGCGGGTATGCATTAGGAGGCACTATGGACAACATGTTTCTCATCGTGAAAGTTGATTCCCAGGGGACTATTCAGTGGAACAGAACATATGCTTATGATGCTCCCTACAATTCCCTTCGGGCCCTAATTCAAACTAGCGACGGAGGCTATGCTCTGGTGGGAACCTTTTCCCCTCCTCAAACCGCCTCTCATGCAATTGGAGAAATGTGGTTTGTTAAAACGGATTCTTTGGGCGACATGCAATGGAACACAACTATAGTTGGACCGGTTGGCAACTTCGCCAATACTGTGCTGCAAACTAATGATGGAGGCTACGTAATTTTTGGCACAAGCTGGGCTTCTGATACTTTGCCGTCAGCGTTTAAAATCATCAGAACTGATTCTGATGGAAATGAACAATGGAACAGAACCTACGGGGGTCCGGCAATTTTTTCACTGCTGAAAGTGACTCTGGAATAATAACTAAAGATGGGGGATATTTGTTAGCTGGAGTTAGCGTTAATAACGACAGCGATCGGTACGCTTGGATCGTCAAGGTTGACTCGCAAGGCAATATGATGTGGAATCAAAATTATGGCGAAAACGGCAGTTGGGCACTGTGTGTTATTCAAAGTAATGATGGCGGGTATGCCTTTGCAGGATTGACCAACGGGAAAGACGTTGGGGTTTTTAAAATAAGTGCTGATGGCACACAAGAGTGGAATGAGACTTTTCCGGGAATCGCAATTTGGGGGAGTTCAATTGAGGATTTTGGCACATGCTTAGCCCAATCAAATGATGGAGGATTCGTTTTAGTCGGTTCTAAGAATTCTCAGATTTTGCTGATTAAGATAGCTCCTTCCAACTCGTCTTCAAATGGTCTTTTCGTGGAAACTGTCCTGATAGTTGTGTTCTTTGTTGTGGTTGTTTCCGTAGTCGTTGCTGCTTTTTTGAAGAGAAGAAATATGCAGACAATGAAACAACGAGGTAACTCTTTAAAGGTGTTAATGAAGCTGTAGCACAGCGCGCCGCTTACTCGCTGAGATGTTAAACGAATAACACCAAGATAGCCACCTGACCAATCAAAGGGATTCCCACAAGAAAGTGGTTATTGAAGCTGATTCGAAGCGCGCTGCCTTGTCCCGATATTACGTGATGTGGAACTGATATTATACTTTCTTTAATGTAGTTGATATATGGAAACTGTATCAAATGATAAATTGATACTCAGACCCTTTTAATTGATAATTGACCTTACTGAGAACATTTACAAAGCAACATCTTATCCTTATTTGACCAAACAGCCTTCTTTTCTTGGGCATTACTCAAGCCTCTGGGAATTGGAAAACGCGCGCGGTCTTTGCAATCTTCTGACCGCTATCGCGACGATTGCACTAAAACCTGCAACAAGTCCACTAACTAATAAGAAAACGGTAAGTACAAAACTGTGATAATAGAAACCCACAAAGTCAGACAAAAAAATCAGTGCGATACCTAAATACAAACAAGCATATATCATAGTTTTATCCAAATCAGTCATTTGGCTGTCAATCTCGAACTACAAAAACATTTACCATTTTTGAAATAAAAGGTTATGCAACGCTTGCAGTAATTAGCGCGCATGCCTGTTCCGAAATTGGTCAAAAATGGTATTTATTCCCATTTTGCGCGCGCATACAAGCTTGACTATTACAATCTGCCAAGAAAAATCGATTCTAAGCAACTGGCTAGAAAACTCAATTTAAAACGTTCCACTCTGGTAGTACACCGCAGAAAAGCCGAACTGCGCATTCTTACTAAGATAATGAAAGGATGAGCAATCAAATTACATATCAGAATCACACTCCAAGAAATTGCCAACATTAACACAAGCAAAAACTAATAGTGGGTAATCTACACCAGCCACTTTCAAAACGTTGCATCGGGAAAAGCATGGACTTTTACCGTGCCCTGCGGCTTGAGGAAATGCCTGTAGCTTTTTCGTGTGGAATTTAAACGTGGGTGTAAACCTAACATCCCGCGCCATATCTCCATTTGAGATTTTTATTGTAACCGTTTTTTGTGGATTGATAAGTATCTTCTGACAAAGTAGTTTATGAAGCCTTCTTCGGGTCGCTGCAACGCTTTGTAGTAGGATTTTCTTTTCGTGTATTCTATTATGAGCATAGGATAACCGTTTTTCCATAAGATGTAATTCATTAAGAGCCTTCCAATTCTGCCGTTTCCATCGCCGAAAGGATGAATTTTCTCGAACATGTAGTGAGCTCTAGCCGCAAGCTCGACGGAATTAAGGTTTGATTCGTTTATGAATGTTACAAGTTGTTTCATTAGGTTTTCGACGTTCTGCCAATCTGGCGCTAAGTAAGGTCCCACTCTGACAGGATAACTTCTAAATCTCCCTGCGATGTCAGATTTTGTCTCTGTGAAGATGTTTTGATGCCATTTCAAAAGAAGCTCATCTGATAATTCTTCTTTTGTTTTCAACATTTGCAGGAATGCAGATGCGTGCGATTCGGTTTCGCGGATGTCTTTAAGTGGCTTGTTAGGAGCCATTCTATCTTCTATTATTAACCTGGCTTCCTCAAGAGTTATAGTGGATCCTTCGATGGCATTAGTGTTATAAGTAAATGCTATGGCTATCTCCTGCAGTTCTTTTTCTTGGGCAGATTGGGGAATTTCTTTCCATTCTCTCTGAAAGTCGTTTCTTATTTTTTCCAGCTTTTCAAATAAGGTTTCTTTGGCTTCAAGCAGAAGCTTGGCTTTAATTTCTTCAATGTTATCAGGTATGTTTTTGCCAAGGTAGAGTTCTTTTGTAACTACTTTTCCGTTTTTTCTGAAGGAATGTTGGAGGTAGAAATATTTTGTTTTGCCCTTTTCCCTTTTAATTATGCGCATAAGAATCTTACCATTACAAACAATATAAATATTTCATTTTAAGACAAAACGTAATGGTAATGCTGGCGGACCTAATCCCTGCCTCAAAACTGACCCACCTCTGAACCATGAATTAAAGCCATTTTTTAGACAAAGGGACACCATGTGCGCTAGGATGTGTTCCGACGATAACCAAAAATATGGCGCAGTCTGTAGGAACATGGGTTTGTGACAGTGAAATCCGAGTTTGGCTGGGTGAAAGTGAACGGGGTCAAGTATGAAAATGACGTTATCCTTCACGTCGATGGGACAGTTACTAAGAGGAAGAAGAAAAAATCTAAAGATTTGAAGCTCATCTATGGTCATACTCCTCTTTCAGAACGTGAACTAGATTTTCTTTCGGAAGAAAAGCCAGATGTCGTCTACATCGGAACGGGTCATGACGCAGCGCTTCCCATTACACCTGAAGCTATTTTGATCCTGAAAAAATATGAAACCGTTATTCTGCCAACGCAAGAGATAACCGAAAAAATAAGCCAAGAGCATAGAAAAATGGCAGCATTAATCCACGTGACATGTTAATTACTCTCGCGAAGTAATAGTAGATCAGATGTTTCCTTAAGGTTTTGCACCCACGCTTAGCGCCCTCGAGCATAATTAGCCTAAAGGGCGAATTGTGGTGTATCAGAGTCAAATCAGCCGACTTATAAGCAAATATTCGGTGTCAGCTTCAACCTCCTTTCCTTTTTTTGTCTCAACAGGGTCTACGTATTATGCCCATTTACAGTTCATGCTTTGAAGTGTGACCCAAAAGCAGAAAGCGGACTTAAAACCATTTTTGCACTATTTTAGGGACAAAGCAGCAGCTAAGGACAATACCGAACTTTTATTAGCAAAGTCAAACTAACCTGTTGGGATGGCGATGGTCATGGCGATCACGGTTAGCGAAGAGTTTGATGGCATCTCCGAAATTTATGATTCCACACGACAAGCGGCAACAGAGGCTGAGCTCCGCGCAGTTTCAAGCGAACTCAGAGAGTGCTGCACAATACTTGATGTGGGCGTTGGAACGGGCAGGTTCTCGAAGCCTCTTTCAGATCTTGGATTTGAAATGGTGGGGATAGACCTCTCTCGCAAGATGCTGCTCAAGGCAAGGCAGAAAGGAGTCCGTAACCTCATAATAGCAGACGCACGCAACATGCCATTCAAGGACGGAACCTTTGACGCTTCAATCATAATTCACGTTCTCCATCTCCTTCCGGATTGGTTAAGCGTTGCACGGGAAATGGGTCGCGTAACGAAGAGTAAAGTTGCAGCATTGTTAAGCAACGGGCATGGAGAATGGGGCAAGGCAGCGAATGTTTCAGGCAATTCAGCGTCTCCAGTTTATTCAGAGTTTTGGGTTCGCTACGCGCGATTAAGGGAGGAAATGGGATACCCAGTCAAGCGGAACAGGCGAATGTGGCAGAACGAAGCGGAGGTCCGGGTAAAACTGCCTCCGATGAAAATTATAGAGGTAAGCGATAAAGTCATTATAACGAACGTGAGCGATCTCATGACAAGATTTCAACAAAGACCCTATTCTCTGCAGCAAGACATACCTATGGACGTGCATAACAAGATAATCCAGAAACTTCTCGCGCCTACAGAAAACGCTGACTCCACGGGTATGGAGGCGGCGTCTGCTCTGCGAAACAAGCAGATAACGAGACGGATAATCGAGGAACTTGCCGTCTGGCGACCTGATCAACTGCGCTCAGGATAATTCATTCTTTCACATCTTTACGCTTACGAGTGGAACAGTGTTTTCCTTCCCAGCCAGTTTGTCATTATCAAGTAAACAAGCTGTTCCGTTTTAATATGTTGATTTTGAAATTTCCGTTTCATATATGGTTTTATGAGTGGTGTTGTTTGATGAATTTGGAGAGGTCGATGATTTCTAGGTCGCCCTTGCATCTGGGGCAGGTTTTTTGGATTTCGGGTGCTCTTGCACCGATTTTCAGCGGTGCTCCACAGTGGCAACAGTAGTATGTTAGGGTTTGTCCTTTCTGGGAGAGGTTCTTGACGAGGGCAACTGCTTCTTTTTGCGTCTGGGTTAATTCTTTATTTTTCTTTTTATCAGGATTTGCTTTTTTCTCGGTGGAGTAGTCTTTGCAGGTTTCCGCCTGAACAAAATACGTGTTAAACCCAGCCTTCACAGGCACCAAGGCTACGCTAGTCTTCTTACATGAATCCTCATCGAAGTAGCCGCAGTCCTCACAGGTCTTTTTCTTATCATACTCCTTCCGAAGCACCCAAAAACAATCTGCACAGTAAGCCCTCTGTTCCCCATTTGAAGTTACAATTAAGCCTGAACCAGAGAAGGATTTCTTGCAGCCACTGCATTCAAACCGCATAGTGTTCACGTGAAAATTACTATTTGATTAGCTTTTATTTATTGTTTGATGCTTTAAAATACCCGAATTCATGTTGAAAAGTGCATTAATTTTTGGGGTTAGGAAGAAAAATGAGCATTGACCCGTATCTGTTCGGCGTTAAGTCTGTTCTGGCCCGCTATATTCACTTTCACCATTTTGTTTGTACGCTTAAGGGAGGGTAAGGTCTAAGAGCAGGTTATATTATACTGCTTGTAAAGGTGGATAAATTTGTCTAGAAAAGCAAAGAAAGCTGAAGGACTCGAGCAGCATAAGAAACTGCAGCGCGAAAAAGATATGAAGAGAAAAGAGAAGAAACAGGTTTCGCTTCCAGCAAAACATGCGAAAGGCAAGAAATAATCAGTCTTGCGCTAAACAACCATTTTCTTTGTTATTTTCAGCGCTGTTTCTACGCAGTCATGGAAAATGCAAACATTATAGTTCTACATCTCGGCGTTTAACCCAAAATTCGTAAGGTCAAATTCTGTCAACCCACAATAAAGAAAGTAGTTTCTCTTGATGGCGCGTCACACACTTTAACTTCGCATCTACTGGATGCTTAATGTTTATATACCACTGAATAACGATTGATTTGTGCTCAAATTTAGGTTAAAACAGGAAGTTGACTAAAAAATGCCCGTATGTCCACAATGTGGGGCTACAGTGCCTGAAGGCGCGATCGCCTGCGGCAACTGTGGATCACCCTTAAACTCCTCACAGACAAGTTCTGCGCCGTTTCAATCCACGTCCACAAGTTCAACGACATGGTCAACCAGAACCGACAACAGCGACCTATCAACGCGCCTAGAAAAAGCCCTCCGAAGAACTGAATTGTTAAGCTACGTTGCAATAGGCTTAGCCGCAGTCATACTCGTCATCCTTCTCATATTTTAGCTCTAACTCTGACAAGCATGGACCAAGACAGAAAACGCTCAACAGTCAAGAAGGAGAAAAAAATGGAAAACCCCTCAGAAAATACTGTAACAAGAATAGAGCGAACGAATAAACTACTCATGTATACAGTCATTATCGAAGTTGTCATCTTAGGTCTCATCTTAGTTCTCATCATATAGAAAGCCCATAAGCACGAGGACAAATGCAACTTCACGAGTGGAAAGCAAATCGCGTTCGCTCAATACCATTATCCCATTTTTTGTTTCGCAGGGTGCGTAAATGGTTTTTATTTCTTAGCTTTGGGATTTGAGAGCCAACAATTCTGCGCGTGACATTAGCGATTGTTGCAAGCGTGTTATCTTCTACAAGAAAAACGCACCGAACAAATGAGGCTGTTGATCGATGGTTAGAACCATATTCAAGTTTGATTATCCTCCGAAAAATTTAAGCGGTACGCTTGGTCTCTGCTTTCCGAGCAAACCGCGATGAACGCAAGCGACGACATCCTCTCTAGCAGACCAGTTAAACGGCGAAGTATCAAAAAGGAAAGCCGCAAGTTCAGCTTCATATTTTATCAGGCGCTCTACGGTCCCTTTGTTTTCGTCAAAGCAATATACAGCCAGATCATCCTCCTCGGACTCATGTTTGTCTGGGGAGCCGCAATTTTCTCCTATTTCGGGCATCTTCCTGTCCTCAGTTCTCTCCTCGCCTCTGTTTCAACCATAACCACGATTGGATTGTGTGTTCCAAACGGCGGCAATTTCGTCACCATGAATCATGTTGAAATAGTACTCTTAATTATCATGATAATCACATCAGTAGGTGCAGGCGCATCGATAGTGCAAAGCAGCGTTAATACAGTAGTCAACGGCGACCTCGGCAAGGGCGAAGCCGAGAAGACACTCATAAAGAAGTTAAAAAAGCACGTCATCGTCTTCGGATACAGTCATCTCGGCAGATACGTTGTCGAGAAACTGGGCGACCTAGGCTTTGACTATGTCGTCCTCACGAGAGATCCGAATATCTACCACGAATTATTGAAGAAAGATATCTTCGCGGTGCTAGAATACGAGACCCAGCCCATGACTTCGCTGAAAGCTGCCGGGATAGATCACGCTGCCATAGTTATCGTAGCCCACGATAAAGACCCAGATAACATGCTTGTAATACTAAGCGCGAGAAAACTGAGACCAGACATCAGAATAATCAGCGTAGTTCACGACCAGAGCCTGATAGAAACTGCCAAGAACGCCGGCGCCGACATGGTCATACCTTCTTCTGTTACGGTCGGCCACTTATTGGCGCTTTCCGCCGTGACAAAGGATCTGGTTGGCGTGGTTTTTTCCGAGAAAATCGGAACGCAGGAGATAGCTGAATTCTCAATTTTTAAAGCGTCTAAGCTTGTTGGTAAGGGATTGCAGGAGATTTCTAAATTCGCCACTGTTATCGGGGTGGTGCGAGACACGAAAGTGGTAACGAATATCTTTGACCCGTCCTTCAGGCTTAAGGAAAACGATACGCTACTTGTTCTCGGCGACCCAGCGAACCTATTAACGCTTGAAGAAGAAGCAAAAGCCCTTTAAAAGAGCCGCTCTCTATAGGATAAAATTCGCCTTATGCGAAAAATAGCTTACTGACTTATTTAGTTTTTGAGTACTGCTACCACTGTTTTCCTTAGTCTCATCTACCCCAAAACTTGAACCATTTGCTTCAGGTCCATTATAAGGGACGATTTAAACTCTAAAAGAAATGGCGAACAAAGCAGTCACGTTTCTTGGGGTCAAAGAGTCGAGTTATCGACTGAGCGGAAACTAATTATGGGTGAAAGCAGAACTTCCTCATAACGAGGAGTTTGGTTTTATGTCTGCTAAAGATCCTGTTTGTGGAATGCCTTTAGACCCATCTAAAACTCAGTTTACCACGAATTTTTTGTCGAGGCAATATTATTTTGACAGCGAGTACTGCATGAGCAGCTTCATCGAAGGCGCCAAAATTGCTTACTTCTCCATGGAAATCGGCATAAACACTGACATGCCTACCTACAGCGGAGGACTAGGCGTTCTGGCCGGTGACGTGATTAGATCAAGTGCAGACTTGAGAATTCCGTTAGTCGCAGTGACCTTAATCAGCAAAAAAGGTTACCTCAAGCAAAAAATAACGCCTGATGGCTGGCAAATTGAATATCCTGAAGAATGGGATCCTTCGAAGTTCATGAAACTGCTGCCAGAAACTGCCGCCATCAAAATTGCTGGACGAGATGTAAGAATCGGCGTCTGGGTCTATGAGCAAGAGAGCCTAACGGGCGGAACCATTCCTGTGCTATTCCTTACAACCGATGTTGAGGGGAACACTCAAGAGGATAGGGAAATTACTGATTTTCTTTATGGTGGCGACGAAAAATACAGATTAAAGCAGGAAATAGTTTTGGGGATAGGCGGGTTACGCGTCCTTGAGGCGTTAAAAATTAATGTTAAGAAATATCACATGAACGAGGGTCATAGCAGTCTTCTTACCCTTGAACTGTTAAAGAACAACGATTTGAACGCTGACAAAGTAAAAAACCTCTGTGTCTTCACCACTCATACTCCCGTGGCCGCTGCATTTGACAAATTCTCCTACGACATGCTTTCAGAGGTTCTTGAAACCGAAGTGCCTGAGGAAACCTTGAAAGAATTTGGAGGATCTGACAGATTGAACATGACGCTTCTGGCTCTAAACCTAAGCAAATACACTAATGGTGTGACAGAAGCACATATGGAATACTCCAGGAAACTTTTTCCAGGATATCACATACAAGAAATAACTAACGGCGTTCACTCCTACACTTGGACTTGCCCCTGCTTTAGAGCGCTATTCGACAAGTATATTCCCCGATGGGCCAATGAACCAGAGCTCCTAGTAAGAGTTGACACTATTCCCGATGAGGAGTTATGGGAAGCTCACGTGAAAGCGAAGCAAGATTTACTCGACTTTGTTCACTCTAGTTCGGGGCTCCAGATGGATATCGACGCTTTAACGTTAGGCTTTGCCAGAAGAGCCACAGAGTACAAACGAGCAACAATGATCTTTTCAGATCTGGAAAAACTTAAAGAAGTCAAGAGCCAGAACAAGATTCAACTTATTTTCGCTGGAAAGGCACATCCTAAGGACGAGATGGGAAAAAGCCTCATCAAAGACATTTACGAGTTTATAGACCGCTTGAAAGGCGAAATCGAAATCGTCTATCTTGAAAATTACAACATGGAAATGGCGGGGAAACTGACTTCTGGAGTTGATGTCTGGCTGAACACGCCCATGCCGCCGTATGAGGCTTCTGGAACCAGCGGTATGAAGGCGGCGCACAATGGTGTGATCAACTTCAGTGTTTTAGACGGATGGTGGATAGAGGGCTGCGTGGAAGGTCTCACCGGTTGGGCGATAGGTCCATCCCCTGATCAAGCGATAAGCGAAGAAGAAAGAAGAAAAAGAGAACTAGGGGACCTCTACAACAAACTGGAATACCTCATAATTCCAAAATTCTATCAGCAACGTGACGATTGGATTAGCATGATGAGAAACTCTATAGGTAAAGTCGCATATTACTTCAATACGCATCGGATGATGCGAAAGTACGCCACGGACGCCTATCTCTGACATAGCCTTGAAGAATCAAGGGCTCCAATAGCCAAACCGGACGCGAAAAGCAGAATAAAAACCATTTTAACCAATTTTTGGACAGGCATACACGTTAAAATTGGCCGATCAAAGAAGCCTTCTACTTTTTCTGTTTCTTTCTCTTTCGTCTGAGCTTGTTAACAATGTCAGCTTGTTCGGTAGGGAAGTAGTATGGCACCGTACCATAGGAACTTGGAGAGAGGGCGCGGGCGCGTTTTCTTTTAACTCGCCTCATCGCAACACGTTCTTTGATTTTCGCTGTCCGTGCGATTGAAATCAACTGATTCAATTTTTCCACGAGTTTTTCAGCATCTTCTGTGCGTTCAAGCGGAATGACAATATTCCGATGATGAGGGAGGCTTACATTGATTTTTCCAGTCTCGTCCAAATGCACCCAATCTATATCGCTCACGCGAATGTGCAACGGAACAAATACGCCAAGTATCCTGCCGATCGTTTCTTTCAGAACTGGTTTATTTTCAAGTGCTTCTTCGATTTCATTCTTGAAACTTCCCCTCAAGTCTATTTTGAGTAGATCATTGGTGAGCCTAATTGTAAAATGGGGATCCTCAACTTCCAAAACCATGAGTGTTCTAGGCATTCTCTGACCTACCTATTAAGCATGTTAACAGATGAACATTGAACATTTTATACTTACCTTCTCATACTGCGGCATCATCGTTAAAAATCGTTAGGAGCGGTCTGAGTTAAGACAAACACAGTGTCGGAAGTACGCGGCTCTTGCCTTGTGTAGCGGCGTCAATTCACTTAGTATCTTTGCCGATGAGCCATATGATTGCGGATGACAGCGCAAAAAACGATTATCATCACTACCAATATGCTGAAAGCTTCTATTCTCAACAGCTTAATCGCGACTAATTCTAGCGCATAGGAATATTAAAGCGTGCAACAGGCCCGTTATTATGCCGCTTAGTTTAGAGGCAGGACGGTTATCGTAAAAGAAATATTGCCGTTTCAGTGCGGTCACAGGATTTTCAGCTTGATTTATGAGGCTCACTACTTTCAAAAAATAGCACAGCCAGAAAACCCTTGATCAAACTTAATAGTATTGCTTCAATGGGTTTCGTGGGTCCGTCGCCAACTTTACGGAAGACGGGACCACAACGTTTTGCCAATCCTTTTCGATTCTGCGCTCTTCAGCTCCGTCAACATTAACGCTGTGTACGTGAAGAGCATATTCCATCGCTTGATCCTGCGGGTTCTCAAGCTGAAGCATCTGCTTAAGGCTTAAGTGTTCAAAAACTCGCCTAATCGGGCGCATTGAGTTGCCATGACATGAGATAGCCACATTACCCGGATTCTGTTGAAGCCACCCTTCAAGCTGCACAACAAAGGGCAAAGTGCGGCTTTCAACCATCTTGAGGCTTTCACCTTCAGGAGGCGCAAAATCGTAACCGCGGTGAACTTTGGCAAACCACTCGGGTTTTTCGGCTACAAGCTCCATCTTGCTTTTGCCCTGCAACGTACCATAGCACCGTTCAATCAGGCGGTCATCCATGAAAACAGGAACGTTAAGGTGCGGTTTTAGGACAATTTCAAGGGTTCTTTTGGCTCTCAAAAGGTGTGAAGTAAATGCATAATCAATTTTTTCTTGTTCCAGCTGTTTAGCAATCTCCTGCGCCTGCAAAAGTCCTTTTGAAGTTAAGTCCGGGTCACGCCAGCCTGAGAATATGCCGTTGCTGTTATCGGTAGTCTCAGCGTGTCTAAAGACGAACAGATTGCAGATCATAAACCATTTTCACCAAAATGTCGTAAGCGCTGAGGATGCCGCAAATTCTCTTAACTCTTTTATGTTATGTATCTCTATTGAGTTGCTGGCGTGCTCCCTAGCGGTTCTCACACCCTCGGTGAACAAGACAGTTTCTTCATCATCAACCAGATGCATTTTATGAAGTTGGTTTGCAACTTCGGATATTCGGTCTTTTTCTTCGTTGTAGTTTACCAGAACTGGGTACACGCCGAATATGAGTTCCAGTTGTTTTTTGACTTTGATTTCAGGAGTGACAGCAATTATCGGCTGTGCAATCTTGAAGCGAGCTATCATTCGGGCTGTGTAGCCTGACCGCGTCAGAGTGATAACTTTGTGAACGGGCATACTTTGACATATATCCTGGATTGCCCTGCTTACCGTGTCAGAAATGTTGATAAACGGAGTATCTTCAACGTTGCTTTTAACGGCTTTTTCTGTTTCATTCGCTATGCGAGTCATCATCTCAACGGCTTCAACAGGATACTGACCAACCGCTGTTTCTCCAGAAAGCATAACGGCATCTGACCCGTCAAGTATAGCGTTTGCAACATCACTGACTTCAGCCCTGGTTGGACACGGTTGATTAATCATCGATTCAAGCATCTCTGTCGCAGTGACAACAAGCTTACCCTTCTGATTGCATAATTTGATAAGGGATTTCTGAACCAAAGGCACTCTTTCAGGTTCGATTTCAACGCCTAAATCTCCCCTTGCAACCATTAATCCACTAGCGGCTTCTAAAATCTCTTCGACGTTTTGAACCCCCTCAAAGTTTTCAATCTTGGCGATTATTCCGCCGCCAAAACCATTGGTCTGGGACAAGTTTTTCACGTCTTCTGCATTTCGCGTGAATGAAAGCGCAACGTATTCGACGTCATGCTTTTTTGCAAAACTTATGATCTCCAAGTCTTTCTCAGGGAAAGTTGGAACTGAAAGATGCTTATTGGGAACGTTAACTCCTTTTCCATCTTCTATGACGCCGCTGTCCAAGGTCAGAAGCCGAAGTTTTCGATCTTTCTTTTCAACTACGCGCGTTCTAATTTTTCCATTATCGATGTATACTTCGTCATCAACCTCCATTTCGTCATAGAAATCGTGATTGAAACTGACTTCTTCCCCGTCGAAGCCTACTTCCAAAATGTCTCCTTTAGTGAAGATCTTTCGTTGAGATGCCTTGATTCTAATTTCTGGTCCTTTGATGTCAATTATTATGGGGATATCCGCAATTTCCCGTACTGTTTCTATAACCGACTGGTATTGAGCGAGATTTCCATAAGCAGTATTTATCCTTGCGCCGTTCATGCCAGCTTGGAACATTTTTTCAATCGTTTGCTTTGAAAAGCTTGCGGGACCCACAGTGCATATGATCTTTGTTTTCTTCAACAAAACCTCTCCTCACGCATTCTAAAATATGGCACATTCCAAGTTAAGGTTAACGGTGAGTAATTCAGGGTTGTCCCTGAAAATTTGGTTGTGACTGTTTTTTTTTGACGAAGAACAATAGCGTAGGCTAACAATTTTAGGACGGTATGTAACGCTGATATCCAACGATAAAATATCCGAATTGAAGTTGTCACAGAAACAAAGGCGTGCACACGTTCATCCTGTGATGTTTGAATTGGCTAAAAATGGGCAATCACCTTCTTCAATTTGTCCTTTGGACTCGCGGGTTTGAAACCAGAAAACTGCTCCGTTTGCGAGTTTTAGAGATATTTAAACTCAAAGGCTCTACCTTTTGGATACAAATTTCAAGCTCTTACCAGGTGCTGATGCACAAGGACTAAATAAGACGCCTGTCAAACGAGTATTGTGAAAACACTTAGAGATTTTCTGGACTTTGCGGTGTATTCACCGTTTTACATTGTCAAAGCTATTTGGATTCAGCTTTCGTTGCTGGCATCAATGTTTGTTCTTGGAGCTTTGATCTTCGCCCATTATCAAGGTCTGGATCCATTGACCGCTTTTCTTGCTGCTGTCTCAACGATTACCACAATCGGAATCTATGCGCCCAATATTGTTACGATGCCTGTGCTTGAAAAAGTACTTCTAATAGTAGGCATTATAGTTAGCGTAGGGTCAGCAGCTTCTCTTCTTCAAGCGACGTTTACTGCTGCAATGAAAAGAGAACTACTTACCCAAACTCTCGCAACAAGGAAGATAAACAGAATGAAGAATCACGTAATCGTAGTAGGCTACAAATTCCTAGGCAAATACGTCGTCGAAGGCTTAAAGTCCATAGGTTCAGAGTTCGTAGTCATAGCAAAAGATAACGATCAACTTGAAACGCTCAGAAAAGACGGCGTAGAAGCAGTAGGCGGACCAACTACACATATCTACGAAACCCTGAAAAAAGCTGGCGTAGAGAGAGCTTCTCATTTAATATCCACTTTCGATGATGATGGAGACAACATGCTTACCATCTTAACCGCAAAAAAGCTTAACAAAAATATTCATGCTGTGTCAATAATTAACGATAAGGAACTAGTAGAAAGCGCGAAGGCTGCTGGAGCAGATACTGTGGCACCCATTTACGACATAATAGGGCAAATGTTAGCATCTTCGACAATTTCGAGTGAAGTTGCAGGCATAGTTCTTTCTGAGAAACTCAAATCTAAATATGTTGTTGGATTCGAAATAACTTCTCAAGGCCTAAAATACGGAGACATCGATAAAGGTGACCCAATATTATTAGTTTACAGAAATGATGAAATAATTCATAACTTGACCGCAGACTTTGAACTCCAAAAAGGAGACTTCGTCTATGTACTTGCCGATAACCAATCAGCGGCATCTTTCAAAAATAGATTGGAATCATTGTCCTCAAGAAACAAGAATACAAAACAATAATCAATATCTTTGACTTAGCCTTGAAATATTAAGGGTTCTTGGATTTGGGCGAGGCGAACTAAGGTATGGACCAAAACTCTTTAACTACTGAAGAGGCAAAAAAAGCTGATAACGATGAATTACTAAAGAAGCTAGCAGCAAATCAGAATGGTCTTTCTTCCTCAGAAGCGGAAAAACGACTTCAGCAATACGGTCCTAACGAAATTCAGGAGAAAAAAGTCAACCCGCTACTCAAGTTTCTTCACTATTTTTGGGGTCCAATTCCATGGATGATTGAAGCCGCAGTAATAATGTCTGCGGTCATCCAACGGTGGCCTGATTTTGCAATAATTTTAACTCTACTTATGGTAAACGCCATAGTAGGGTCCTGGCAGGAACGCAAAGCAGGAAACGCTATAGAACTGCTAAAGAAAAGACTAGCCCTAAAAGCGCGGGTCCTGCGAGATGGCAAATGGCAGGGAATGCCGGCTGAAAAACTCGTGCCAGGCGACATTGTTCGACTGCGCTTAGGAGACATCATCCCCGCCGACGTAAAACTAATTGAAGGAGATTACCTTTTAACTGACGAATCCGCACTAACCGGCGAATCTCTTCCAGTAGAGAAACATCTCTCCGACATCGGATACGCATCTTCCATCGTCAAACAAGGCGAAATGAACGCACTCGTAGTCAACACCGCCGCAAAAACCTTTTTCGGCAAAACCGCCAAACTCGTAGAGCAAGCCCAAACCCCAAGCCACTTCCAAAAAGCCATCAGCAAAATAGGCGATTACCTGATTTTCCTAGCGATAGGACTCGTAATAATAATCGTTTTGGTCTCGATTTTTCGCGGTCAAAACATCTTAGACATCATTCAGTTTGCATTGATCTTGACGGTTGCGGGAATACCTGCTGCACTTCCCGCGGTTCTGTCAGTCACCATGGCTGTAGGCGCCATAGCTCTCGCAAGAAAGGAAGCGATAGTTAGCAAATTAGTTGCAATTGAGGAAATGGCAAGCATGGATGTGCTGTGCTCAGACAAAACTGGCACTATCACCAAGAATGCGCTCACTATGGGAGGAACCAAACCTTATGCCAAATTCACAGAAAATGACGCCCTATTGTTCAGTGCGCTTGCTTCAAGAGAAGAAGATCAAGATCCAATCGACCTAGCAATTTTAACGAAAACCAAGAGCACACCCGCTATTTCTGATAGAATTGAACACATTAAAGTGACCAGTTTTAAGCCCTTCGATCCAGTCATAAAGAGAACAGAGGCAACAGTGCAAGAAGAAGATGGAAGTCAGTTCAAGGTAACTAAAGGAGCCCCTCAAGCGATTCTGGCATTGATAGAAGACAAGAAGTCAATCGACGACAGATTGACGGAGGATGTTAATGAATTCGCTAAGAAAGGGTACCGTGCGCTGGGTGTGGCTCGAACTAACAAGGAGAATAAGTGGCAATTTGCGGGTTTAATTGGTTTGTTTGATCCACCAAGGGAAGATTCAGCCCAAACAATAAAAACAGCTCAATCAATGGGCGTCAACGTGAAAATGGTCACTGGTGACCACATAGCTATTGCCAAAGAAATTTCGAGCCAAGTAAACCTTGGAAACAATATTATATTGCCCGCTGCTTTTTTGGACAAGCCTGACAGTCAGGCTCAACGCGTGGTTGAAGAAGCTGAAGGTTTTGCAGAAGTCTTCCCTGAGCATAAGTACAGAATTGTTGAGCTTCTCCAAGAAAAAGGGCACATTGTGGGAATGACAGGCGATGGGGTTAATGACGCGCCTGCTTTGAAGAAAGCTAACGCTGGTATTGCTGTTGAGGGCGCTACCGACGCTGCGAAGTCCGCGGCGGATATAGTTCTGACCAAACCTGGTCTTTCGGTTATTATCGATGCGATTAAGGAGAGCCGCAAGATTTTCCAGCGAATGACGAATTATTGCACGTACCGCATCGCTGAAACGATACGTGTGTTGCTTTTCATGACTGCATCAATCGTCATTTTCCAGTTTTTCCCAATTACTGCTCTGATGCTTGTTTTGTTGGCGCTTCTAAATGACCTACCGATAATGACGATAGCTTATGACAACGTAAAGTACTCTAATAAACCGGAAAAATGGGACATGCGGACTTTGTTGGGAATAGCAACGTTTCTTGGAATAATCGGGGTATTCTCAAGTTTCGGAATTCTCTACATCGGATTAGTTGTGCTGAAGCTAAACCTACTAGTGCTCCAGTCTTTCATATACCTGAAGCTTGCAGTGGCGGGAAATATGACTGTGTTTGTCGCGAGGACTAAGGGTCATTTTTGGTCTGTCAAACCTGCAAAGCAGCTTCTTTTTGCATCCATAGCTGTTCAATTTACCGCTATAATAATTACTGTATACGGTATTCTGCTTCCCGCAATGGGCTGGGGGCTAGCCGCTCTCGTGTGGGGTTATGCGTTTACACTTTTCTTAATAACTGATTTTGCAAAAGTGCGCCTATACAAGCTACTAGACCACACAGGAATTGTATTCAAAAGGTGATGCAGCTCATTCCATGCAGACAGCACAATAGTGCGTGCCATAGAAGGCGAAAAAAGAAATTTAAAGATTAATTCAGAAGAGAAAACCAATTATGGCCGCCTAAACTCATTTATTCAACTCAGCACAACACACTAAAAGTATATATTCAAACAAACTAATAATTACTTGGTGATTTTTTGACAAGTGTTAGCGAATTGAATGGAAAGAAGGTTATCGGAGCGGGTGCTTTCACTCTAGGCGAAGTGGAAGGAGCCGAAGTCGATACCAAGAATTGGCAAATCACGCATCTTCAAGTGAAACTGAATAGTGAAGCAACGGAACAGTTCAAATTCAAGAAACCTGTGCTAGGTCACGTGGTGGTTCTTCTGCCAGTCACTATAATAAAGGCTGTCGGAGACGTGGTTTCCTTAGGTAATTCTATTGAAGAATTGAAGAGCATTGTCAGACCCAAGCAAGACTAAAGCACTGACGGAACCATTTTGACAAGTTACAGCCATCATATATCCGAAGTGTAAATAGAGTTTTGTGGGAAAAATGCATGAAGATCTCAAAGAGCAAAGCTCTGGAATTGATTGATCAAAAAATAGCCCAGTTCAACGATGTCCTTAATAAAACGAATTACGAAAATCGTTATGATGAAGCTTATCAGCTTGCTTTTGATGGCGCAGAGACCCTGATAACCCAACTTTTTTCGTCCGATACAGCAGAAGAATTCAAACTTGTTACTTCTTCTTTTTTTGCGGGAGGGTTATCGCCTGTGAGAGAGTTGCGAGGGTATAAGGAGCATCTTCGACTCTGCATTGCCCAATTAGAAATATATAAAATGCGCATCTCATCTTTTTCGGAAGACGACGTGGCTGAGGAAAAAAAATTAGTGAAATAGCATCTGCTTCCTTTAGCCAATATCCTGCCGCGAATCCGCCGCTTTTTCTCTCTCGAACGTACGCTTCTACTTAAGTAAACTTAAATATTGCAGGAAGAAACAGGTTTTTACATTAATTAGAAATGTTTCGCTGTGAGTTTTTGGGTTCTTCCAAGGCATCTGGATGCCTCCTAACTACAATGTGTGTGGGAGACAATATCTCCATGTTTGCTTTCTTAAATTCAGTGAGAATGTTATCGATCAGGTCGCTCTTTATGTTTATGAGCCTGTTCGGTTTGTCTGTGTAAGCGTTTATTTCATAGGTTATGGTGTAGTTGCCGAGGTCTCTGAACAGGACATATGGTTTTTTGTCTGGGTCATCCAATATTAACCCGTTTGTCATCTCTGCGCATTTAATTAATTGTTTCTTTGCCTCTTCTTTGTCGATGTCGTATCCGAGAGTGACAGGTATATAAATCTGCACGGTTTTGAGACCGCTAAAATTCTTTATCTCTTTGTTTATGATTGCTAAGTTGGGTATGCTGATAACCTCATCCTTAATCGTTTTGACCCGCGTGAAGAAGAAGCCGAGTTCAACGATGTCCCCATAGTCTTCACCTATTTGTACCCTGTCGCCTGTTTTAAATTCGGTTGTTCCGTCCAAGACGACGTAGGCTAAGATGTTTCCAAGTACGCTGGAAGTAAACAAGCCTAAAACAAAGGTTAAGGCTACGATCAGCCCTGTTCCAAGAACTCCAGCGATGTATGTTCCGATGAACGAATAAGCCCATACGTAGATTATGGCTAAGATTGCAAAAAGATAGATGATGTAAGTTAAATATCGTGAAACTGATCGGAATGCGTTTGTTCTTGCGGCTGGTTCTCTTATCATTCTTGTTAATGCGGGAGAAGCTGCAACGACAATGGTGGGTATTACAATTTTTATCGCGATAGCCAAACCGAACCAAACGAAAAGGGAGAGAACAATCTTTTGAAGGACACTATAAATTAGTATCTGAACATTGCTGGGGCCAAAAATCGCTAGTGTACCAGTATTGTAGACTATTTCAACTATCGCAAGGAGAACTATTAGAGCTGCAAGTCTCAATAAGAACCAGACGGCGTATTTTTTGAAAAGAACTTTCATCTGCAAATTTTGGTTCTGCAAGACTTTCCCAGTTATTAATTTCGTTCGAATGCTATATAAAACTATGTCGTCTCTGCATTTAGACGTTAAAGGCTAACAAAACTCGAGTGCTTGTGGAAGTCTTTTCGGATGCTATGTTTTTGAAGTTTAGGAGTTTTGTTAAGTAAGGAAATGATTGAGGCTGACTACGGCGAAGTTGTATTTTCTGATCTCGCAGTGATGAGAAAACAGATGTTTTTGTTCGCCTTCAAACTTCTGGGATTAATAACGATGTGGTTCCGTTGCTTGCAAGAAGGATTTCTGAGGAAATAAAAAAAGAAACTGGTTTTTCAAATAGCGTAAAAGTAATGATTGTTCCAGTTAGTATCTATAGTTCATAGAAAAAGGATTCCAATCATCCTATCCAGCGACCCTATTTGGCCATACTCTAGGATGATAATCAACCTTGCAACCATGAAAGTGAGACTTGCTAGATTCAAAATCTAAAATTCGTCAAATCATAAACGGATTTGTACTCAGAAAATTTAGCTCACGCTAAGCACTCACTAGTAGTGCAGGCTGTTGTGCACTAGAAAACCTTATTTCCGTTCACCAGTGTATTATGAAGATTATGCGCACAGTTAAAGAGATAATGAAGCCTGTCGTCAATATAGGTCCAAAGCAGACAGTCTTGGAAGCTGCTAACCTCATGAAGAAGTCTGATAGGGGCAGTTTGCTGATTGTTGATGGCAAAATTACTGTTGGCATCATAACCGAGAGAGATCTTGTTATAAGGGTCATCGCAAAAAACCTGCCTCACACTACTCCAGTTTCGGAGGTTATGTCATCGCCTCTCATAACAATTGACGCTAATGTTACCCTGAAGAAAGCTGCCAGAATTATGGGCGAACATAGGATAAGACGGCTTCCAGTCAGCGAGAGCGGAGGAGTGGCAGGAATTCTAGTTGCATCTGACGTATTGCGACAACTGTCCAACAAAACTTTAGCCGAGGATATCTGGGAAGCCCTTGTTGTAGAGCACCAGTAGCAAGTTTCATCGCGCACGCTTTCCTATCCATATCATTTTGATTATTGAAGTGCGCCCTCTGAGAACACGTGCGCGTTTCAGCCGACATTGAATGCGTCCATAAGGCCGTTTGTCGCCCCTTCCAAGCGCGTGCGCTTCAAGTTTCAAGTTCATCGTAAGAGTTAAATTTGCCTTGCATTCATCCTTTTAGCAGAGATGAATTTTATGCCTGAAATGAATTTTGAAGGTACCGCCACATGGAAAGGTGCAACAGAATGCGAACTATCAATTAAAGGCAAGAAACTCGTTACTGTCAGTCCACCACCGTCGTTTGGTGGAAAAGAAGGCTATTGTGTACCTGAAGACATTTTTGCTGCTGCTTTAGCTTCATGCATCAATACGTTGTTTCTTTTGATTGCAAAAAATAGCCAGTTAGGGCTTAAAAGTTTGGAAACCATTGCGAATGTTAAAATGAACGTGGAAGGCATGGAGAAACTGATTTTCACAGATGTGCACTTCAACATGAACGTTGGCTTGGAGAATGACAATGAGCGTGAACGCAAGAAGGCTAACATGGTGTATGGGATGGCGCAGAAGATTTGTCCGATTCGGCAGTCGTGGGGCGAAGCTGTTCCAATAAGTTTTGAACTCAATTTCAAGTAAGACCTATTGGTTTAGCCTCCACATTTTCTTTTCTTGTATTTCTGGTGCAATAACCTAAAGTGAACGAGTTTTATGTGCAATGAGTGCGTTTGGAAAATGACCCTTCAATGAAGCAAAATAAGCGCGCTGCACTTATTCATCTCGTTCTAAGTAAGGTTCTTCGTTAGCTTGGAGTTTTTTCAGTTTGGTTAAGCGTGCATCCACGGTTTGGTGTATTGTGGTTCTGAGTTCTTCTCCTTGAATTGTTTTGCTAACTTTGTTAATTTCATTTGCTAGTTCGTTGTCTCCTAAGGTTTCTCTAATCCATATGGCAAAGTCTCCACGCTTAAAGTGGAACTCCACCGACTTAGCATCTATCGTCCGTATTGCGTTACAAAAATCCGCAAGGCAGGTTGAACACCTATTAGTGTACTGTCCAATATCTGTGAAGAAGTAGAAGGCATTGTTGGCGGGCACAATTCTCAGAATATTTGAGGATAGTTTTGGATCAGTTTTGTCTTCAGCTTTTTTAGTTTTCACGCGCGGGCTGTTTGTCTTTCCGACTATGGCGATTGCTAACAAGCAAATGTCTCCGATTAAATCATGCTTTACCGAGAATAATACTTTTTTGTATCAAGCTATTTGAAACATATTTTGCGATCTTGATGCAATGTTTTTGAGGGAAGGTCTATACATTCAAGACTTAATGCCTTGCAGCCTAACAATTTTGAGCAAACCAGTTTTTCCTGAATCGGAATTTCAAGAAATCTTATATAATTCAGGACTAACTATCCACAGTGTTTCAAGATGGTAGACCTTGTCTCGTTAGCCTTGATCACAAGCGCTCTTATTATTGTGATAGGTTTCTTAGGCAACTACCTCTTTGCAAAGAAAGGCATACCCGACATGCTGTTCCTCATAGTCTTAGGAATGATTGTTGGCCCAGTACTGCACATATTTGACACCAGCGCAATTCAGGGATTTGCACCCTACATTTCAGCATTGGCACTTGTTTTCATCTTATTTGATGGCGGCATGGGCATAAGCATCAGACAAGTTCTTTCCCACAGCCTCAGGGCGGCCTTGCTCGCTCTGTTGGGTTTTCTGTTCAGTGTCTTAGCAGTAGCGCTTTTCATGGTTTCAATTTTTGGAGTCCCTCTTTCTTATGGTCTACTTTTCGGGAGCATTTATGGCGGAAGCAGCTCAATAGTGGTAATCTCCTTGGCTTCCAAAATCAAAATTAGCGAAAAAGGCAAAACAACATTAATACTTGAATCAGCAACAACCGATATCCTGTGCATTGTAGTTTCTCTCGCCTTAATCGGAGCCATAATGACAGGACATACAGATTACATGTCAATCGGTGCCGGAATCGCAGGAAAATTCCTAATCGGAGCAGGACTTGGAATAGCGCTGGGAATTCTGGGACTCTTTGTCTTGAGGAGGGTTTCTTATTTGCCTTTTTCTTACATGCTAACATTAGCCATTGCGCTTTTCGCCTACTCAATCTCAGAAACCGTAGGAGGCAGCGGGGCATTGAGTGCACTAGTTTTTGGTCTGATCCTAGGTAACGAAACTGCAGTTTTCAAGGTTCTTCGGAGAAAGACAACGGCTAACTTGGCAGTGGATGAGGGATTGAGGCGTTTTAAATCTGAAATTGCGTTTTTTATAAGGACTTTCTTTTTTGTGTTTCTCGGGATAATTGCAACTATATCCAACGTGAATTTCATCTTTTTGGGAATTGCCCTATCACTTCTTCTTCTCATTGTCAGATATGGCGCCGTTTATCTGACGACTTTGAGAAATAAGCTTAAAAATGAAAGATCCATTTTGACTTTTGTTCTTACACGCGGCTTAGCTGCCGCAGTTCTGGCGACTTTGCCTGCGGAGTACGGCCTGTCCTATGCTCCTTTGTTCATTAACTTTGCTGTAGTAATTATCATGTCCACTGCAGTTATAGCAACAGTCGGCGTTATCGTCCTTTCGCGGAAACAAAGCGGGTAAAGTAGAGACCACAAAAAAGCAGTTTTTTTTGGCACCGAGTTAACAAAGAAGGAATTTTACTTTGGTGGTTGAATAAAGTTTTTTAGCTCACTGATTGGTTTGTTGAGGCTTACTACATCAGCCACAACCGCTATGGCGTCTATTGAAAGCAAAATATCTATACGCCCCATGAATGGTTTCTTGTAACCCAGAATCTCGATTGCCTCATCAGATAATTCTAGCTGCAAACTGGTTACCTTCCAACTTACTGGGTCGATTTCAACGTCAAAGACTGTTCCCACTATCCTAGCTCCAGCTCCGACAACTTCTTTACCATTCAACTCTGAAGGGCGCATGATATCGCTTATCTCTCTTTTTCCATTTAAAGATTTCCTGAATAACTAAATTCAGCGCGCCGCGCAATAAGTAGTGTGAAACCAAACTTTGAGAGTGGAAACAATTGGCTCTAATTCTGAGAAACTAATAAATTAGCCTCTGCCGTAACTGAATGTTAAGGTGTCAAATTTGGTTGCTGAAAAAGTAATGCATTTTCACGGATGCCAGATGGCAACCACTAATTCCGTGAAACAGCACAAACTGAGGAAGCTCATAGCGTGTCTATCAGACAAAGAGGGAAGGGGAATGGAGTTCATCTCGCTCTACATACCTCGAGAGACATCAATAGATGACATAGTCGCAACCCTCAAGCAGGAGTCTGATTCTGTTGCCATGAAATCTGAGAGCGTTAGGGATCGCCTTCAAGACGCCATCAAAAATGTGATCCAGCGTATAAAGCTGCAGAAGGAAATTCCAGAGAATGGACTCGCGATATTTGCTGGAACTTTCGTCGCCAACGAGGCGGAAAGCGAAGTTTTGAACGTCGAAGAGCTCATCCCACCAGAGCCAATTACCGCCTATCTTTACGAGGTTGACGACCATTTCCGGTTAGAACCGCTAAGGGAAATGCTGAGAAACCAAAGAGTTGTGGGACTTATCGCCATGGATTCAAAAGAGGCTAGCTTCGGAATACTCAATGGTGAACGCCTCGAATTAATCGAAAAAATCACGTCAGGGATTCCAGGAAAGACTGTAAAGGGCGGGCAGAGCCAAAGGAGATACGAAAGAGAACGCGACATGGAAGTCACATACTTTTTCCACAGGGTTGCGGAGCATGCAACAAAGGCATTTCTCGAGAACCATAAAGTAACGGCGTTGATAGTTGGAGGACCGGGCCAAACGAAAGAGGATTTCTTAAAGGGAGATTACCTTAATTATGAACTAAAGAATGCGCTTCTGAGCACAGTTGATACGCAATCCGCCGACAGAGAAGCGGTGAAAGAGGTGCTTGACAAATCATCTGAGACACTGAAGAATATGTGCGCGCCAGAGGAGAAGAAGACCGTGCAGCGCCTTCTGGCATACATGGGCAAACAAGATGGTTTGGCTATTTGCGGCCTAGATTCAGTGTTGAACGCGCTTAAGAATGGTGAAGTGGAAGTTGCACTACTGACAGATAGTACAGATATGATTGAAATTGTTGTAATGTGCAAAAGATGCGAACTATCAAGGGCGCAGATAGTAAATAAGGAGAAGAAGGTTCAAACTGTACAGGAAATGATATCTAGCCCATGCGAGAAGTGCAACGCGGTTGAATACGAGGTGGAGGAGAAGGACATAATAGATGTCTTAGAGGATGTGGCTTCACAGACAGACGCAAGGGTTGAGGTGATATCTACAGAGTCGGAAGAAAAAGCAAAGCTCACAGCTTTGGGAGGCTTTGCCGCTCTCTTGAGATACAGACCTAGATAAAGTGAAATGAGAATCGCGAGAACCTTTTCTGGGAGTTTTATCTTGGGAGCATTTAACTCCGAAACGGGGTCAAAGTTTTGAGATCGATCGATAGGAATACGAGTTTATCCGGGAGTCTGGAGAGCTCCTCGCAGGCCTTTGGTGTATGGGACACTTGATTTAAACAGGGGAAGCGTGTTAGAAGGCGACGATGAACTCGACGAATGACGATCCTACTATGAAAACCGCTAAAGCGTCTTTATGTTTGCTTAGACAGATTGATTAAGGGCTTTAGAGATTTAGAAAACAAGCTTCAATGAAAGTTGCAGCGAAAGGGTAGGTGGTTGTCCTGGTTCCTAGCATTGAACTCATTGTGGCGGCGTTCCTGCTTATGGCTTTCTTAGCTGCCGTCCTATCTACAAGGCTTAGGATACCGTACACTCTGGTTTTGGTCTTAACAGGGATTGCAATCACCGTGGTCGCATCTTCGTTTACTCTGGAAGGAGGGTCTTTCGAGAACCTGATTTCTCAGTTGAGATCACTCTGCGCTCAGCTTCTCGAAGGTGGCGGAGGCGGTCTTTTCGTGGGCGTCGTTGTTCCCCCCTTGATATTCGAAGCCATGATTCACCTTCGCGCCAGTGATTTGCGGGCTGTAATCAAGCCTTCGTTAGCCTTAGCAACCGTAGGCGTTTTGATAGCGACTTCTGTTGGGGGGCTTATCTTGTGGAAGGGCGTCGGTCTTTCGCCGTATGTTTCTTTTCTTTTCGCCGCGTTGATTGCCCCAACGGACGCGGTTACGGTTTTGGAGGTTTTTCGACGGGTCAAGGTTCCTTCCAAACTATCTACGCTACTAGACACAGAAGCGGCGTTCAACGACGCCACTGGCATCGTCTTATTCACTATAATCCTTTCAACTGTCGGTCTTCAAAAGGTCGCGGTAACGCAAACAGTGCTCAGTTTCGGGTTCATCCTTGGTGCAGGTGTCTTAATTGGGTTAGCGGTCGCGTTTCTAGGCGAAGTACTTTCAAGCTTGATAGCGGACAGAGTGGCCGAAACCATCTTGGCGGTTGCGGTGGTGTACGGGTCGTACGCTTTGGCAACAGGAATAGGCGCCTCAGGGCTAATAGCGGTCGCCGTGGCAGGGTTGTACTTTGGCAACTTCACGATGCGGTCCGCCATGGAAACCGCGTCAAAAGAAGCCGTGACGACATTTTGGCAGATAGCAGCCTTCTTAGGCAACTCGATAGCGTTTCTAATCATCGGTTTCGAGACAAATATTATCACTCTTTCGCAATCAGTTCTGATCATCGTGGCCGCCTACGCCGCCGTAACCTTAGCCAGAGCCGCCACAGTGTACCCAATACTCGCCGTGTTCAACAAATTCGGAGACAAAATATCCGTGGTCTGGCGCAACATTGCCATGCTTGGCGGGGTCCGAGGTGCCTTGTCCATAGCGCTGGTTGCCACAATAACAACTTCTGCAGTAATTTCTAAGGGAGATATAAACACCATAAACACAATGGTGCTTGGAGTAGCCTTTATCTCAATCGTGTTCCAGGTGCCTTTGCTGTTCCGCTACGTAAGGAAAAAAATACCGCAAACCGACACCGTGTCAGAAACAAAAATTGACGAACAATTCAATCTAATAGCCTCACACATGGAAGAAGTGAGAAAACTAAAATCAGAAGGCAAAATATCCAATGAAGAATTCACAAAAAGAATAGAAGAAAACAAAAAGAAACTAGACGAGCTAATCGCAACCTCGCCCATCACAGTTGAAACAAGAAAAATTATCCTCGCAAGAGCCTCCGCGTTATACAATTCTTTCCCCAAAATGCCTAAACGCAAAACCAAAGACAAAAACAAAGAAGCAAAAACCAAAACAACCAAAGACTAGCTGCCTGTATCCTTTTGGTTCAAAAAACCAAAAACTTTTAACGCTAATGTAATCAGTGATGAAGTAGTGTTTTTATGTCATTTTTTGAGTCAATAGATGCTAACGGCATCAAGCTAAGTTTTGTTGAAAAAGGAACCGGACCACCAGTAATTCTTGTTCACGGAATCCCCACAGATTACAGAGCATGGGAGAATCAAATGGAGGTTCTATCAAAGAGTTTCAGGACATTAAGCTACAGCAGAAGATGTTCCTACCCTAACCAAAACAAAGATTACGAGAACAGCACGATCGAAAACAACGCCGAGGGCCTCAGCTGGTTCATTATCCTGAAGGAAGCTAAACCACAACCGTTCCAATCCATCCCCAACATCTTCTAAACCAAAGCGAGTAGGCAAAAAGTATAATCGACTGTTGTGAATGATTCTTACTTTTCAGCTACCTGCCCACAGCCGAATTAGAAAGCGATTGCGTGGGCGATTTCTTTGGTTGCTTTTTCAATTTAGTTTTTAAAAATCGCTGCAACGCCACGATAGCGTCTGGTTTGCCAGCAGGTTTGATTTTCACAGCGCCTCTGTCGCATGTTATATAACATTCCAGACACTTGGTACACTTAGATAGTGAGTCTTTGTCAGTTAGGTTTATGTCTGCGGGGCAAACTTTTTCGCATTGTTTTTGGTCCGCTTGTCGGCAAGCCATGCAGTAGTCCAGTCGATAGTCTTCGCAGGTTTTGGGGCATCCTTTCATAACGCATTTTTCGTCGTTGAGCGTGGGCTTGATGAGTGGGCTGAAGGAGCCAGCGATGTTCAGGGTTGCCCCGACTGGGCATATTTTTCTGCACCAGTATCGCCTCTCTCTCAAACTTACAAGTATAGCCACCGCGGGGATGGCCCAGAGTTCAGCGATTATGTAAAATAGTGTTCCGGTGTAGCCGACCAACACTGTCTTGAGATAAAAAACTGATTTAAGGTGGATCATTCCTCGCGTTGATATTCCGATAGGGCAGATGGCGCAGAACACGGGAAACCTGAGAAGGGCGGAGCCGACTAGTGCAGTCCCAAGAATCCCATTTGTCAAAGTGGCGTTTTTGTTTGCAAGTAGTCGGCTAAAGGGGCATGTTGGGCAGGCTACGCTGCTTATTGATTGCGAGACGCTGAGTTGGGCGGCCTGTTTTGCTTTTCTCCTTTCTTTGTTTCGAAGACGCCTTTCATCTCGCCTCGCGTTTAGCCTTGGAATGTACTTTTCAACGCCTTTGTCGAAAGAGTCGATCATTGTGCCGAGGGGACAGACCCAGCTGCAGAAGACGTTGCCCAACACAAAAATTGGTATGAGGAACACGAGCAAGGCAACTATTGTGGGGATTAAAAGTGTGAGACCTGCTCTTCCAGTCAGTAGAATCTGCAGACCACCGAGAGGGCAAAGCAACCAAGCGCCGGGTCCTACTGAACCGTAGAAGAGTACCCAAGTGCTACATACGGATTCACCCATAGGCAGCGTGAAAAGTGGCTTGTTCAGTCCTCCAAAGAAGAGGCTGTACACGGGTTCAGCGCTGGGAGCTTTGGCGAGATAGAGGATGGGAACCACGAAAATTAGCAAGAAAGCAGCCTTGACTGACCATCTGAAATATCTGATAGCTTTTCTTCGATTGCCCTTCCTTTCAGTCAACCCTTTTCACCACTTTCCTATCACGTCAACTATTAGAAACAAATGGTCATATTTTTTTTTGTGGGCCGTTAACGAAAAAGTGGCTGTAACCTAAAATACTTTTCTTAATGACCGTTGCAAAGTTCTTGAACAGGGCTATTTGTGATTTTAGCCATATTCCACATTTGAAGCCAAAGTGGTTTCCACATTCCAATTGTGCCACAAAAGGCTGAGACAGTAGTATTATTCGACAATAGTTTTTGGCGAAAATGGTTTTTGAAAGGTATTCTGCTTGTATCTTTTTAGGAACTCTGCGGTATGTAAATTAATTGAGAATCAAACGTGGTTAACTTATAGTAAGCTTCTGCTTGTAAAGTGTAGGGTCCTTTTGTAAGTTTTTATCCCCCCTTTTTGCAGGAGCACTGCGTCTTCAATACCGATTAAAGACGACAAACTTGGCGCTTAATGTTTAATAGGCGCTACCGTAAACTATGCTTTTAACAGCTATTTCACGGTTGATTTGATGGCGGATAACCAAGAGCTTTTGTCTCTGCCTGTTGACGACGTTTTAGCTCAGCTGAAGACGTCCCAGTCTGGGCTGTCTTCGCAGGAAGTTCAGAGCCGCCTTGCAACGTACGGGCCGAACGAGCTGGCTGAGAAGCAGAAACGCACCGGACTCGTTGAGATTCTCTATCACTTGAGAAATCCGCTTGTGCTTATCCTTCTGATTGCGGCTTTGATCTCTGGGTTTGTGGGGTACGTAACGGACGCGGTTATAATTTTCTTTATTGTGCTTCTCAGCATTGTTCTTGATGTGTATCAAGAATCTAAGGCTCAGAACGCCGCCGAAGCGCTTAAAGAAAGAGTGACCACAAAAGCGACGGTTCTCAGAGACGGCGTTAAACAAGAAGTGAATCTTTCTGAAATCGTCCCGGGCGACATAGTGTATCTCATAGCGGGAGACCTTGTTCCCGCCGATTGTAGATTAATCAGCGCGAAGGACCTGAACCTTAACCAGTCAGCGTTAACGGGCGAAGCGTTTCCGGTTGAAAAGAATGCTGCTCCACTTTCAACGGTGACGTCTGAGCTGACGGGCTGGAACAATTACGTTTTCTTGGGAACCTCGGTGGTTAGCGGAACTGGAACCGCAGTCGTGGCGAAGACTGGCAGCTTAACCGAGTACGGGGGAATCGCCAAAGAACTTGTGACTAAGGCGCCTGAAACAGAGTTTGAGAAGGGGCTTAGGCGGTTCGGAGCTTTAATGACTGAGGTCACGCTTTTCCTTGTGGTTTTCGTCTTTTTTGTGAACGCGTTTTTCTATGCGGGCTCCCGCAGCATTTTGCAGTCGCTGCTTTTCGCGGTGGCTCTTGCGGTGGGCTTGACGCCGGAGCTTTTGCCCATGATAATGTCCATTAACCTGTCCAGAGGCGCCGTAGCGATGTCAAAAAAGGGCGTTATCGTGAAACGGTTGGCCTCGATTCAGAACTTTGGCAATATGGACGTTTTATGCACGGATAAAACTGGCACGCTCACCGAGAACAAGCTTTCGCTAAACGAGTACGAGGATTTGGAGGGAAAAGAAGCCCCGAAAGTGCTGATGTACGGTTACTTCAACAGCGTTTTTGACGCGGGACTGAAAAGCCCTCTGGACGACGCCATACTTCAATACAAGCAGTTCGACGTGAACGACGTCCAGAAAATTGACGAGGTGCCGTTTGACTTTATCAGGAGACGCATTTCGGTGGTGGTCGAGTACGAAGGGCAAAGACTCTTAATCTCCAAAGGAGCCCCCGAAGAAATCCTCAAAATCTGCGCCTACTGCGAAACTGACGAAAACCTGACCGATTTGACAACTGTTTGCCAAGGCAAGTTTGAGCAGAAATACAACGACCTCAGCGCTCAGGGATACAGGGTTTTAGCGGTCGCGTACAAGAAAGTTAAAGACGACAAAACGCACTACTCGATAGACGACGAAACCGACATGGTTTTTCTGGGGTTCCTGTCTTTTCTCGACCCGCCAAAAGAAAGCGCGAAGGAATCAATCCGTTTGCTGGAAAGAGACGGCGTGGAACTCAAAATAGTCACCGGCGACAATGAGCTAGTCACAAAAACAACCTGCGAACAATTGGGCTTCAACATAAAAGGAATCATTCTCGGAAACGACATTGCTCAGCTCCAAGACGATGCCCTAGCTCGGGTTGTGGAGGACAACAACATTTTTGCTCGTGTGAACCCAGCTCAAAAAGATAGAGTGATCAGGGCTTTGCGGTCTAACGGGCATGTGGTGGGGTATATGGGCGACGGCATCAACGACGCTCCTTCCTTGAAAACGGCGGACGTTGGCATATCGGTGGAGAACGCTGTTGACGTCGCGAAGGAATCCGCCGATCTCATACTGCTACGGCCTGACTTGACTGTGCTTGATCAAGGGGTTTTGGAAGGCCGAAAAACCTTCGGCAACACCATGAAGTACATCATGATGGGTGTCAGCTCGAACTTCGGCACAATGTTCAGCGTTGCTGGAGCGTCTTTGTTCCTGAACTTTCTGCCTATGACGGCTATTCAGATTCTCCTAAACAACCTCTTGTATGATCTTTCCGAAGCGACTATACCAACAGACAACGTAGACGAAGAGTACATTGAAAAACCGAAAAGACTGGATATCTCGTACATAAGAAGGTTCATGGTGATCATGGGACCGGTAAGCTCTATTTTTGATTTTCTGATTTTCTTTTTAATGTTGGTAGTGTTCAAAGCGGCGGTTCCCGTTTTTCAAACCGCTTGGTTCGTGGAGTCTCTTGCAACGCAAACGCTTGTGGTTTTCGTGTTGAGAACCAGAAAAACGCCGTTTTACAAAAGCAAGCCTGGCAGATATTTGCTGATAAGCAGCTTGGCCGTCGTGGCGGTCGCGTTCGCACTGCCCTACACGCCGCTCGGTGCAGTATTCAATTTTTCGCCTCCCCCTGCAACGTTCTATCTAGCCCTTGCGGGCCTAATAGCTGCATACTTGCTTCTGGCTGAGGTTGTCAAGAAATGGTTCACAAAACGATACGCTTACCTCCTGGAACAAAGCTACGTGCCGAAAAAAACAAAACTTGCGAGCTAAACAACCAATTAGTTCGGATTGTCCCGCTTAAGACTGAATATCTTTAGTCCGCATTTTTTCAATCCAACCACGACTCAACTCAAAACTCTGAACAGTTTTGGCTGTTTTTCCAGTTTTTTCTAAGTCAATTAACAATTTTTTTCAGTTCGGGCCAGATACCCCATTTGCGGTCAAATCCCACAGGTCAGGCTTCGGTTTCGTTCCCTTTTTGTGCGGTCTCCAAAAAATACATAAATTTACTGGTTTCAATATTAAAAAATTATAGAAAATCCCAAAAAATGCAGACTTTAAATTAGAAAAATCTAAAAATAAATGTTTAGGGAGTTTATTCTTCCATCATTATTAAAGTTAAAGTTGACCTAACTTGCTTGATTGTGCGAATTTTGTGTGTCACTGAATCCTTTAGCTCTTCCATAGTGTCTGCTTTGACTCGTATGACTAGATCGTATACGCCATAGGAAACGTAAGCTTCTTCGACGTTATTTATGTTCCTAAGCTGTTTTAGAACGTTATCTTCTGATCCCGACTCAACATTAAATAATACATACGCTCGTGGCATTCTAACACCTCTTTTTAATAAATTACAAAGGTAATTAAATAGTTTGGCATAAAAACGGTTTTATTTTAACTGTTAAACAGTTCAAGTTGACGCTGTGCCTAATAAAATATTTACATTAAATTCCCTAAGGAACACTTTTCACATGTGAAAGGAAAAAGAAATTTTAATTTTAAGAGCTTTTTCCACAAACGTTAAATGTACCTTGGCATTCATTTTATCAAAATCTTCCCGGAGATCCTCAAAACATGAAAATCATATCAAAAGAAGATTTCCAGAGCTTTATAGATGCTTTAATAAAAGATGATTCTTTGAACGTTATTGGCGTTAAATCGCGAGGAAATAAATTTGCTTTTGCCCCTCTCGAGTCCGCTGAGGAATTGCGTCTGGACTATGACGTAACTTTGCTGCCTCCGAAAAAATATTTCTTCCCTCAACGTGAAACATTATTTACCTATGACTTGTCAGATGGATTTTCGGCTAAAAATCCAGAGGAAATCAAGCCGATGGTAATTGTAGGTGTTCACCCTTATGACATTGTAGCCCTACTTCACATGGATGAAATATTCAGGGAAACGAAGTCCGATCCCTATTATTTTAAGAAACGAGACGCAGCAATAATAATAGGCGTCAACATTCAAAAGATGTCAAAATGGAATTTTTCTTCCTTTATGGGCAGTGCGGCTATAGATTACGGCTATGATCTTATGCTTACAGACTTGGGTAATAGATATGCAATAAACATTGGCTCTCAAAAAGGAGAAGACCTATTATCTAAATACGCAAAGAACGTCACACTCGCATTGGCACGCGACGTCCAGATTGCTGGGCAGAAAAAAAGAGAAGTAATGGGCATGTCTCAGCAAAAGTTTGACTTTCCGCCTGAACTTATTCCTGAACTGCTTAAGGACAGTTATGGAAAAAGTGGATTCTGGGAAAAGCATTCTGAAAAATGTCTAGCCTGCGGTTCATGCGTTCTAGTATGTCCAACATGTTATTGTTTTGATGTTAAAGAAAACCTTGATCTTTCCCTAGAGCACGGTGAGAGGATCAGAACGTGGGATGGCTGCTTACTAGAAGATTTTGCGAAAATTGCCTCAGGAGAAAACTTCCGTGCTACAAGACCTACAAGATACCGCCATCGATATTTCAAAAAAGGAAAGTATTTGTTCGATACTTTCGGTTTTATTTCTTGTGTTGGCTGTGGAAGATGCTCTTCAAATTGCCTCCCCGATATAGCGAATCCTGTTAACCTCTTCAACGACATGTATCATGAAAATAAAGACAGCGGAGAGCAAATGGCAACCATCGCTGCTCAGCCAGACGTTAACATTCAAACAGAAGGAGACATAGATTACGTACCAAAGCTAGCAACCATAATCAAGAAAGTACCGATGACTTCGATGGAAACACTGTTTGAAATCAAACTAGATGACGGATCAGAACTTAGTCACAAACCAGGCCAATTTGTAGAAGTCTCAGTCTTTGGAATAGGCGAGGCGCCAATATCCTTATCCTCCTCACCGACAAAGAAAGAAACGTTCGAAGTTTGCGTACGCAAGTTAGGAAATGTTACTACAAAATTACACAGGCTCAATGTGGGTGATAAAGTAGGAATCAGAGGTCCATTTGGTAATGGGTTTGATGTTGGCTCTCTAAAGGGCAAAGACCTCTTATTCATAGCAGGTGGTCTTGGAATAGCACCCCTCAGATCCCTAATCAATTATGTTCTTGACAACAGAAAAGACTTCGGTCGCGTCTATCTGCTATACGGATGTAAAGAACCAAAGGAACTGCTTTTTAGCGATGAACTAGTCTCAATAGCGTCCAAAGAAAATGTTGAGTTCAAACCTACTGTAAACTGGTGTCCTGAAAATGAAGCTTGGAGCGGCAACATAGGTGTAATCACAACGCTTATTCCTCAAGTCTCTTTTGATCCAGAGAAGACGCTAGCAATATTATGTGGTCCCCCAGTCATGTACAAATTTGTAATTGCAGATCTTAAAAAACGAAATGTCCCAGATGATCACATAATCATGTCACTTGAAAGAAGAATGAAATGCGGTGTAGGAAAATGTGGTCACTGCCAAATTAACCAAATCTACGTCTGCAAAGACGGCCCTGTTTTCAATTATTCAAAAATAAAAGGTGTTCCGGAGGCTCTGTAATGAAACCCAAAGTTGCTTTCTTTGATTTTGCAGGCTGTGAAGGAGACCAATTACAAGTAGCTAATCTCGAAGAAGACATTTTAGCTCTTCTTGGTCAAGTTGAAATTGTTAGCTTTAGAGAAGTCATGAAAGAACACAGCGACAATTATGACATAGCTTTTGTTGAAGGCTCTTGCACTAGGCTACAAGACGAGGATCGACTAAAAACGATCAGAAAAAACGCTAAAACCGTAGTTGCTATAGGATCATGCGCGACAATCGGCGGAATCAACTCTCTTAGAAACTACAAAGATTTGGATAACGTCAAAAAAACTGTGTATGGCGAGAATGCGAGGCTCTTCGATAGTTACGCTGCAAGACCTGTAGATGCAGTAATTCCCGTAGATGCCTACGTTCATGGATGCCCAATAGACAAAGATGACTTCTTACAAGTTGTCAAATCACTTTTACTGGGAAAGAAGCCGGAAACTCCGACTTACCCAGTTTGTGTAGAATGCAAAAAAAACGAAAACGTATGTGCCTTTGAGCGAGGTCAATTTTGTGTCGGAACAGTAACAAGAGCTGGCTGCAACTCATGCTGTGTAAATGAGGGAACAATATGTTGGGGTTGCCGTGGCCTTGTAGACAATCCAAATGAGAATTCCCACAAGGAAGTTTTGATAAAATATGGTCTCACAGTTGATGACGCAATTAGTAAGTTTAGATTGTATTTTGGTTGGCAGGAGGCAAAAAGATGAAAGAATCAAATATTGACGTTGAAGTCCACCATATAACCAGAGTTGAAGGACACGGAAACATCAATGTGAATGTCAAAAATGGACTTATAGAAAAATGTGAATGGAGCATTTCAGAAGCACCAAGGTTCTTTGAAGCCATGGTTGTAGGAAGATCATGGAATGAACTACACCACATTACCTCTCGAATATGCGGCATATGCTCAATTGGCCATTCACTTGCTTCATTGAAAGCCACAGAATCAGCCTTAGGCATAACTATAAGTGAACAAGACCTAAAACTTAGAAAGCTAGCATTACACGCGGAAAATATGCAGAGTCACATTTTACATTTAGGTTTTCTTGTTCTGCCTGATTTGATGGGTGTAGGTTCGGTAATTCCTCTTGCGTCTACAAATCTTTCAGAGGTTAAGATAGTTCTTCAACTTCACAGAACCGCAAATGAGATGTCAAACTTGATCTGTGGAAGAACAACACATCCTCAAAGATTGATACCAGGCGGTTTCTCCAAAATCCCGTCGATGAAAGAATTGATAGTGCTTAGAAAGAAACTGCAAGATTCTATTCCAAACCTTCTAGTCGTGGCGGAATTATTTAAGAGCTTAGCAGGCAGATTACCTAACTTCAAAAGAGAAACAGAATTCATTTCTTTAACTGACCCAAGTGAATACGCACTCTATGACGGAAAAATGGCTTCATCAGACACTGGTACTGCACCAGTAAAAGAATATCTTGCATACACAAACGAGTACATTATTCCGCAATCTACCGCTAAATGGGCAAAGCATACCCGTGAATCGTACATGGTAGGTGCTTTAGCCAGGCTAAACATCAATTACAAGAGATTATCCCCAATGGCTCAAAAAACAGCTGAGAAGTTCAATCTTCTACCAATGTGCTATAATCCTTTCATGAATAGTATTGCTCAACTTGTCGAAGTAGTTCACAGCGTCGAAGATTCGATACGCCTAATAAACGAACTTGAAGCAACAGGTCTACAACCTCAACCAGACTACAATAAACCAGAAGTCAAATTGAAGGCAGGCACCGGCGTTGGTGCAGTAGAGGCACCAAGAGGCATATTATTCCATGATTACACCTACAACGAAAAGGGGATATGCACAAAAGCCAATTGTATAATCCCAACCAACCAAAACCACGGAAACATTCAGTTAGACATGAAATCTATTCTTCCGCAGATTATCGATAAACCGCAAAAAGAGATCGAGTTAACGCTGGAAATGTTAGTAAGAGCTTACGACCCATGCATTTCTTGCTCCACACACGTTGTAAAAGTCAACTTAACTTAGACCGAACGAATCCTTCAGCAGCCAAATATTGACTCAGCCAAAATTCCGATGAGTATCCATCAATAAAGACGGAATTTGATATATGGTAGTAAGATTAATTCTTGATTCGGGAAGAAAAATGGTGAATTTGCTATTAGGGTAAGCGACTCATGGCACGGGCTAGGATTAGGATCAAAACTTATGGATTACATTATTGGTGTATATTTAGCTCTTGTTTTTTCTTCTTTAGTGCTTTTTTTCTACATTAAAAAACAGCTTTTTCTATGTTGAAAAGCACCGTTCTGCATGCAAAGTGCGCGGTCTTCGTTCTATGCACATCTATGTTGAATCATATTTGAAGCCTATTAGGATCATCTAGTAGACCGGGAGGTAGGCTGTAGCGCACACACAAATCCCTAAGACAAAAACCAAGAACTAAATGCATACCAAATTCTAAATATTTAAGTCGTTTAAAAATTTCCAGAATTCTTCGATACACCTGATAACTCTTATTTCTAAATAGTTAAAGCCGTAATTTGTGTCCTCATCAATTGGTTCTCTGAAAAAACCCACCGTATGAGGATAATTCTTTTCAAACTCCACAACATCCACAATATCCATTAAACTAACTTTAGACTTTGCGTTTCCCCTCTTCCGATCTTTGAACACTACTGAATAGTAAAGGTATTTTCTTCCCTCATTTCCTGACGCGGGAAAACTGATTAACCAATCCATCTCTTGGAAATGAAAACTTTTCGTTTTTCTTTCCAATTTCCTAGCGCCTCAACTCAACACATTCAACTACCAATGAGCAACACACCTATGTTAATACTTGCCGTCAAAATTAAAGTTCTGACCAGCAAAAATTTTTGACAAGTATTCGATTAATTTTCCTTTTACGGTTTTTTCTAAGCAAAGGTAAATTTAGGTTATTTGGTTCCGACCCATTTTGGTTTCAAATCCCACATCCCCCGTCATTTCACAAATTATATCTGCAATTAAAATTAAGAAATTATCACAAAACAAGCTGGTGAAACTTGTATACTTGTCACCGCACATAATTTTTTTGGTTTGTTCACATTTTTACTTAGCAACAGTTCGATTTTAGTTAGCGATTGTGAACGATTGTTCAGCTCAGTGATGATAACCTATTAATTGTGCTAGTTACTTTATTTTTGGAAACATAGAAATATAGCAGGCTTATAGGACGTAGCATTTACGGGTACAAATAAAAAATAAAAAAAGCGATTCGAACAAGCAGTCCTCTTTTGAAGGTAAAGTTCCTAGAGTTTCCGATTGTTGGGATTGACGCTTCTGCAGGCGGCTTAGAAGCGTTTAAGGTGTTGCTTGAGGGTTTGCCGGTTGAGGCGAACAATCAACTCCACAACTGCTGAAGTCGCCGAAAGCGGACAAACAGGAAATGAAGGGAAATGATTTAGAGTGCAAGAATTTGAAAGCCGTCTGGGATGATGACAAGAAAAAAGCAGAATTCGCAAAAGGCTTAGAATCAGCTGCCCGAGCAAGATTTGCGCGAGACGTACAGCACTTGCCCGAAGAAATTTTGAATAAGTGTAAGGAATACATAAAAGACCAGGCTAAAGACCAGGTTCAAGAGTTAACTGAAGATGCTATAACAGCTTTCTTTGTCGCGGTTCCCGAGTTGGGGTTCTGACACATGTTTTTGTCGAGGTATCCAAGTACATGACGAAGGATACTGAAGCTGAACCAAGCTTGTTTGAAAAGTTTGTGAACGACTACAACAGCGTTATTAACACACACGCCGAGGCGACTCGATTAGCTGAGTTAGCCGACTTCCGATATAACGAGTACAAAACGCATTGTCTGTAATTGCCTAAAACACAGTTTATTTGCATTTCGTGTTTTTCATATCTTCTTTTTGTATTTCTGTTGTACGTATGCCTTTTTTAACAATAAGTAATAATGTTTATTAAGACTTACGACAGCTTACCTTTTAGGAAAATATATTGGCCATCAATAAAGCTGTCCTAATTTCTATAGTTATATTAGCGCTTACTGGAGTTGTGCTTGCGGTGTTGTCGTCAGGTTTGCTCGTGGCGCAGCAGTCTGTTTCAACTAGTGGTAATGTTGGGGGGAGCATTTTAAGTTCGGTTAATATTGGTGTCTTCAGCGATGTAGCTGCAACTTCTAATTGCTCGAGCATTGATTGGGGGAGCTTAAGTGCGGGCAGCACAGTAACCCAAACCGTTTACGTGAAGAATACTGGCAGCACACCTGAAACGCTGAGCATGGCCACTTCAGACTGGAACCCGTCATCAGCCAATTCATCTTTGACTTTGACCTGGAACATGGAAGGCACCTCTTTACCCGCTGGTTTAGTTGTAGCGGCAACGCTTACGCTCACCGTAGCAGCAAATACGGGAAGTTTAACCAGTTTCAGCTTCAACATAGTGATATCAGGCTCCGCGCAATAGCAAGAAACATGCTTTACATCTATGCCAGGGTCAATTGATCTGAGCAAGCAGTTTTTTTATCTGAATTTTTGTTATTCCAGGTTGTGAATCGTTTTTTTTAGGTATTTTTGGATGCGAATTTTAACAAGTTGCTTGGAGTGTTTAGTGCCTTTAAGGGGCAGTGTATGGAAAACCTTATGTTTCGTTCTGGAGTAATCAATTAAGTTGTTCGAGGAGAAAGGTGTGAGTAGAGAAGGAGAGACGCGATTGCGGGTTACTAAGGATTCGCCTCCAGCTTTTACTGATGCTTCTCTTGAAAGACTCAAGGTGCAAAAGGAATTAGTTGAGAAGCTTAAGGTTCAATGGAAGCTTTTGTGGAGTGAACGCTTCAACGATAAGGTGAGAGCTGAAGGCGTTTCGGTAAGTGACTACGCATCCTTGCGCGTGGAGCGTGGCACCATTATTCATGCAACTAGGGATTTTAAGGCGTTAAATTTTAAGGAAATCCTTGAACAGCACCTTGTTGAAGGCTCTGACCGTTTTGTTCAGCCAGTTGTTGATGTAGGAGGCTGGAATAAATTCGTAAAAACCAAAATCACCAATCGCATCCCTCAGAGAGACAAGCATAATCTGCTGTATGTTCCTAAGAAGCGGGAAGTTCAACAGCCCAAGAAAGGCGGGCGCGGTTGGCTTCACGCAACCTAAACTTCGCTTATTATCAATTATTAAATTTGGTTCTGTTAACTTGTGAGATTTCGGCTTAGATAGGGCATTTGTGTGTGCGCTACAGCCTACCCCCTAGTCTACTAGATGCTTCTAATATGCTTCAAATATGTTTCAACATAGGTGTGCATAGAAGTGAGGTGCGCACTTTTGCATGCAGAATTGGTGAAATTACATGTAGAATTGGATGCAAATTTGTTAGCTTAACATCTTTGCCTATAAAATTGGGTCAGCGATGATTGACGATTTCTCACAGCTTGGGCTCGAAGCCGTCGCCTCACATCATCCAGGCGCTTAAATGGGTCTTGGAAGATTTATTTATTTTGATATTCAAAAATCAAAATGGTACTAAGCCACTAAAAAAGCATTATGAAATTTGATGGCTTTCCAAGAGAAAAGACAATCTTATCCTTCAAGCTAACAAATGGTGTAGGCTGGTTAACCACTTATCGCCTCATCATTCAACAAGAGAAGCATAACCCGCGCCTCAACATCATGGAGAGGCAAGACCCTGAAATGTACCTTTTACGCGATTTTGAGAAAGCCGAAATAAAAGACGAAACGCTCACCGTTAGTGGACTTTTTTTGAGCGTTTAATCATCATGGTCCACAATGCAAGTGCAGCCGCACAAGCGATGAAAGCACCCGCCGCGCCTATACTGCTTTCTGGAAGTACGAGTGGCATTGGTACCACAAAGGTTGCGGGGGCTGAAGTGCCTTGGTTGTCTGTTGCGTTAACCGTGTAGCTGCCAGGGGTTGCGGTTGCTGGGACGGTGAATGTTGCTTTGAAGGAGCCTGTGTCGTCTGTGGTGGTTGTCCCGCTTAGAGTTACGGATGTTCCGTCGAAAGTTGCTGTCATAGGTGAGTTAACGGCGAAGCCTGAACCAGAAATTGTGATTACATCACCCGGTTGACCTGATGAAGGTGTCAAAGTGATTGATGGTGCTGCGGGGAAGGTTACGAGTGTGGCTAGCCATGAGCCAACGCCTGCTCCTGTTGTTCCCGATTCGGCTTGACCAGTGGATGAAACAATGTTTTCAAGGTAACTGACTGAGATTCCGTTGTTTAATGCTCCGTCAAGTAATAAGAAGCCGTTTGTGGGCGATGATTGGCTATAACCATTTAGGAGTGCGCCGCCAACCCATAGTTCATTAGCGTAAGTGGTTGTAGGTGTCTTACCAGTATCTATAACTGCGCTGTTACCCTCGGAATCGGTTAATTGGTCTATATAGTGGTTTTGTATATAAGCGGTGTCTAGTCCGCTGTATTCGCAAATGTCCGTAGTTGCGCAGGTTATGGTTCCTGTCCCTTGGATAAAGGGTAAGGCAATTGTTATGGTCTTTGATGCGGTTGCTGAATTTACTAGTCCCCACCACACTTGTATGCTGCAACCGCCGCTACTGCTAGTGGTAGTCCATGAATGGCTAGCGGGCCAGGTTACTCCGGTTTGAGTTATTTGGGGACCAACTTGGGGCTGGTTTGAACCAGTCAATTCTAGGCCCATTACAGCTATGAGAACATCGCCGCTCTGTGGAGTTTGTGCCAAAGTAACTGAAATGGGGCTGCTGCCTGTTGTTGTTCCTTGCGCAGGGCCTTGCACCCGCGTGATAGCTGGAGCTGGATCATTCGCATAAACAGGACTTGGTACACAAATTATTACCATACTAAGGACTAGTATACTTATAACTAGAAGAGCCTTCTTCGTAGTTTCCCCTCTCCCTTCCTCTCGTTAGCACCTAAATTACACCATAGCTTAAATATCCTACATTTCTTGATTGACGGGAGCATGCGGTTGGATGTTTGCTTCTCTTGTCCAGTTTTTTATAGAGTAGCGTATGCTAAATGCAAAACCCCCCACAACGCACTTCAAGCCAATCACAGAGTAGCAAATGCTTAAAATCTGGGCGAGAAAATTCAATCAAGTAACAAATAACAAATAAAAGCATAAACGTATAGGCGTGGATCTGCTGATATTACATCTGTTACTTTTGGCATAAGCAGAAATTTTAATGCTTACCTGAGAATTAAGGACGCGACGACTTATGATAAGCTTGCTAACGCCAACTTCCTTTATCTTTTAACAATAAGCATCCGTAGCGTAGGCTAATATAGCAATAAAATGGCAAAAGTTGAACGCTTTTTCTTAACAACTGGAAAAGTAACCTTAACTTAAAATAAAAAGATCTGAGAAAAACTCACCCAGCAATACAATGACAACACACAACTGAAATTAGCCGACAACCCCTCTGAAACCGATATAAGATTGATACAAAAAGCGCCAAAAAAATAATGGTGCATGCGATGTCTGTTCAGTTTCCTTCATTGAAATAGCCAGAAAAATATAAATTGGTTCAACTACCGCGGTTTCGCCAAAGATGTTTTATAAAATATTACGTTGTTCCTTTAACAGGAAGTGAAAACTATGAAAGGGTACGCAGTCAATCATGAAAAGGAAACCTTAAAAAACAGTAACTTCCGCCACGTTCTTTATACAGGCAGATATAACCAGCTTGTTCTGATGAGTTAGCTGCGCCTTTTGAAAAGCTTGGTTGTATGTAAGCAATAAAAATCCTTAAAAAGAGAAAATTGTTTAGTTAATTTTCTTGCGTTTTGTCGCTATTGTCCATACTGCGAGGGCAGCTGCACACGCAAAAACAGAACTAATCACGCCTACAGGGCTTTCAGGAGTCACTGTGAATGGATTGAGGCTATTATCGGCTGAAGCGCCTTGGTTGTCGGTTGCTATGACCGTGTAGCCGCCATTGGTTTCGCTTGGGACTTGGAATGTGCACGTGAAATAACCTGTGCTATCTGTGGTTGTTGTGCCGATTAGAGTTAAGGGTGATCCGTCGAAAGTTGCTGTCATTGGTGAGTCAACGGCGAATCCATAACCAGTAAGCGTGATAGTAGCCCCCGGCCCACCGTAGTTAGGCGTTAGAGTTATCGATGGGGTTGCGGGTAAGGTTACAAGTATGGCTACCCAAACGCCTGATCCACCAACCGCGGTGGTTCCTGACTCAGCGTTACCGGTTGATGAAACGATGTTTTCTAGATAGCTTAGGGAGATACCAGTGCTTATGGCACCATCAAGTAATGTGAACCCGTGAGTGGGCGATGATTGAGCGTAAGTGTTTAAAATTGCGCCGCCAACCCACAACTCGTTTGCATAAGTTGTTGGATCAGTTGCAGTAGTGTCTGTGGTTGTGGTGGGGCTAGTCTTTGTTTTTGAAGCAGTTTGGTCTCCCTGGGGGTGACTTATTATGTAAGCTGTGTTTAATCCGCTATACTCGCAAACATCTGCAACGGCAGAAGTGATTGTTCCTGTTAGAGAGATTGTTGTGGTTTTGGATGCGCTTGCTGAGTCGACTATACCAGCCCACACTTCTATATCGTAACCAGTCATTGAAGTGGAAAAGATGTTATACCAAGTTACTCCAGTTTGACTTATTGAGCCAACACTAGGCGATGTACCCTTTGCACCTATTACAGCTACGAGCACATTGCCGCTGCTGGGTGTGTTTGACAGCGTAACTGAAAGAGAGCCCAGGGTTAATATTCCTCGGGCATTGCCTTGCACCCGTGTAATAGCTTGTGGACCGTTTGCGTGTACAAAGCTAGGTAAACTGACTAATACGATGCTCAAAATTAATACTATGGTAATTATAAGATTTTTCTTCATAGTTTACCCTCACCTTTCTCTCGTTAGCACTTAAATCAGCGCCACTAGTTTATATGTTTTATCCCTTTCTTGATTGATAGGAGCATGCGGTTAGATGTTTGATTCGCATACGCCCCGTTTTTTATAGAGTAGCTTACTTCTGCCCAGTTGTTACGTCGTTCTATCTTAACCTTAACGTTTTTAGTAGGGAACCCATTCCACGTATATTTCGTCATTTATAGCTGATATTTTTTGGTATAATATTTGATTTTGGCGGAATTCCTCTATTTTGTTTTCGTAATGATTTGCGTTCCCTTGCGGAAGGTCAGGGTTTTCAAATTGTTTGTTCTTAAGTTGTTTAAGCAGGGTTTTGTCTGCTTCGGGGAGGGCTGCGATTTTTTTCCGAGCCGCAACGCGCATTAATAATTTCTTGCCTGTCAGCGTGGCTATTGAGAAGATTAGTATTATGGCTACGAATATGGTGGATGCTTCTTGGTTTCTGTATATGTCAATGACGAAAGTGCTGTTGGATATTTTGAATTGACCCCATATGTTTTCGTAGGCTTGGCTAAGAGAGAACAGCTGAGTCGTTGCTGCTTGAATGTTCATTGCTTGAGCAGTTTGGTTGTTTATGTCTGTAACGTATTTTAGTAAAGTGATTTTGACGGCATAATTGGTTATTGTGCCGTTTGTTTCCAGATTGAGAGAGTCAAACCAGTAAACTAGATCAAGTGTCTGATTGAGGGTCGGAGCATTTGCAATGATTTCTTCTCCGTTTACGATGCTATCGTTTTGATCGTATATGGTTAGGTCAGTTATTTTTTCGATGTTTATGGGGTATGCTTGATAGTTTAGGCATCCTTCCCAAGTGTGGAATTGCGATTGAAGATTGGAAACCTCGAAAATTGCGTATACTGTATTAGAGCTGCTATTTTGTGTGAGGAGGTAGTCGCCTACAAAAATCAAACCCAATTCTTGTTCAGCTTGTGTCTCTCGCCCTAAGAAAGCTGCAGACCAACCAGTGGCGTTTGAGAAAGCGGCAAGTTCACCCGTGCTAGGGTTGAAGTTTAGGGCTGATTCGTCCCCTTTCGCTACGACGTTATAATTTACTGCTGCCGCTTGAACTATGAGGTCTGAACAAATCAAAAGAAAAAGCAAAACTATCGCCATTCGTCTCCAGTCAATTTTAGTTTTGGGCCAATGGAGAATTCGCCCGCATTTGTCGCATATTGTTTGTGAGTTCTTGCAAAAAGAGCAAACGTTGGCTTTCCCTTGTATAAAAGAAAGCTTAAGCACTTTGCTTCCGAAATACAACAAAATTAGTGTTCCGACGAATGCAAGCGCTGTTCCGGCGACGTCATGGAAGAATTCGAGGGCCAAGCCGAGACCCCAAAAGTGCCCCAGAACAACCATTGTAATTATTCTAAACACATTAAGGAAGTAAGCTGCACAAACAGCGAGAGCAGCGTAAAGGATTTTTTTGATTGGGGAACCAGAAGCTAGGTAGCCGAAAACAACTGCGCAGAACAGAAAGGCGGTTAGGGAATATATTCCGGAACATGCGGCGTCCAAAGAAAACTGAATTTTTGCTCCAGCTGCGGTGATGGTGCTTAATACTACAATCGGTTGATAGGTAATGCCAATTGGAAGGAAGGGCTTAAGAATTGAGGATGCCAAAGCACCGTCCGAAGACATCAGGTTTCCGCCGTAAGCATCCATGAAAAATAGTGGAAAAGGACTTAGGAAAGCTACCAAGGCGATTGGAAAAACCAGTAGTTTAAGCGTGTCAGCGCCGAAAATAAGCAGGGTTACGCCTGCGACAAAGATGGGCAGAGATAGAAGGTGAAGTTGCAGTGAATAGAAGGAGTAGGAACCCAAAACATATATGAGAAGTGCTAACAGTAAAAGGGATACGCCAAATAAATCTTGAGACTTGGAGTTTTTGCGTGAAACCAAAAAGGCTTTTCTGCGTCTATAAAAGAAGTAGGCTACAACAAAGGGAACCAGCAGGACATACTGTGCTTCCTGATCGGATAGGGCGAGGCTAAACACTTGCACGAAGTCTTGAAAATACGTTACGATTGGAAATATGAGAAACAATGAGAGTTTAATGCTAAGGGGCACAAAATTCGGCGATTTTAAGGCTGCCCTCCAATTGAACAATCCGCTCTTTATTTTCTCAATGTTCAACTGTCCTGGGTTCCCCTCTGGTCTCAATCTAAATAGCCATGGTTTATTAAGCTTTAAGAAGCAGAAATATAATTTGCATCCTTAAGAACATAGCGCAGATCTAGCAGATTGACTGATCTGCAATTGTATTAGCAGGTTTTAAGAAGACAATTTACTCCTTTTTTTATTCAAGCCAAGCATAATTTCAAAAGCCAAAGATAATATTCATCTAAAACTGAAAGCGTTCAACGTAGCTAATTTAGCAATTATGGAAAAAAATGAAACTTTAGCTTATTTCTTACGGGCTGATTGTCTCCCATGTAACCTAACGCTTAACCGCATTGCTGAGCGTTGCTTTTTGCTTGGCTAAGTTCTCTCGGCATGGGACTTTTCGCGCCCGCGCCTCACCTGTTCCATAATTGGGTAGAACTCCTTCGTCATAGGTGCAAGATTTGTTGTGCTTGCTTCCTCTGTTAAGTCCGTCGTTATGGGTGCTCATTTTTGGTGAGGCAATAAAAATAAGTGCGAGGGGATTGGTTAAATGTTGCTGTGTGATCACGCATGTTCATTGTTACTAGTCACTAAAGTTCATTGTTATAGAGTGCTTTTGAGAGCGCTAAAAGTGCATTTCATTTGATTATGTTTTGCGGTTTGCCTTGAATGAAGGCTTTAATGTTTTCAATGGTGCCGTTAACAAGCCGCTCTAAGGACTCTTTACTGTTAAACGCGCAATGAGGCGTTATAATCACGTTTTTGAGCCTCAAAAGAATATGCTCTTGCAGCATCGTTGCCAACTGTTCCCGTGGAATATTATCCAAAAGCAACTGTGCCTCCTCTCGAATAAGTGCTTCTTGCTCCAAAACATCCAAGCCTGCGCCTCTGAGATGACCACTCAAAAGTGCTTCAGTTAGCGCTTGTGAATCGATGAGCCCGCCTCTTGCGGTATTGATTACGACGGCGCCCCTCTTCATGAGTTTGATGGTGTCCTTGTTTAAGAAGTGATGAGTCTCATTGTTGAATGGCAAATGTAAAGTAACCACGTCTGACTGCGCTAGCAAGTCAGGCCAATCCACATATTTGAAGCCTAAAGCGTCTGCCAAATTCATGTTAGGAAACTTATCATAAGCCAACACTTCCATCCTGAAGCCCTTAGCTATCTCAATCACTTTGGTGCCAATCCTACCAGTGCCCAGAACTCCGAGGATTTTTCCGTTTAAATCAAAGCCTCGAACGCCTTCACATGTGAAGTCGCCTTGACGTGTTCTCTCGTAAGAGTCATGGATATTGCGTGAGAGGGAAAGAATCAAAGCGAACGTGTGCTCAGCAACAGTAACCTCGCCATAGGTAGGAACATTGCAAACTAAAATGCCCCTTCGCCTGCAAGCTTCAAGGTCTATGTGGTCAAAACCCGTTGAACGAGTAGCGATTAAACGTGCCTTTTCAAGTTTATCGATGACGCCGCTGTTCAGGTTAGAGTAAATGAAAACTGAGACAACCTCAAAATCCACAACTTGGTCAACGTTTGCTTCACTTAATTCTTCCTTGAACAGGCGAATCTCATAATCGGCTAACCCCTTTTCTAGAAGGGGCTGCTCCCAGTCTTGAACCTCAAAGAAAGCAATCTTCAAAAAACTCGCCGCTGTAACATTGAGTCTTATGCTTGGTATAAATAATTTGGTATGTATTTTAATCCCTAAAGTGTGAAAAACAATGAGCAGAACACATTAAAACTTCTATCACAGTACCAGAAATAGGGGTACTTTTTTTGGTCGTTTGGATAACAAAAAGAGGGTAAGTAGGTTATTTTTAGCTAGTGGGAATAGGTCTAAAAAATAGGCAGATAGGCGTAATATTGCCTTAGACATTGCATAGAAAATCCTAAAAGGCGTATACTATTTGCTTGGCAGTTTCAGTAGCAAAAAGAAGGCTTCCCCCGTGGGTAAGCCAGCTTCTCAAACAAGCGTTTATAAGCTGTTATGGACGTGCCTTCCTTGGTAGAGAGTTAGCCATGTTATCTTCTAAGAGTTAAAACGCTAATTCCGATTGGTAAGGTTTAAGTGTGACATTCATGCTTTATGTGCAAGGTGCATTAAATGCCAACTCACGGTTCATTATCTAAAGCTGGAAAAGTCCGCTCTCAAACGCCGAAAATCCAGGCGACACCAAAAACATCGCCAAGCCCAAAAAACCGAAGCAGACGCAACTACGAGAAACGCGTGATTCTGCAGAGGAAACCTGGGCAAAACTGGCTCTAAGCGTTAGACCTATAGAAATAGGTTATCGTCACTTTTTTGACAAAAGTTAAGAGAAGATGGCGGTCTTAATATTATGTGATAGATATGGATGAAACACCAGAAATTTATCCACAATTAAAAAAATTGAAAATGACATCGAAACTATTAAGATTCTTCTAATAAGAGGTCGAAAAATGCCAAGGAAAATAGCGAAGTTGGAAGGTTCACTTAAGGCAGAGATAAGCGAAGAGGATATTGAAGAAGCGGAAAAATCGATTTTCAAGTTTAGTGACTAAAATGTATGTAACTGATGCGCATGCTTTTCTTTGGTTTCTTTTACAAGATAAAAAAGAAGGCAAGAAAGCCTTGGAAATTTTTCGAGCGAGCTGCATGACCGAATAATAGTTGCCACAGCAAAACTCTTGAACGCTAAGCTGATAACAAAAGATGCTAACATAATTGATTCCAAACTAGTTGAGACCATCTGGTAAGTTTAACTCATAAGCAAAAACTGTTTTTTCAAGCCTTAAACGCTCCTCAACGTTAGTGTAGTTTATTTATCACTTAACTAAACCATATTTTGGTACCTTCAACCTTGAAAAACGAAAATGCCTTACGGGAAATCATAAACATTCTAATGGAAATGCCGCATCCCACACGTGAAGAAGCGAACCGCCTAAAAATAAAAACCGCAGCCAAATACCAACTTGAGGAGGTGCCGTCAAACGCTGATTTAATAAGGCTTTTAACGCCAAAAGAAGCAAAGCGCCTTTTACCCATTTTGCGAAGGAAGACAACGCGCACAATCTCTGGAGTAACAGTAGTCGCCACCATGACTAAACCCTACCCGTGTCCACAGCCAGAACCATGCGCCTACTGCCCCGGAGGACCAACCCAGGGCTCTCCGCAAAGTTACACTGGACATGAGCCGGCAGCCATGCGCGGAACCCAAAACAACTTCGACCCCTACATGCAAGTCAGAAGCCGCATCGACCAGCTCTCAGCAATTGGGCACAAAGTGGATAAAATCGAGCTAATCGTCATGGGAGGAACTTTCCCCGCAACGCCCGTGGAGTACCAAACGTGGTTTATCCAACGCTGCCTAGACGCAATAACAGGCAAAAACTCCCAGAGCTTAGAGGAGGCAAAAGCAAACGCTGAAACAAGCAAAACTCGCAACGTAGGCATAACCGTGGAAACTCGTCCAGACTGGGCAAAACAACCGCACATAAACGCAATGCTGGACATGGGAGTAACGCGCATTGAACTTGGCGTACAAAACCCAGACGACGAGATATACCGTTTAGTCGGCAGAACCCACACTGTAGCAGACGTAGAAGAAGCAACACGCATCGCAAAGGACGCGGGACTCAAAATTGTTTACCACTTAATGCCTGGAATGCCCGGCTCCAACCCGCAAAAGGACCTTGCCGCGTTCAAGCGGGTTTTCACTGACCCAGCCTTCAAGCCAGACATGATTAAAATTTACCCGTGCCTGTGCATCGCTGGCACAAAAGCCAATGAATGGTACCAAAGCGGCACCTACAAACCCTACACAACAGAACAAGCGGTTGAACTTATCGCTGAAGTCAAAAAGTTCATCCCGCCGTGGGTAAGAGTGATGCGTGTTCAACGGGACATTCCAGCAGGACTCATCTTGGCTGGTGTTAAGAAGAGCAACCTACGCCAACTTGTGCATGAACAACTCAAGGCGCAAGGCGACAAGTGCCAATGCATCCGATGCAGAGAAGTGGGGCACAGAATGGCAGTTGACCATGTGAAGCCAGATCTGGAAAAAATCAAAATCCAATCAATCAGGTATGATGCTTCCGAGGGCAAGGAAGTCTTCATTTCAGCCGAAGATCAACAAAATAACATCCTGTTAGGCTATTTGCGTTTGCGTGTACCATCCGCGAAGGCGCACAGGCCAGAAATCGCCGTTGCACCATCCGCTATTGTTCGTGAGCTTCACGTTTACGGTCCACTTGTGCCAGTTGGAAAACACTCTGTTGGCGCTTGGCAGCATAAAGGCTTTGGTGCAGACTTGCTAAGGGAAGCGGAACGCATGGCGCTTGAGGATTATGATTTGAAAAAGCTTTTAGTTATAAGTGCGTTAGGAACAAGAAGATATTACATGCGTTTCGGTTACGAGCGCGATGGAGTTTACGTATCCAAAAAACTGGAGAACCCTCGATGAGTCAACTTGAAAATTCAGGTTACAAGGGCTCAGCCTTAGAAGCCCTCAAAAAGGCGGACTGCGACGTTGGAGACATCATACGAGTCATCAGCAAAGGCAAAAACTATGAAGGCATCCTTATTCCCCGCTCAGAACTAGGCGAAGGCACCGCCGTCATCGTTAAAATGAAAAGCGGCTACAACATCGGCATACGCATTACACCAGAAGTTAAAATTGAAAAAATCGGGAAAGGCGCAAAACCCGCTTTCGCTTCGCCGCCCCTGCCAAAACAGAACCCAGCTTTGCCCCATGTTGTGATAATGAGCACGGGCGGAACAATCGCCAGCCGAGTTGACTACCGCACAGGAGCAGTACGCTCAGCACTTTCCGCAAGCGACCTCTACGGCGTAGTTCCAGAACTCTCAGACGTTGCCCAAGTTGACACAGAAATAGTCTTCAGCTTATACAGTGAAAACATAACCCAGAAACACTGGAAAGAACTCGCAGAAACAGTAGCGAAACGCATTGAAGAAGGCGTAGACGGCGTGGTAATTGCGCACGGCACAGATACGATGGCTTACACTTCAGCCGCGTTAAGCTTCGCACTGCAAAACCTGCCTGTCCCAGTCATAGTTGTTGGCGCTCAACGTTCCTCTGACCGCCCAAGCAGTGACGCAGCAACAAACCTTATCGGTGCGGTGAAAGCCGCTGGGGAAGGACCGTTCGCGGAAGTAGGCTTAGCCATGCATGAAGCCGTCTCCGACACCGCTATTGTCATTCATAGGGGAACAAAAGTCCGCAAATGCCACACAAGCCGACGAGACACCTTCAAATCAATCAACGGGTTCCCAATGGCAAGAGTAAAAAATCAACAAGTAACCATGCTAACAAACCAGTACCAGCACCGTGACACATCAAAAAAGCTGGTTCTGAAACCAAATTTCAGCGAAAAAGCCGCTTTAATCAAATTTTACCCAGGGCTTGACCCAGCAATCATCGACTGGTATGTCGACAAAGGCGCAAGGGGCATTTTGCTGGAAGGCTCAGGTTTAGGTCACGTAAGCAAATACTGCTTTGACAGCATCAAAAACGCTGTTGCAAAAGGCGTAGTGGTTGCGTTGGCTTCCCAGTGCATTTGGGGAAGAGTAAACATGAACGTGTACGACACGGGCAGAGACTTGCTATCCTTCGGCGTAATCCCAATGGATGACATGTTCCCTGAAACAGCCCTTGTCAAGCTAATGTGGGTTCTGGGACAAACCGACAGCCCGCAAGAAGCAGCGAAGCTTTTGAAAACTAACGTTGCGGGAGAATTCTCGCCAAGAACGCTTCCTCAAGAAGACATCTTTGAAGGAGGAGAAAAAGTTGGCAATTGACTACGCTAAAGTAGGGTTAAAAGTTGGTTTAGAAATCCACCAGCAACTGAACGCAAAAACAAAACTGTTCTGCAGTTGCCCGCTTGAACTCTTCAAGGAAGAGCCAGAAATCACTTTCCTACGCAGGCTAAGACCAACGCAGAGTGAACTAGGCCAAGTTGACCCTGCTGCATATTTTGAGTTCCAGAAAGGCGTAAAAATCCTCTACGAAGCAAACAAAGCAAGCGCGTGCCTTGTGGAAATGGATGAGGAACCACCGCACCCCATAAACACGGAAGCAGTCGAGATTGTGCTAACAGTAGCATTAATGACGAACTCTGTGCCGATTGATGAAGTTCACGTTATGCGCAAAACCGTCATTGACGGCTCTAACACAAGTGGTTTTCAGCGAACATGCATTATTGCCTCTGACGGATGGATTAAGGTTGGAGAAAAAACCATTCCAATCCAAGCTTTAAGCCTAGAAGAGGATGCAGCGCGCAAAACAGGAACAGAAAACGAGGGCAAAACGATTCGTTACCGCATAGACCGCTTAGGCATACCGCTCATCGAAGTCACCACTGGACCAGTAATCTACTCGCCAATGGAAGCACAGGAAGTCGCGTTCGCCATAGGCAGGATTTTACGCGATACTGGCAAAGTAATGCGCGGTTTAGGCACTATACGTCAAGACTTGAACGTGTCCTTGCCAAATGGCGCTTTGATTGAGATTAAAGGTGTCCAAGAGCTTGAGTTAATCTCTAAAGTGGTAGATTACGAGGTTCAACGGCAACTTGGGCTTATCAGCGTAAAAGAGGAACTCACAAAGCGAGGCGTTAAAACAGAAGACCTAAAGCAAGAATTCGTTGACGTTTCAAATATCTTTAAGGAAACAAAATGCAAAGTCATCCAAAAAGCAATTGACAAAAACCAGAAAGTCCTAGCTGTTAAGCTGCCAAAGTTCGCAGGACTCTTAAAACGTGAACTTATGCCTGACTTCCGCGTTGGAACCGAACTTTCTGATAGGGCAAAGTTCTGGGGCAGAGTCGGCGGAATATTCCACACTGACGAAATGCCCAATTACGACATCACCCCCCAAGAAGTAGAAGCCTTAAGAAAAACGGTTGATGCAGGTGAATTGGACGCGGCAGTTTTCGTTGCTGACACGGCAGAAAACGTTTTGGACGCCTTAAAAGCCGTTGTTGAACGTGCACAAGAAGCAGTAACTGGTGTTCCAGCTGAAACTCGCACGGCAAAAGAGGATGGAACAACAAGGTATATGCGCCCAAGACCAGGAGCAGCAAGAATGTACCCTGAAACCGACATCCCGCCAACACTGATAACCGACGACTTAATGGAGACGGTTCGCAACAACTTGCCTGAGCCTGCCGAAAAGAAACTCTCACGCTTGATTAAGCAGTACGGTTTAAATGAGAAGTTAGCCAAGCAAATTGCCGACTCAGAATATAACCTTCTATTCGAAGAAATCGTGAAAGAAACTGGGGTTCAAGCTTCAACTGTGGCAGCGTTCTTAACTGAAACACTCAAGGCTCTGAAACGTGATGGTGCCCAAGTTGAAAAAGTCGGAGAAGACCAAATAAAAAGTATTTTTAGGGCTGTCGGTTCAGGAGAACTTACGAAAGAGGCTGTGCCAGATGTTTTTAGCTGGCTTTCAAAAAACGAGGGCAAATCCGTGCAGGATGCCGTAGCCGCCTTGGGTTTGAAAATGTTAACTGAAGCTGAGTTGGCGCCGATTGTTGACCGCGCGGTTGCAGCTAGCAAGCAGTCAGTTGATAAGTTGGGTAAGAATGCTTACGGAATGCTTATGGGCGCTGTAATGAAGGAAGTGCGTGGAAAGGCTAATCCTGAATTGGTTGCCAAACTGTTGAGGGAACGCCTCAAATAACACTTTTTTCTTGCAAAAACCAGCGCTGAGGCGCAAATCCTAAAAAGGCTTAACATAGCTTATAGCAAGTAAGTGGAAGAGTTAAAATGAAGCGTATTGAAGCACGTATTAAAACTCCTTTCGGAGAAGTGGTCATTGAGGGAGAAAATCCCCAAGAAATTCTTGACATGCTTGGAGTTATCCCAGAAGGTTTCGTTGAGAAACTAAACGATTTTGTGTCTAACAAACTTACACCGTCAGGGGCACAGTTAAAAGGTATCGTTGAACCCACAACCGAAGGCCCAGTAATAGTTACACGTGAAAAGCTCACGCATTATGAGGCTGTAGGATTGATTCTTTACGCTTCAGAAGAAAAAAAGAGTACCGCAGCCCAAGTTACTAAACTTTTAGACTCTAGCGGCATAAACGCTATGGTTCCTGCACGATTAAATGAAATGACCAAGCGTGGACAAATATTCAAGCCCGACCCGAATAAGCCAGAGTTTAAGCTTACAATTCAAGGTGAGAAATGGATTGAAGAAGAGGTTCTCACGAAGCTTAGAGGCAAAATGAGTTGAGCATTAAAGCAGAAAAAATCCAGGTTCAAATCAAATATAAAGGAATTGAGCAGCAGTTTTCCGCTGACCCGCAAGACGCATGGCTTCTGGTAAACCAGTTTTTCAAAGACTTTATTCCCTCATTCGAAATAGCCCAGAAACTTTGGCTCAGCGTCGACCTTCAACAACTCGCCAAAGAACTAAATGGCATAGTGGCTTTTTCATGTGATGGCGCAAGCCTGCTGGCTCCTAAGAGCAAGTTAACGGATAATGAAGCTTTATCGATTTGGCTAACAGCCCAGTACCTTGGGCATAAACTAGGCATGCTCAACAGCGACTCACTATCAAAAGATGAGTTGCAAGCTAAGCTTGGAAAAAGCGGCAAAATAACCAGCACACGCTTAGGCGAACTGGCAAAAAACGGTGTAGTGCAGAAGACTGCTGACGATAAGTTTAGGATAACAACCTACGGCGTTATGCAAACGCAAAAAGAGGTTATTCCAAAAATCAAATCAAAAATTAAAGCCTAAATTTCTTCTTAACAAGTGAAGACAGTAGATTCGCAGGGCAAAAAGGGTTTGTGGTTTTGTTTAAAAGTTAACCTTTGGATTTAGGTTTTCTATTGCTCTGGGTTTTCAAAAGGGCTCCTTTAATATCTGTGTGATCTCTACCTACCTGGTAGGTCACAAAATATATACGTTTTGCATATACGTTTGTATATACACTGGGCATGTGCCTAAAGCGTTTAAGCCTAGTGCGAGGTCTTGTAAGTAAGTGCTCTTATCCATTGAAAGAATCTCTTAATACTGACAGGCTCTTGAGTGAATACTCCGCGTCATCGTTTCAGCAGGTTTCACGCCCAACTAAAGCTTACTTGCGGAACTACTAGAAGAGCAAAATGTATATTACTTGCATGCTACACATTTTTATTGAGGTTGGCTAATGAATTTTTCAATCTTACTGCCGACAATATATTCAATTCTCAGCAGTTTGGGACTCGGATCATTAAACATACCTTTTCTCATCATTCTGGTCATAATTGGCTTGATAATAATAATTCTGATAAAGCTATTTCTAGTGCTGATTCCTGCAATTATCGTTGCTGCCATCGTATATTTCCTTTCTGGCCATGACCTGTTTTGGACTGGCATTGCCTTCCTAATAGTTGCGCTCTTATCGATACTATCCAAAATATGAAAAGCCTCTAAACATCAAATAAACAAGTTTCTTCTTTTTTTAACCACTTTGCTGACAAACGCTTTCTATAACTTGTTCTCTGAAAGAGCCTAAATAAGATTTTATTTTTCAGTTGCGTTAATGGTGTTTCATAAGACTTTTATATTGGGTCATGGGTTCTTGGTTATTACAAGAAATCCATTAGGAACACGATAATATGATGGAACCAAGTAAAAAACCGTTGAATGTCCTCATAAAACAATTGCATGGAAATATTGAAGTCGTTCTTAAAAATGGTTTCGACTATAAGGGAAAAATGATAAAATGCGACGGGCACATGAACATTCTTCTTGAAGGCGCAAACGAATCCAAAGACGAACAATTAATGACAAACTACGGCAATGTGCTGCTTCGCGGAAACAACGTTCTCTACATTGTCCTAGACGCCGATAAGCATTAAATAGCCAAACTTCTGGTTTTCCCAGTCACGTAATCGCAGGCTTCTTCAATAGCCACTTTTAAGTTAAACTTGCGGTTGAAAAAAGTAAGTACGTTTTTAAGGTCTCGCTCAAGCAATTCCTCCGCGTTTGCATGATCAGTCATCACGTATTGTGGCCAGTCAATAATGAGGATATGCCCATCAGGTTTTAGGATGATGTTGTAGTCGCTGAGGTCTGCGTGAATAATGTGCGCTTTCAAGTACGCTTTCCTTACATTGCGCAATATTTCTTTTAGGATTTTTTCAGGCTTTTGAATCTCTTTATATTTGGATAATTCTGCACCTTCAATCATTCCCATGGCAATAACGTGTCTGTTTTGGCTTATTGGCTCTGGTACTGAAACGCCGTTTTTGTAAACAAGTTGCATCGCTTGGAACTCTTTTTCTGCTGATACATGCGATTGGAAAAGCCATGAGGAGTGTTCGCGTATGTAGCCTCTTTTTCTTCTTGTTTGCCTAAAGCTTATTCTTCCTAGCCTATGAAATTTCACGGCTATGCGTTTGCCGTCGGGGCTTAATGCGTCATAAACATCCGCTTCTTTTCCAACGCCTAGGGATTGCCCAAACGAGTCAATTACTCCTGCTTTGACAAGGGTATTTATCGCTAGGCAATCGTAGCCTGCATAGTTTAAGGTGTGCCCAACATAAGCTCCTTTTGTTCGGTAAATTAATCCTAGCTTGTTCAGCTTGCCCAACGTAAATTCTATACGTTCCATTGGCAGTTTTGCGTATTTTTGTATTTGCTCTATAGGTACAAATTCGCGTTTGCTCATAGCAGCTTCGATAATGTTTAGTATTCTGAAATCTTCGCTTTCAAGTTGTCGGAATACTTTGACTGCTACTTCAGCACTTGACACACTTATGATGTAGGTTGCTTTTCACTTAAACACTATGTTCCCGTAGCATTAACAGAGTTTTTTGGGTTGGACTTATATGGAAGTAATGTAAGAATATGGTTAAATATGCCAAAACCGCCCACAAATAATAGATGTTTGATGTAACGTTTGGTTTTGAAACATGGCAGTAGATCAAGAAAATATTTCAAAGATACTTTCAATCCTTTCGCATTCTTTGCGAAGGGAAATACTGCTGAACCTGAGCGAAAAAAGCGAGTCATCCTTCACTGACTTGCTTAACCTGCTAAAGGTTGATACTGGAAAATTAAGTTTTCACCTTCGCTCGTTAGAGGTTTTCATAGAGCAAACCCCTACGGGCAAGTACAAATTAAGCAGGGCTGGTGAAAGCGCAGTAAGAGTTATCCATGACGTAGAAGGCTGGGCAGAAGTAGCGGATGTACAAAGAAAAGAAAGCCAACTTCCGCTTGCTTCTCTAAAAAACAGAATTTCAGCTTTCGTAATTGATTTTGCGTTAATACTTGCAATCACGATGGCAATTATTTTTCTTCCCCAACTCATTTCTATGTCTGCGGCAACCTTTTTCGCGGCATTAACCAGAACAGTACTTTTCATTACTGTGGGTCTTCTTTGGCTTTATTCTACTTTGCTTGAAGGATTTAACAGTCAAACCATAGGCAAACGCATTATGGGTTTGAAGGTCGTTAGAACTGATGGAAAGAAAATGTCCTATGACCATGCAGCAGTAAGGAACTTTGGGAAAATTTTGCCTCTGTTGCCCTTTGACTTAATTATTGGGTGGCGACTGAAAAATCCCACATTCATGAGGTACTTTGACAAGTTTGCCGGTACAACCGTCATTGACCTGCGTTCATCTCACCTATAGTATTCCCCTCATTTTTAATGTAAAATCTTATTTGGTGCCAGATGTAATAGTCTTCTACTGGACAGGATTCACATGAGCGAAATGGAACTTCGGGTGTCAAAAATTAAAGACGGCACAGTCATCGACCACATTAGAGGTGGATACGCGTTGGATGTCATCAAGATTTTAGGAATAACAGGCAAGGAAAAACGGGTAATTACTATCGCCATTAATGTTCCAAGCAAACGTTTCGGAGTCAAGGACATCGTGAAAATTGAAGGTCGAGCACTTAACTCTCAGGAGGTTAATCGAATAGCTTTAGTGGCTCCTCACGCATCAATCAACATTATTCATAATTACAAGGTTGTTGAAAAGCTGGAAGTTAAGTTGCCGAAGGCTATTGAAGGGATAGTTAAATGCGTAAATCCGTGTTGCATAAGTAACAGCGATGAACCAGTAGCCTCAAAATTTTACGTTAAGAACGAGGAACCTTTATCGTTGAAATGCCATTATTGCGGCATCATTTTAGAACAGGCTGATGTTCTCCAACAACTCTAGTAACGGCTTCACCCTAAGCTTTCTTGCGCCAACTCAAACAATTTTTTAAAATCTTTTTCATGAAAAACTTTGCCTTGATTTATTCCTGGGCACTCAAGCGTAAAATCAAAATTATGCAACCCTTTCTTCTCATCAAATTTTAACTCAAAGGGATAAAACATGCAAATTAATGGTCTTAACGGGTAAATGCTGCATTGATTGTCTTTTAAGTAGACGCATTTGCCTTCACTTGTCTTTTTCATTTCATAAACGTAAGGAAGCTTATCCTTAATTTCCCCTGAAAAATCAAGTATGAGCTGGGAAGTATGAGAGGCAATCTTTTTGGCTTCGGCTTCTAAGAGGAGAATATGCCTATTTTTTTGTTTAGTGTCACCGCAGCATAAACCACATCTATTGCAGTCGAACAGTATGTTAACGGGATAGGTAAAGTCCACTTTTGGTCCACAACTAATTCTTGAAAGAGGTGCCATAAAAACTTCGCAGGCTACTTTGTTTTATTCAGGCTGTTTATTACGGTGACCTTCGCCATACTGGAAAGAACGGCTAAAGTTTTTGTCGAGTTTTCTTTGGAATACTTCGTCGAGGTTCATGTTTGGACAAGCTAAGCGGCTTGCATCTAAAACATAAAAGATCACATCGATTAATTCTTCAGCTATTTTTTCTTCAGGCAAACCTTTTTTCCAAGCATCACTTGCTTCGCCTAGCTCTATGAAGGCAAAAAGCAGTTTCTTTGGAATGTCTTCAGGCTTATTGTAAAATCCCTTGGCAATTACAAGAGATTCTATTTGCTTCTTCATCTGTTCCAGATTCAACTTCGGTTTCGCCTCAAGACTTAACAAAAACTATAGCTCCCTTATTTATAGTTAAATCTAGGCAGCGAAAGCTTGCAAGTTGCTTGTGACTGCTATAGCACTACCACAAATTTTTATTTTATATTAAACGCGTAGGATATTATCAGCGAACATTGCGAGTCGTTTGGCAGGCAAACCTGCTGCCATGATATGGCTCTGTCCCAAATCTGCACTATGGGGCTTAGGCTCCCAAATGTGTATTTTTGGGCATCCTTTTAGGCGGTTAGAGTAATCTGCCAAACGGCACCTCAACATTTAAAATTTTAAAAAAATGCTCGAGCTTATTACTTTTCTATTTGCTTTAGCAATTGTTCAAGCAAAGGTTTGGAGCCTGCTAAATCAATCTTTGATGTATCCCAGAGTATTTGGAGGTCTACTCCGAAGTATTCGTGGATTAGTTTGTCTCGCATTCCAGTCATTCTTTTCCATGCAATCTCAGGATGTTCCCTTTTTACGCTTGCAGGGATGTTTTTCGCTGCTTCTCATATGACAGCGAAATTCCTTATGACCGCATCGATAGTTTTATTGTCTTTGGAGAATTGCTCAAACGTTAGTCTCTCCAAGTACTGGTTTATTCTTCCAATGGCTTCCAAAATATCTTGAATATACATTCTATAGTCTTTTTCACGCATAAACCGTCTCTCTCAGAACACGTTCCTTAATGAATGGCTTCAAAGCGTCCCTTGTTACAAGATCAACCTTTATCCCAAGCTTCTTTGTCAAGAATTCCTCAAGTTCCAAAAACTTGAAGAAACCAACCTGGGCGTCCTTTGAGAAAGTTACAAGGATATCTACATCACTTTTTTTGGTTTGTTCTCCACGGGTGTAAGAACCGAAGACTCCTATCGTTTCCACCCCGAACCTGTCTCTGAGCGTCGGCTTAAGCGTTTCTAAGGTTGATTTTATTTCTTCGAGAGTCTTCATGAACAACTATTACGCTGCTTCCTTCTTTTCTATTTTATGCAACAAAACTAAACGTAAGTTAGCAGAATTTGGTTTGGCTTTTTTGTAGAGCTCTTTATCGATTTTTCATCTAGCAAAGTTGTGGTTGGCTGTGTTTTTAGCATTCGTATTTACGATTTTCAAGAAAATGTGTGTAGGCAGAATCGTTGATACTTACGATCTAAAGGGCGTCAAACTTTCCATAAACAAAACAGGAAAGGCCGCTTGAAACAGCAGAAAAAATTTTGCTCAAACATTTCCATTAATCCCTTGCTGGATTAGCTATTTTAGTTATTATAATCTGTAAAAACAGTTTCGGTCAAGTAAACTTTTAATCTCATATTAGCAATTGACCTTAGGTTGATCAGGTATGGCTAGGGTAAAATGCAAGAAATGTGGAAACGTCTTCGAATACACTTACAAACCGTTGGCTTCATTGGTGCATCTTGGACCTTACAAACAAGTCCAGTGTCCAGCCTGCGGAAAAAGCAGTTGGCTCAACACCTACTCATCAGTGAAAGACCCGGTAACTTGGCCTCCAGAAGGAAAACAGCAAGAGCAGTTTGCCCCGCCCCAGTTAACTGAGCAAGAACTGGAAAAGAAGCACATAGAAGAATCAAAATACGAAAAAGCCTAAACTTAAATGATATTGGACAGCGCAGGGCATGATTGACACCGAGAATCTCACCCGAAAATTTGGCAATCTAACAGCTGTAGATAACGTCACCCTGCACGTGGACGAAGGCGAGGTTTTTGGTTTTCTTGGACCCAACGGCGCAGGAAAAACCACCACTGTGCGCATGCTCTGCTGTCTAATCGGAAAAACCAGCGGCAATGCCCGCATAGGCGACTTTGCCGTTGACAATGAAGCTGATCGTCTCAAAATAAGAAAAATGGTTGGCATACTGCCCGAAAACGTCGGCTTATACGACAGTCTAAGTGCCTACCGCAACCTTGACTTTTACGGAAAACTCTACGAGGTCCCAGAAGCGAAACGGCGAGAAAACATTGAACATCTCCTGCGGCTGCTGGGCATCTGGGAGCGTAGAGACGACGCCGTCGGCACATTCTCGAAAGGCACCAAACAGAAAATCGCCATCGCCCGCGCCCTAATCCACGACCCTCAAGTGTTGTTTCTGGATGAACCTACAGCGAATTTGGATCCTGAAGCCTCAAAAACAGTTCGGGACTTTGTTCTGGGCCTCAAAAAAGAGAAACGCACCATCTTCCTGAACACTCACAACCTAGACGAAGCGGAGCGGCTCTGCGACCGCATCGCCATCCTGAAAACTCGTCTAATCGTGGTTGACTCACCCAAAAACTTAGAGCGCAGCCTATACAACCGAAAAACCATAGTCCACCTAGACAGTGTCACCAGCGCGGTTTTAGCCGCCGTTAGGGGGCTGAGTGCAGTGAAGAACCTGAAAACCAGCGACAACAAGTTAATTCTTGACATGGATAATCCAGAGAGAGATAATCCTGAGTTGGTGCGAGCGATTGTAGCTGCGGGCGGCAACATCCAATACGTCACGGAGCTGCGGTCCACGCTTGAAGATGTCTACTTGAAATTAATTCGGGAGGCGCCGGCGCAATGAGATTATGGAAGTCATGGATAGTAACTTCAAAAGACTTGAGTGTATTCAAGAAAAACAAGTACATCCTCTACTCCTTAGTTGCTCTACCCTTCATATTCGGCGTGGTGCTTCCGATTATTTTCATACTTATTTTAGGAACTGAAGCGTCCCAGCTTACGCAAGCTCAATTCATTAATGTTGCTAATATACTCGCAAATACAGGTTCGACATATTTTGCTCTTATACCTGTGATTCTCCCTTCGATAATGGGTTCGTACAGTATTGTAGGCGAAAAAATCGAAAAAAGCCTTGAACCCTTATTGGCTACTCCGACGACGGATGGCGAGCTGCTGTTGGGCAAAAGCTTAGCCACCTTCCTACCCACCATAGGAGTAACTTACATCGGCGCAGCGATATTCATAACAATCATGGATGTTTGGTCCTACATTAAACTCGGGTTTTTCTTGCTTCCGAACACAGATTTGGCATTAATACTTGGTGTGATGGCGCCTTTAGCCTGCGTCTTAAGTGTCGAAGCCAACATCATCATATCTTCCAAGGTAAACGATATACGTGCAGCTCAGCAATTAGGGACACTTGTAGTTATCCCCCTGTTGCTCCTGTTAGTTTTTGCAGTCCAAATCACAATAATCCCCATTAGCTTGCTCGCCTTAATCGTGTCCGCAGTATTAGCCGTCGTAGACATCGCACTGTTCTACCTAAGCAAAGCAACCTTCCAAAGAGAAGAAATACTAACTAAATGGAAATAAACCTCAAAATAACAAGGTCAAGAAAAATACGGGTTATACTTTTACTTACCTTTCTCTCACGCATTGTAGGTATAACACTTGCTTTTTCAACGTTTTAAGCCATGAATGCTGTTGGTAATCGTACAAACAGGTGTTCACCAAAATAAGTAGCGGGCACGCTTGGAATTCAAGAGACTATTTTAGGCTACCGCATGATTTATGGATTTTTGGTGAGTTCTATCAGTTGCTTCTTGGTTAATCCCGCTCCCGGCGTGGCATCAAGTCTTTTGTGCACTTTTCCTTTTTTGAAAAGAATCACAGTTGGGTAGTATTCGATTGAGTATTTCTCGCATAGGTCTGGTTTGTCATCGACTACCACGCTTATGCATTCATGCGGGTTGGCTTTCGCGTACTCCTCAAATATTGGTACAAACATTTGGGAAAATGGGCACCATGAAGCATAAAAGAGGACAAAGGCTTTCTCTTTAGCCTCCAAAATACCATCAATATTTTCTTCGGCTTGCTCCTGCTTTTTCTTATCCATTCTCTTTCACCTCTCTCTGTCCTCTTCTGGATAGTGACTGCTGTCACAAAACGGTTTATTTGAGGATTTTCCGCAGCGGCAAAGAGTCACGCGATTTCGCACCTCATAGAGTTTTCCGTCCGCAGAGTAGACTGGGATTCCACCACGAACCCAAAATGGTCCACCGACGCCTATACTCGGATCCTCAATTATGCCAATCGACTTGGCTAAAACAGGCTCAATTGTCATGCCAGTTTTCTTATCTAAAACTACAAGCCTGCCTGAGGGACAATCGCAAGCATTTTCTATCGCGTTTTTCTTGGCTTTCGGGTCGTCTGATTTGGGAATTACATCCCAGATATCGCCGCCTCGATGGCAAAAACGTGCCGAAGCACAGAGTATCTCTGCATCCTTTAACTTTAATTCTGGACCATCAATTATTTTTGCTGCATTCTCGAAAGGCTCATTTGTGCTTGTTTCTGTTCCATCAAAATTTACTTTCAAATGAGTGCTATCGCAAAATGGCTTGTTATTGGATTGACCGCACCGGCATAAGGCATAGTTTTCTGTAGTCTTCAAGTTTTTTCCTATGACCCATTTGGCTGGGGTCCCTTGTAAGTCGCATTTTATTGTCATGCTAAACAAAGGAATGCCTCCAGAAACCAAATATGGCCCATCCTTGCTAACGGTTATCTTGCAGTCTTCTTTTGCACTTGAATTTTTTGGCAATTTCATTACCTCAACTTTACTGAATCAAAATGAAAGTAATAAGGTTACTACGAAGTAAACCAAGTTGCAAGATAAAAATAGCGGGAAAGTTAGCAAAGAAAAATCAAAGGTTTTTCACTGTAGCTCTGTAATTTCAGCGTGTCTTAATTGCCGTTTTGCTATTCCTGCGAAGACCTTGTAAAATTCTTTCAGGGCAACTCGATACCCCTTATCCATGAAGGACATGTCTAAAAGATTGTCAACCCAGCGGATGCTGTGTTCGGCGCATTGGAACATTAGTTGCTTGTGGAGTTCATTCATTCCTGTTTGTGTGAACCAGTCTTTGTTTTTCAATCTCCCCAGAGGAACGAAGAATAAGGGCACAATGAGGCTTCGGCAATCTTTAACGTCGTCTATAAGCTCCATCGTTTTTATGATATCGTCCTCAGTTTCTTCAGGAAGTCCAACGATTAGAGTTCCGGCTGGAATCAACTTGTGATCATGCATTATTCCCAAGCCTTGCCGAGCAACCATGGGCCATTCTTCGGGCTTAAACGGAAGCGCTTTAGCTGGCATGATTTTTTTGGCAAGTTCAGCTGAGCCTGTTTCGATGCCGATTTCTGCTCCCCACCATGCTTGCTTTTGAAGTATGATTTCTGAGAGTTTGGAGACGAGCTTTGGTTTTGAAGCTACAGCAGCTAAGGAACAGTGGCTCCAACTTATGGTTTGGACCTTGCTCATGACTACTTCGTGAAGTTTTAGCAGCTTTTCGTCATTGGGCACTGCGTTCGGGGAACCATACAGCATGACGTCTTCCGAGTGCAAGCAGATAACACGCTGTTTACCGACCTCAACGTTGACTGTTAATTCCCGCACGATTTTATCAAGGGGATACCAACGTAGGGGTCTGAGTGTAACATTACAGAATTCGCATCCCCTGCAACAGCCTCTTCCAATTTCAATTAGACCATTAACTGAAGGCTGAACAATGTCTGGTATATCGTCCAATTTAGGCGCATCTTTAGATGAGACCTCGTAATGCGCTGGTAGTTCCTCGCCGCTCATGGCTGCTTTGATGATTTTTCCGATAACGTTTTCCGCTTCTCCCTCTACAACGCAATCTATTGCTTTTTTTTCAACGAGCTGAGGTCGATAACTAAACTGCCATGCACCTGGGCCACCTACTATCACTTTTAAACCGTTCTTTTTTGCTTCTCTGACAACAGGACTGGTTACTAAAGCATGGAAGTGCCTTGCCAAGAACGGCTCTTTCTTAAAAACAGATGCTAGTGTGGTTGATGCTGGACCGAAACCAAAGGGATCCATGACGTGAATACCGAGAACCTTCGCATTTTTAATGTGCTTTCGAAGATGCTGTGGGCTAATTGTTAAAACGTTAAAGCCTTCTTTAAGCAGTTGAGCCTCGATTTTTCTTAAGCCATAAGGTGCAGCAGTTGGCAACCCATTGCTTGTCCCTATCGGTGGGAAAAACAGGTAACTGTACAAGACATCAGGGATGAAGTTGGAAGGAGCGCACGTACCAAAGCCCAGGAATTCATTGCCATGGTAATTGCTCATTAGTGTTCTGTCAGCTGTTAAGAGTACGTCCACACAATTATTTGCCATTTGGAAATCATCCGTGTCAAACAGGTTATTTTTCTATAGATGAATATATCAGCTACTTAGCAATAGGATTAAATTATTGGTACATCCAAATAAACGTTACATAGTTATGTAATCTTGGCTAATGAAGGATTCGTCCAATAGATTGCTGTCCTATCTGGCAATAGGCCCTTTTCGCCTTTCACAATCAATGTACATTTGTGAATTGTTCATGTATCGATTGTCTATTTAAGTGGTTTTGATTCTTACCATTGTTTACAATATTTCAATTTTTATGCGGTTATGTTTATATATATCTTGTTTTACTAAACAAACGTCAAGTGAACCCTTAGGGTGTGAGAAGTTTGGGCTTAAAACTGAGTAAAAGCCCAACGAAAAAATTGGACGCCATTGATCTGCAAATCATACGAGCATTGGAAGAAGATTCACGCGTAAGTTTGCGTAAGCTAGCTCAAAGAGTTGGAATAACCCCAAACGTTCTGCATAATCGCCTCGGCAGTCTAGAGCGTGAAGGCATAATTCTTGGATACGTACCCGTTGTCGATGCAGCTAAGATGGGTTATGCCTTGACCGCAATCATCATGATTCAGGTTGAAGGCGGGCATATTATTGAAGTCGAAAACGAAATTGCCAAAGAAAGCAACGTCTTATCCGTCTATGACATAACCGGAGAATATGATGCAATCGTCTTCGCCAAGTTCCGAGACAATGCAAGCCTTAATGGTTATTTGAAAAAACTGCTAACTGAGCGCTTCATAAAGAGAACCACTACGCTGATTGCTTTGAACGCTGTAAAAGAATACAGCAAAGTTATTTGATTGAATCCCGCTTCCTGAATTGTTCAAAGCTCATACCGTTATCAGATTCATCGTTAACCTCGTTGCTACAAACAAAATTGCAGAAAATTGTAAATACTTAATATTGCTGAGCAAGTATTACTGCACTTGAAATTGAGGGCGGGTGTTTGAGTTGAAAAGCCTTAAAGGTATCTTGGTTGTAGGTGAAAAAAACATTTTCATCGAGCTTACACAAATAATCGCCATCGCTATAGAAGCCAACACTCTTGTATTAAACATGTTCAAAGAAGATTACAAAGAAAAAGAGTTAACTGAAGCCATGCATGCGATGCAGTCGCTTGAGAAAAAATCTGATGAAATAGCCTTCAGAATAAGTGAAGAAATTACAAGCGGCGCTATCAGTCCCAACATAATAGATAGCCTTCTTGAAGGCGTCCAGTTTGCTGACGACATAGTTGACCTGTATTATTACCTGAGCAGGGAATTACATCGAATGGCGAAAGCATACTCATCAGGTTTCGAATTGCAGCATGCTGATTGGGACTCTGTGTATGAGAACATTCTTGCCCTCGCGGAAAAAGCTCTCTTGAAGCTCAAGCAGGCGCTCTCTTCATCCAACGTTACGGAGATTTTGGAGTTGCGCAAAGAAATTGAAGCCTTAGAAGAGCAGGGCGATGACGTAAAGGACGCGGGATTTGACAGGCTATATAGTATAACGCCGAGACTGTATTACTTACAGTTCTATCATTATTCTGAACTTTTGCACAAATGCGACGACATACTTGATTCTTGCGAGGACTTCTCTGACCTGATTGTCTCCGTGGTTACTTCCATCCTTAAGTGACATGGCATGCTGTGGCTTTCAATCGTTATTCTCGTATTAACTTTCATCGCGGTAATGTTAGTTTCAGGCAACAACCTATCCGCATGCGTTGGTCCCGCCGTAGGCTCAAGAATCATAAGTAAACGATTTGGCATGCTACTGGGCGCTGCAGGGTTTTCGCTGGGACTTGTTGCCCAAGGCATGGGAATGACAAAAACAGTAAATGTACTGCTGCCAAATGTGGCTTTGCAGTTTCGGGCGGAAGCTTTGCTGGTGGCGATAATAATTTTTGTTGCTGCCGACTTAATTAGAGTGCCGATGTCTCTTAGCATGTCGCTTGTCGGTTTGCTCGCAGGCTTATCCATTGCAAGTGGTACACTTACAAACAGTGCTTACGTAGCTGAGGTAGTTGCCATGTGGGTTGCGGCACCCCTAATTGCTATAGTTTTTGCTTTTTACCTCATCAGAATCCTCAATAGGCGCTGGCCTGAAAACATTTGGCGAAGACTACAAACCTACAAAATCTTGCTTATTGTTTTAGCATTTTCTACTTCATATGTTCTAGGGGCAAATACCCTTGGGTTGATAGTTGCCACAGGCGGTTTCAATATAACAACCATTATAGCCGCAATCGTCGCAATATTTATCGGAACGTTGTATTTGAGTGCCGGCGAGATTCGTAGGGTTGCTCAAGAGCTTTTTCTCATGCGGTACCCAAACGCGACGGCGACACTTGTGGTTTCAACAGTTCTCGTAGAGGCAGCTACGATTTTAAATATTCCACTTTCCAACACGCAAGCCCTCGCGGCGGCAGTTTTCGGAACAGGCATATCTTACAAATCCAAGTTCGTATCGCTCAAGCCGTTCCTGCTGATAGCGTTAAGCTGGGTAATCGCGCCTCTAATAAGCTTCACAATAGGGTTAATTATAGGCTCCATTTAATGTCTGTTGTTTTATGGTTTAGCGGTTTAGGGGGTGTGTTGCTTGGTGTTTGTTGGCTGGTTTTTTTAGTTCGGTATTTGCAGTAACGCTTTAGCATGGCAGCTTTTTGTTGCTATTTTTAGTTGATTTTTGCCACAAATAGTAGGGTAGGTCTATAGGTGACGGTTTGTGTTCAGGGCTTGTTTTAGGTTGCTTTTCTGGTTTAGGGGTTGAATTGATTGCAGGTTGCGGCTGGAAAAGGTGTAAAATGATAAAAAAAGTGGAAAAAGGCTAGAACCCTTGAAGAGCTAAAAAGGACCTGGTGTTATTGCTGGTTGAAAGCTAAATCTAAAGGATTGGATTTAGTGAAGTGGCTTGAATTCTTTTTTTATTTCTTGTAGGTTTCATTTGTCTATGTTCAAAGAATATTATTGGAAACCAGTCCAGTATTTCATAAAAGTTATGAACAAATATTAACTATGTTTATATTTCTCTGAACATATCAATTGGTAAAATTAAATTGGTGTTACTATTGAAAAAAGCTTCAAAAACCAGACAGAACATTGAAGAACTGATTATCATAGACGCTCGAGGACAACCCCACAGTATCTTTCAAAAAAGAATTTCGAGGGAAACGTAGTGTCTAGCGAACAAAGCGCACCCCCTCAGATGAAGAAAACCTTATCCCTCAGTGGGCTAACCATCAACGCCATGGCGTTAATAGCGCCCGGTGCATTTCTCTGGCTTACTTACGAATTACAAGCTGCTCAGGTAGACCCTTCAGGAGTCTCCACAGCTCCGGACATATGGACCGGTCTGTTCCTAGCATTGATACTGTCTTTCTTGACTGCCGCTTCCTACTCATGGCTATCTCGCCGTTACCCGGACGCTGGTGCAGGCAGCTCATACTACTTTGCTCAACGTGCTTTGCTTGACAGAGGCAGCAGCAACAAGACTGCTAGAAACGCCAAGTTTATTGTTGGTTGGCTTTCCCATCTGTACTATTGGGTTTATCCAGGTGTCATGGTGGGAATGATGGGTTTCTTCATAACATACATTCTGTCGACAGTCGGCATAGTAATAGCTCCGCTAACCGAAGTTGCAATCGTAGTTGCGTTCGCTGTTCTTGTAGGTTTCATAGCTTTCAGAGGAATCAACGGCTCCACGCGAACAAACCTTATGATCAACATAGCGCAAATTGGCATGCTTATTGGTGTGACAGGTGTTGCGCTGGCTTATCGCTTCTTAAACCCTGACCACGTGAAATTCTACTTCTCAAACCCTGTTAGCGTGCTAATACCGAGCAGTGCAAGCCACATGCTATTTCAAGCAACCATCGCCATACTCGTGCTAGTCGGCTTCGAATCCGTAACTGCATTGACCGGTGAAGCGAAAAATCCAAAAGATGTTCCAAAGGCAATTATTCTCTCACTCGTCATTCAAGGCGCATTTTGCTATCTGCTAGAGTTCTATGGCATGCAGGCATGGATTAACTCAAAGTACACATTTGGAGCGGCAGCAGCTTCCAACTCCCCAATAGGCGATATGATAATTCAATCAATTAACGGGTTGTTTGGCGGTGGCGGCTTCATCATTATGCTTGTCGTAGCTGCGGTCGTCGCAACGGCAATACTAGGTACAACTCTATCATGCATGAACACGGGCGTAAGAGTCACGTATGCAATCAGCCGCGATACTGAGGTCCCTGAACCGCTCGGAAAACTCAACCCAAGATACGGTACTCCTGCCATCGGCATATGGGTGATGACTGCTGTGTCAGCTGGAATAGGTGCCTTCGGTGTCCTGTCGTTAACAAACTTGAGTGCAATCACGTATCTGTCCAACTTCGGAACTTTCCTGCTGTATGGTGTCACATGTCTCATTGCAGTCTATGCGCTTTCTCGAGAACGTCGCTCAATCCTGACCAAATACATAATTCCAATCGCTGGTTTAGCCGCCAACGTAGTCATGATGGTAACGCTTATCTGGCTAGCCGTAATAGGTGGAGGCGCCACACAATTGGCAGGGTTCATTGCAATAGCAGCAACTGCGATATGGATGGCCATAGGACTTGGATACTTCGCTCTGAACTCAAGAAGCAAAGAATCAAGAATCTTCCCCTTCCCAGGCAAAGAAACTGCGGAGGACAAAAACAGAAAGTATAGCATGGAAGAATTTCGGGCCAATTAGACTGGGTCAAATTTGTTTGACCTTCTTTTTCTTAAATTTTTCTTTATTTCAATCCGCATTTAAGTCGGCTCCATTTCTGTTCGTGAGAACCTGCGCAGTTTGGAAGATGTGTTGTTTCAACATGTTTTCCTGACTTTATGTTTTGGATGCGCTCATGTTTTCAATTATTAGACATTTTCATGTAAATTAGTCCAATTTTTCTGAAAAATTATGTACAAATCATAAATAGCTTTATATGTTGAAGATGTTATGGATATGAAAGTCAAGGAGAAAAAAGATTGCAGAGCTTTACAGCCCCGTTCTGGATGAGAACTGGCTCAGCAGCCTCAGCGGTTTCCGCTTTCCTAAATCGAAGCTTTTCGATTAAGAAGCGGGCAAAAGCTGAAGGGATTTCATAAGTCGTAAAAACGCAGGATTAGCGGGTTATTATATGGTGATTTATATGAAAAGTGTGTGTACTGAATGTTCGTTGCAAAATGACCGTAGAGACGAAACGGAGTCAACGGTAGCGATCGTTCCCTTAGCGGAAAGGATAGTCTAGTTATGAACCGATTATTAGCATCTGTTAATATATTCGTGGAGCCGCCCCAAAAAGACCAAGTATTGACGGCTCTCGCAGAACTTACCAACATCGAAGAAATCTACGAGGTAGCCGGAGAATACGACATAGTTTCATTAGTTTCTGCATCTTGCCTTGAAGAGTTCAGGGATGTCCTGCAGAAGAAAATAATGAAGATTAAAGGCATAAAGAGCACTATAACAACGATAATTTTGCAACCTCACAAAGGACCAAGATGTTTAGCCGTAAAAGCTAATACTTCAGTAGCAAAATAGAAAGGAGTGGAAAGGAGCCATAGTGAGCACGAATGTTATCTGGAGTTTCGAAATAATTGATCAATGCAGTTCAGGCGCTGACAGTCATCCTTATACTTGGAGTAACAATAGTTTTAGCGAAACTTATAGCGCCCTATATTGTTGGAGTCTTTAAACGAAAACCAAGCCGTTTAGATAAAATACTAAATCCCATCGAGAACTTCATTTACAAAATCATCGGTGTAAACACAGAACAGGTGATGGGTTGGAAGCAGTACTTCCTTTCGGGCTTGTTAGTAAACGTTGTTATGATGGTTATTGGTTTTCTAATCCTTGTCTTCCAAGGCAGCTTGCCCCTTAACCCCATGGGTTTTCCCGGTATACATCCGGACCTTGCCTTTATGCAGGTAGTCTCTTTCGTGACAAATACTGACCTGCAGCACTATAACGGCGAAGCTGCTTTTTCTTATCTTAGTCAAATAGGCGTCCTCCAGTGGCTTCAATTTACCTCCGCAATCACAGGACTATGCATGGGAATCGCATTTATCCGAGGATTAATCGTTGGCTCCAAAGACATGGGCAACTTCTACGTTGACTTCACTAGATCCATTACAAGAATTTTCCTGCCACTCTGCTTTGTAGCCTCAATTATACTTCTCGCTTTGGGTGTACCCCAAACCCTCACCGGCTACACCACAGTAAAGACCATAGAAGGAGCCACACAATCAATTCTAGTCGGACCAGTCGCTTCTCTAGACGGCATAATGCAACTAGGCACAAACGGCGGCGGATTCTATGGTGCAAACGCTGCCTATCCCTTCATGAATCCTTCCCCCTACACGAACATTATCATGATCTCTCTAATGCTTCTGCTTCCCACAGCGTTGCTCTTCGTTTTCGGAGAAATGATAGGCAAAAAAAGCGAATCCAGACCGCTTTTGTGGGGCGCTTACATTCTCTTCGGAATAAACCTATCCCTAGCATTTATTCCAGCTATCCCCTTGGTGGCTCCAGGGATTGAAACGAGGTTTGGCGGTTTCATGTCCACTTTCTGGACCGTCACTACAACTGTTGCCACAACAGGGTCATTAAACTCCGCCTTAGCTGGAATGCATCCTCTGGCAATAACATCTGGTTTCATGGGCATGTTCATTCAGTCAATCCCAGGCGGGAAAGGAGTAGGAATGATGTACATGGTAATGTTCGTAATAATTACCGTCTTCATCGTTGGGCTAATGTCTGGAAGGACTCCTGAATACTTGGGAATCAAGATCACTGGCCGTGACGTAAAGCTTGTCATGGTGGCTTTCCTAATCCACCCCATTATCATACTAATACCCACAGTAATCGCTTATGCTTCGGGCGCAGCGGCAGCCATTGGAGTCAGTGGAAACTCTGTGGGTTACACGCAAATCCTGTGGGAATTCACGTCAGCGGCGGCGAACAACGGTTCCGATTTTCTAGGCGCCCAAGGAAACACCCCGTTCTTTAACATAGCTACCGCTATCGTCATGTTAATAGGACGCTTTGGTCCAATTGTAATCTTGCTTGCATTGTCAGGCTCTATGATTGGACGAAAACGAACCGGCACCACCTCGGGGCTCAAAACCGACAGCCTATTATTCACTATAGTTCTAGTCGGCAGCATCCTTATACTCGTAGTATTAGCGTTCTTCCCGTTCTTGGCGCTGGGACCAATTTCATCATTCTTCGGGGGGTTAAAGAATGGCTTCTGATAATAAGAAAACTTTAGCGCCGACAAAAAGTAACGAATCCGCCTCTGGAGGAATGAGGTCAGCTTTCTCTAGAAAAGTGCTGGTCGATTCGGTAGTCCGTTTAAGCCCTAAATCACTGCTCAAAAATCTAGTGATGCTGATCGTTGAAATCACGTTCTTTATTGTGGTAGCAATGGCTATCGTTCCACAGGCTTTCGGGCCGGTAGCCAGTTCCGGGCTGCGAGTCTTCTATGTTGAAGTCGCCGCAATTCTCATCATTACAGTTTGGTTCAGCACACTCTCCGATGCTCTTGCAGAGCAACAAGCAAAAAGCACAGCTGGCGCCTTACGGAAATTGGAAACAGAGGTGCCCGCAAAAAAAATTGTAACAGAAGAATGGACGAGAAAGATAGTTGCCGTAAAATCGACTGAACTCCGAAAAGATGATCTTATCCTTATCGAAAAAGGCGACATCGTTCCCCTAGACGCTGATATACTTGAAGGAATTGCCATGGTTGACGAGTCGCTTGTCACGGGTGAATCAGCCCCAGTTCGGAAGGCGCCTGGAGACTCGCTTATCGGTGGATCGCGAGTGGTTAGCGACACTCTAACTGCAAAAGTAACGACGAACCCTGGAGAGACCTTCATCGACCAAATGATAAAGATGGTTGAATCGGCTAAGAGGCCAAAGACGCCCAACGAAGTTGCAATAACCATTGTGCTGATTGGATTGACCGCCATCTTCACCATTATAATAGTTGCTTTGCTAGGCATGTCGATCACGCTGGGTCTGGACGCTGACCTCTCCGTGCTAATCGCACTCTACGTTTGCCTCCTCCCCACAACCATAGGAGCTCTGCTTCCAGCAATCGGACTTTCCGGAATGTCCAGACTATACAAGAGTAAAATAATTGCAAAGTCCGGTAAAGCTATAGAAACCGCTGGCGACGCAGACGTCGTTCTCCTCGACAAGACAGGCACCATTACGGTGGGCAACAGGCAAGCTATAAAGTTCGTACCATTGGAAGGATTTACAGAAGAAGAAGTAGGGGAAGCAGCATTCCTTTCTTCATGGCATGATGATACTCCAGAAGGACGCAGCATACTCAGGCTCGCATATGAGAAAGGTTTCATACCAAAAGAACTGAACTCTCTCGCACTTTCAGAAACTTACCCGTTCTCAGCCAGCACCCGCACGAGCGGAGTGAAAATAACTCACATGGGCTTAACGCTTCCAAAAGGTGACAAATCAGGACGAGACCGACTGAGAATCAGAAGAAAATCCTCAACAGTATCCGAACCAGGCGTTGCCTCAAGAATCGAACCTGAAATTGAAATCGTCAAAGGCGCTCCAGAAGCCATCAAAAAAATTGTAGCTTCCGTCCCTCCAAACTATGACCTCATCATAGAAGGAATATCTGCAGAGGGCGAAACACCTATAGCCATCGCAAGAAACCGCGAAGCCATCGGAATAATCAGACTGAAAGACGTCCTCAAAGAAGGCATAAAAGAAAAAATTCACGATCTTAAAGTCATGGGAATACGCCCAGTCATGATAACTGGAGACCAACCACTTACTGCAAAAAGTATTGCATCAGAGGTTGGAATCGACGAGTATGTGGCGCAGGCCAAGCCCGAGGACAAGTACAACATCGCCAAGAAGGAGCAAGCTGAAGGCAGAATTGTCGCAATGATTGGCGATGGAACTAATGATGCCCCAGCACTTTCTGCTGCAGATGTAGGTTTGGCTATGAACTCTGGCACAGAAGCTGCTAAGGAGGCAGCAAACATGGTTGACCTTGAATCAAATCCCGCAAAAATAATTGATGTCGTCATGCTTGGCAAGCAACTATTAATGACCCGAGGCGCCGTCACCGCTTTTAGCATAGCTAACGATGTAGCTAAGTACTTTGCAATCATGCCTGTTCTGTTTGCCGCTGCTATACCTCAACTGGCAGCTTTGAACATTCTGCACCTTGGCTTGAAAAGTGCAGTCTTGTCCGCTTTAATATTCAACGCTATTATCATACCGCTTTTGATTCCTCTTGCCATGCGCGGAATCGCATTTAAACCCACCAGCACCATGACGCTTTTCCTCAAGAACACCTTAATCTACGGGGTAGGCGGCGTCATCGTGCCATTCGTAGGAATCAAACTGATAGATCTGCTCCTTGTGGGAGTATTTCACGTTTAGGAAGCAATAACTATGACAACTGAACAAAAAGAAAAATGGAACCTAAAGAACCTAAGACCGATTATAGGATTAGCAGTGGTTTCGCTGTTGATTTGCGGACTATTTTTCCCACTATTAATCACGGGTATAGGCCAAGTTTTCTTTCCCTACCAAGCGAACGGCGAAATCGTCCAGCTCAACGGGCAAGCTGTCGGATCAAATCTTATAGCTCAAAACTTCACCTTGCCCATTTTCTTCCAGGAAAGAAACGAGTCACAGTCAGCGTCAGGCGTGGACCCTGACATTACGCTTCAGCAAGCATATTCACAGATACCCCGAATAAGCAATGCAACCGGGATTCCTGTCGATTCGTTAACAAATATAGTGAACCAGAATCAGGAGGGAACGCTTTGGATCTTTGGCAGCCCATACGTAAACGTCTTGCGAATCAATCTGGTGCTCATAAAAGAATATCCTGCCATCTATAGCGGATTTTCGGGATAATAGTTAGCGTCTGATGAAGCATCTCGACATAACCTGATGATATTTTCCAAAACGCCCACAGCAGTCTATTTTAAACAAATTTCCAGTCCTAAAGTATTTCATGATACAATTGTTGAGTAATAAATGGAATTGCTGTTTGTATGGCAAGATAAAGTATAAATACATCGAACTCGTGTTCAATAAGGCAAGACGACCTGTATGCCGAAACTACTTGCATTTGTGGACATATTTGTTGAATCTCCAGAGATGGATACCGTGTTAGCCTCGCTTGCCCAATTGGAACACCTCGAAGAATTATACGAAGTTACCGGCGAATTTGACATCGTAACTTTGGTTTCAGCTGCTGACATAGAAGAATTTCGAGACATCCTCAAGAACAAGATCATGAAAATAAAAGGTGTAAAAAGCACCGTAAGCTCGATTGTCCTTAAAGCTCACAAAGGACCAAAATGCATCGAAGAAACCAACCTGCCAGCATCCGCACCTGTTTAATTTAGCAGTTTATTTTTTTGGGAACCATCACCTGTATCTTTCTTCTTGAAGTCACTACTTCTAAAAAAATCAAAAAAATGATTGAGGAACTTTCAGCTTCTGCATAAGAAGCTACATTGGTGACAGAACGATGGAAGTTTCGGTGCGGATTACGTTGGGATCTTTTTCGATTATTTTATAAACCACTTGGTTTATTTCTTCAAGCGCTGGGGCTTCTAAACCTATTATTGCGTCGTATCGGCCGAAGATGGCGTCGGCAATGATGGTCTCTTTTACTTTTTCTTTTATTCTCTTAACGACTTCCAATGATGTGCCTGGTTTGGTGCTTAAGAGTATATAGGCTTTCATTTTTTTTTACCTCTTTGTGTTTTTCTTTTTCACTCGGTTTTTGTTTAAACGTAACACTATTTAATTTTATTGCATATAAATTTTCTGTTTTAATTTAGACGGCTGTCTAACTTTTATGAAAAATTATGAACAAATCACAATTACATTTATATTTAGCTGGGCAATTAACTAAGTATAAAATAAAAAGGTGAAAATATGTTTGGAATAATAATTGATGTAGCTTCAATAGCCACAATCATCGGTTCATTTGCCTTCATAGTGTACAGCATCAGGGTAGAACTCAAAACCAAAGTGTAACACGAAAAACTTAGCTTACATCCCTTAACAGTCTCTATATCAGTCATCCTAATGAAGACTCCAAAATACTTTCCAACGACCTTCAACTTTCATAAAAGCTAAATTACCGCTCCTTTCTCATTTAAAGAAACAAAAGAAAACATCTTCAAAGTGAAGCTCCACATATTCGTTCCTTGATCTTTTCTGCCTAATAGCCGCGCTATAGAAAGTGCCGCACATTGCTTTTTTAAATTTAAGAAAGCTAATTTGCATCTTTAAAGAGTTTTGAGGCGTTTTCGCCCAGTATCATCTTTTTCTCTTCTTCGGTGATATTGAGTGCTTTTATGTTGGCGATGATCTTGGGTGTATCGCCCCAAGGGTAGTCGGTGCCAAAAAGCATGTGGGAAGAACCATAGAAGCTGTAAGCAAGATCCATGGCTGGTTTCCACATTCCTTCCGCAGTGTCAACATAAAACATTTTAAGGTATTCAATGGGCGTCTTTTTTAGCGGCGGAGGAGGAATACCATTCTTGCCCTGGCCCATCACGAAGCCGTTAATTCGCCCTGCCATTAGCGGAATAAGAGTTCCCAAATGGTGTGTTATTATTTTTAGGTCAGGATGTCTTTCCAAGATTCCGCTTCTGAAAATTCGAACCGTTGCAAGAGCAGTATCTATACCCCAACCCATCATCATGTTCATGTTGTACTCGTCATTCATCCAATCATAGATTGTCCTGATGTTCGATGGATGAATCCACAATCCGCAACCAAGATGACTGACCTTGGCGTACAGTGGCTCAAACTCTGGCGAATCGAGCGATTTTCCCCGCACGTTTGAAAGCACTTGGACACCAAGCAATCCAAGGTCTTTCACTGATCTTTCAACTTCGTCAACAGCCTCTTCCACGTCAAGAAGAGAAACCGTTGCTATTCCCTTAAAACGCCCACGCGAATCCTCTGCAATCTTCGCAACGCCGTCATTGGCTGCTCTGTATATCCTGTTAAATTCCTGTACTGGAATGTTTGAGGGCAGATCATCTAGAGTTGGTTGAGGAAGAGACAGAATTTGTTTATCGATTCCGAACTTGTCCATCTGGCTTATTCGATAATCCAAGTCGGTTATTGCCTTTCCTCTCCCCGCCACAGAGAGATTATTTGAGGAAATCCAAGTTACGACCTCGGGAAAAGGCTTGGGTAGCGCGTCCAAGTAATCTTTGGGGTAAAAATGGTTGAAAACATCAATGATCAAAAGCTTACATCTCGGCTAAAAGAAATAAGAACTGAACCAAAGATAAAAAGATAGTCTTTACCTGCCTAGTAGATAGTTTTTTAAGTGTAAGCCTATATCGACTGCGCTCGATATTTGGGCGAGCGCTAGCTCCAGGCTATTTTCAGTTTCGCCCCCTTCACCCAAAAGTCGGGAGTGCGGTTTTCTAAGCATGGCAAATAAGCGAGGTAGAAGAAACCCTAAATCTCAAGAGATTCGCAATCAATGGCAAGCTGCTCGTCAGTTTGTTCAAGAACAAGCTTTCTTTGACGGGCTTAAAGGAGAGTCTGTTTGTCTGGCTACAGTTGATGATGTGGCTTTTCACTTAGCGTTAAAGTTTGGAGAGCCAGTCCCTGAGGCAGTCCCTAACGTGGAGCGCGGTTTGGTTCTTACTAATCAAAGGGGCGAAAGAGTGTTTCAGTTAATAGAATTATAAAGAGGAACCCTTCGGGTGCAACCATATTCACTTCGCAAGAGCCTTCCGCAAACAAAGAAAAAATGTTGCCAACAAACTAAAGAACGACCACATACTCAAAATCCACTTTCACACCCTACGCCACTGGAAAGCAACAACCGAATACGAAAAAACCAAAGGCATCCTGCACGTCATGAAAATCCTTGGCCACAAAACATCCAAAACACCCTTCCTATACACGCAACTCATCGCCTTCAAAAACGACGAATTCCACTCAGCCACCGCAAAAACCGTTGAGGATGCCCAGAAGCTAATCGCGGCAGGATTCGAATACGTATGTGAGTTTGGAGAAGTCAAAATCTTTAGGAGACGAAAATGATGACTGACATCGCCCTAGGGGCCGCTGGGAATTTGGTGAGGCCGCTGGGATTTGAACCCAGGATCGCATACGCCCCAGGCATGTATCCTAATCCAAGCTAGACGACGGCCCCATACAACAGACTAGGACCCTGGAGCGATGTAGAGGAAACTGCTCTGGGGTTTATTTCCTTTTCCTGCAATAGCTATACTCTGCCCATTTTTTGGGACCATTCGAATGCTAAAACAAGCAAACTAAGGGTTACTAATTTACGAGACAGATTTATGAAAAGAATCGCTTATTTGAGATTTCAACCCCACTTGCTTTTTACAGCTTATTGCAGAAATACCAATAAACAATACATCAAAATTAAAAATCATTACTAATGATTGACGGTAATAATTAGAAATTCATAACGCTTTACTTTCTTTCTCGCGTTTTAGAATTAGTGACCCTACAAAAATGGGTTCACAACCTATCTGTGACGAAAGAAAAGGCAGCCGCTGTGATGAACAATTGAATAGGAATGACGGACGTAAAAAATTCGAAATCGTTCTACTAGAGGCTGTGGATGAAGCCTTTTCAACTTTAGGAGAAAGCGTAAAAACGTCAATTTACTTTCACTTGGAGCACAAATTCATCATTCCCAAGCAAGATATTCCTTACAGGATAGATGATTTTTCAGATGCACTTGAACGAATTTTCGGCGTGGCCGCCAAACATTTGGAGATACTGATCATGAAGAAGCTTCATGAAAAAATCACTTGCTTTTACGAGTGGGGCGGTCCAAGTTGGCTTGTTCCCGATTTTACGCTTAGGCAATATGTTGAGCTCTTGAGGCTATGCTATGAAGGTAAAGGGAAAACGGGAAAATTAGAGGTCTGGGTTAATGCAGAGGAAAAGCAAAAGCAACGCATTTAAAGATAACTTTCAAGAGCTACTAAACTTCGTTTCAGACTCTATTGTGGTCTTTAATCAAGAAGGTGTTGTGCTGGCTGCTAACAAAACCGCAAGCATTCTTTTTGGACTAGCGGTTGAGGAATTAATAGGCAATCATATTGAAGACCTAAAGATTATTGATGAAAAAACAAAGATATTTGTTAAAAATCAGCTCCAGAAAAGAATTAAAGGCAAAGAAATCGAGAATTACGACATTCCCGTTCTCGTAAATGGAGAAACTAGATACTTTGAGCCAAAAGGCAATAGAATCGATTACTTTGGAGAACCAGCTATCCTAATCATTCTACGGGATATAACAGAAAAAAGGCAGATTCAGGGACAGCTATTAGTAAAAATTGCAAAGATGGACGAACAATGCCAAGAATCTGAGGAGAAATACAGGAAGCTTTTCCAAGAATCAAAGGATGCTATGATCTTAGTTAATGAAAAAGCCAAGGTTACTTGCTGGAACCCGGCTGCTGAAAAAACATTCGGCTACAGAAGTGAAGAGGCAATTGGCAAAGATATACACAAACTAGTTGTTCCAAATACGATATGCAAAGAGGGAAAAGAACGCATCAGCTCAAGCGTAAAGGTGTTTACTGAAACAGGCATGGGCTATTTCACAGTTGGAAACGTTGAATTAGCCGGGCGCCGCAAGGACGGCACAGAATTCCCTGCTGAATTGTCAATTTCACCTATAAAGTTATGCGGTAAATGGAATGCGGCCGGAGTAGTAAAAGACGTCACCGATAGGAAAAAAGCTGAGCAGAAACTAAGAGAGGCGGAACAACGTTACCATGCATTATTTAACGAAGCTCCTTTAGGCGTCTTGGTTATCGACTCTCAAACCGAAAAGCCCGTCGAGTTCAATGACATAGCCCACACCCAGCTGGGCTATTCCAGAGAAGAGTTTTCAAAACTGCGCATTTCAGATTTTGAAGCAAAGGAGACAGCTGACGAAATAAGCACGCACGTAGCCAGAATGGTGAGGGAGGGAGGAGGCGAGTTTGAGACCAAACAGCGCACCAAAAACGGCGAGATCAGAGATGTTCTAGTAACCACCAGAGCAGTTGAATTAGCGGGCAAACCCTTCCTCCACTGCATTTTCCACGACATAACAGAGATCAGAAAAGTGCAAGATGCCTTAATGAAAAGCGAATCGCAATATCGTCAACTAGTTAACGTTGCACAAGAGGGCATTTGGGCGATGGACAGCAACTATCGCACTGTTTTTGTTAATCCTCGAATGGCTGAGATGTTGGGATACGCTGAAAGTGAAATAGTCGGGAAAAGCCTATTCGATTTTCTATTCAAAGCTGACGTCGAACAAGCCACGCAGTCTCTGTCACAGTTCAAGCAAGGGATGAAAGGAAATTTTGAATATGAATTAATTCGTAAAGACGGCTCCCGCGTCAACACAAGCATCGCTGCCGCTCAGATCAGAGATGACGAAGGAAGCTTCTTAGGTACTCTTGCCTTAGTCGCAGACATTACTCTGCGCAAAAAAATGGAGAATGAACTGAGACAAGAAACCGAAAAACTGGAAACTATAACAGAAAGCATAGGCGTTGGACTCACTATAACCAGCAAAGACTACCGCATTCTCTGGACCAACAAGGTCATGAAACGGATTAGAGGCATACCAGACTTAGTAGGCAGAACGTGCTACGCCACCTACAACTACTTAGACACCGTTTGCCCCGAGTGCGGCGTAAAAAAGGTTTTCGAGGGCAAAGAATTCGACTCTCGCGAGTACACGGTTTTCGACCGAGAAAAAGGCTCCACCGTCTGGATACAGCTTATCGCCACGCCGATCAAGGATAAAGACGGAAACGTAACGTCCGCATTAGAGCTCGTGTTGCCAATAACCGAACGCAAAATGATGGAACAATCCTTGAAAGACAGCGAAGAACGATTCCGTGCCATCAGTACCTCTGCCATGGATGCCATCATTTTGGTGGATGGAGAAGACAAGGTCATTTACTGGAATCCCGCTGCAGAGAGAACCTTCGGCTTCGCAGAAAAAGAAGTAGTAAACAAAAAACTGGCAGAACTGGTCATCCCGCTACATGGACGCAAGAATCACGCAGCGCTACTAGAAGAATTGAAGCACAATTCATTTTCAAAAGAACACTTCGAGTTCACGGCGCTCCGGAAGGATGGGACAGAGTTTCCGATGGAACTGTCTGTGGCGTCCGTGAAGTTGAAAGACAAAAACTGCCTGCTATCAATTGTTAGGGACGTTTCGGAACGGAAAGCTATGGAAGAAGCGCTCAGACAAGAGCGAGACAAGCTTGAATCCATCACAAAAAACATTGGCGCGGGACTCGTAACCATCAGCAAGGACTACAAAATATTATGGCTAAACAACTATTTGAAACAATTCACAGGCGCTTCGGAAAACAACCCATGTTATTCATCCTTTAATACATGTACCACAATCTGCCCTGATTGCGGTCCCAAAAAAATTTTTGAAGGGGCTCCTTTTGACACCCGTGAATACTGCAACAAAACGGAATACAACAAGGACCACCCAGTTTGGTTTGAACTTATCGCCACTCCAATTAAGGACAAAGATGGAAATGTCGTGGCGGCGTTGGAACTCACGGTAAACATAACTGAAAAGAAGAATCTGGAGGCCAAATTGGCGGAGTATTCTCAAAAACTGGAGAAGCTGGTTGAGGAAAGAACGAAACAGTTGCAGCAGACTCAAGCGAAACTTGTCAAATCTGAAAGGTTGGCGGCCATTGGCGAATTGGCAGGCATGGTTGGTCATGACCTGCGCAATCCGTTAACAGGAATCAAAAACTCTTCCTATTACTTGAAAAAGAAAGGCGCCGAAATTTCCGAAGCCCAAGCTAAAGAAATGCTTGAAACAATCGACAAATGCGTAGACTATTCAAACAAAATTGTCAGTGACCTTTTGGATTACTCAAAAGAAATCCGTTTAGAGCTGCAAGAATGCTCATTACGAAAGTTGCTAGCTGAGGCTTTAGCCATGATGAACATGCCAGAAAAAGTGGAAATTCTAAACCATCTTCCAGATGAGCTACACCTAAAGGTAGATTCTGACAAAATAAAACGTGTTTTCATAAATCTTATCAAAAATGCTGTTGATGCTATGCCAAACGGAGGCAAAATAACGATTGATAGTAAAGAAGTAAATGGCAGTTTGGAAATCTCTTTCGCGGACATCGGCATAGGCATTAGTGACGAAGTCCTGCCAAAGCTTTTCGCCCCATTGTTCACTACGAAAGCGCAAGGTATGGGCTTCGGCTTAGCAATATGCAAACGCCTCATCGAGGCACATGGGGGAACAATAACGGTTAAAACAGCTAAAGGCAAAGGAACAACTTTCACAGTTACTTTGCCAATTGAACCAAAACTTGAAATTGGAGGTGAAAAAATTTGGATAAACATGCCAAAATCCTCGTTGTCGATGATGACGAAAACATAAGGAACACTATGAAGACTATACTTGAGGACGAAGGATACATTGTTGATTTAGCAGCTACCGGAAGCGAAGCTATCCGAAAAACGAAGAAATCAGCCTATAACATCGCGCTATTAGATATCCGACTGCCTGACATAGAAGGCGTTGAACTGTTAAAATTGATTAAGGACGCTGTTCCACGGACACGCAAAATAATGGTGACAGGTTACCCCTCAATGCAAAATGCCATAGCAGCCTTAAACAAGAACGCAGACGCATACCTGATCAAACCCATAGACATCGAAAACCTTCTAAACACAGTAAAAGAGCAGTTGCAATTACAAGAAAACGAAAAAGAATTTAGCGAACAAAAGGTAGCTGAATTCATTGAAACCAGAGTCAAAGAACTGTCCATAGACCAACCTTAAGTAGTCGAAAAACTCCAATTTTTTATTTCTTTCTAAGCTTTATTCAATAATTTTAATTGTTGTTGTCATTATACTACCACGCATGTTAATACGGCAAATTTGCCAGTTGTTCTTTACGGTGAAAAAATGGAAACATTAAGCGTAAATGACAAACAAGGAATGGAAATTTGCGAGAACGTTGGGCAAATACTTGTTGAAGAACTTGATTCTGAAGATGTCTGGAATAGAGTTGAACAAATGCTTGCCGATTACCTAAAAAATAACAACATAAACATGGATGCTTCTGACTTAACAGACAAGCTTGAATGGTCAGTGAAAGTAAAACTAAAAAAATAAGCTTTTTCCCAAAATCAAACACTAATTTTTTTCTGTTTTTTGGAGGTGACAGCTTTGGCGGAAGAGAGAAAGAAGGGCCAATTTACTATTAGACAACGAAAAAAGACAAGAGAAATAATTGAAGAAGGTCATCATCAAGTAAATATACCTCCAGATGTTGGCGACGAAGAAAAGAAGGCGTTGGAGCAAACTGGGGACGATGCAACCTCGGGATGGTAAAATAATTAACAAACTACGAATTTTTTCCATCTCTAATCAGCAAACAAAACAGCCCTCTTACCTTAAAAAAGCTGATTCCATTTTTAGCAGAAAGCTGTGTTATAACGTTTCAAAACCTAAAATTTTGAGTTATTTAGCTCTATTTATTATATAAAACTGTCATGTCAACTTTCCAACGTTACACTCGTAGAGGTCCGCTGGGTATGCTTTTACGCCTCTGTGAAAGCGTGAATGGTTAAACCAGTCTCTGTAATCGCCTATTTGGCCGTTGAGCCATTGAGGAATCTTACGCAGATGATTAATGAACTCTCGGTTAAGGTTCTGAATGCACCGTTCAACCT
>JBEKBM010000013.1:0-81969 GCA_050015395.1 Bathyarchaeia archaeon
ATTGAACAGGTGAATATGAATGGAACGCAAAATCAACTTGCTTGGAATCGCGGGTGGCATCGCCGCCCTTATTTTGGCAGCAGTTTCTTTATTCGTGCCCTGGTGGCAACTCAGCATCGCCGACGGATTTGCCAAACTCAACGTTTCTCCTTTAAACACCAACGTCAGCTTACCCGGCTACAGCGCCGTCACGGTGCCATTGATATGGGCCATAACCATGGCCTGCGCGCTCTCGCTGATCGCAAGCGGCATAATCATGCTAATCTACGCGACATCCCCCCTGAAACCCTACGCCAAGCGCCTCTTAGGATTCGCATACAAAACACCTCTAGTGCTGGTAGTGGTTTTCACAGTTTTGCTGTTCGGCCTAATTTTTGTGGCGCAAAAAGCAGTCGGCATCGACATTCCCCTAATGGGCTCAGGCAACCTCCAAGTACCCCAATCGATAACACAAAACGTGATCATCAGCGTAGCCGTTTCTGCGACTCTCCTATGGACGTACTGGTTCGCAGTAGTCACCGCCGGACTTTGCGTAGCCGCCAGAATCTTCCACCGAAAAATCGCCCCGCCACTCCAAAAACAAATAAAATTACCTCCACCTTCCGCAACGCAACCATCTCCTCCATCTGCTCAGCCCGCTCAGTCTGCAACGCCACCCGCTCCGGCCGCATTATCCCAGCAATAAGTTTACGTTCTGCCCCACTTGCGGAGAAAAACTACCCAACTCGAACGCGAAGTTCTGTCCCTTCTGCTGCCGGGGTGATTTGAACCCGTGCCCAAGTGGAGATTTCACCCGCAAATCCCTTTTTTGTATTCAATATTGCCGGAAAATATGCGTAACTGTGGAATTGCTGTTTTGCAGTTCTTGACAAAGGCTTCTTCTGAGACCACGATTTTTGAATCCTTATCCATGCAACTGATGTTTCCGTGGGTTTTGTCGTTGGACAATAAGTTGTCAAGTTCAATTTGGGCTCGGATTAAAGACCGATTCTATTCGGAGCAACCTTGGAAAAAGGGAAAAGTGAACACGCATGCTTGTTTGATTTGGATGTGCATAAACGGGCAGACACCTATGAAACTAATGGTCTTTCCATTAATCCAACAGTCACCTGTTCATCTTGCTCATCTGGGTGTTGGAGTCGCTCGTATATTTGCAACGTTTGTTCTGCAACTTTTCTCCACTGGAAATATTGTAAAACTCGTTTTCTTCCGTTTTTGCCCCATTGTTTAGCCCTGTTGTCGTCACACAATACTTCTTTTATTCCCCATGCGATATCGCTTGGGCTCTCTCCATTTACGTGTACTCCATTTTTGTCAGGGCCATCTGGCATGACTTGCTCTCTGAAGCCGACCACGCCGTGGGCACCTACAACTATTGGCTTTTCCATTGACATCGCTTCTAAGCTCACTATGCCAAAGGGTTCATATGTTGAAGGAAAGATACACAAGTCGGATGCAGCATAATGTAGGATACGCTCTTTTTCTGGCACAAAATCAAATCTGCAAACCACATTTTTTGCTACTCCAAGTCTATGTGCAGTTTCTATGATGTCGTTTTGTTGTTCTCCTTTGCCCAAAATTACTAGTTTTGTTTTTGGATATTCAGCCAAGATCATGGGCATCGCCTGAATGAGGTTCATGACTCCTTTCACCCACGTTAGCCTACCCAAAAAGAGTATCATTTTTTCGTCTGATTTGATGCCGTATCTTTCTCGAATAGCTTCTATCTCGTCAGTCTTACAATTCTTTAAATTGTATCGTTCACTGTCTACGCCATTCCAAACGACGCTTATTTTTGAACTCGACCAACCGTGCTTCACTAAATCTTCCCTCATAGCATGGCTCACAGTCAAGATTCTGTCTGCCTTTTCAGCTGTTGCCCATTCAAAATGAGAAACAACTCCAGAACCTGGTCCTCCGCTTCTTCCCCATTCTGTGCTATGAACATGAAACGCCACTGGGATTTTCGTTTCGTTCTTAACCATAATCCCAGCTATACTGCTTAGCCAGTCGTGCACGCAAACTACGTCAAAATTGACGTTTTCCTTTTTCAGCATGCTGTTTATGAATTTTGATGCACTCAAAATGTTGTAGGTGAAAATGTCATTGAACATGCGGATGTTTGTACCCCATTTCTTTAAATCATCCACTACAAACATTGGAAAAACATTACTTGCATCCGAAATAAGTGGTCTGTGAACTTCTACGCCTCTTATAACTTCTCTTGTTTTTAAGTTGCCGGGATTGAGCGTAAAAAGGGTTACATCATGCCCCATAGAAACATATTCACGTGTTATGTTTTCCGCGTAAGTGCCCAGACCGCCAACAATTGAAGGCGGATACTCCCAAACGAAAAATCCAATCCGCATATAATTCCAACCATATTTTCCTAAAGCTATTACTCCTTTGATAAGAAATTAATAAAACAATTATGACCCCGAAATCATGACTCAAAATAATAATTAAGATGACACTTTCTGTCGCAGTCCTCCTCACCAAGCTAAGACGAGGATGAACGCACGCAATTCAAGCATAAATATTTGGGGACTAATTGTTACCTAATTTTCGGCTTTCGATTTAATAAATGCTGGATGATGGTTCTCCAATACAAAGGCGTCGGACGCTGGAAAGACTACCTGTACGGAGAAAGAGCATACATAGTACTGAGCTTCGTAGCAAAAACACTGCTAGTCTGGCTCGTCTTCGCTGGCTTATTTAAACCATTTTAAACTTGAACACCCCACTTTTTGGGGAAAAACGTTTTTTTTCTTCTAAAGAAGTTATTATGCTCCGTTCCACATAACGCCAAACTCTTTTGAGACTTCGGCAAGGGCTTCCAAAATTTCAGTAGCTTCGCTTTAAAGACGGATTTGCTTGCCCAGCGACGAGACTGTATAAAGATTCATTTGAAAGACCTGTAGTTTCCGCTAATTCTGCAGTAATTATGCTACTACTGAGAATTGTCAGACAGAGTACAGTCAATTACGAACTATAATTGAGGCAGAAAAATTTGACAATGCAACAGAAGTAAAGACGGCCCCTCCTTATCAAATGGCGTTTTTTCATGACTGGCTTCTGGGTATGCTTCTATTAACTTACAAAGTCACACCGAGAAAATGCTACTAGCAATAAGGGCTGTGACGTAATCAGGAAAAACTTGCACGCGGCGTTAAGGTTGAATTTATAAATGTAAGCGTCGCATTTTAGAGCATCGGGGAAGAGAGGTTGAGGGGTGCACACGAAGTTAGCGGTTTCGTTAAGTTGATGAGGCCGATAAATTGTGTGATGATGAGTTTCGCTGTTCTAGTGGGTGCAGTTTTGGCGAATCCGAGTTTCTCGAACTTTTCTTGGCTAAACATTTTGTTTGGGGCGTTGACTGGTTTCACTTTGACAGCGGCTGCCATGGCTGTGAACGACTACTATGACCGCCACATTGACGCGATAAATGAGCCCGCACGTCCGATTCCCAGCGGCGCAGTAACTGTAAAAGGCGCGTTGATTTTCGCTGGTGTCCTTTCTGTGGTGGGTTTTATTTTCGCTTTTCTCATAAGTATTGTTTGTCTTGTGGTTGCTGTGATTGCCTGGGCGGCCATGCTAACTTATACGACGGTGGGAAAGCGAAGTGGACTGCCAGGCAACTTCTTGGTTAGTGCATGTGTGGCTACGCCTTTTCTGTATGGAAGTTTGGCGGCAGTTAATGCGGTTCGGGTTAACGTGCTACTTTTTGCTTCTATGGCGTTTCTTTCGAACACTGGCAGAGAAATCACTAAAGGCATCGTAGACATTAAAGGGGATAGCGCCAAGAATGTGAAAACCCTTGCAGTGCATTTCGGCGAGTTCAAGGCTGCTGCGGCGGCAGCGGCGTTTTACGGTTTTGCAATTTGTCTTTCTCCGCTTCCTCTGGTTTTGGGTTTGGTTTCTTTTTGGTTTATTCCTTTTGTGTTAGTTACTGATTTCGGTTTGGTCGGATGTTCAGTGTTACTGGTCAAGAATCCCTCACGTGAGAACGCTCGCCGAATCAAGAAACTTGTTCTAATCCTTTTCATCATGGGTTTGCTCGCTTACATTTTCGGCACGTTTAGGTGAGCATTCATGCTTGACGCTGAAGCTTGGACAAATTTGGCTCTGCTTGGCTCCTGCTACGGGTATATTTTAATTGTGATTTTTGTCACTGGAAAAATCGGGCGTGGTTTATCTCGGAATTCTTCTCGCAAGTTCCTGCACATAATGATTGGGAATTTGCCTTTTCTTATTCCTTTTTTCTCATACAACACATTTCCGCTGAACTTTCCTTTCTTCGTTGCAGTGCCATTTGTTTTTGTCACTTTTCTGGTTTCGCCTTACTCACCGGTAAAGAGTCTTAGCAGGAAAATTCCGGAGTTAACTGAGGTGACCAAAGGAGGTCATCAGTTGGGTTTGGTGTTTTATGCTATCTCTTACACCGTTTTGGCTTGGTTTTTTTCGGCGAAGCCTTACGTTATTGCTGCGGGGATTTTGCCTATGGCTTATGGTGATGCGGCAGCTTCTTTGGTTGGTGAAAAGTTTGGAAAGCAGCATTTCAGGATTCTTGCCAAAAAAAGCCTTGAGGGTTCAATTGCAATGTTTGCCGTTAGTTTTGTAAGTTTTGAGGTTAGTCTACTATTTTTTTCAGCTTTCTATCCTCTTTCGCTTTTCAGTTCAGTTTTAACTGCTTTGGCGGTGGCTACCGTGGCCACGGTTGCTGAAGCACTTACACCGCGGGGCTTCGATAACATAACTGTTCCTTTCCTCAGCGCTTTGCTGTTTCTTTTTCTAAAGGGATGGGCTTAATTTGACTTTCATCATAATTGATGGATTAGACGGTTCTGGGAAAAGCACTCAAGCGCAGTTTATTTTGAAGTTTCTGGAAAAAGGAGGAAAAACCGTATGTTTGCGTGTTCATCCGGAAAAGGACAACTTCTTCGGAGTTAAAGCGCGCCAGTTTCTGTATTCAAGTGGCAAGAGTGCACATTTTGCCGCTGCATTATTCTACATGATTGATGTCATACGTTCAATTCTGCTTTATTCGTGGCGAAAGGTCGATTATATAATTTTCGTGAGGTACCTGATGGGTACGGCTTATTTGCCTGCGCCTCTACATAAAATCGCTTACCATTTTTTTGCCTTTGTCGTACTCAAGTCGGAAATAATGATTTTTTTAGATGTTAATCCAGAAGAGGCAGTGTCTCGGATTGCAAAGTCTCGTGGTGAGAGAGAAATGTTTGAGGACTTTAACGCGTTGAGTGAGGTTAGAGCCAAAGCACTTTCGCTAGCTTTTTCGGGCAAATGGATTATCGTAAATTCAAACAAACCTGCGATAGAAGTAGCAGCGGCCATAAAGAAAATAATTAGTTGATTACCTAGTGTGCTAGCTTATAGCCAAAGTAAAAGACTTTTTGCATATTTAGCAAATGCTTGAGAACAAAAGCAGACTAAACACCCCTATTTACAGTCAATATTGTAGACTTTGAACCAGACTATTATAATTCAGTTAAAAGCCTACACATTTTAAGTCCAGAAAATCTTCGAAGCAGGCTATGAGTATGTTTGTGAAATGGCAACAAAATCTTTAGAAGACGAAAATAGGGTAAAGTCGTCACATAAAGAGGACTCGGAATCACTAGAAAGCATGTTGAAGTGGACCGGGGGGGATTTGAACCCCCGACCTCTTGAGTGCAAGTCAAGCGTTCATACCAGCTGAACTACCGGCCCTAGCTTTCCAATTGATTAACCATTCAATGATATTTAGCTTTTGTTCGTGCAAAAACAGGGCTAACGCAGAAGAATAATGAAAAATATAAAAAAAATAATGAATAAATTTAGAGATTTAATGGGTTAAGCGGTTAGCTTAATATCGTCTTGGCGATCTTGCTGGTCGTTTCTTAGCCCAGCATTCTCGGCAATAAACTGGTCTGCTTGGGTCTGGTTTGAATGGAACTTCACATTCCTGACCGCATTCAGAGCAAGTTGCTTTGAACATTTCTTTTCCGGACACTACTTTCAACTCCTTATATCTGTTTATGGTGCAAAAACTGCTTCTTGCACGACGCATCTATGCAACGCATTGAAGCATATAAAATTTATCGTTAAGAAAAAACAACAAACGCGCAAAGCTAAACTTTCGCGCTGGCATGGTTTAAAAAAACTGTTAATCGATTGCTTAAAACGTTATATTCTAAAAACAAGATAAGACTATTAGCTGGAAGGGTTTTAAGTTGGAGTTAAAAACAGTTAAAATTGACCCGCCTAAAGACTGCAACATCATCTTAGGCATGGCTCACTTCATAAAAACCGCTGAAGACCTCTATGAAGCCATGGTTAACTCTGTCCCAAACATTAAATTTGGCATAGGTTTCTGCGAGAGTTCAGGACCTTGCTTAGTTAGGCATGAGGGAAACGACGAGGAATTGCGCCGACTGGCAGCCGAGAAAGCCTTTGAAATTGCTTGCGGGCATAGTTTTCTCATTTATATAAAAAATGCTTATCCATTAAACGTTCTTGATAAAATCAAGAGGGTACCTGAAGTGTGCACTGTTTACGCTGCCACCGCTAACCCGCTAGAAGTAATAATTGCTGAAACCGTTCAGGGAAGAGGCATTATTGGCGTTGTTGACGGCTTAAAAAGCAAAGGCATAGAAACCGACGCTGACATTAAGGAGCGGCGTGAGTTCTTGCGGAAAATAGGCTACAAACTAGGCTAACAGCAATTATTCTTCTGAAGCTATTATGCTCTTCAACAGGGAGTCGTCGATGTTTCCGCCAGTTACAACTATAGCCACGGTTTGCTTAGTGAATGAGTCACTGTTTTCCAGCAGCATTGCAACGCCTGCCACGCCGGAACCTTCAACCACTTGCTTTTCATTTTTCCAAAGCAGATAAACCGCATGCCTAATCGACTCTTCTCTAACCAGCATCACCTCATCAACGTATTGCTGTGCTATCGTGAATGTGATGGAGCCTTTCTCGATGCCTCCAGATAAGCCTTCAGCAATGGTGTTGGGTTCATGTCTGTGTGGAGGAACGATTTTGCCAGCTTTCAAAGACTCGTACATGATGGGTACAGCTTTGGATTGTACGCCGATAACTTGCACGTTGGGTCTTAGGCTTTTAATGGCTATGCTTATGCCTGCAATCAAGCCTCCTCCGCCAACCGGCACAACGACGACGTCAACGTTTGGAAGTTCTTTGAGGATTTCTAAGCCTATGGTTCCGTGTCCAGCTACGATTAACTCGTCATTGTAAGGGGAAATGTAGAGGCGCCCTTCTTGTGTTGCAATTTCTTTAGCTTTCCTTTCAGCCTCAGAGTAAGTCTCACCGAACAACAAGAGGTCGGCACCGTACTGTTTTATGCCATCCACTTTAATTTTCGGCGTATTAGTAGGCACCACTATTTGCGCTGAGAAACCCAGCTTTTGCGCACCATAAGCTACTGCTTGACCGTGATTGCCAGCCGAAGCCGTTACCACTCCTCTGGCTTTTTCTTCGGCGGATAGGCTTAGGAGTTTGTTGATTACTCCGCGAATTTTGAAGGAGTGAGTTACCTGCTGGTTTTCAAGCTTCAAAAAGACCTCGCCACTGCATAGCTCGCTTAGAAACTTTGAACGCGTCAGCAGAGTTGGAACAGCGTATGGTTTTATGGTTTTTTGTGCTTGACGCACATCTCGAAGTGTGACCATCTTGTTCATCGCCTAAGAAACCGTTAACTTACCTGTTAAGTTAAGTACCATAAACTATTTTAGCTTACTTAGGAATCAAACCTTAACAGCATTTCAGAACTGGTGTTTTTATGAGTTTAGAGAGAAATATGGCTCAAATTGAGGATTACAGGCAGCAACAATCAGAGGAGCAGCAGAAACTGAAAGATAGAATGGGCAAAATTAAACATAAAATCGCCGTTATAAGCGGTAAAGGCGGAGTTGGAAAAAGCACCATAACCGTTAACCTTGCCGCCGCATTTGCACAAAAGGGAAACAAAGTTGGCATTTTAGACGCGGATATTCATGGACCAAGCGTTCCAAGACTTCTTGGCTTAGAAGGGCAACAGGTTAAAACTGGTCCGCCGGGCGTCTTTCCTGTTGATGGGCAATTGGGAATGAAGGTTATGTCGATTGATTTCTTTTTGCCTGAGGAGGCGCCGACTATTTGGCGTGGACCATTAAAAATGCGGGCGATAAGGCAGTTTTTAACAGATATTGTTTGGGGAGAGCTTGATTTTCTCTTTATTGATTTGCCGCCTGGAACTGGTGATGAACCACTCAGTATTGCTCAGCTTTTGCCTGACCTGGACGGCATGGTAATTGTTACAATGCCTTCCCAGTTGTCGAGTTCAGTTGTTAAGAAAGCAATTACTTTCGCTGAAAGATTAAACATGCCTATAATCGGCGTTGTGGAGAACATGAGCGGTTTTGTTTGTCCACATTGCGGAGAAAAAACTGAAATTTTCCAATCTGGCGGCGGAAAAAAGATGGCGGAAGAAGCTGGGGTTCCCTTTCTTGGAAGCATTCCCATTGACCCTAAGGTAAGTGTGGATTCCGATAAGGGGCATCCTTTTGTTGTTGCGGATAAGGATTCTGCTGCGGCTAAGGCCTTCATGGAAATTGTCAAGAAAGTTGAGGCTTACCTAAAAAAATAACCGCAAAACATTTTGATATTGTAAAAAGTTTGGAGAGCTTAAAACTCCCAGGTTAATTGTTGTCCGTCACAGCTACACTTTTGTAAGAGTAATTTCTATCGTTGAAACCATCCGTGACCTGTTTTCGCCTTCTCTTGGTGGCATCTCTGCTGTTCCGATTGCGATTTTTGTCACTTTGAGGTCTTTTAGGAAGCGGCTTCTTGTGATTTCTGCAACGTCAACAGCTGTAGTTATTGCTTGCCCTCTTGCTTTTAGGGTTATTTCTTTTTCTACCCCTGAAGAGAACGCCGTTATGATAGCCAGAACATAGCTCATTGGTGGTTTGTTTCCAACGAAGATTACATCATTTCGTTTTTCTGCCATATATATCACTCCTTTTTATTGTTCAATGCGGTAGTAACGTTCTTTTTGTCTTTGGTAGACTGGGAACGTTACTGCATTACTACGTAAAGCTTCCTTATAAACTCAGTTCAGCAACCTGATATATGCACTAGCGCTAACTCAAAACGATAACGCACATACATCTTTGATGACAAAGCTTATCAATGCATTATCCAGCAAATCCTTAAGTTTAAAACATAACATTCACGAAAAAGCGCTATAGTTTTATACCTCAACCTTGAAGGAAGAGTACAAGCCGGAGCCTTATTTCATGTCAGTGTCGCCTAGCCTCAGAGAAGTTTTAGCAAGAAGGATTGCTGGAGAAATAATTCTTTCAGGTAAACCAGGCGCTACCATGCGGAAGTGGCGTGAGTTATTCGCTGTTTCTCAATTGACCCTTTCCGAGACGATGGGATTGTCATCTTCAGTGATAAGTGATTATGAGAGCGGACGACGAAAAAGCCCGGGCGCCAAATTCATCCGAAGGTTCGTGCTCTCACTCTTACTAATTGACGAGGGAAAAGGCAGTCGCTTCATCAGAGAATTCGCTAAGCTAACCAGTTCGCCAAGCATGGCCGTTGTGGATTTGCGTGAGTTTCCCATTCCGGTGCGGGTTGAGTACTTGTGCAGGGCTATTGGCGGCGAAGTGGTAGCTTGCAAGGACAAGTACGTTAAAGAAGTTAACGGATACACGGTCATTGACAGCACTAAAGCGGTTGAAACGTATTCTGGCTCGGAGTACGCGCAGCTGTTTGGGGCAACGACTGACCGGGCGCTAGTTTTCACAAACGTGGAAGCAGGATGCTTGCCCATGATGATTGTGCGAGTCAGCAGCCTAAAACCGCGGATTGTAGTTTTTCACAAAACCCAACCTGACGCCGAAGCCATACGCATAGCCGAGTACGAGCAGATACCGCTCATTTACTCAACAGCACCCAGCGTCGAGCAGCTGGTGAAGTCTCTGCGTAAACTGTACCGGATAGCATTGCGCATAAAGCTTGGCAGGCACGTGCGTCCACCACCAAAAATAAGCGCATAAAAACCGAAATAGCCTTTTTATGGTCGTGCTTCAGATAATAGTTCTCTTGCCGTTTTTCCTTTAGCCGCCCATTTCAATGAGCCAAATTCGTCTTTTGGGGAAGGGAGAGGTTTTATGATAATGCCTGTTTTGTTCTCTTCTATCAACACCTTACCTTTGATTGCGTACTTTTCTCTAAGTCTCTTAGGTATCGTCACCTGACCCTTTTTTGTAACGTTGATAACTTCAACCAAATGAGTCACCAATGGTACTTAATTTGCTTTGAACTTAAATTGTTGACTGTGCGCTTGAAATATTGTGGGTATATTTATTAGATTGTGGGATTAAATATGATGGTGGGAAAAAAATGGGCGAAACCACCATTACCGTTAAAATGGATGAAAAAGGCAGAATCATAATTCCCAGACGCATAAGAAAAGCAGCTCAGCTTAAGGAAGGCAGCTATATCAACATTAGATCAAAAGGAAAAACCGTTATTATTGAACCAATTGAGCCTGTTGCGGACAAATATTTTGGCGCATTTAAAGTGACCAAGTCCACTGAAGATCTAGATGAATTTGTAGTGGAGGTCAAAAAGGAATGGTGGCAGAAGAAAAGCGGTATATAGATGTCAATATTTTCGTATATTGGCTGACCGATGATCCAAAATTTGGTGAAATAGCCCACCAATGGATCAAAAATATCGAGGGCTCTCCTCGCGGAGAATATGTCACTTCTAGCTTATGCATCTACGAAACACTTGTAATTGTCGCTGGGTTAACTGGCAAAAACTTGAAAGATAAAGTTTTCATTGAAGAAGCCATTAAAGCTATAACAGGAATTAAAGGTTTGATAATTGAACCGCTTAATCTTGAAGATTTTGTCAGAGCCGTAGACATAATGAACGACTATAAGCTTGACTATGAGGACTCTATACACTTAGCTGTAGCCATAAGAACAGGAGCACAAGAAATAATCTCAAATGACAAAGACTTCAAGACAGTACCAATAAAAAGAATCTTCTGAAAAATCAGGGTTATTTGTGGTTGTTTTTGTTGTTGTAGTCTGTTGTTAGCACGTTCATGGCGCTTAGGACTGCTTCCATGCTGGCTTTAACTATGTCTTCGCGTACTCCCATGGCTGTTACTGCTCTGTCTCCTTTGCGCATTCGCACGACAACTTCAACCATTGCATCTGTCCCGCCAGTTATCGCTTTAACATTGTACTGTTCCAGCGTGATGGGTTCAACTTCTGCAATAGCGTTTTTCACGGCGTTTATAGCCGCGTCAACTGGTCCTACGCCGACTGCTGCACCCCAGACGTCTTTGCCGTTTAACCTTAGCCGCACTGAAGCGGTTGCCGTAACTTTGTCGCCGCTGACAACCGTCATCTCCTCAAGCAGTATTGGTTTGGCTTTGCTTAAGCCCATAACGTTCTCCGCTATCGCCAACACGTCCGCATCCATGACTGTTTTGCCTTTGTCACCTAACTCTTTGATTCGCTTGAATATCTCTTTAAACTGGTCCTCGGTTGGTTTCAACCCCATCTTATCCAGCGCAGATTGTATGCCATGCGTTCCAGAGTGTTTTCCGGGCGATATTCGTCGTGTGCCACCGACAAGTTCAGGAGCAATCGGCTCATAAGTCAACGGGTGAGCAAGCAAACCCTGCGTGTGAATGCCTGATTCATGAGTGAAAGCGTTCTCACCAACGATTGCCTTGTTAGGCTGCACGTTAATACCAGTTAATCTTGAAACCAGCTGCGAAGTGCTGTACAAAAGCTCGGTTTTGATGTTTAAGTCCAAATTGTACAGTTGCTTTAGCGAAACCACAATTTCCTCCAGTGAAGCGTTCCCAGCGCGTTCACCTAAACCATTTATCGTCGCGTGAACCTGCGTAGCACCCGCCCTTAATGCTGCAATAGAGTTTGCTACTGCCATTCCGAAGTCGTTGTGGCAGTGAACGCTGATCGGAACCTTGACCGAATTGTAGAGTTCTGTGAATAATTCGTAGGATTTTTCAGGCGTTAACACACCAACTGTATCGCATGCGACAACTCTGTCTGCTCCAGTAGCGACGCCAACTTCATAGAATTTCTTGAGAAAATCAACATCTGTGCGTGTTGCATCTTCAGCTGAAAGTTCAACTATCAAGCCACAGCTCTTGGCAAGTTGGACGCTGTCTTCGGTGATTTTGAGTAGTTGCTCTTGTGTCTTGTTCAGTTTATATTTTAAGTGTATATCAGACGTTGGGATGACAAGATGTATACTGTCTGCTCCGCTTTTCGCTACGGCTTCAATGTCGCCTCTTGTTCCTCTGGCGCAACTGGAAATTTCAGCCCTCAAACCCTGCTTGGCGATTAGGGTTACGGCTTCCATTTCGCCTTCGGAAGCAGCAGCGAACCCAGCCTCAATGACATCTACGCCAAGTTCATCTAAGCGTTGAGCAATCCTTAGTTTATTTTCAGGAACAAGCGATACTCCAGGTGTTTGTTCACCATCACGAAGGGTGGTGTCTAAAATTCTTACGCGTTTAGGGAAACGATTGAATAAAGCAATACCCCATTTAAATCCCATCTCTTTTCAAGGCGTCACCCTTAAATATAAAATTATTGGTGTCTTAATGTTAATGCAGCACAGAGGCATTTAAGATGAGAAGTGACGAGATAAAACTCGGAACAGAGCGGGCGCCACACAGAGCCCTGCTAAAAAGTTTAGGTTTAACAGACCAAGATATAGCTAAACCATTCATTGGGATAGCTAACAGTTACACGTCAATCGTTCCCGGGCATGTTCACCTTAGAATCTTAGGTGAAGCGGTTAAGGAAGGCATTCTTGAAGCTGGCGGAACACCCTTCGAATTTAACACCATAGCCGTATGCGATGGTATAGCGATGGGTCATGAAGGCATGCGGTATTCGCTTCCAAGCCGCGAATTAATCGCGGACTCAGTAGAAATCATGATGCAAGCCCACCGCTTAGACGGCATGGTAATGATTTCAAACTGTGATAAAGTCACGCCAGGCATGCTTATGGCAGCAGCACGGCTAAACGTGCCCGCCATATCAGTCACAGGCGGACCAATGGAATCAGGCATACTAAACGGACAAAAAGTCGGCGTCAACAACGTTTTCGAAGCAGTAGGCAAAGTCTTCGCTGGCAAAATGACCGCGGAGGAATCAGCAATGCTGGAGAACGTGGCTTGTCCCGGCTGCGGCTCCTGCAACGGCATGTTCACAGCAAACACCATGGCTTGCATGACTGAAGCGTTAGGCATGTCTCTTCCTTACTGCGCTACAGCATTAGCGAATGGTGCATTGAAGCAGAGAATTGCCAAAGAGACAGGCAAAAAAATCCTTGAACTAATCAAAAAAGACATCAAGCCCTCACAAATAATGACTCAGAGCGCCTTCGAAAACGCTGCCGCAGTTGACATGGCGCTTGGAGGCTCCACAAACACAGTTTTGCACCTTTCAGCCATAGCAAATGAAGCCGGAGCTAAACTTAACCTTTCAACCTATGACGAAATCGGACGAAAAGTTCCGCATTTGTGCAACATGGTTCCAACTGGCTCTTTCGATATGGAAGATTTAGGCAACGCGGGCGGTTTACCTGCGTTGATAAAGCAGCTTAAGCCATTTGTGCATTTTGATGCTTTAACGGTTACGGGTAAAACGGTTGGCGAAAATGTTGCAGACGCCAAAGTAATAAACGCTGAAGTAATCCGTCCATTGGATAATCCAGTTCACAAAGAAGGCGGCATCGCTATACTCAAAGGCAATTTGGCGCCTCAAGGATCAGTGGTGAAAATGGCGGCAGTCTCGCCTAAAATGATGAGGCATCAAGGTCCAGCGAAAGTTTACGATTCAGAGCGCCAAGCGGAAGAAGCCATGAAGCGTCATGAAGTGGTAGCTGGCGACATTGTGGTTATTCGTTATGAAGGACCAAAAGGTGGCCCTGGAATGCCTGAAATGCTAATTCCCACAGCTACCATTGCAGGCATGGGCTTAAGCGAAAGTGTAGCCTTGATAACGGATGGAAGATTTTCTGGTGCGACGCGTGGACCATGCATTGGGCACGTTGCCCCTGAAGCTTTCGAAGGCGGGTCTATTGCGGTTCTAAAAAACGGTGACAAGATAACCATTGACATTCCCAACAGAGTTCTGAAAGTTGAGCTGTCAGAGCAGGAGCTTAAAGAGCGGTTGGCAGCGTGGAAGCCTAGGAAGCCTAAAATCTCTAAGGGTTATCTAAGCAAGTATTCGCCGACTCCACTAGAATAAGTCATGGAAAGTTAGGAAGAAGGGAAAACAAGAAGGGTTGGTAACCGCTAGTTTACCTATAGCAACCACACGGGTCTTCGCTGGAAAAGACTGGGGGCACCAACCAAGTCTTCTCGGCAAACTGGCTTCAACAGTAACGCTCACTAGTATAAGGTGCAGTCGTAGTCTCCGTTTTTTAAGCAAGGTTCGGTCGGGTGTTTGTGATAGTAGCGTAACTACTGCAAATGTTTTTACGGCAAAAGTCGTTAATTTTTGTTATCGCATTGTTTTAATCAAGCATGTTGTTGTTTTGGCGCGCAAAGCATGAATATCGGTTGAAAGTGTTTTTTATGGTTTTAGTTGAAGGAATCAAAATGAAAGCTAAGCCTATACGTAAAGAGCAGCTCGTTAAAGCATGGAAAACTCTATCGTGCAAGCCCCTGCCTAAAGTTAAAGCGCTCGAATTAAGCGATGAGGATTTTAACCATGCTATTCAGCACAGGCACTGCTTTGAAGATGAACTGTGCGAGATTGAGGAATGGGGCAGGGTTCTTTCAACTAAGGGCACTGATGCGTGTGTGTTTAACGGTGAAGAAACCGACGACGCCGAATACATCATACTTGTCAGGGAAAACCCATACCACAGCTTAGATGAAATTATTCTTCACGAATTATCGCATATCGCCAGAGGAGACCTCTAACCGCTCATTTTACCTATAACGCTTTCAGCAAACAGCCTCAACCCGTCTATTCTTGGCAGGTCAGCGAAAAACAGCATAAAATAAGTCACACCCAAATCCATGTAAACCTGCAAACGTTCCCTACATTCATCCGGAGTTCCTGCCAAAGTAGTCTTCTTGAAATCTTCTAAGCTAACATTTGCTGGTTTCCGCTGGGAAATCTTTTCGCTCAGTTCTCTTTGATTCTGCGCAATCAGCACTTGGCCGCCGGGCCAGCAGGACTTCTCAATTTCCATAAAGTTTCTGCCAATTACTTTGCATTGGTTCTCTAAAACCATAAGTTTACGCTTATACACTTCAATGGACGGCAAGAAACCCCAATCATACCTGTCTGCATATGGAGCGGTCACTTTCCGCATCAGTAGTTCGCCGCTTCCGCCAACAGTTATGGGTGGACGAGGTTCCTGCAAGGGTTTAGGCTCACAAACAGCATTTTTCAGCGTGTAGTGGTTTCCTTGGTAGTTTGCTTTTTCTTCCATCCAAAGTCGCCTTATTACTTCCAAAGCCTCACTTAAACGCTCTATTCTGACGCTTGGCGGGGGGAAACCAAAACCATAAGCAATGTGCTCGGTTTCTTGGGTACCTGCTCCTATTCCAAGCTCTAACCTGCCATTCGACAAGACATCTAGCGTAGCAGCCATCTTGGCAAGCAAAGCTGGGTTTCTATGCGCGCTACAGGAGACCATTGTTCCAAGCCGTATCTTGCTGGTTAATGAGGCGAGTGCGGAGAGGGTTGTCCAGCTTTCAAGTATAGGCCAGTCGTTGTACATTAGATGGTCGTCTAGCCAAACTGCATGATAGCCTTGGTGTTCACATTCTAAAACAATATCTCGAATGAGGCTGAAGTTTTCTTTGGAATCTTTCGCTTGGAACGCGTAGAATGGAAGGAATACTCCGAATTTTAGTTTGCCCAAGCCATGCCTCCAGCCTGCTAAGCCATAATTTAAAGGTTAATGTTGCAGTGGAGTAATTAGGCTTTAGCATAGCAAGCTGTCATTTAGCGGGCACTTCTTTTCTTATGTCCCTTCCCCTAATAAACGACAATACACCCGCAACCGCCAGTATAGCTATTGAAGCATAAAACGCGTGATCTATGCCGGATATGAATGCTTGGCTGACGCCGCCAGACAGGCTCTTTGTTCCAATGAACACTTCGAAAGCCACTTGCCTAGGTAATGAGGCTGCCGCAACCGAGATTGTTAAAACATAGCTCCCGACTAATCCAATATTTTGCACAGTTCGCAACAAGCCGGAGATGCTACCGTAGGATCCTGTTCTTGCATTCGCCATTACAGCACTATTGTTGGCTGGGAAAAACATGGAGGTTCCTAAGCCAGATACGGCTGAAGCGAACAGGACAATGTAAAGCGACGAAGTGGCGTTCATCGTTAAATAAATCACTATAGCGACGGCTAAGAAGAATATTCCTGTTGTAGCAATTTCTCTTGAACCGTACTTGTCGGAGAGTCTGCCCATTATGGGACCTAGAAAACTGCCAGCGACATATCCGGGCACCAGCAGTAATGAAGCATTTAACGGTGTGAGTGCTCTTATTCCCTGCAAGTACATTATCACTAGGAACACCACAGAGAAGTAGCCAACGCTTGTAAAGAATGCTGAAAAGATTGCATTCCTCAGAACCCTAATTTTGAGTGCTTCGAAGTCAATCATGGGATTTTTAAGCCTGCGATCATACCATATGTAGACGGGCATTAGCACCGCTCCAATCACCGTTAAAGTGATGTTTAAGGCGCTGATTCCTTCTGAGGCGAAATTCACCAATCCCAACGAGAGCAACACTAATGCTGAGGCAAGCAGCCCCATTCCAGCCAGGTCTAGTTTGGCAGATGTTTTTTCGAAATCCTTAATGTATTTTAATCCTACTATTACTGCGATTATGCCGATTGGAATGTTTATGAAGAAAATATATTGCCAGCTAAGAAAGGTGGTGATTATTCCGCCTAAAACGATGCCTAACATTGCTCCAGCCGTAAAGCCAAGCGAATTGTAACCGTAAGCTCTGCCGCGTCTTTCTCTGGGAAAATAATCAGCTATTATGGCTCCGCTGGTTGCTTGCAGGAGGGCTCCACCTACCGCCTGAACTGCTCTGAAGCCTATGAGAAGATAGATGTGGGTTGAGAAACCGCATAAAGCTGAGCCGACGGTGAAAATTACGAAGCCTAAGTTGAATATTCTGCTTCTGCCATAGATGTCTCCTATTCTTCCCATCTGTGTGGTTGCAACGGCGAGGACAAGAAGGTAAGCAAGAATTATCCACAATGATGTCGATAGGTCGGAGTGGAGCTTGTCATTTATAACGGGGAAAGCCAGAAGAACGATGGTGCTGTCAAGCGCACCCATGAGAGTTCCAAGCATCACGATGGCTAACACTATGCTACTGTGCCTTCCAGAAGTGGAAATCGGTTTGCTGGGAACTTCTTGCATTTAATTCACCGCTTAGTTATCTTTCCTTTAGAATCGTTATTGTTTAATTTAAAATTGCTTGAGTCTTTTAAAAATATTAACCAATTTTATTAAGATAGATGTAACTAAAGATTTAGAATTTCTTAAGTTAAAAAGTGTATTGATTGACGACAGTAAACTGCAAAAACCAGAGGATAAGTAATTATAATTCATAAAACGTATTTTTAGATTAAACCGCCTTCCAGTTGTGTCTCCAAATGCCAGATAAAAACGTTTCTAACGTCGACATATTCGGCTTGTTATCAGAAGAGAGCTCTGAGCAGGCAAAAAAGAAGCGCAGACAAGAGCTTTTGGAGCCAACAGGCGTAAAAGAACTATTCAAGGAAGGAAACATAAGCGTAAACAAGTACACATGCGATGGCGTGCAATGCAAGTTATGTGTTAAAGCTTGCCCAACTAACGCTTTGTACTGGAAAGCCGGTGAAGTAGGAATCATAGAGGACTTATGCGTTTACTGCGGCGCTTGCGTGTTAAACTGCATGGTTGATGACTGCATAAAAATCGAGCGGAAACGTGAGGACGGCAAAGTTGAACGCTTCAGCAAGCCAAAAGACGTTATACTGCTTGAAGAGAAAGTTAACGGAAAGAAGCGTTTAGATCGTGTGAAGGCAATTTTCCCAACCGCTGATGAGTACCTCGATAAATACGCCGCTAAGCAGAAAGCATAATGAAACTTATTTTTCAACAGGAATACTGATAAGCAAAAACATTACTTACAAACCAAGAACAAGAAGGCAACGAAAATGATTAAAACTTACAAAATAGCCGTGCTTAAAGGCGACGACATAGGACCAGAAGTCACAGAGGCAACCGTAAAAGTTCTCCAAGCAATTCAAGAAAAATCAAACTTTAAACTTAACCTTCTTTATGGCGAAGCAGGATACCACTGCATAGCCAAATATGGCACTAACTTGCCTAAAGAAACGCTAGAGCTGATAAAACAAACCAGCGCTTGCCTGAAAGGACCAATGACTACGCCTGAAGAGCCAAGTGCACCAGTAAGCGTAGCTGTAGCACTCCGCAAAATCTTCAACCTTTATGCAAATGTGCGTCCATGCCGAAGCTTCCCAAATGTTGAAGCCTTAAAACCAAACATAGACTTAGTGTTCGTACGAGAGAATACTGAAGGTTTGTACTCTGGCGCTGAATCTCTGCTTGCTCCAGGCGTCGGCATAGCTCTAAGAATAATCACAAGGGAAGCATCGCTTAAAATAGCTAATTTCGCGTTCAAGCTTGCTTCTCAGCGCAGAAAGCACCTAACTTACGTGCACAAAGGCAATATCCTAAGAATAACCGACGGCATATTCAAAGACGCCGTTAAAGAAGCCCAGCAAAAGTACCCTGACGTAACAGTTGACGACTTGCACGTTGACGCGGCAACTATGCAACTAATCAAAAAACCGGAAGCCTACGATGTAATAGTTACAACTAACCTTTTCGGCGACATACTCTCAGACGAAGCAGCACAAGTAACAGGAAGCTTAGGCTTAGCAGCAGGAGCAAACATCGGCGAAACATACGGCATGTTCGAACCAGTACACGGTTCAGCACCAAAATACACAGGCATGAACAGGGTTAACCCCATAGCCACCATACTGGCGGGTTCCATGATGCTCGATTATCTCGGCGAAAAAGAAGCCGCAGCCAAAATCGAAAACGCAGTAATAAGCGTGTTCAACGAGGGCAAGGTGAGAACAGCTGATTTAGGCGGCTCCGCATCCACAGACGAAATGGCAAATGCCGTAGTAGCAAAACTTAAGGCGGCCTGATTGAGACAGCCGTTGCACTTCGAGTAGATAACTCCATTTTATCTCCAAAACCTTTTTTCACATAAACATTTTCCAAGAACAATTTGTCACCAATCTTTAATCCACTAAGGGCTTCTGCGTGTTGACGCCAAGCCGAAACCCGAACAGCACCAGACTCGTCTTTTAGCTCAAAAACCGTCAGCTTCACGGTTTCACCTTTTGCTGTGGTTACTTCTTTGCTTTCAGGAACCGTTGAAACTACACCTTCAACGTTGGCGATTTGGTTCTCAGTTAGGCTGGCTATTTTCGTCAACTGTGGTGCAGCAACTTGAACATTAACAAAACTGGTGAAGTCAACGTGAACTTCTATGGAGCCGTTTTGGGTTTCTTTCACTTTAGCGTTACCCAATTGCAAACACGTGTTCGCTTTGAGGTTTTTTTCTAATTCTTGGGCTTTTTCATTCCAAGCAACCACTGTCACTTCTCCAGAATCATCCGCTAAAGTGAATCGCATGACTGTTCCATCGCTTTGATCACTTCGGGTGAACTTGGTTAAGCCTAAAACCGCTTTTACAGTGCCAGAAAGATGCACATTCCCAGACGTTTTATTTAGAGAACCTATTTTGGTAGCAAACTTATCGATTGCTGGGTATTCGCTGGCTTTTTCTTGAGGCTCCACTTCAATTTGGCTTTTGCCGCCAAGATGCAACTCAACTTTGCCATAAAGATCTTGCCGCGTGTATCCATGAACAAGCCGAACCGCCTGTCCAACTTTCAACTCGCCCTTCTCAACCAAATCAGCCTTATCATTCCACAACACAACACGTATGATGCCGTCGCTATCAGCAACCATTAACGTTGCGAGTTTACCAGGTTTTTCTCCTTCGAAGGTTCGAGCTGGAAAAACAGCGATTAACCGACCTGCCACTGTAACGTCGTTTAAGCCAGCGAACAAGCGGTTTGTTGATAGGGTTCCATTGTTGTGAATTGTGTTTTGTTGCACTTCAACGCCATATTTGGCGGCGATTAACCTCAGAAGCGTTTCGTCACCAAGCAGGCCGCCTGTTCTAGATTTTTCAGCCTGCATTTTTTCGAGAATTTGCTCTTGGCTGATTTCTGGGTTTTTTGCGAGAATTTTGTCGATTATCTCTTGGGTGGTCATTTTGCGCCGACACGATAAAGGTATGCTTGTGCTTTTAATTTTTTGCATTTCTCTGTAAGTGTTGTTATGTTTATTAAAAACGCGGTTTCATCTTTAGTTTGGAGCGCTGGAGGAAAAAACGGGTGGATCTTGCAGTTTTTTACGCGCTTGGCATAGCGTTGGTTGCCGTGGGAATCATCATTATTGTTATAGCGATTATTCTAGCCTCTATGCGCGGCGCTGGAAAGGGAAAGGTGAAAGGTGCTGGCGTAATTATGATTGGTCCTATTCCGATAATTTTCGGGACAGATAAGAAATCAGTTAAGTCTGTTTTGGCGCTTGCTTTAGCCCTCACCATAACGCTTGTGATTGCTATGGTAATATATTACTGGTTGTTGAGGTAAACTGGCATGTTAAGCGAGCAGGAAACTGAGGACGAAGGCATCACTGTGTCGAGTAGGCTTTTTGGTTTTTTGATTTTAGGAATTGCTTTAGTGTTCGTTGGCATAGTGGTTTTGGTGGTTGTTTCCTTGTTTTTAGGCAGTTCAGGAAGTGTTGGGGTTGTTATTTTTATCGGTCCATTTCCGATCGTTTTTGGGTCGGGACCAAATGCTGATTGGCTTATTTTGGTTGGTATAATTCTTGCTGTTTTGAGTATAGTGCTCTTTTGGGTTATGAACAGAAGACAGATTGGGTTTAACAGTTAAGAAGAAGGGGTTTTACTCGTTTACTTGCTCTTCATCCTTACCGTAATACACATAGAGGAAGATTAGGATTAGAGCAATAAATATTGAGCCCATTGCGACGTATTGTAAGGTTTGGAAGTATGCGCCTACATCCATAGAGGTTCTCCTTGCATTTTACTTATTCTTGTAACATCTTAATATTTAAGGAGTAGCTTTTTTCCACTCATTCATCAACATGTCATAGCTCTCGTCGTTTTCCTCTATGGTTTCAAACCAGCCTAGATTCTGCGCGATCTTCTGCGTTAACAGATGATAACACATGTGAACCTTCTTGTCTAACACTCGAAAATAGAAATCGTCGCAGGTGCAAAATTCAGCTTCCGGCATGATGAGGTAATCGCGCTCTCTGCCGACAACTATCCACACGGTTTTTCCGCTCGGCTTGAAAATGTACTTTTTCACCCGGTTCTCTTTTAGTGCATCAAGGGCTTTTGTGAATCTTGACCCAAAAAGTTCGTAGAGTTCAGTTAGGTTGCTGCCTGACAGTTTGCCTGCTGATTTTGCTTCTCTACAAATAGCGTTTAACGTATCTATTTCTGAATTATCGCTCATTATACACTCGCAACTGGAAAGATTAGGGGAAATTGGATTTTAGCTTTTAGCCTATGCCGATTGGTTCTCCCTTAGGCTTGGTTTCTGACTCAGCTTTGGGAAGCACCACTTCTAAGACGCCGTTTTTGTAGCTTGAGTTTGCTTCTTTAACTTTCACTTTTACTGGCAGGGCAACTTCCTTGTAGTACTTGTTCTGAGCAGTATCAACCGAAATCGTCAGCGAGTCTTCCGTGCCGTGAAGTTTTATGTCGCCTTTTTCTACGCCTGGAAGCTCCACGACCACATGGACTTCACCGTTTGTCTCAACAATGTCAACGAGTGGCTCGCGTTCGTCTTTAACCTGCGGTGCCCCTTTGAGGCCCTTTTTGATGTTTCCAAACTCTTGAATTTCAGGCTTGCCGTCTGGACCAATCTTCATACTGTAACCATAAACGAAGGGTCCAAGCTCCTTAATTGTGCTGCCGTCAGGCAGTTTACGCTCCTTAACGTATTCTTTAGGGACTTTTTCAGTGAAATTTTTCAGCTCTTCATCCATCATTTTTTCCATTTCACGGAACATGTCATCTATGTCGCCGAAAAACGGTTCTTTAGCCCGTTTCTTTCTTGACCATTCAGGGTAATCCTCATTATCTGAAGACATTTAACACTCACCACACTATCTTGCGTTTTCCACTCCAATAAATTTTATGTTACAAAAAATGCTTATTTTATGTTGCCGATAGGCACTTTTCAAGCGGCTACTCTGTTGAATGCGGCACAAGCAAATCTTAAGGATGCCTTTAAAAGTTTAAATGATGGAAAACAAACTAAATGGAATCAGCCAGCAAAAAAAGTGGCAATTTGCCGGGGTAGCCTAGCCTGGCTAGGGCGCCAGACTCATAATCTGGAGAACATAAATGGTGGCCAAACGCCCATGTCCAGAAGTCGCGGGCTCGAAGCTAGAAAAAAGCGAGAATCCCGCTCCCGGCACCACTTATTTTTGATGCTTATGCTTTTTGTGTGGAATTTCGTCAACAAATATTAGGGTACCCCTCTGGGTAGTGCTGGAAGAGTCTGTTTTGGGTTGCTTTTTTGATTTAGAGCTTGAATCAGGCTTAGTCACCACTGATTTCCTTAAAGTTGTATATAAAGCGCCGTGGAAAAGGGAATAGAGTGATTAAACATGTAGGCAAAATTGCGGAGGGAATTAATTACCGTTTGATCTCTTGCTGGAGTTTGACTGGTTATTTTGAAAGGCTGGCGTTTAGGCTTACTTTACTTTTGGAAAATGAAAGAAATTTAAGTGCGTTTAGTAGCTGATAATTAGGTGTAATTTATTGGAGGCAAAGGTTAAGGTTACTAAAGAAGGAATCCTTGTTCCAGAGCCGCTTTTTAGAGAAATGATAAGCACCTACGTTAAGATGGAGCAGATATTAGCGACTTTAGAGGAGCTTGCAGACGATGAAGCATTGAAGGCGATTGAAAAAAGCAAGAAGCAGGTTGCTGAAGGCGAATACGTCGAATGCTCCATGAACGACTTGGAGAAAGTCCTGAAGTAACATGCCCTACACCGCTAGGTTCTCAAAAGCGTTTCTTAGAAAGTACCAAAGATTGCCAACGCAACATAAAGTCAAGAATAACGGGAAGTCTAAGAGAAATTCTTATCAAACATCTCATTTGTAGACGTTTTTACGATGCCCCACGGCCAAGAGGAGAATTTTTTCCCCTTCGATTCGGTAAAGAACGCGGTACTTTCCAACTCTTGTTGAAAATACGCCTTTGAATTCTCCATGCAACGGTTTATCTACTTTAGGGTTGTTTTCCCATGAATAGACTTCTTTGATAATTTGAACCTGAGCTTTCTGGTCAAGAGTCCTGATTTGTTTCGAAAAACGATTAGTCAGCTCAACTGTGAACTTGTGTTTCAAGGTGCAAATCCCGCACTAGCTCATCTAGCGTCATGGTTTTTCCCTGTTTAGCTTCGCGCAAAGAAGCCCGTAGGTCTTTTACCAATTTTTTGTCCTGCATGACTTCCAGCGTCTCGAGCAGTTCTTCCATCAGGCTTGCTGCTCTCGTGAGCAGTTCTTTTTCTTCGGTTGTTAAGAGAGTCATAATTGTATGCGCCGTTGCTAAAATATGAGCGATGAGGTTCTTATCTTTTGCTTTCCCTTAAGGAAAAATTGTGAAAAGTTTTAAACGTCTTAATCTGGAGCCTTAGGCGGGTTTGTGTTTGCTCGTACAACCTACCCCTCGGTCTACTATATGCTTCTAATATGCCCCAAATATGATTCAACATAGAACTGCATAGAACTGATGTCCCGCACTTTCAACATAGAAACGTGTTTTTTCATGTACTTTTTGGCGCAATTAACATGGACTTTACTGTTAGATATGGCTCTAAATAGGCTCAGTGCTCTGATTTGAGCAGAAAGCACTAAAAGAAAAAACAAGAGCTAAATTCGCACAGTTTTGTGAAATCATATTAAGCACTTGCTACAGAACTTTCACGTGGGCTGAAATCAATGAAAGATTACGATAATTTTTTCCTTCCAAGCAGTGACTTAGCAAATCCTAACCTTTCAACATGGTGTTAACAATCCTCAGATACATAGTCTAACGATTGATAACAACAAATTGCAAATTGTTAGTTTCGACTAACTTCGATGTTGAAATGCTAAATCGCCCAATTACTGAGCGAAATAGCTAAACAAACTAAAAAATCACTCCCGTACCTGTTTACTCTTGTTTTTGACCGTAAACCCCAAAGCTCCCCAGTCTATCTTCCTACGGCTAACCTACGCATGGGTACTTGTAGAAAAGGGGCTCTACCAAACTTTATCTCCTTCGGTTTCTTGGCTCAGAAGGTGAGCAATCTGTCCCGCATTAAAATTAAAATAAAAAATTTTATCGTCTGTTATTCCTTTTAAGTAAGGCTGAAGTTCTTGCATTATAATTGGTCTAAGTACAAATTCGGTAAATTCATGAACGTAAAATTCAATGGTTTCCACTCTCTTCTCAATAGCAAATAAATAATGTCCGCCGTCGGGAGGAGAGCAAATGCCATCCTTCATGCTATCTAATAGTGTCAAGTGGTTTTCCCTAATCAATTTTTTAAATGCTTCGCTGTCACGCATGAAAAATTGAATTTCGGATGTATCTCCAGTCATCAAACCATTTAGCTATTTCTGCCGTTTAGTCTTTAAATTTTTGCATTTTTGATTTATTCATAGAGTTTTTCTAATAGCTTTTCTTTGGTGAACATTTCTGAATGTAGGCGGTAAATCCGTTGTAAAGGAAGTTTCGCATTTTTAGTTCTTATCTTAATTAATGCCTTGAGAATTATTTTTTCATCTTCACTTTTTTTCTGAAAGTCATCCAACCCCAATGCTCTTTTGTACCGAACTCTCACCGTATTTTCGTCTCCTATTTGTGCGATGAAAGAATAAAAAGCGAAAATAGCGGCGAAACCAGATAATACCAATGCTACGCTATCAACTGCTCCTAAAGTGCGAAGAATCAAACCATTTACCACAAGTATTATGACAACAGCAACAACAATCAGAGCCATCGAAGCAAACGTAAGACGTAACCCACCCCTGAACACATCACCATCCTTAAACAATTCTTCCGAATTTTTGTCAACTGAATAAATTAATGAGTTAATATCTACTTCTTCAGGTTTGGGTTTTGCCTCTTCGTTTTTCTTAGCTGCGATTGTGTCGTTTATAGCTACCAAATTATTGGAGATTTTCTCTAATGATTTCACTACGTCTTTTTCAGACATTTTTACCTATTTGCTGTATTAATTTGAACAGTTTTAAGCATTTTGTATCCCTTAAAATACCTTTTTCAATTAACAGTATTATTCATGCAAAAAGTCTTTTAACGTAATAGACCCCAATTGAAAATGATACTGTATGCCAAACTCGAGATGGGATAGTGATTTCTGGAAAGCAATTGCAGCATTATCGGCAATACTTGTAATTATTGTCTCTTTGCTCACTATACTTCAATGGTTTGGTCGAGTAGATGTCTATACTCTTCTCATTCTTCCAATTATTAAATTCTTTAATCTTTCAGTTCCCGTGTATTCTATTCCCTTAGCATTTCTTGTAGTTGTCGGGGGTTTTCTTATGATTTTATATATTGACGACAAATTACATCCAAGACCTACAAGCAATAATATAAGCAATCCCTTGGCTGGAGCAGACATCTTGGATACTGAGTGTTATAGATACGTGGCACATTTGGGTAAAACCCCTCAAACAGCGGATTTCCTCAAAGAGAAGTATCAAGAATTTCGTGACCGATACGGGCTTAGTGGTGGCTATTCATCGGAAGAGTTACTGAAAGAATTGGAGGAAAGAGATTTGCTTGTTTTTCAAAATGGGAAATGGGAAGTTACACAAAAAGCATTGGCTTACATTGCTAAGTATCATGGTGGAAAATAGCCGTTCAACAATTGGGAAAGTGTTTCCAGTAATCTAGTTTTTGTGTCCTTATGTGGCTTTTGGTTCGCCTTTTTTTATTTCGATAAATTTTTCTTGTATGTCCTTAATTCTTTTGTTTCGGAAGAAACTAAAAACAAACCAACTTAGTAAACTTGTGCCGATTGTAACACCAATTGAGTAAATAATTATACTTAGTAAAACTCCAGAAGAAACTAAGCCAGATAAACTAACACTTAACGTAAGTATGACTGCAATTATAGCCACTTGTATGCTGATAATTACGGAGATAATAGAGGAAAAAACATCACTTCCAAGCTGTACCTTCAGCATTGCTAATTGAAATTTTTTATCTTCTTTTTTGTCGGTTTCTTTTGATTCACCAATAAGTAAATCAATTTTTTTATTTAAGTCGTCTATGTTTTTCTTTATTTCTTTAACTTCTTTTTCTAACTCTTTAACAGTCATTTTTACCTGTTTGCTGTATTAATTTGAACAGTTTTAACCTTTGTTATTGCCCTTATGCGCTTTTGGTTATCTTAATTAAGATAATAGCCACCTAAAGAAGTGATAAATATGGAAGCAATCAAAGAGTACAGTTTCACAATAGTCCTCCTTTACATTATAATCGCTGTTATACTGTTTTTTCTTGATGTAGTATGGCATGTTATTTTTTCGGGGATAGCTTATTTTTCGCTACCGGTTTTTTGGATTGACTTGGCAATTGAAATTTCGGTTTACACCGTGCTATACGTCGCAATAGTGATAATTTTATCAGTTTTATCACAAAAAAGGCACAAGAAAAGAAGGCTTTAATATGCAAACTTGTTCGTTTAGAAATGGTGATTTAAACGGCTGCAGATGACCCTGTGAAAGCTACCCGTCGTGTAAAAGGGTCGTGATTTTTTATGATTGACCAAAATGCGGTTCTTTTATTTATTACAGTAGCACTGGCTAGCGCGGTTGAAGCGACTGAGGCCCTGACCATTATTCTGGCATCAGGCATTACTAGGGGCTGGCGTTCCACATTTGAAGGCGCATTACTTGCCCTAGCTTGTTTGGCTGTAATTGTGGGGGTAGCTGGTACTGCACTAATTTATTATGTCCCACTTTATGCTTTGCGAATCGTAGTTGGAACACTGCTGCTTATCTTTGGGTTGCAGTGGCTCACAAAAGCTATACTGCGCCAAACAGGGTTTAAGGCGCCGCATGATGAACGCGACATATACGACAAACAGGTAGCGACTCTTTCTAAGGAGAAAGGAATTCTTCGGGGCCAACGAGATTCCTTAGCTTTTGCAATCAGCTTCAAAGGCGTGCTTTTGGAAGGTATGGAAGTCATCATGATTGTTATCAGCTTTGGTTTAGCTAACGGAAGCCAGGGTCAACTGGGAACTGCCGCGCTCGCTGCTCTTGCCGCGGTAGCAGTTATGACGGCAATAGGCGCTGTGGTCGCGAAGCCTCTGACTAAAGTACCCGAGAATTATATGAAGCTGGGTGTAGGTAACCTGCTAACCGTTTTTGGCCTCTTCTGGATGGGCGAAGGCGTCGGCGTCCAGTGGCCTCTGGGAGATATATTCCTGTTAGTACTCCTAGCGATAATCTTCCTGGCAACATTGGGATTGACTGCTTATTTCAAACGAGTCCACGAAAGCCTGACGGAGGTTGAGCAATAATGCCCTCCGGTAAAACGCTAAACGCAGTCTGGAAAGGAGTTAAAAGCTTTTTCAAATTCTGGAAAGACTTTCTAGTTGGTGATTCTCCAGTATTAGCATTGGGCGTAATAATCATCCTATGCGTCGCTTATCTGCTGCGAGGCTCAGCCGTCTTAGCCCCAGCATCCACCATTATTCTAGTACTGGTTTTGATAACATTTGCTGTCTGGCAAAAAACCAAGGCACGACGCCGGCACGCCCACAATTAACACGGACAAAAGTGGCAAAACAAGAGCATAAAAATCCGCAAGGTAATTTCACAACAAACATGCGCACATCAATTAAAAATGGTCTTTTGTCAAATCTTATTAAGCGTTCTGGGAAATGATAGACGAAGACACAAGATTTATGGTTGCTTCTCACATCTCAAACACAAGAACCTTCGAGGACACAGTAGCCATATTCAAAAAAGGTGTTCAACAAAGCAAAGTTAAGCCAAGAGCAGTTTTCGTTGACGGATGCAATGCCTATGAATCAGCATTCAACAAAGTATTCTACTCTGCCTTACGCTCTAACTTGAAGTTCTTTATTTATTGAGCCAAGCTCTTTTTTCTTGCTTACCATTATGTCACGGAGGTCTTTGTTACCAGAATAATGCTTTCCTTCTTGCCCAATAATTTCTTGATCAACTAGTTGGTCTAGAACTCGCTTGAGTACCCGTTCATTCATTGAGCGATGGTAGTATTTGATAAAGTCATGCCGTACTGATTCAAAACTGCGAAATATTTGTTCTTCAGTTTCAATTTCAGGCAAATAGATGCAGTTATCAACTCGAATAACTGGTTCAAGTATACTTAATTTAAATACATCTCTCAATGTCGTGTAGCGTTCTTTTAAAATGGTTGAAACCAACATATCCCTAAACTTGCGTCTATTTCCTTTAGCCTCTTTTCTAGCTGTGACTGCCAAGTTGCCCTCTGAATAATCGTTCCCCTTCCTACTAACTATCTTCAATCCTTCAAGTAGTCCCAAATATAACCGTGTTTTTTTCCTTCTTGCAGCACTACGGTATAAGTCCATTTCTACGTCTTCGATGCATTCATACTCCCAAAGTGAGGATAAGATTTCATCTATTGGGTCAAAGAAGTGGTTAAATCTTAAACCTTTTACAAGTTTATCTGAGGATGCATAAACAACTATTTCTTCTGCTCGTCTCTTCCATAATTCAAAAAACGAGTCTATGTTTTTTATACATTCGTCTCTTGATGTTGTGCGTTCTTTAATTATCCTTCCGTCTTTATCAGAGGTTATAACGCCTAGACGGTCGATTTCAAGAACATGCAAAGTCTTTGTTTCTGGCGGTTTCTCATTCTTAATAATTAAGGGATAATCCGAACGTAGATTTGAGATGTATAAATCCTCTTGTTCATCATGTAAGGGAGTATCTACCAAAATTAAGTGTCCGTAGTTCAAAGAAGCATAGAACTCTATTGCCCGTTCGGGATCAGTCATTTTTTTAACCCTCCTTCTTCGAGGAACCCATGAATATAAGTCTGCCCCTTGCCTAATAAAACTTGCACCCATTTCTTTTGCCATTCCCATTGCCTTGTAAATACGCCAGCTTCAAGACTTTGGATGGCTGTTGCTTCGTTCTCTTCTTCAGGGTCATCAAAATAGACCGTATGCGTATCTGGGTCGTAGTCTACAATGACAACGGCATGTAACACAGTGTAAGGTCTTTCAGGATGATACCTTTCCACTGGATTTAGGTATGCTATTACTGGAAGGTGTTTTTCATTTACTTCTTTTTCAATTTCTGTGAATCTTGAACCTTCATGATAGAGAAAACTTAAGGTGGGTCTCGCTTTGAGTAGGTGTTCATTCATATTCTCTACAGCTCTAGGAGGTGTACCATCTCGGTCTCTTGTTTTTGTTATTTTTGCTATTTTGCTAATAGAAAAAACTCTCAACCCTTTTACCTTGTGCATTTTGCACACACAATCCAGACACATCTTTACTGAGGTTGGAACGCAGTATAGCGGTCTTGGTTGGTGATGGTGTTTTACGTCAAGTCTGACCAGAGGCAATCCCAACTCTTGTATATCAAAGTAGGAAGCTAGTAGTTCAGACTTTGTATATAAAACCATGCAAAAACTATTCATATAGGACAACGTTTCGTTCATGACAAAACCTCTTCAGGATGTTGGGTCAAATAACTTAACAGTATCAATTGAGCGCAAAATTTATATCGATAGGTGAATCGTTGTACTATTTGATGAACGATGGAGACAGTTACAGTTTCAAAAAAGTACCAGGTTGTGATTCCAGAAAAGTTGCGCAAGAGTGCAGGAATTAAACCAGGCGACAAAATGGTTGCAATAACCAAACATGGAATCATCCAGTACATTCCCGTACGCCCACTAAAAGAAACTGAAGGATTTATCCCTGGACTTGACACCGAAAACCTCCGCGATGAGTCTGACAGAAATTGATTAGTGTAGACAGCTCTGGTTGGATTGAACGGTTTACCAAGGGACCTAAGGCGCCACAGTACAACCAGGTAATTGAGTCAAGTCAGCCTAAGGAGATAGTCACTTCGGTTGTTGTACTTTATGAGGTTTACAAGAAGATAAAAAAGCTGAAGGGAGAGGAAGAAGCGCTACTGGCAGTTGCCGCCCTTAGTCAGACGACGATTGTGCCCATTGACCCAACACTATCACTTGAGGCTGCAGATTTCAGTCTCGAAAATAATCTGCACTTCTCAGACGCTCTCGTTTACGCTACTGCGCGTCACTGGAAAGCTAAACTTTACACTAGCGATAACGATTTGCGACCACTAAAGGCGGTATGCTTTATCTAGAATATGACTTGGCTTAATTCAAAATGTTCAGGTGATTTGGGAGGGCACGATACGAGTATTAAAAAGACGGGTAAATGGAAAAGAAAACAGTCAAAAAATAGTAAGAAAAGCTAAAGGGCGAACATGGGCTTACAGGACAATAAAAGGAACCTTTGGCTATTACAGCGGGCACCCAATGACGGGCTTTCTCAAAAGAAGCACTCGAAAAAGAAATGACACCCATAATGGCAAGTTCATCTCACACTTGCAAGAAAAAAGAAGCCAAGTAAATTTTGAAAAAATCAACACATGCGCAAAAACCGAGAACTTACTCCTACTACTGTATCGACAAACTGTATATGCAAACTGTATATGTTTTTACCCCCTATAGGGGGTCTTGCGCACACACAGACAAATCAAAGGGCAAAAACCAATCCAAATCTCTGGTTCCTTCTTGCTTTTTTAATTTTTTCTTCAAGATAAGCGATTTTTGCTTGTTCAGACAATCCCATCACTCTCAGTATTAAATATGCCAATTTGCGTTTGTTTTTGCATTTTTTAGATTGTATAATTGACATTGACATTTTTATCATTAGAAAAAAGAAAAATAGTTAATTCCTAAAATTCAGGTAAGCTGTCAAGGTTGTCTTTGGTTCTGGCGTCTTCATCCGTTCGGATGTATTTTGGTCCAGTTATAACACGAACTATTTGTCCTTTAGTCCATTGGTTGGGATTCGATGCATCTTTGAAAATCGTCATATATGTAATCCCATTATCAATATTTTGAACAACAGTAAGTCTTGGTACTATTTGAACTGCAGTATCTATTGAGTCTCCTAAATCTTTATGAACCTCAACTGAGACAATATGAGTTTTAGGCTCATTGTATCTTACTCTTGAAATTAAATAGTCAGCCCATTTTGTCTTTACCATATTTTTCACCTCTTTGTTAATTATTAGAATCCTCTTTTACAGAAGTTGTATATCTAATTACTTGTGCATTATTCACTAGAGATTTTTGAAAGCAAAACACACTAGACGCAGACTTCACAGAACCTCTTTTTCATGTATACACGAAAAACACCGACAGAGGCTATGTAGTTTATCACGCCTTTTGTGGTCGTCCTTATGTGCTTGAGACGCTATAAAATAAAGCTCAAATTAAGCTCCGTTAGAAAAAAATGCGCTACACACATACTAAAAGTCAGAGGGTGTCTCTATTTTCAAAAGAAAGCGGTAATTTTTCAGTACCGGACTATTTTTTTCCAATGAAGACTAAACATTTTAACCTCTTTCTATTCAATGGTAAGGTGGGTCTCCTTGCCGAATAAAAATAAGCCTTGGTTCAATAAGTGGCCTTCAGACGTGCCAAAAACCATAAAGTACCCTGCCATATCACTGCAAGGGACTCTGCAGAAAACCGCTAAAAATTATCCAGCGAACGTTGCCCTAGCTTATGATGGGAAAGAAACTACTTATGCGCAGTTGGATTCGCTGTCCAACCAGTTTGCCCATGCTCTTGCTAAATTAGGCGTGGAAAAAGGCGATAGAGTAGCACTTTTTTTGCCGAACGTTCCTCAGTTCATAATCGCTTATTTCGGAATCCTCAAAGCAGGCGCGATTGTAACGGCGATAAGCCCGTTGCATCGGGAGCGTGAAGTTGAGTATCAACTGTGCGATTCAGAGGCTGAAACCATAATCGCTTTGAATTCTCTTTATGCCGTTGTGGGTAATGTTTGGGCTAAAACTAAGCTGAAAAACGTTATAGTTACAAGCTTAGATGAAGCATCAGAAACAGCTATTATCCCAAGCAAACCGAACCTGTTTGATTTTCAGAAGCTTCTAAAAGAAGCCCCAGAAACCCCTCCCAAGGTCAAAATAAATCCAGAGAGGGATTTAGCGGCATTGCAGTACACGGGCGGCACCACAGGAACAGCCAAAGGAGCAATGCTAACACACGCCAACTTGGTTTCGAACGCGCTCGCTTTTGCCGCTTGGATAAAAGGTGCAACAGCAAAAGAAACCTTTCTAACAGCGTTGCCTCTGTTCCACATTTACGGCATGACAACCAGCATGACTGTGCCCATCAGTTTAGCGGCAAAAATGGTTCTGATGCCAAGGTTTGAGCCAGCAAAAGCCTTAGAAGCCATCCAGAAGCATGGGGTTACGGTTTTTTGCGGTGTCCCAACCATGTACTCTGCCTTGTTATCTAACCCGGAGCTTGGCAAATACGACTTAACCTCGATTCGCGTGTGCATTTCTGGCGCTTCATCTTTGCCGCCGCAAATCCAAAAGAAATTCATGCAGATCACAGGCGGATTCCTAGCTGAAGGCTACGGGTTAACCGAGGCATCGCCAGTTACCCACTGCAACCCCGTCGACAGCACAATGAGAACAGTGAAAGTTGGTTCAATCGGATTGCCCCTGCCAGACACTGAAGCGCGAATAGTCGATTTAGTTACAGGCGAAAAAACGCTGACGCAAGGCGAGGCAGGCGAGCTGGCGGTGAAGGGACCGCAGGTCATGAAGGGTTACTGGCGCAGGCCTGAGGAAACCGCTTTGGTTCTGCGTGACGGATGGCTTCTCACAGGCGACATCGCACGCATAGATGAGGATGGCTACTTTTACATTACTGACCGCAAAAAAGACCTCATAAAATACAAGGACTACAGCGTTTACCCACGAGAACTCGAAGACGTCCTCTACGAGCATCCAGCCGTGAAGTTGTGCGCGGTCATCGGCAAACCAGATACTGCGGCAGGCGAAATTCCTAAGGCTTTCATAGTGCTCAAAGAAGGCACCGCTGCATCGGCAGAGGAAATCACGTCTTTCGTTAACGGTAAAGTTGCATCATACAAGTCAATCCGAGAAGTTGAGTTCAGGAAAGAATTGCCTATCAGTTCAGCGGGCAAAGTTTTAAGGCGCCTGCTTCAAGAAGAAAAAGGAAAGCGGCTTGGGGCAGAAATTAGAAAATTGGGCAATTTTTAAATTTAAGGGATTACTATTGTAATCTGTCAGTGAATTATTATGTCTGTGGTAGAAATCGACGAGAGAGGCAGAATGACTATCCCCAAAAAGATAGGCATCAAAAAATCCAGAGCAATAGTCATACCTGCAGGCTCCTTTTTTATTACCATACCCCTTTCAAAAGCGCCAGAAAAAGAAGCAGAAAAATGGTTACCTACCAGTAAAGAAAGAAAAGAATTAAAAATTGAAGCTGAGAAACTTGCCAAAGAAGACGCCGTAAACAGGGCAAAAAGGCGACACCAGATTTGATGATTGAAACAGACATGTTATATGCCTATGTAAAGAAAGAGGACTGGTTAAAAGAGACCGCAAACAATATCATATCAAGGATAATAAAAGGAGAATTTGGGCAAGTCTACGTTTCAAGAGAAAGCCTTCATGAAATATATTATGTTTCAAAAGAAGAAGGCGTCTCAAACGATGAATTAATCAACAGAGGCGCCACTTTGACAGCCATCCAAAACCTTACTTTTCTCGAAACCACCTATGAAATCGACCTGTTAGCATTAGTATTAATACGACAGTACGGATTCACCTCTATTTTTGATGCTTATTATGCAGCTACAGCACTCAACCAAGTAGAGGATCACACAATAATCTCAACAGACAAAGCTTTCGACTGCATCCCGGGGTTAATAAGAATAGATCCACGGCAAATTTGATCGAAAAAACACACTCGCCGTCTACCTCCTATTAGCATATATGCTTTGTAGAAACGTGTAAGAGAAAAAACATGTTTATCAAACAGCGAAGGCTTCAGCCTTTGCGCGTAAAAATCCACGTGACCGGCATTGTTTAAGCCGTCGGTTTTCGCCCATTCATCTACCATATAGCCACAAATAACGGTTTGCCAGGATACCTCCGCAACAGGCGCGATGCCGGAGTAGAAATTCTCTTGAAAGGCACCGCTACATCAGCAGAGGAAATCGTCTCTTTCGTTAACGGTAAAGTTGCATTATACAAGGCAATTTGAGAAGTGGAATTCAGAAAAGACTTGCCTCTCAGTTCTGCAGGAAAAGTCCTAAGAAGAATGCTTTAAAAAAAAAGAAAAAAGGGTTGTTGGCTCGCTTAAGTTATGGACCAGCGTTTGCCCACGTGATTGAGAAGCTTGTTCCATCCGAAGACGGCGCTAATGATGGTAAAGCTTTGGTTACGCCTTTGCTGGTTACCATTGTTATCCGTTGAACCGCTGAACCGAAAGAACCGAGTGGCCCATTGACTCCACTTACCGTAGCATAGCAAGTTCCCGTAACAGCCGTATTGTCCAAACCATAGTTTACTGTGCCGAAGTTTGCCAGTGGCAATAATCCTCGAGATGACGAAGGCGCCTCCGCAATACACTCCGCCGAAGATCTCGCAGCGTTATCAACGGTTCCTGTCGTGGTATAAGATTTGCCTGTAGTTACGTCAGTAATGGTGGCGGTGAATGTGCTGATGCTTTGCCTGCTGACAAAGCCCCTGCCAGAACCGCTTGAGCTGCCTGTGTATGTTACACTTGCTGATATTGTGTTGCCCGGCTTAATTGATAGCGAAGTAATTTGGTACATCGGACTTGGATAGAACTCAAACCAAGCGTAGTATGATACAGTCGTACCTATAATTTGAGCCATTGTGCCCACCTGCTCGACAGTGCTCGAACTGAAACCGTCAATACCCACCCAGAATGCCGAGTAATACGTAGTAGTTCCGCTAGCCCCAGAACTGACTGCAGGAACCTTCCATGAACCGTAAGCAGAAGTCACCGAACCACTTGAGCCCGTCACCGCATACCCGCTCCAGTTAGTACTTAACCAACTGCTACCACTTGAACGCGCTACAACCATGCCTGGCGCCATTATTGGACTCGTGAGAGCAAATGCTTGGCTGAAAACGGCTAAAAGCATAAGCAAACCAACGAAAAGTACAGACAATTTATTTACTGCTTTCATGCAAAACGACCTTTTGAGGATTAAATTCTCTGGAATGTAATCCGTTAATATGGTTAACTCAGCGTAGAATTAAAAGATTTTCTATTTATGGCGCAATCGCTAAATTGACGCTTTAGCGAGCTTGCGCAGTCATTTTACCCCATTTTATCAGTTATTAAACTTGGCAATTAGCTTCTTCTCCGCTTATATTCAATTAAGTAAATGATTGATTTTTGAAAACCTTCTTATGCCAATGTTACAACTGTTTTGCATAAAAAGGGAGGGGAAACGCGGTTAACGTCTCGTCTACAAAACGCGAGATTATTATTTTAGCCGTCTTGCTTTTTGTTTCCTTCCTAGTTAGGGTTCTCTTGTTTCCACTGCAAGGGTACCCGGTTGACACGGGAGATTTTATTTCCTGGATTAACACCGCTACTCAACATGGCATAAGACCTTTCTACAATGTTGCAGGATTTATCGATTATCCGCCCTTCAACATTTACATTTTCTGGGCATTCGGCTCCTTCGCAAAGGCAGTTGGCATTAGCACAGCAAATATCGTTAAGTTGGCTCCTAACCTTTTCGATTTAGCAACTGCACTGCTAATTTACGTTTTTGTCAGAAAACAAGCAAGTTTCAAATCCGCTCTGCTGGCGACGTCGCTCTATACTTTTAACCCGGCTGTAATTTATAACACGGCAGTATGGGGCCAATTTGACGCAGTTTACACCTTCTTCCTTATACTTTCGCTTATGCTTGCGCTTAAATCTAAACCTAAACTTGCCGCGGCAGCCTTCGCAATAGGGCTTTTAACTAAGCCGCAGGGAATAGTTTTAGCTCCTCTGGTTGCTTTCTTGATTTATAAGAAAAACGGCTTGAAAAATCTGCTATTTTCTACGCTCGTGTTTGCTGGGACGGTTTTCTTGGTTATTCTTCCTTTCCAATGGAGTAATCCAGTGACTTTCTTGAGTCACATCTACTTTGGAGCCTATGGTGAATACGCCGTAACTTCGGTAAACGCTTTTAACCTGTGGGGTTTGTATGGCTTATGGATACCTGACGGAACCCTCTATATCGTGGGTTGGGCATTATTTGGGGCTTTCGCCGTTTTCACTTTGTACTTTTTGTATAAACGGTTTCATGCTTCAGATGAGTTTCTGGCAATTTTCGGGGCATTCATGCTCTTCTTTGCGTTTTTCATGCTTCCAACCAGGATTCACGAGCGGTACCTGTTTCCAGCCATAAGCGTTTTGGCACTGATGTTTCCGTTCCTCAAAAGGACCCGCCCTCTATATGCTGTTTTGACAGCAACTCTTCTAATCAATCAAGCCTACGTTCTCTATTGGCTTAATGCCTATTATCCTAATGCTGGTCCCAATTTAACTGGAGACCCCGTGGTTCTAGCAGTAAGCGCTATTAATTTATTAATGTTCCTTTATGCTTCAATATTAATATGGAATGAACTGAGAGGACACGGAGGGCTCAAAACTGAACCCGCCACGTTAAGCCAAAGTCAAGAGAGAGGTGAACCAAAATGAACTTTGGATCGCAAATCAACAAAAAAGACTTGATAACTATTGTTTTACTTTCAATAGTTTTCTTCTCCATAGCCGCATGGAATTTTGGCTTAACCCAAACGCCCACGACCACAGCTACGCTTACGGCTGGACAAAGCTTCTATGTTGACCTTGGCGCTTCAACCAATGTTAAATCAATGGTTGTTCTGCTAGATGTTGGCGCATTTAACTTCACCGTATCTACAGGTTCACCAGGTAACTGGACAGAAGTAACCAATGTTGCTTGGCCCTATTCAAATTCAGTGTGGTCGGAGAATTATTACGTTTGGGATGAAATACCTGTTGGACAAACTACACAGTATTTGAAAGTTGACGTTGGCCCAGCAGGCTTTGAAACGGTAATAGCGCAAATAGCAGTTATAGATCAAAATAACCAGCAAGTCGATATTCAATCAATAACAAATGTTGGCGCTGGGATCCCAGACCTGCATAATCTTATCGATGAGCAAAACCTGGTTCAGTACCCCTCGACTTACATGCAGAACACCTATTTTGACGAAATATATTTTGTCAGAACAGCAGAGCAATACTTGCATTTGCAATTGCCATACGAGTGGACGCATCCGCCGCTTGGGAAACTAATCCAAGCCTCAGGCATCCTAATTTTCGGTTTCAACCCGTTCGGATGGCGAATAATGGGCGTCATCTTCGCCACACTTATGATTCCGCTCATTTACCTGTTAGGCAAAAAGCTGTTCGGCACATGGATTGGCGGTTTCACATCAGCGTTTTTGTTAACCTTTGACTTCATGCATTTCACCATGGCGCGAATGGGTACAGCCGACACTTACGTAGTCTTCTTTTCGCTGGCTTCGCAACTTTTCTTTTTGATTTACCTAAAAAATGTTCTCGATAAAGGCTGGAAAACCAGCATTGTACCCTTATTTTTAGCTATTTTCTTTTTCTCGTTAGGTTTTTCCACAAAGTGGCTTGTTCTATTCGGTTTTCTAGGGCAATTGGCTATTCTTGCGTCAATTCGGCTTAGTGAAGTTAAAAAGTTGAAAGGCAATTTAACGGCAAAGTTTTATGTTTTACTTGACCGCCCGTATTCTGAAATTGTTGGTTTCCTGTTACTTGGGATTTTAATTTACTTTATAATTTACATTCCAGACATGCTTGCTGGCAGGTCATTTCTTGGTGTTTTAAACCTGCAAGATCAAATGTACATTTACCAATCAACCTTGAAGGCAACACATCCTTTTGCGTCTCCATGGTACAGTTGGCCTTTGATGTTTGACCCCTTCAATGCTGGAACGCATGTTCCACTTTGGCTTGAAGTAGCATATTTACCCAACGGCACTGAATCAACTATTGTTTTGCTGGGTAATCCGGCTGTTTGGTGGCTTGGCTTTGCCGCCATAATCGGATTGACAGTTTTCACCGTGCCAAAGATTCTTAAGAAACGGTTTAGCTTTAGCCTGAAAAAGAACTTGCCCGCCATATTTATCATTGTAATTTTCTTTTTCCAGTGGCTACCCTACATTTTTATTTCCCGAATAACCTTCATCTATCATTTCTACGTGAACGTGCCATTCCTCTGTTTAGGCTCAGCCTTTATAGTAAACAAGTATTGGAACTACAAATGGGGAAAAATGTTAGCAATAGCTTACTTTGCGCTTGTTGTGGCATTATTCGTTCTTTTCTACCCAGTTATTTCAGGCATACCCACATCAACCTCATTTATTAACAGTTTGCATTGGTTCAAAAGCTGGGTGTTCTAAAAATGGAGAAAGAAACCGCTCCGAACAACAAAGCGATGGTTTCACTCGTTCTTCCAGCTTACAATGAAGCAGACAAACTGGAAGGCGCCGTAACGAAAATAAGCCAAGCCCTAAAAGAAACGGGGTATCGCTATGAGATTATTATTGCTGAAGACGGCAGCACCGACGGCACCGCCGAACAAGCTGAAGAGCTAGCGCAAAAATTCCCGTACGTTAAGCACATTCACCGTGAAAAGCGTCTAGGAAGGGGAACCGCACTTAACAATGCGTTTAGGCAGTGCAGCGGCGAAGTTTTGGTTTATATGGATTTGGACTTAGCTACAGACCTCAAATCTCTTAAGCCTCTTGTTGAAGCCATCACTGTTGAAGGCTACGACTTATCAACTGGTTCAAGGATGCTGCCTGAAAGTAAGGTTGAACGGACCTTTAGCAGAAGTATTAGCTCAAAAAGTTACAACTTTCTCGTTCGGCACATGCTCGGCTCCAAAGTCAGGGATCACCAGTGTGGTTTCAAAGCCTTCAAGAGAGAACCGCTTATGCAGTTACTTGGCGAGGTAGAGGCGACTCATTGGTTTTGGGATACAGAGATAATTGTAAGAGCATATCGTCATGGCTATAGGGTAAAAGAGATTCCAGTAGAATGGAAAAGCGGTAAGGACACAAAGGTTAACCTCTTTAAAGATTCATCAAGCATGTTTTGGCAGATAATGAAGCTGTGGTGGAAGCTCAAAATAAAGCGTAAGGGCTAACTGTGTCGTCCAGCTAAAAGAACAAACGCTCTAGCAACCAGCGATAAACCGGCAATTAGAATTATTCCAGCCCAAAAGACAAACCACTCGCTCATTATTGTCATGTTAACAAGGTAGGTAATTACTAAGTAGCTTGTTCCAAGCCCGAAAACAATGTTTTCAATAGTTTCAGCTTTTCTTGGAAGGGGCGAATGCAGCACAATCCTGAGCGCTAATATTCCGATTTCTAAAATGCCTATGCCCAGAAAAAACTGGAAAACAGCAATGTAGAGCACTGTGTAAGCAGCTGGATATGCAGGCGCAGGCAAAGAAATACTAGTGCCTGGAACTTGAGTGAGAACAAAAGAGCCGATAAAATTAACAAAGCTATTCCAAATGTTGTTGGGAAGATTGATGAAGTAAATCACGGCAAGCAGAATAAAAATAAATCCTATAAATACAGCAGTAATCAAGGCTTCTTTTTTCTTATCAGTTAACGCCTGCAGGTTCAATGTTAATTAAGCCCCTTTTGGCTCCATGCGAGTATGGAGCTTGAGCACATATATCTTTCTCTTTAAGCAAATAAGTGCATGTTTTAAATACTGTGAGATGATAACAGGTAAAGCTAGGAGAATTCGCATGCCATATTGTCCGAAATGCGGCAATAAAGTTGATGAGACAATGGCTTTCTGCCCAAACTGTGGGACAGCACTAAAAAGGACAACACCAAGTCAAGCACCACCCGAGAGCGAGGAACAGGAAAAGCAGGAGAAACCTGAGAATCCAGCGAACGTCGAAATTCAAGAGAAAAACCAATATGGCTTCGTCAACTTTCTAATCGGCGGTTTAATAATGACTGTAGTAGGCGCTTTCGCTATACTATATTTAACTAATCCCGTCTTTGCCTCAGGTCAAACCTTAGCTATTATGTTAATTATAATTGGCATAATTATCATAATTGGCGCTATTTACGTGACTACTCCAGTGGAAAAATATTTCCGACATCTCATTAGCCACCCTAAAAACAGCCTTTGACACTCTTCCCGACTAAAGTCGGTAGCTTTCTTGCTAACGCCTCTTGTAAAGCCTATGCTTTAAAAGCGTTAAAACATTTTATCTTCCGAACACTAGGGAATATTTTTCCCCGCTGCCTTTATTAAATCACCGATATCATATAGCTTGCCCCATTCACAGCGTTTAAGTTCACAAGCATTTTCACGCCTTTGCCAGTTGCAACCTCAAAAAAGTTGAAAGCATAGCGCTCGCTAGCTACAATTTTTATGAATTTGCTTATATGCTTCTCTTTTGAATAAATAAAACAGCCAAAACGTTTGCTATTTAGAGTTGAAAGATTATGACCGAAATAGTTCGCATGACAGCTGAAAAGATAAGAAGACTTGAAGTTCAAGGTGCAAGAAACGTGGCAATAGCCGCCGTAAAAGCCATCCAAACGTTAGCAGAGCAGACAAAAGCTAAAAACAAAACAGCGTTCTTAAGCGAGCTCAAAGAAGCGCAAGCCGTGCTTTTTGCGTCAAGAGAAACTGAGCCCTTAATGAGAAATGCCATCCGCTGGATAATTACTCAGACCGAAGACAGCAACACCGAAAAGGTTGATGTTCTAAGCGAGATGGTTGCTTCAAATGTAGCTTTATTCTTGCAAAATCTTGAAGCTTCAAGAGAACTAACGGCAGAAATAGCGGCCAGACGAATCCGTGATGGCATGTTGATTTTTACGCATTGCCACTCGTCAACAGTGACACGTATGATTGCCAAAGCCAAAGCCGACGGCAAAGAATTCAGCGTAATCTGCACCGAAACCAGACCAGCGTTTCAGGGAAGAATCACCGCTAAGGAAATGGTTGAGCTTGGCGTTCAAACTTTATTTATTGTTGATTCAGCCGCACGGTCATATATGGGAGACGTTGACCTTGTAGTTGTGGGAGCAGACGCCATTACCTCAGAGGGCAATGTGGTTAACAAGGTGGGTACTAGCAGCATAGCGGTGTTAGCTAACGAGGCTAGAAAGCCATTCTATGTTGTTTCGGAACTATTAAAGTTCGACCCAGAAACGGTTAACGGTGCATATGAACGCATTGAGCAGCGAAACCCAAGCGAAGTCTGGAAGGAAGCGCCCGAGAAACTGTCTGTGCGGAACCCAGCTTTTGACGTTACCCCAAGCCGCTACATTCATGGGTTAATCTGTGAAGAAGGCGTAATCGCTCCTCAATCAATAGTGGAAGCGGTGTATCGAAGGTACCCGTGGGTTCTCAAACAATAAGAAAATAAATCATCGGTGATTAAGCAATCTACTTAGAGGAAATACATAGCGACCTCGATGGAATTTTGTACAAAAAGTTCGATAAAACTGTAGAAGAGACATACGAGCACTAGTATGAGTTAAAAAGAAATACTAGTTAATAACTAACAGATTTCTATGCGACTGCTCTTCAAAGAAGCAATACAGACCTGTTTTAACCCACCAGAAGACCGATTAAAGAAGCTAAACGCATGGGTTGAAAACTCAAACTCAGCAAGAAACCCAGCAAACCCAGACTTAGAAGCTTACTCAAACCAGTACGACAAAGCAGAAGAACTCATCACATTCTACACATTCGCACCCTTAGTGTTAAGCTTAAACAGGGTAGGTTTAGTCAACAGAATTCTGTCTTTAGCTAAAGTGAGCGCATATGAAGAAAATGTCGTAGATGTAGCATTGGAAAGGCAATACAACCCACCTAAAGGCTACTTGAAATGGATAAAAGAAGATGTGAAAAATCATCCTGTAAAATACATTAGAGACCAAGCGAATGCGCATGAGCCAAATCAGCGTTTAGAATCAAACACTCACGTTGATGCATTCATAGAAACTGACAAGTTGCTTATCTTCTTTGAAATCAAGTTCACCTCAGACATCGCATACGACACTACTTTTAACCCTTGTAGAAATCAGTTGGCAAGACTCATCGATGTCGGATTAGAAGTCAATGAACACAATGGCAAAGAAGTACTAGTTATTCTATCGACTCCACGCAGATTCTTCGATAAGAAAAGCAGACTCTACTACTACAAAATTAAGGAATACACTGACCCAGCAAAGATAAAGGAAGATATTGAGTGGAGAAGTCTCTCAACTATTAGAGATAACGTCTTAGCTGTAAGGTGGATTGCTCTGGAAGACTTGATTGATGTTTTTTACCAAAACTTTAAGCATGAGGATAAGAAAGAAGCCTTAGAGTTCTTCAAAGAGAGAAACCTAATTTCAGACTCATCAAATGTGGCGAAAAAGGTGGCGTAGGAACAATGACGACGTTAGACTACAAGAAACTACTTAATGGAGTGAAAACATTTGAAAAAGAGAATCCTTCTAACACTCCTTCAGAACAAATCTACATGAACTCGATAACCCCAAATTACATAGATTGGACTAATCTTCAAAATGATAGTGCCAAAAAAGTATTCAAATTTCTAAATGTCTGGGGCTGTCGAATGAAGTGTAAACCCCAAGATTTGATAGCACGCTATCAAGAAGTCGCTCCTTTGTTCAGTAAACTCTCCAATCTAAAGCTTGAAGATGTGAACCTTGACCAGCTTATCAAATGCAATTCCGAGACATTGACATTGCAAAGAAGTATGCACTCAGTTTTCGACTCGTTAAGTAACATAAAGGGGTATGGTCCTGTACCAGCGTCTAAGACACTCCATATAGCGTGTCCTTCTCTGCTAGTAATGTGGGACAACTCTATCTGTTTTGAAGTCTATGAGAAACTCAACATGAAACTCAATGGATACTCTTACGCTTACATTTTCATGCCTAGAATGAAGCAAAAACTCGAAGAGGCTATCGATAGCTGTATGAAAGCTAAAGGATTGTCGCGCATAGATGCCATACAATGGTTGCTCTCAGAAATCGAGAAGACCCATAAAACATCAAGGAGCTTAGCAAAAGCATTAGATGAATACAACTGGTTGAAGGGAAAACATATTCTTTGAAATGTGGTTAAAAAGCGTCTAAAAGCTACTCAGAATGGTTAGAGTATTGAACGAGCGTAGTACTAAGGAGACTTTCAATGCTTTCCGTGGCAGTCATTGCAGAGAATTCTGTTCCTTGTTTTGCCATTAAAATCGATATACATCGCACCTTTGTCTCCCAGATGTGGGTCATGGTGTAAAGCATACTTATTGGCTGGAAGACCCTCTAACTTTTTCTTGCATTCAGCACATTTGAACTTCTGTTTTTCCATTAAGAACTTCTTGTAGCGGTAGTAGGGTGTCATAGTGTAGAGTAGATTGAGGTTGTCCTCACCCATTTTCAGCTTTAACATCACGCCCTTCTTTTCAAATTTCAATTCATCAGTATCTTCGTCATAAGTGATTGCTAGATCGTTAACAGTTGTTCTGGTTTTCATTCTCTCACCTATACCTCAACGACAAAGTACTTCAGACGATTGACGATGCCTTTCCATTTGATTGGATATTTACCCTCGAAGCATATCTTCTTATCTTTGACATCTCCTGTTGTTCCAATAATCACATTTCCGATTAACTTCTCTTTACGAAAGCTTTTGTATATCCCTGACTCACCTTCGTCTGAGTAAAACGGATTGTCTTCTGCAAACATTACAAAGTATGACCTGTCGAAACCTGATTGCACTAACTGTTCAAGGAATTTAATATCTTCACATGCTCTAAACATCTGAATTGGAACTTGACCATTAAGAGGATACTTTAGTTCGATACAATGCTTCTCTTTCATCTCAGGGTCGAAGACCACAATGTCCATTTCTGTCTTCTTGAATGATTCGTCGTCTTTGTTATCAAGATTGAAGTAGCTTACGTTTCTTTCAAGCTGTATTTTGTAGGAAGTACCTAGCCTTTGTCTGAGAAGGATTGCGAGTTCATACTGAACACTAGCTTCATTGTAGATTTCAATAGAACCTGAAGCTATCTGCTCAGCGAATTGCTCGATTATAGGTAATAGATTCATGACTTGTATTAGCTTATCGAATTAGGTATAACACTTTCGAAAAGAAAGAAAGGTCTTTGTGTTCCATCTCAATGAAGACAGTTATTTCTTCAAGTGTTCATCCATTTTTTAAGTAGGGTTCTAGAACAGTCTCAAGGACATATTTTATAGCTATAGTGAACTACTCAGATTTTCCAGTGCTCCAACGACACTTTCAGTTCCTTATGTGTCTTAGCGTACTCTTCCAACGTTAGTCCTTTTAATGTGGCGTCGAGGGCTTGTCTCATTGCTTTTGCGCCTGCTACTGTGCCGTCTGGGTGCCCGTGTATGCCGCCTCCTGCTTGAAGAACGACATCGTTGCCGAAAGTTTCAAGCAAAGCAGGAACCAATCTCGGGTAAAGTCCACCCGAAGCAACTGGCAAAACAGGCTTTATGTCGCCAAGCTGGCTTTTGCAGGCGTCGATGTTTTCGAACACTTCAGCTTTGGTTTCGCTCATTTTCCCAACTACGGTGCCGACGTGGAGTTGGTCGACGCCGATTACTCTTGCAACTGTTGCTATGGGACGCATGGCTATGCCGTGTTTTGGGTTTTTGGTGAAAGCAGCGTGCCCTGCCCTGTGTGCGTGTATGACGAGTTTGCTGTTTTGGTTGCGCAGGGTTTGAAGTGCTGACCAGCCAGTGGTTAAGATGTCTACCATGACGTATTCTCCGCCTTGAGCGATGACGGCTTCTGCGCGTTTTAGCATGGTGTCGGTTTCAGCGGTGATGTTAACCATGTAAACTTTGCATTCACCCGTTTCCTGTTGCGCTTTGTCGCGGCTCTCCAGAGTCTGCGAAAGGCGGTCTTCGAAGGGGTTGAATTTTTGGCTGCTTAGGTTTTCGTCATCTTTAACGATGTCGCAGCCTCCGCTCCAAGCCTCGTAAGCTACTTTAGCGTGGTCTTTAGTTTTTAATCCGAGTTTAGGCTTGATTATTGTGCCGACAAGCGGGCGCTCTGGAACTTTTAGGAGGTTGCGAATTCCAGCTATGCCATACATTGGGCCTTTAAAACTGTTGATTAAACTTGTGGGCATTTGAATGTCTATGAGGCGCAGGTTTTTGAGTGCTTTAAGCCCGAAAACGTTTCCAGCAACGCTGCTTAGAATGTTAGGCATGTTGGCTGGCTCAAAGAGTTCAATCGGGTAAGCGATTTTCACTACGTTGCCTTCTATGCTAAAAACGTGGGCTGCCAGCCGAGTCACGTATGGCTGCTCTGTTGTGAGTTCTGTCCATGTGCCAACAGAGCTTTCCGCGGCAACGCCGCCTGCGGCTTCTTTAAGGCTGATGCCCTCGGGCTCCAAGTAAAAGGTGCATATTAAATCGGTTTCTTTCGGCTTGTAAGTTGAATTCACAAAGTCAAGGTACTTCAAAGTGTTCCTCTCAGGTTTAGTGAGAACTGGTTTTTCCTTAAAATCTTTAACTATTCCTAAATCTAATAATAGTTGACGTGGTCCAAAATGGAGTTAATAGTTGAAGTCTTAAACATCACCACAGGCGGAAGCAGAATCGCCATTCTTAGTGAAGAAAGCGCCAACCTATTGGACGTGCATAGTTCAGACAGAATAAGAATAACATGTGGCAACCAAGAAATGATTGCTATTGCAAATATAGCGGCGAATTTTCCCCAAAACCGCATTGGACTCTACGAGGAAAGTGCTCAAGCACTCGGGGTAAAGGAAGATGAAACTGTCAATGTGCAGTTGGCTCCGCTTCCTGAATCACTGTTTAACGTTAGGGCTAAACTGCATGGGGAACGTTTGCGAGAGAAAGACATCGTGACCATTGTAAAGGATGTTGTTGAGAGGCACTTGAGCACGGCTGAAATAGCCGCTTTCTTAACGGCGCTTAGCATTCACGGTTTAAGCATGAGCGAGAATGAGGCACTATCAAGGGCAATGGTAGCAACGGGAAAAACACTTAGCTTCGGCGAAGGACCAATACTAGATAAGCATAGCGTAGGCGGCATACCAGGCGACAAAACTTCAATGCTGGTCGTGCCAATTGTGGCGGCTGCAGGATTCACTATTCCCAAAACGTCTTCGCGGGCGATTACTTCGCCGGCTGGAACCGCAGACCGAGTGGAAACCCTCTGCCCCGTAAACCTATCCATCAACGAGATAAAGGAAGTTGTAGCGAAAACCAACGGGTGCTTAGTTTGGGGCGGCTCCTTGGAGCTTGCGCCAGCCGATGACCTTTTCATTCAAGTTGAATACCCCTTAGGAATTGACCCTATGCTTTTACCTTCCATTCTTAGCAAGAAAAAAGCCGTCGGAGCCACACACGTCGCCGTCGACATTCCAACAGGCATGGGCGCTAAAATAAAGACCAGAACCGAAGCGTACACTTTAGCTTCTGATTTTGTGGATTTGGGGAAACGTTTAGGCTTAAACATTCAATGTGCTTTAACTTTTGGAGATCAACCTTTAGGCTGCAGCATTGGACCTGCCCTTGAAGCTCGTGAAGCATTAACGACTCTGATGGGCGGTGGCCCGCCTGACTTGAGAGATAAAGCTGTTAGTCTTGCAGGCATGCTTTTCGAGATGGTCGGAGTTGAAAACGGGTCAGCCAAAGCGGAGGATATGCTTGATTCTGGCAAAGCTGAAAAGAAGATGCGAGAGATCATTGCTGCTCAAGGTGGAAACCCAGCGGTTAAACCTGACGAGTTACCTGTCGGGGCTGAAATGGCTGAAGTGCGGTCACAACACACTGGCAAAGTCATATGGCTCAGTACAGAGGACATTGTGAGGATTGCACGTGAAGCTGGAGCACCCAAAGAGAAGGGCGCCGGCATTGTGCTATATGCAAAACTTGGTGAAACTGTTCATAAAGACAGCGTCTTGTTTGAAGTGTATGCTGAGCGAAGCAGTAAGTTGGCTTCGGCGCTGGAGCTTGCTGGGCAATTGTCGCCTGTTGTGTTAACTAAGAAGCCTGCGGAAAAGATGATTTTGGATCAGGTGCCTGAGAAGCTTTCGCACGAGAAATCGTTCATGCTAGACCGATAGAAAACCATAAAAGTACCCCAAAACAACCCCAGATTTTACTGCTCCAGTGACGTATAACCATGAACATGCGTGACTAGTAACCATGTAGATGCGTGACGCGTAAAACAAACCCAAAACAAGCCCTATTCAACAAAAGCAACCATAAACAAACGCTAAAGACACAAAAAAAATTAATTAACCTTACACAACCAACCATTTCCTAACCCCTCAAAAGCCCTTGTCCGTTGTACCTATCCTACGCCACCTTTATTTCAAAATAAAAAGAAAAATGTTTTTACCGTGTGATTGCTCCGCCTATCAAACCGCCGACAGCTGCAATTATACCTGCAAATATCGCTAGGATTATCGCTACTACGCCTATTGCTAAACCATGTAAGCCGCCAAATAATGCGCCTGAAAGTCCACCGGTGAGTCCTCCAGTGATTGCGAGCTTTAAGAAGGCTAGGATTGCTATTATGATGCCGCCGAATATGCCTGCGAGAAAACCAGCGATTAATCCTTTGCCAACGCCTCGAGCTACGAGTCCAGCGATAAGCCGCCGATGAACCCGCCTACCAGGTGACCGACTCCGGGAAAAAGAAAAGCAATAACCACCGTTACCAAGAATCCTACGAAGGCTCCTAACCACATGCTTCCCAAATTTATCAGCACCATACGAGTTAATGCTAGCCTGAATGCCTATAAGTTTTAGCTAAAGAATATACTATGGCTGTTTAGATAATGCTTTGTTGTTCTATAGCGCGGCATTATAACACAATGATGGCTTATGTTAGTGACTCACAACATTTTTTTAATCCCCTAACATACGTTAATTTTAAATGAGTGTTATTGTTAGTATTCCTTAAAAAATTGAAAAAGGGCAGTAACGGTAGAGTTTCTGGGATTAACCATGGGTTGTTCCATATTTGTATACTTGAAAAAAATATTCAGTTTATCATTAATCCTAAATTCTTTTATAACTCTAGCTGCCATTGTTGGAATCCTGTATGGTTTTTACCATGCTTGGCCCTGGTGGAAGCCTTACACGCCATACCTAATTAGCGGCAACCTCTTTTTAATGGCGGCAATAGCTGCACTCATTAATATTTTCCCCAGCGCATGCATAGGACGAACCCTACACACTGGACGATTCTTGTTTCACCATTACGTTTACGGCTTTTTTGTTTTAATATTCTCTGCCATCTACGTAGTGGCATTTACATCCGTTTCTTTAGTAACTCTTTTTCTGGTGAACACTGGAAACATAGCGGTTAACGCTGGGCGATTTTTTGTCTTAACTGGGTTAACCTTATTCTTAGACGATCTTCCAGACGTTTCAAAAAGAGTTAAGTCTACTTTAAACAAGTTAAAGTCGCAAGCTTATCGGGTAAGAAAAGCCTTCCATGTGCTCCAGTTGATTACGGGTGTCGTTACGCTCTACATTTTTCTTGCCATTTTACTCTTTTCAATTGATCATTTAGAAGTAAACATTGCCAACTTTCTCACTATGGGCACTTTGATAGTAACTAGCTTCACTTCTTTTGCTTGCGTAAAAAGAAAGTCATGGCTCAAAATCACACTTTCAAAATGAGCCAACATTAGCTTTTTTGTCTAAGGATCTCTTTTCCCATAGCTTCAATTTGCTGACGGGAGAAGTTGTTTGGGCTTCTGTGCGTGGATATGTGGCTGGGCAGTTGAGGAAGTTTAAGGATTAAAACGGTGGGATCGTTTAAGTGGAGAGCTGCATGGTTGTTTGTAAAAACTACGATGCCTTCAACCCAAACACCTAGCGACCTAAAAGCCTGCGAAGAATCGATTATGCGTTTTATTTTGGCGGCATTCCTTTTGACTTGCCGACTTGGGCTGCCCTTAAAGTTACGCTTTCCACCTCTTTGCCAAATATCACCATTGCAGGTTATGTCGCCGCTCCAGTTCTTGGCCTCCAAAACAAAGATGCCACTGGGCGCAAGAACGACATGGTCTATGTCGCCGCCGCCGTTATGCAGGTATAGGTCGTTTATGAGGAAATAGTCATCGCTAAGCTTGCTGCTTAGAAGTTTCGCTACCTGTTTTTCGCCTGCCCAACCAGCATTGTAAATTCGGTACTTGCGCAGGTAAAAGTAAAACGCGGCTAACGGCACCAGCGAAACCAACAGTCCAGCCTCCTCAAAAATGCTCAAGCTCAGAGTGAAGAGCAATCTTAAGCTTAAAGCGAAAAAGATTAAGAAAAATAAGGCTATGCAGAGAAGCGCTTTTGCCAGGTTTTTTCTGACTTGGTTCTTCAGGTAGCTGCTTGACCCTTTCATCTTTCTCATGCATTAACCGCTCTAGGCAGGTTTCATTCGTTTTGAAGCTATATTACTCTATGGCAAAGTAACTCATAATTATCTAGAATATTCAAGCACAAATTTCAGCCTATTCCGCACTTTCGGGCATTTGCAGATTAAAAAACAAAAAGAATTGATTCTTTAAATAAAGGGAGTAAAGTCTCAAAGAGACTAAACCTGCTTCAGCAAAGTTATTTCTTGTTTATGAGGTATTCATGCATTGCTTTTGCTGCGCGTTTGCCTGCGCCCATTGCGCTGATGACTGTTGCTGCGCCAGTGGCGACGTCTCCGCCTGCGTAAACTCCGTCTAAGCTGGTTTTGCCTACTTCGTTAACGCATATTGTTCCATGTCTCGGGTCGCTTTGTAAGCCATCTGTTGTTCGTTGTATGATTGGGTTTGGTGTTTGACCGATTGCAACAATTACAGTGTCAACGTCCATCATAAACTCGGAGCCTGGAACTTCTTTTACTCCACGCCTGCCTTTCGCGTCAGGTTCAGTGAGTTCCATTGCGATGCATTTCATGGCTTTAACCCAGCCTTTATCGTCACCGTAAAACTCGACTGGTGCACCAAGAAACTTGCAGACCAAGCCTTCTTCTTCCGCGTTCTCGACTTCTTCATGTCTTGCAGGCAACTCAGCACGTGAACGCCTATAGAGTAAGCATACTTCAGAGCCAAGACGCATACTGCTTCTGGCACAGTCCATGGCAACGTTTCCGCCGCCGATTACGATTACGTGTTTGCCTATGCGTATTGGAGTATCATAGTCTGGGAATTGGAATGCTTTCATTAGGTTAACGCGTATAAGGAACTCGTTAGCTGAGTAGATTCCGCCAAGGTTTTCTCCTGGGCAACCACTGAACTGTGGCAAGCCTGCGCCGCTACCGATGAATACTGCGTCATAACCATTCTTCATGAGCTCTGGAATAGTGTGAATCCTTCCAACCAAGTTGCCAAGGCGCAAGTCGACACCCAGTTTCTGAATGTAAGCAACCTCATTTTGCACGATTGCCTTTGGCAAACGGAACTCTGGAATACCATACGACAGCACTCCACCACCAACATGCAACGCTTCAAACATTGTAACATCGTGACCAAGCTTAACAAGGTCAGCAGCAGCCGTCAATCCAGCTGGACCAGCACCGACAATAGCTACTTTCTTTCCTGTTGGTGCAGTTTTCTGCGGAATTTGAGAACCGTTGTCACGTTCCCAATCTGCAAGAAAACGCTCAAGTCGTCCGATGCTGATTGGATCACCCATCTTGCCGACTACGCATTTGGCTTGGCATTGCACTTCTTGAGGACAAACCCTTCCGCAAACAGCTGGCAACGCATTCTTCGCCTTTATCAATGCTATGCCTTCACCGTATTTCTTTTCTTTAAGCAGTTTTATGAATACTGGAATAGGAACTTCCACTGGGCAACCAGTAATACATTGAGGTTTTGGACACTGCAGACATCGGCTTGCTTCTTCTTGTGCTTCTGCCTCAGTGTAACCTAAAGCAACTTCACTGAAGTTTTTAGCGCGTACTTTAGGCTCTTGCTTAGCCATTTCAACGGCTTTCTTGTTTAATTTTGGTTTAGGCTTAACTTCCGCCACACTTACAACCTCCACGCATTTCCCACAACACTGAACTTAACCTTTCTTCAGGCAACATCGTACGCTGACGCAAAATCAACTGGTCAAAATCAACCTGGTGACCATCAAATTCTGGTCCATCAATACAGCCAAATCGCATTTTGCCGCCAACTGTTACACGGCATACACCGCACATGCCCATGCCATCAATCATTATAGGCGTTAAAGTTACAACTGTTGGTATGCCATAAGGCTTGGTGATTTCGCTAACATCTTTCATTAGGATTACTGGACCCATAACTACACAACGGTCAAACTTTTCCGTCTTTAACAAATCTTTGAGAAAATCTAAGCCTGTATAGCCTTTTGAACCGTCATCCGTTGCAATGTAAACCTTATCGCTCATGGCTTTAGCTTCATCCTCCATCATTATGAACTCCTTTGTCCTAGCGCCAAGAATTGTGGTTACGTTGTTGCCTGCTGCTTTCATGGCTTTAACCTGCAACAGCAACGGCGCAATCATCACGCTTCCGCCAACACAAAGGACTTTACCGTAATTTTTAATTTCAGAAGGATTGCCCAGTGGACCAGTAACGTTGTCGATGCATTCGCCTTGGTTTAGTAAGCCAAGTGCTTTTGTGGTTTTGCCGACTTCATGGAAAGCAAACGATACCGTTCCTTTCGCTGTGTCGTATTCGCATATTGTCAGGGGTATTCGTTCGCCTGCTTTGCCGTTTATGACTATTACGAATTGTCCAACTTGCGATTTAGCTGCAATATCTGGAGCTTCAACTTCGAACAATTTTATTTTTGGAACTAGCTCTTTTTTAGTTACTATTTTGTACGTTTTGCTTTCGCCTCCACAGTTATTTCACGTTTGGGTAACGCTGAAATCTTTTTGTAAAAAGCATCCAGTTTCACATTGAAGTCGCCAGCACATCTGGGTGACTCCTCATAAAGCTCGAATCGGTCAAGCAGATTGTTCTTTTTCAACACGTTCAATAATACGCCCAAGTTACGCTCTGCGGTGTCTCTGCCTTCTTGAAGCTTGCAATCTTGTGCTGAGCAGATCACGCCCATTACACCGTCGAAACCGCAGTTTAACGCATTGACAACGTGTACTGGGTCTAAAGATTTGAAGCATGGAACTTCAAGAGCTAACACGTTTTTGCCTGCAAACGCGCTGTTAGGGTTGTCTAAAGCTGAGAATTCTGACCATTGGCAGACAAATGCGAGAACTGCTGGACCTTGGTTTTTAGCTTTCAACTGTGCAACCGAATTTCCATAACGGTTTACCACGTTTTCAAACTCGAAGCCTTTCACCTGGATAGCGTGATGCGGACAAACCAGTTGGCATGCACCACAGCCAACACATTTTTCCTCGTTTACTTTTGGAGTAGCAAACGATTCAAACTCAAGCGCTTTATACGGGCAGATGAAGATGCATTTGTCACAGCCCACGCATTCTTGAACATCATAAACTGCTTTGCGGGAGAACTTTACTATTCTAACGGTATTCTCATCGTAGCCTAATTGTTTGAGGACGTTTCTGGCTAAAACGAGTCTTCGAGTGTTTATTTTTGTGCCTTCTTTATAGCGGCAGAATGGATCTTCACATTGAACAGAAACAATGTTTTTTACGCCTGAATTCAGCGTATCAAAAATAAAGTCAGTTGGAACTCTGCCTGAACATGGCAAACGCAACGCAATATAATTTTCAACCTTTAATCCCTGCTCTTTAAGGATGTCTTGAACTTCCCCTGTTGAAGGCGAGTTTCCTCGACACATTAAAACAAGCGTGTCAGCGCCATTCTTGGCTTTTGCACTTGCCTGTTTAACATAGTTTGAGAGATTATCGTAAGTGTAATATTGCATTTTAATGGCTGAAGACGGGCAAGCACTATAGCATATACCGCAAACTTGGCAGTCTTGACTGTTAACTTCAACTTTTCCAGTTGAGTCGCGTTTTATTGCTTCATAAGGGCATATTGAGTGGCAAACGCAACATCGGCTGCATAAGTCTTGGTCGATTTCTACTACAGCGAGACATTTTTCACTCATTCTGAAACCTCTTTTCATACACCGCTGCTACTTTAAACTGTAAGCATGTTAACATGCTAGCTTAAAGCGTATTAAAGGCATGAAAAGCGTTTTAGAATGATATAATCCTTTCTCTCTACGTTCTATAATATGGTTGTCTGATGAAGCTATAAGCTTCAAGGGCTGCAGTGATGCCTTGACCGACAGCTGTCCCAACCTGCTTAATCGGCTGATCTGTAACGTCGCCTGCAGCGAATACTCCTGATAGATTTGTGTGTTGGCACATGTTAACTTTGATGTATCCATGCTCATCTGTTTCTATTCCGGCAGCTTTGGCTAGTTGGCTGTTTGGTGCTTCGCCGACTTGCACGAAAACCGCGTCAACTGCTAGTTCGCTTGTTTTTTCTGTCGTGTTATCGATTAAGGTGACTGCTTTGACTTGTTTGTCCCCTTTGATTTCTTGAACTTCAGTGTTCCATAGTATGGTTACGTTATTCTTTGATGCTATGTCAGTCACTAAAGATTCTTCCGCTCTGAAAGCTTTTTTCCTGTGAGTTACGATGACTTGCGAAGCTATGCCTGAAAGGTAAAGCGTAGTGATGCAGGCTGAATTTCCGCCGCCAATAACAAGTACTCGCTTGCCTTTGAAAAATGGTCCATCACACACGCCACAGTAACTTACACCTTTGCCGCGGAATTCTCTTTCACCTTTGACGCCGACTTCTTTATAGTGTGAACCTGTGGAAAATATTACTGCCTTAGCTTCATAAGACGCTTTTGAAGTTTTAACAATTTTCTTTTCACCCATAAGCTCTAATTCAATAACAGGCTCCAAATCGTGAATGATTGCGCCAACCTTTCTGCAATGAGAAGTCATTTTTTCAGCAAGTTCCCCACCGCTAATCTCCGCAAATCCTGGATAATTCACCACTGTTGAGGCATCAGAGATTGTTCCACCAGCCAGCTTTTCTTCTAAAATTAGAGTTTTTAGTCCGCTTCGAACAGTGTAAATTCCAGCTGCCAATCCAGCGGAACCAGCACCGATTATTATTACGTCCCAATTCTCCATAATGCTCATCTTCTATGTGAATAGTGGATTTTGGCAGTTTATGAATTGTTCGGATTGTTTTTGGTTAATTCCAATAGGCTGATAAGGGCGAATCAATTTAATTCTAATAGACATTTTTGAGGGCTAGTTATGGCAAAATACAGGTGCACAGTTTGCAATTACATTTATGACGAAGCAAAAGAAAAAAAGAAGTTTAGTGATTTGCCTAAAGAATGGGTTTGCCCAGTTTGCGGGGCTCCTAAATCGGCTTTTGTGTTGTTAGCTGAGCAAGTGGAAGAGAAAAAGGCAGAGCACACAGTTTCAGAAGTTCTAATAAACCAAATCGCTGAGTGGGGTGTCCAATACGTTTTTGGTATTCCAGGCACTTCAACGTTAGGTGTTGTGGATGCTATACGTAAGAGCAACGGTAAAGTCAAGTACATTCAGGTTCGGCATGAGCAGACCGCAGCGTTCATGGCTTCAGCCTATGGAAAACTCACTGGACACGTTGCGGCTTGTCTGGGGATTTCTGGTCCAGGCGCAACTAATTTAGCTACTGGCTTGTATGATGCGAAGTTAGATCATGCGCCAGTTTTAGCGTTGACCGGTTTGGTAGCTAGGCAACTGATAGGCCCAGGCTCAACTCAAGAGATTGATCAGGCCGCCTTTTTTGAGCCAATTTGCGTTTTTAACAAGATTTTGATGTCTGAAGACCAAACTACTACGCTGGCTACGTTGGCGATTAAGCATGCACTTTTGGATCAGGGTGTTTCGCATATTGGGATTCCTAATGACGTGCAGAAGCTGCCTTATGAAGCGGAGGTTTTGCCGTTTGACGGCAGAATGCCTAATCTTGCCTATGGACAGGAAGAATGGGTGATTGAAAAGGCAGCAAAGGTTGTTGACCAAGCGGTTAGACCCGTGATTCTTGCGGGTTTTGGCGCTCGAGGTCAAGGCAATAAGCTGTTAAAGTTGGCATCGAAGATTTCTGCGCCGATTATGGCAACTTTCAGGGCTAAAGGCGTTGTTGATGAGCATGAATCTTTGTATGTTGGTTGTCATGGTGGTATTGGTTCGACTGCTGCAGGAGAGCTTATGCAAAAAGCGGATTTGCTCATAGCTATCGGTTCTTCGTTTTCTGATCTATCGCAGATTCCACAGAAGAAGACTGTGCAGATTGATATTAATCCGCTCATGATTGCACGCAGGTATCCTGTTGAGGCAGGGTTGCTTGGCAACAGTGCAGTACTTATTCCCAAGTTGACCGAGAAAGTTCAGGAGAAACAGAACGTTGACTATTTGGCTGAGATTGTAAGGTTAAAGCAGGAATGGCTAAACCAGCTGGAAAAAGAAGCCGACCCTAATATGAAGCCGATTAGACCCCAATACATAATCAAAGTTTTGAACGAGAAAATCGCCGATGACGCAGTGATTTCTTTGGACGTTGGTGAAAACTGCTGGTGGTTTGGCAGGGACTTTATGATGCGCAAGTCTCAGAAGATGGTGATGAGCGGCACTTTGGCTACGATGGGGTTTGGTTTGCCAGGCGCTATGGCTGCAGCGTTGGCTTATCCAGACAGGCAGATTGTTTGTTTGACTGGTGATGGCGGCTTAACGATGGTTATGGGCGATTTTTTAACCGCTTTGAAGTATAAGTTGCCGGTTAAAGTTTTTGTCATGAATAATAAACAGTTGGGGATGATTATGCAGGAGCAGAAGGTTGAGGGTTTCGAGAGCTGGCAAACTGATTTGTACGATTTTAGTTTTGCTGATTTTGCTGAGCATTCAGGCGGCATGGGCATTAAGGTTACTGAACCAAACGAGCTTGAAGCAGCCGTTGACAAAGCGCTTTCATCTTCTAAGCCAGCGATAGTGGATATCGATACTGATCCAAGGAGATTTTTAGTGTAAGGTGAAAATTATGACAGCAAATCAAGGAATAACATTCGCGTATATTGTGTCGCTGGTTGGAGGCTTAATTATACTAATAGCCAGCATACTGAACGTGGTCTGGTATAGTTCAGGCGCTCCAAACTTTGGCGGATACGGCAGTTTCATGCGTGGAATGATGGATGGCTACCACAATTTCATGGGCAGCTACGGCGGCTCTTATGGTTTTCTAGCTGGAATCTCACTGGTAGGCGTGATCTGCGGCGTCATCGTGTTGATGGGCGCTATCATGCTAAGAGTCCAACCACGAGATCACATGATCTGGGCAATAGTCATCATCGTGTTCTCAGCCATCAGCTTTGTAGGCATGGGCGGTTTCTTCATAGGAGCAATACTCGGCATTATCGGCGGAGCATTCGATTTAAGCATCAGACAAATAAAACCTTGACTAAGCCTTGCGTGTACACCGCCCACCAATAATTTTCTTAAAGTTATTCAACGTCTGGTTTAAGTTGCTTTTCATGAACAGAGCTTAGTTTGGGCTCTTCTTACCTGTCACTCAAGTACATTGTTACTAGTCACGCATATCCATAGTTATACGTCACTGCAACGCCAAACATGCCCAAAATAGCTCCAGCGCCCTCTTTGGATACTTGGACTCGATACGAGTGATAATAAGATTGAGTGATTTTGTTGGTAGCGGGGACTAGATTTGAACTAGTGATCTCTGGGTGTCTCACTACGCTTAGCGCAGTTATGAGCCCAGCGGGTTAATCCTGGCTACCCCACCCCGCTAAATCTTTGTTCGATAATTTCTATTTTAGCAACCTATTACTCTATTCGTCAAATATTAATAGTTTCTTTTTCATTGTCGGCAAAAGGATTTTAGATGCGACTTATACTTCTTTGGCGAAGGATGTTTGCTGATGAATAAGGCGTATTTGCGTAAGCTTTCAAATCCGACTCTTGAGAACCCATTTTTCGTTCAAGGATTGCCTGGCTTTGGGAATGTTGGCAGAATTGCGGCGCATCTTCTTATAAAGTTCTGTGATGCTAAGCCTTTTGCGGAGTTGTATTCGCCTTCTTTTCCTGATTATGTTTCAATAAATGCTAAGGGTATATGCCATTTGCCGCGGTATGAGTTTTATTATGCTCCTATGGTGAAAAACAATTTGGTTATAATGACGGGTGAAATTCAGCCTTCGTTTGATGATGTGGTTGCTCACTATGAGGTTTGTGAAGAAGTGATTGATTTTGTTGAAACGTTAGGTTGCCATTTCATCGTAACCATGGGCGGGATACCCATAGCTGAGGATAAAGCTCAGGTTTACATTGCCGCTACTTCACCGAGGTTGGCAACTGAGTTTATGGAAAAAGGCGCGGTTATTTACAGCAAAGGCAGAATCGTTGGTGGAACAGGACTTACCTTGGCGATGGCGAAGGAAAGGAAACTGGAAGGGGTTAGCTTGCTTGGAACAACGACGGGTTTCAGAGCAGACCGTGAAGCCGGATTTCTTGTTTTCAAGTTTTTGATGAAGGCTTTAGGAAAAGAGATAAAAGAAGGTTTAGTAGAAAACAATGCACCAGAAGAACAGTAAGTTGGGTGTCGCATGACTGAAAATGAAGAAAACGTGAATGTTACCGGTATATACTCGAAATTCTGGAGAATCACACTAGTAGTTTTATCGATGCTTCTAGTCTTCGTTGGTCCAACTTACGTTCCATACGCCATGGTGAAAGTCCTTAAAATAGACTATTTTGCCTCAATAGGCGCAGGCATCATCCTATTTATAGTAGGCATAGTATTTATGCTGTTCCTTATCAGAAAGAAGCTAATAATAATGTAAGTTTGCCTCAGATACCCCAGGGTGCATCATCAATCAGCATTTTGGATTCTTCATCGGCAACTTCTAGAGACATAACCTGTTTTATTTAACTATTCTTTGAACTTTCGGAAAGAAACTTGACTATAAATATACTTCCTGAATACATAAGTCATATTAAATATTAACATAGAAATAGTGTCTATGCAGGACAGCAACCGAAGAAGCCTTGATGCGCCAAAAGAGAAAAGTGAAGAAGCAAAAAGAACAACGATTATCCTTGAAAAGAGCGAACGAGAATTCATTGAATCATTAATTAAGGATGGGAAAGAGCCTGGAATCAAACCGCTCATCTCCAAAATGCTTGACATTTACAGAAGCATGATGATTTATGATTGGCGGTTCCCCGGCGAATACTACTGTGGAATAAGCCGCATAGCGCTTGTAAACGTTGAATTATTCAACATACTAACACAGCAGATTCCTAAGGAAAAGTGGCTTGAGATTGGTGAAAAAATGGGTGATGCCCTAAAGGTTTCTATTCAATCAACACTAGGAATTGAAGCAAGTGAACAGAAAAATTGGGAAAAGATATTTGAACGGCTGAAAGTGCAGGGATTCGGAGATTTCTATTTGAAAGACAAGTTTTTGCTTTTGAAAACTCCATTTATTAACGATTGCGAAATTTGGAAGGGCATCATGGAAGGGCTCTTAAGTGTAGAGTTAGAAACACGAAATTCGGCGCCGCCGCTGGTTTTTGAAATTAAAAAACGGAAGCCGTCTTCAGTTTAATGCCTTTTTAGCGTTCCGACAGTTAAATATTAGGAAAACAGTTTATTAGGAAGTCAGGTGTTCAGGTGTCTTTCAGTGGTATATGATGAGGGATTGCGTTCATACAAGGCGATTGCGTTCATTAAAAGCAATCCAAACTGTTCAAGTCTAAAAACGAAAAGCTACTTGGTATTAGGCGCATTCCTTCAAAAAACCGTTTTATCAAAACAAAAAACCCTTAGAAGTTTCTCTAAAAATTTAGGTGAAAAATTATGGATAAAGTAAAATTTGCTATACCAGCAGGCTCCCTATCAAAGGCAACCTTTGAAATATTCCAGCGTTCAGGCTATAAAGTCCAAGGTCAAGAACGCACCTACCGACCAACCATAAACGACCCAAAAATTGAGTTAAAAATCCTCAGACCCCAAGAAATCCCATTCTTTGTCAGCGAAGGCTTACAAGACATAGGCATCACCGGCGAAGATTGGATACGCGAAACACGCACCGACGTGGAAGTGCTGCAGAACCTTGAGTACGGAAAAATCCGCTTAATCGTAGCTGTGCCAGAAGCTTTGAGTGAAATCGGCGGCATGTCTGAAATAATGGAGGATGTTTGGAGCAAAGGCAAAAACTTCCGCGTGTCAACCGAGTACCTAAACATCGCTTCTGAGTACATAAAAAGCAATCTATCGTACAAGAAACGCTTCGGAGAATCAGACCCGATGATGGTGACGCCTTGGTGGAGAAAGGGCGACAACCCGAGAGCGAAAATCTTCCTTTCGTTTGGTGCAACGGAAGCTAAACCGCCAGAAAACTCTGACTGCATTATTGACGTTACAGAAACAGGTACCACGCTTGAAGCAAACAACCTCAAGATTGTTGAAACAGTTATGCAGTCGACAGCCGTGCTAATCGCAAACAAGAAAGCCTTAGAAGACCCAGAAAAGAAAGAGAAAATCTATGACATAGTTAGCTTGCTTAAGGGCGTGGTTGATGGTTCCAAAAGGATACACATTTTCGTTAACGTTCGCAAAGCTAACCTGCAAAAACTGCTTGACAGTTTACCCGCACTCAAAAATCCAACCATAGCGCCCCTAGCTGATAAGGAATGGTGCTCAGTCAACACCGTCATCGAGAAAGACTGCTTAATTGAGCTCTTGCCAAAAATCCGTAAACTTGCCCAAGGCCTAGTAGTGTATGAGCCACGGCAGGTGCTGGCTTTAGACGAGATTAGTAAGAGAGAGGAGAACCCGTGCAAAGGCAAGCCCAAGTGAGAGTCTGGAAATCAGAAGCGCTGCCAGCAGACTGGTTTAAACGGCAGAAAGCGGACGAAAAGGCAGTTCAAGAAGTTGAAAACAGCGTTAAAGCTATCGTAAAGCAAGTCAAAGATAACGGCAATGGTGCGCTGGTTGAGTTTGCCCTAAAATTTGACAAAGCCGAACTAACCCTGCGAACCCTTAAAGTCAAGACGGAAGAAATCAAGGAAGCTTACAAGAAAGCTAGCCTCGAACAAGTTTCAGCTCTAAAATTCATGAAAGAAAAAGTCAATGCCTTCCAAAAGCAACTGCTCACCCAAACTGAAATCAAGACCTCGAGCGATGGCATATGGGTTCAGACTGTTCTGCGTCCAATTGAAAGTGTCGGTTGCTACGTTCCAGGAGGACAAGCCGCTTACCCAAGCACGCTTATCATGACTGCGGTTCCAGCCAAAGTAGCAGGCGTCCCAAGGATTGTCGTTTGTTCACCACCAGACACAAAAGGCAAAGTTAACCCGCTCGTTCTTGTCGCCGCCGATATCTGCGGAGTCGATGAGGTTTACAAGGTTGGCGGAGCCCAAGCCATAGCCGCTTTAGCTTACGGAACAAAAACCATAAAGCCTGTACGAAAAATCGTCGGTCCAGGCAGCAAATACGTGACAGCGGCGAAGGTTCTAGTTTCAACGGATGTGGCGATTGACATGCCGGCTGGCCCAAGCGAAGTGCTCGTTTTGGCTGATGCGTCGGCTGATGCGCGGTTCATTGCTTTTGATATGGTTTCGCAGGCCGAGCATGGTGGAGACAGCGTTGCTGGACTCATAACAACTTCTGAAAAGGTTGCTTTGCAAGTTCAAGAGAATCTGGCAACGGTTGCCGCTTCAGCAGGAAGGGGCGAAAAAGTCTCAGAGGCACTAGCCAAATACGGCTTCATAATAGTCTGCAAAAGCATGGAAGAGGCGGTCAGTTTAGTTAATCAGTTTGCTCCTGAACACTTAGAAGTCATGACCGCTAAGCCCAAGGAGATTGCAGAGAAACTAACCGCTGGTCTCATACTCATAGGTCCATACAGCCCAGTTGCCCTAAGCGATTACGGCAGTGGAACCAACCACGTACTACCAACAGGCGGCTTCGCGCAGTCATTTTCAGGCTTATCCGCTTTGGACTTTATGCGGCGAGTAAGCATAGTCGAAAGCTCAAGAACAGGTCTAGAAAGAGTAAAAGACAGCATTAAGGTTATGGCAGAAGCAGAAAATCTTCCAAATCACTACAGAGCAATTCAGGCAAGGTTTGAAAAATGAGTGCATCATACAGGAAATGGCTTAAAGATAAACTCGTGAAGCTTCAAGCAATAGACTGCTACTCTGCTGGAGCTTCACCCGAAACAGTAGCGAAGCAAATAGGCGTCCCTACAAAACAAATAATCAAGCTAAATTTCAACGAGAACCTGTTCATTCCAAGAGCGAAGCAAGCTAAACTTGTTAAAGAGTTGGCTGATGAGATTGATTTGCGACTGTACCCTGAGGATGAAGAGGCAAAGCTGCGGGAAAAGCTTACTACGTACATTAAGGCTCCAAAAGACCGCCTCGTTGTTGGTAACGCAAGCGACGAATTAATCGACCGAATCGTTAGGCTTTTTGTTGAGAAAGATGAAAGTGCGGTTTCGTTTGCGCCAACATTCGCTATTCCAAGACTTTGCGTTAAACGGCAAGAAGGCGAATACTTTACGGTGCCGCTTCTAAGCAACTTGCAGCTTGATGTTAAAGGGATGCTGTCCAAGTTTTCGGATAAAACCAGGTTACTGTACCTTTGTTCGCCCAATAATCCGACTTCGACCCAGTTTAAAGTAGAAGACGTTGAAACCTTAGCCAAAGCTTTTCCTGGAATCGTCATCTTAGACGAGGCGTACGGTGAATTTGCTGACTACTCACTGGTGCCACGAATAGGTGAATTTGAGAACATGATTATTCTCAGAACGTTCTCCAAAGCCTTCGGTTTAGCTGCGCTGAGGCTAGGCTACGCCGTGGCAAATCCCGAGTTAGCAAAGATTTTGACCGAGAAAACTCCGTTGCCCTATCCTGTGAGTGGTTTCACGTTGAGGATGGGTTGCAAGATGCTGGATAATGTTGACTTGATGAAGGAATCCGTGAGGGAACTGAAACGCGAACGGGGAAAACTGATAAAGGCACTAAACGAAATAGATGGCGTGCAAGCATTCGATTCACAAGCAAACTTCCTGCTAGTCAACACACAAAAACCCTGCGACCAAGTTAACGAGAAGCTACTAAAACGGGGCATAATGCTCAAGAAATGGGGCAAAATCCTCCAATACGAAAACTGCTTCCGCGTTACAGTTGGTTTGCCAGAAATGAATGCTAAACTAATTGAAGCGTTAAAGCAAATTCAAGGTGAAATGAAGTGAGAGCTGAAGAAGTTTACCGAAAAACCAAAGAAACAGAAGTTCAAGTAAAAGTGAACCTTGACGGCGAAGGAAAAGTCAACGTAGCCACGGGCGTGCCCTTCCTTGACCACATGATAACTTCACTTGCCACCCACAGCCTAATCGACATAACCGCGTCAGTGAAAGGCGATTTGGTGCACCACTCAGTTGAAGATTTAGCCATAGGCTTAGGTGAAGCATTAAACAAAGCCTTAGGCACACGAGAATGCATCGCACGTTTCGGCAATGCCGCTGCGCCGATGGATTGCTCTTTAGCGTTTGCAGCCGTGGACTTGGTGAAACGTCCCTACTTCAAAATTGACCTTAAACTCAGAGGCAAAAAAGTAGAGAACATGCCAACCGAAGACATCAATCACTTCTTTGAATCCTTCGCCACTTCACTGCAGGCAAACGTCCACGTGTTCGTCGAATATGGCAGCAATGACCACCACAAGGCAGAAGCGGCAGTTAAAGCCCTCGCCCTATCGCTTAGACAGGCGGTAGCCTTAGACCCAAGAAGAAAAGGTGTGCCAAGCTCAAAAGGAGTCATCTAATGCCAAAAGTAGTAATATTCGACTATGGCGTAGGAAACCTGCTCAGCCTAAAATGCGCCCTAGAAAAAGCAGGCTTAGATACATCAATTGGCACTTCGGCGCAACAATTAGCCAAGGCAGATGCCATTGCTTTGCCTGGTGTTGGGAACTTTAGCGCTGCAGTCACAAAACTGGACGCGGCCAAAGAGACGCTCATAAACAAGGTTGAAGATGGTACACCGCTGCTCGGTATATGCTTAGGCTTGCAGCTTTTCTTTGAGGAAAGCGAAGAAGGACCAGGAAACGGCTTAGCACTCTTCAAGGGCAAAACAGTCCGCCTGCCCAACACTGTTAAGGTGCCGCACATGGGATGGAACACACTAAACATCGTTAAACAAAACGAGCTTTTCGACGGCGTAAAGGAGGACTCTTACGTTTACTTTGTCCACTCGCTCTACCCTGTCCCAGTTGACAAAACGATAGTGTGCACACAAACCGAATACGGCACAACCTTCACTTCAGCAATAGCCAGCAAAAACGTTTACGGCACACAGTTCCACCCAGAAAAATCAGGCGACATAGGATTAAAAATTCTGAAAAACTTTGCTAAAGCAGTGGTAAGGTGACTTTGGATGCAGTTAATTCCAGCCATAGACCTCATGAATGGCAAAATCGTCAGGTTATCCCGCGGCGACCCAAAGACTGCTAAGGTTTATGACCAGTTTGGAGGACCCGTAGAAACCGCAAAGCGGTGGCGCGATGAAGGCGCTGGCAAATTGCATATTATCGATTTGGATGCGACTTTCGGCACAGGAAACAATCATGATGCCATCTCGGAAATTGCAGCGAACATAGCTTTGCCAATTCAGGTCGGTGGCGGAATCCGCAGCTTCGAGACAGCGGCGATTCTGTTCAAGACTGGGATTAGTCAAGTTATTCTTGGCGCCTTAGCATTCAGTGACCAGTCAGCGATTGGTAAGATTCAGAAAAGGTTCGGCGCTGAATCAGTTATCGTTGCCTTAGACAATAAGGATGGGCGGATTATGGTTGAGGGCTGGAAAACGGCAACCGCGTTAAACGTAAAAGAGGCGCTGGAAAAATTCACCAAGCTTGGCGTAAAAACGTTCCTTATAACTTCAATCGCTCAAGATGGAATGCTCAGCGGTCCAGACCTAAAAACACTCAGCGAAGCCGTCCAGTTCCAAAATGCCAAAATCATTGCGGCTGGCGGAATTGGCAGCATAAATGACCTAATTGCTCTAAAGCATATTGGAGTGGATGGGGCAGTGATTGGAAAAGCCCTTTATGAAGGCAGATTCACTCTAAAAGAAGCCATAAACAAGATAGGAGCTTAAAATATGCCGTTAGCTAAACGTATCGTTCCATGCCTCGATGTGGACCATGGAAAAGTTGTCAAATGCATAAACTTTCTCAATCCAAAGCGGGCAGGCGACCCAGTTGAAATGGCTAAGCGCTATTCCGATGAAGGAGCTGATGAACTGGTTTTTCTCGACATAACTGCATCTTCAGAGAAACGGGACATTTTGCGTGGAGTTGTTGAAGGGGTAGCGAGGGCAATCAGTATCCCATTTACTGTCGGCGGCGGCATCCGCAACGTAGCAGACGCAAGGCTGGTTTTATGCAGCGGCGCCGATAAGGTTTCGGTTAACACCGCGGCAGTTGAAAACCCCAAAGTCATTACCGAGCTAGCTGACGTTTTCGGCCAGCAATGCGTCGTCACTGCTATTGACGCAAAAAGAAACCATAAGTCAAGCGAAGGCAAAATTATGGTTGACGCAGGCGAAGGCAGAGTGTGGTTTGAAGTTTATACTTACGGGGGAAGAAAACCAACCGGAATCGACGCTATACAATGGGCACTGCAAGCAGAGAAGCTTGGCGCAGGAGAGTTTTTAGTTACCTCCATGGATAAGGATGGCACAGAAGACGGCTACGACATTGAGTTGACGCGCGCGATTTCTGAGCGGGTTAATGTTCCACTTATCGCAAGCGGCGGCGCTGGAATCCCAAAACATTTCCTTGACGTTTTCACCGATGGAAAAGCGGATGCAGCGTTGGCAGCTTCAGTTTTCCACTACAACAAGTACCCTGTCCCAGTTATCAAAGACTTCTTGCGTAAAGCGGGGGTGACTATTAGACAATGACGACAGCAGATTTACTTGAAAAATTAGACTTCAAAAAAGGCAACGGGCTCATCCCAGTCGTTGTTCAAGATGCAAAAACAAAAGAAACACTCATGCTAGCCTACGCGAACAGGCAAGCAGTAGAAAACACGCTCAAAACGGGTAAGGCAACTTATTGGAGCCGCTCCAGAAACGAGTTATGGGTTAAAGGCGAAACCTCAGGGAACACCCAAAAAATCGTGTCCGTATCAACCGATTGTGACTATGACGCACTCCTATATGTGGTAGAGCAGAAAGGCGTCGTATGCCACACTGGAGCACCCACTTGCTTCTACAATAAAATGATATAAAATTTCTTTTTGAAAATAAATTTATTTTTCTTTTGCTGAAAAGGTTAAGTTTGCGAAGTCTTTAATTATAAGCATGGAAAGGCAAGTTGAAAAGCTACCTGAAGTTCTAAGGAAAAAAGGGCTAGAACAAAAGATAGCTGAAGTTTGCAGGAAAAACGATGCTGTTTTTTTGGCAGTGTTTGGATCTTTTGTTAGAGGTGAACAGAATAGAAAAAGTGATGTTGATATTGCAATTGAGTTTGACCAGAGCAAAAGAAAGACCCTCTTGGATTTGCTTCGTTTGGAAGATGAATTAAGTATAGTTTTCAAGAGAAAGGTGGATCTTGGGGTTTTCAGCAGCTTAAATCCTTGCATAGTCGAAGACGTGAAGAGAGAGATGCGCGTCATTTATGAAAAAAAGGTAAACCGTAACGGTTAATTTTGCTGGTAAGTGTTTCATAGCAAGCTCTTGTGGCTAATGCTTTTAAACAAAAAAGCCCATCTGTTCTTTAGGGGTTAAGTGAGAGATTATGTCTTTACATGAAGCTATGCTTTATGAAAAGCTGGATGAGAACAAAGTAAACTGTTGCTTATGTGCCCGTCGTTGTCTGATAAGCGATGGAGCATCAGGCTTCTGTTTAGTAAGGAAAAATCAAGGTGGCGTACTTTACACGCTTAATTATGGGAAAGCCGTGTCAGCTGGCGTTGACCCCATAAGCAAAAAGCCGCTGTCGCATTTTAACCCAGGAGCTTTAGTGATGTCCGTCGCGGCGGCTGGCTGCAATTTCCGCTGCCAATTCTGCGATAACTGGATGATAAGCCAAGACCGTGAAGTTGCTGGCAGACCTTTTCCGCCAGAGGAGATTGTGAAGTCAGCTCTAAACAGTAATTGCCAAGGAATAAGCTACACTTATACTGAGCCCACCATTTTCATGGAGTACGCTTACGATACGGCAAAGCTTGCGCATGAAGCAGGATTGTTTAACACTTTTGTCACTAATGGGTACATGACTCCTGAAGCCGTTAAGACTATTGCGCCTTTCTTGGATGCGGCAACTGTTGATTTTAAAGGCGGCGGCGACCCAGACTTCTACAAATCAGTTTCCGCAGTGCCGCACGTTGAAGCAATTTATGAAGCGCTAAAAGAACTCAAACTAAACGGTGTCCACCTAGAAATTACTGATCTAGTTGTTCCCAAAATTGGTGATTCAATGGATAAAATAAAGCAAATGACTGCGTGGATCAGAGACTATCTAGGTAAGGATACACCGTTTCACCTGCTGCGTTTTCACCCAGATTATAAAATGACTACTATACCAGCCACCACAGTCGAGGACATGGAGAGAGCGTACATGACTGCTAAACACGAAGGATTAAATTACGTTTACCTCGGCAATGTTCCTGGTCATCCGTTAGAAAACACTTACTGCCCAAACTGCAATGAAGCAATAATCAAAAGATACAGTTTCGACATAACCCAATGGAAACTGACCAGTGACATGCGGTGCCCTGTATGTGGACAACAAATTCCGATAAAAGGCAAAGTATACCAGTCCAACTTGCGTTTTCCATACTCACTGTTTTAGCACCCATATTACCGCAAGGTAATTCCCGCTTAGGGCACGGTACTACAAAATTAAGCCTTTATTAAGCAAAACGGAAACTGTGCAGTTGTAAAAGTGCCTAATCAATGACTAAGTATTATGCGTTGGCATTAACTACCAGTTACTGGAAACCTAGCGACAACTATACCGACAAGGTAATCAGCGCTTTAGAAGGCAAAATCAGGAACGGAGATTTCGTTGTCGTTTCGGAAAAAGCAATTTCAACAGCAAAAGGCAACATAATAGATGAAAGCACTGTTAAACCAAGCTTGAATGCAAGGGTTATTGCGTGTTTTTGGATGCGAATTGTTTGGGGATATTGCCTTGGCGTATTATGCCATTTTGGACAACGATTGTTGCGCAGGTTAAGAGAGTACCCGTTGGAGTCTGGCAGTCGACATAAGCAAGTAGCGTTGCAATATGCGGGTTTTTTGCAGGCGCTGATGTTTGGGTCTGAAGGAGGAATCGACGGCTCCAACTTACCCTACTCATATGTAAGCTTGCCGTTGAACAATGCAGATGAAGTGGCACAGGAAATTCGGGAGAAGATATTTGTTAGTTTGAAAAGAAATGTTTGTGTAATAATTGCTGACACTGATAAAACTTACAAGTTCAGGAATTTCTTTTTTACTCCAAGACCAAAACCAATGAAAGGCATACATTCCTTCGGAGGATACACCACGTACATCATAGGCAGAATGCTTAAACTCAAAAAAAGTTCAACCCCATTAACGGTTGCAGGCTGCAATCCTCAAGCTAGCGAAGCATTAAAAATCACCAACATAGCCGACAAAGCCAGAGGACCCGGTTCAGGCGCTACGGTTTGGGATATGGCGGCGAGGTTTCAAGTGGAAGTTAACGGCGTAAGCTGGGAAATGCTGTCTAAAATCAGGCATAAACCATTAGTCATCGTTAGAAGAAATATACGTTAAGGTTAATACAGAAGAAACAAATAATCATTTAATTAAAAAAGAACTTTTTTGAAGGGTAACACATAAAAATAAGACTTCGAAGGCACATAGCTGAACAGGTGAATTAGGTATGGAAGAAGCATTAAAGAAAATGGACGCGTTCTTTAATCCTCGTTCAGTTGCAATAATCGGAGCCACGAAGAAAGTTGATAAAGCAGGGCACGTAATTTTCAAAAATTTTTCAACAAACAAGATGCGTGGAGTTTTCAAGGGTGAACTCTACCCTGTTAATCCAAATGAAGATTCAATTTTAGGCTTCAAATGTTATCCATCTATAACTCACATTCCTGATGAAGTGGATTTAATTGTAGTTATTGTTCCAGCGAACGTTGTGCCAAGCATTATGGAGGAAGCGGTCACTAAAAAAGTCAAAGCCGCCATCATAATTAGCGCAGGCTTCAGAGAAGTTGGAAACACTGAACTAGAAGAGCAAGTGGTGGCTGCAGGTAAAAAAGGAGGAATACGCATTTTAGGACCCAACTGCCTAGGGGTTTACTATTCAAAAACAGGTATTGATACTCTGTTTCTTCCCGAAACAAAAGTTCTCACAACCGGAGAGGAAATTGTAGCAACGCCAAGGCCAATGCCAGGCAACATAGCCATGGTCACTCAGAGCGGAGCCTTTGGTGCAGCTGCTTTAGACTATTTGACTGGGCGCCAGATGGGCGTTAGCAAATTCGTAAGTTTCGGTAACAAATGTGACGTAAACGAGTCAGACATACTTCAGTACTTGCTTCATGATAAAGAAACCAAAGTCATGCTTGTCTATTTAGAAGACATTAAAGATGGAAGAGAATTCCTAAAAATAGTCAAAAAAGTAACAGTCAAAAAACCCGTCGTAGTCATAAAGTCTGGCAAAAGCGCTGCGGGTGCAAGAGCCGCTGCCTCACACACAGGCGCCATTGCAGGGTCAGATAAAATTTACGATGCTGCCTTTGAGCAGGGGGGAGTCATAAGGGCAAGAGACATGGAGGAATTTTTTGATCTTGGAAAAGCATTAGCTATGCAGCCGCCGGCTTTGGATAAAAATGTTGGCATACTTACTGATGCAGGTGGACCCGGCGTTATGACCGTTGATGAATGTGAACTTTTAGGTCTAACAGTAGACCGCTTTTCTGAGGAGACAGAGCGGAAATTCCAAGAACTCAAAGACAAAAATGTCATTTTGAAGATTGCTGCTACGTCAAACCCAGTTGACCTCACTGGTTCAGTGACTGATGACATGTTCGAGATTTCCGCTGACATAATGTTTCAAGACCCGCAAATCTATGGCATAATTCTGCTTGGGCTACATCACATGCCAGGATTAAAAGAGAAATACATTGACGGCATTGTGAAAATCGCATCCAAATATAGCAAGCCCATAGTGATGTGCGACATTGGCGAAACAGAAATGGCACTCTATACACGTTCAAGGTTTGACAGACTCTGTGTGCCTTCTTTTACTTCGCCTGAGGATGCCGCGCGAGCCATGAAAGCCCTGGTAACCTACGGCTCATACCTGATAAAAAACAATTGCGTAGAGGAATACATTGCACAAATTAAGAAAGCAACATGCAACCCTACACGTTGAAGGTGACAGTTACTTCGCTGCCGTCTGTTATTTTGAGGCGTTCACGTAAATACCATGGAGCAATAACCTCTACAATGTCGCTTGGATAATTGGGAATCTGTGGAATAATAATTGCACATTCTAAACTGTCAATGTGTGCTTTGATTAGTTTGCCGGTGCAGTAACCTTTTGCGGGGTAAACCTCTAGCTGTTTAGCGTTTTCAAGCAGTTTTTTTTGCTTCACGCTCTCTTTTGTAAGGCGGATATTTAATGTTCCAGAGTAAGGAGTAAAACCAAGCTTTTCTTGTATCTGCCGTTTAACCCATGGTAAATCAATAAACTTTCGTCCTTCACCGGTACCAGAAAAAACTGTGCCCTTGAATACTATTTCACTCAAAAAGCAGCCTTCGAGGCAGGCTTATTGTTTTTGTTCTTTTAGCCATTGGGCAACTTTTCTAAGAATAGGATCAGATGATATGTCAACTACTGGCACAATCATTTTTTCTTTAGTTTCAATAACCTGCGCATATTTTGGCATCAACGCGTAACCAACGAAGGTCCAGTAAACTTTGCCGTCCTCCAACAGGGCTTTAGCCACCACGGCTGTTGAAGCAGGTAACGGAAAATACAAGAAGACAACACCCTCAACCCAGTATAACCCAGCTAGTTTGCCGCCTGCAATCACAGAGGTAAATCTTGCCATGTCTTCAGGCGTGCTAAAAAAAGTTTTTTCCATTATAACAATTTGCTTGAAGGGACAATATGTGACGGCGACTTCAGTTTTGCTCATTGACCTTTCACTTCGACTGGTTAGCTAGTGTGTTGGCGGTTCCCTTTTAATCTTGCCATAAGATTGTGTTCTATCTAAAAATTGAGAAAAAGTTATAGAGTAGACGAACATTAAGCCTTCTCTAACAATATAATCTTGGATGGTTACCGTTCCATGCCTGAAATACGTGTAGCACTTGTAGGCGTTGGCAACAGCGCATCAGCCCTGATTCAGGGAACCCAATACTATAAAGACGCTAAAGAAAACACCACTGTACCTGGGCTAATGCACGTAAACTATGGCGGTTACCACATTAGGGATATACGGTTTGTTGCCGCTTTTGAAGTTAATAAGGATAAGATTGGCAAAGACCTCTCTGAAGCCATATTCACCAAGCCGAACTGCTGCGTAAAATTCGCTGACGTGCCAAATCTAGGAGTGAAAGTTTCTCCAGCACCAATCTTGGACGGCGTAGCGCCCCATATGCGAGAAACCTTTAACGTTTACGACGACAGCAAAACGGATAAGGCAAGTGTCGTTAAAATTCTCAAAGAAGCAAAAGCTCACGTGCTCGTATGTTATTTGCCTGTGGGAAGCCATGATGCAGCGCGTTTCTACGCTCAAGCAGCCATCGATGCAGGATGCGCCTTTGTGAACTGCATGCCCGAATTCATAGGGTCCAATCCTGAAGAAAGCATAAAGTTTGAGAAGGCTGGTTTGCCCGTGCTTGGCGACGACATTAAAAGTCAAGTTGGCGCTACTATATTGCACCGGAACCTTGTGCGCCTCTGCTTGGACCGCGGCGTCATCATTGATGAAACTTACCAGCTGAATCTTGGCGGAGACACGGACTTCCAGAACATGACCGTCGAAAATCGCCTCAAATCAAAACGCATCAGCAAAACCGAAGCCGTCACAAGCCTTGTCCCATACACGTTGCCAACAAGGATTGGTCCCTCAGATTACGTGCCTTTCTTGAAGAACAAGAAAATCTGTTACATCTCACTCAAAGGACGCAAGTTCGGCGACCGCCCCATAAACATCAGCGTCAAACTTGAAGTGGAAGATTCCCCAAACAGTGCAGGTGTAGTTATTGATTTGATTCGTGCAGCAAAAATAGCGTTGGACCGCAAAATAGCGGGCGCCCTGTTAAGTATGCCATCTTATGCGTTTAAGCATCCGCCGATTCAGGTACCGGACTCGCAGGCTATGCAATGGACGGAAGATTGGATAGCGGGCAAACGGGAACGCTAAACTCCCCTTTCTCTTTTGTGAAAGCTTTTTTAAGCTTGAAAGCTAAACTGGATACCTATCAGTATTCAGAAGGTTAAAGTGCATGGTAAAAGTTGAATCATATGAAGTGCCTGAAGGCCTCTATTATTCTAAAGATTTTGAATGGATAAAAATTGAAGGAGACAAAATTCGAATGGGAATAACTGACTACGCGCAGAAGTCGCTAAGAGAAATCGTTTACGCTGAACTGCCCAGTGTTGGAACAGTTGTGAAGCAAGGTGAGCCGTATGGAACATTGGAGTCTGTTAAGGCGGTATCAGACTTGATTGCAGCCGTAAGCGGGACAATCGAGGAAGTAAACGATGAAGTCCAATCGAAACCTGAAACATTAAACGAGGACCCATACGTGAAAGGCTGGTTAATCGTTGTTAAAGCTTCAAACTTACAGGCTGAACTCGCTAACCTTATGGACTTCAACAAAGCTGTTGAGTGGCATAAAGCTCAAGCCCAATCCAAATAGGTAGAAGGCAGAGTTGGATGGCTAGGCGTATTATTGTTATTGGGGCTAACGCGGCAGGCGTTGAAGCAGCCTCTGCTGCACGCAAAAAAGACCGAACAGCCGAAATCACGTTGGTTACTCAGGAGAAGAATGCTGGTTACTCACGCTGTGGATTGCCGTTTGTTATTGGCGGGCAAATTCCAAGTTTTCACGATTTGATTGTTTACCCACCAGCATATTTTCAAATGTTAAAGTTGAATTTGCGTAACGAAACAAAAGCCACTGCGATTAACACTAAAGAGAAAACTGTCACAGTTGTTGACAAGGCAGGAGCCACCGAGGTTCTGCCATACGACAGCTTGGTGATTGCTACTGGCGCTGACTCTTTTACACCTCCGATTAAGGGCAGAGAAAAACCTGGAGTCCTAAGCCTCCGCGGTATAGAAGACGGCGAGAAGATTGATGCTGCAGTTAAAGCTGGTGCGAAATCAGCTGTTATTATGGGTGCTGGCTTAATCGGGTTGGAAGTGGGCGTCGGCTTGATAGAGAAAGGTTTGAAAGTTACCGTGGTGGAAATGTTGCCGCAGATTCTGCCGCAGTTGCTTGACGCGGACATGGCGAAACTTGTCCAAGAGCATCTGGAGGAGAAGGGCATGCGCATACTAATCAGCAAAGGCGTTGAAGAATTCCTCGGAGACGGCAAAGTCACAGCAATCATGGCTGGCGGAGAAAAAATCGAGGCTGACTTGTTCATTAGCGCTTTTGGAGTACGAGCTAACACTAAACTCGCGGTTGACGCCGGCATACCGTTAGGTGAGACACGTGCTATAAAGACGAATTCGCGCATGGAAACTGACGTGAGAGACGTTTACGCCGTTGGCGATTGCGCTGAAGCACCAAACATCATCACTCATCGACCCATGTGCGCTCAACTTGGCACTATCGCGGTTAGGCAGGGCAAAGTTGCGGGAGCAAACGCTGGAGGCGATTACTCGCAGTTCACAGGCGTTTTAGCTTCGGCTGTCACTCGGCTGTTTGAGATTGAAGCAGGCAACACAGGATTGACTGAAACCTCTGCAGTGCGCAACCGCATCGAAGTCGTAACTGGAGCCATAACTAGCAAGACCAAGGCAGATTACTTCCCAGGCGCCAAACCCATCAAAATCAAACTCGTCGTCGAGAAAGAATCCCAACGCATCATAGGCGGCCAAGTCGTAGGCGGAGAAGAAGTTACCCAACGCATAAACTGCCTCAGCTTCGCCATCCAGAAAGGCATGACCGTACGGGAACTATCCAAAGCAGACACCGCTTACGCGCCACCGCTCTGCGAAACTTGGGAACCCATGGTTCTAGCCGCAGAAATGGTCCTCATGAAACTGCGTTAAACATGCTTATTTCTTTTCTTTATCCCTTTTCACTACATATTTTTTACGCCGAAATTATTTTGAAAAAAACGAATTGATCATTAATTTCCGTTAGTAAACATTAAGACTATTTTCATCACTATATTTATCAAATAACTTTAGTAGTCTTTTAAAGATATTTTCTGCTGCTTCAGGGGTTTTTGAAATTGGCTCGTTTAAAATAGATATAATCAAATCCTTTAATTCTGAATAACCGTGCATGGAATAGTGAGGGTATACTAGTTTAAGATTGTCGCTTACCTTTCTCTTAAGTTGTGGATCCTCTAGAACTTGTTTATACCATAACTCTTCAGCATATGTCCATGTTACAGATAACATGCTTGAAAGTTTGATAGGGTCCCGTAAACTTTCCCATTGTTTTAGGGAGTAAGGGACTGGAGATACTTCGCTGAAATATATTGAAACTCGATCAACTTCATCCGTTAAAAGCGGTGTAATATTTTCGCTTTTTGCAACCTTTTCTAATTGAATGTCCTCGGCTAGTTGCGCTGCCATCACTTGTTCAAACGACAAAGCTTTTCGTGTGGTAAGCTTATCAGTAATTCCTAGTTTTGCTCTATGAGTTAAAAAAGCATGACAGGTTTCATGGTCTATAACGGTTGAAAAGACTTTTTTTTCGACCTCTTTAAGAGCTGGGATTCTGCTGAACAGGAAAACAAGTTCACCCTTTGGATTGTGGAAATGCTCAAAACCACGATTATTTTCGGTGAACGTAATCAAAACTACTTGAATGCTTAAATCGGGCAGCTTTTCAACGCCTAACTTTGGAAGCAGAATGCCTATTTTGTTTTTAATGATTTGTTCATATTCTTCGCCCATGTGATTTATTAAGCGAGAGCCAAACAAATTCCGAAATTCAAAGAAGCCTATTGCGCACGAAGGACACAGTGAGAGACGCTCAAAAGGAAGAACGACGTGGGAATGTTCATTACAAACAGAACATACCTGCCTCCCAACGTCGCCATGATCAAATTGGTTGATGTGATTACGCAATTCCTCTTTTGATCTAAATTTCCTGCCGCAATCACAGATGAAATCGATTATAGCACTTGCCTTCTGATTTAACATACGGTCAGTTTTAGCCATTTGCGTGTGCTGTCCCTTATGCTGTAGAACATGTTCCAAGTACAACTTACTAGGAATGCTTCTATGGCAACGTGGACAAGTTAATTTTCGGTCATTTTTTGTCATGTTACCAAACAGGCAAGTGATGTATATGAGAAGAAGTATTAAATTTTTTTTTATTTCTCATATGCAAACCGTTAACTTTAGTTTCAAACAAGTAAGCGAACAATGAAAGTCTTTTAAGCAAAATCAACCATACTTACAGTTCGGTCTATGTTTAGATGAGGGAATTACTACGCCCTTAAAATTTCATAATAATGCTATTTGTTTAAGTGGTCTTGCTGGAACTAAAGTAAAATGTGACGTTATAGGGAAATATTATCCATTCTGGTGGGGCATTACTTCGGGTGGTCCAAGAGCAAATAACAGATTTCCAACATCAATTATTGAACTGAATGCAGCTTCTGGCGAAGTGTATATTGAAGATACAAAAGAAACCGTGTTAGGATCTGCAGGACATGCATTGGAACTTAAAACAAAAACACAGAATACCGCTAACCTAAAAGTAATCTTAATAGAAAATAATCCTGAATGCTATCATAATTTACGGGAGGTCATAAAACGCAGATGGCCTACGATAAACTTGAAGGAGGCAGAAGGCGCTGTCGAGTCAAATACAAGCGGAATCTATTTAATTAATAAGAATCTTGAAGAGGCATTAACCGATATCGATAGTCTCTACTTGGGCAATTCGTTATATTTCTTTGATCCTTTGAGAAGTGTCGAATATAAAACTATTAGCGAAGTTGCAAGTAAGAGAATGCGTACTCCCTTTAAAACAGGAACGGAATTTTTTATTTTTAGTTTTACTTCCGATTGGTTTTTGGGGCGAGATGATATCCCACCGTTGCCTACTACCACTGATAAAGATTTATGGTCTATTCAAGAGACCAGAACTGTGCAACAGGCGGACGAACTTTTTGGAAGTAACCAGTGGCGCAAAAGCATACTTGTCGGTAGTGTCTCAATAAAGGAGAGCGAAAGGCTCTTCATTCGATTGTATAAAAATAGGCTACATAGATGGTTTAGGTACATTCTTCCTCTCCCTTTCAATCCTAAGAACCAGCAGTTATTCCATCTTATATTATGCTCTAATTACGAAGCTGGTGTCAGAAGAACAAGAGATGCATACTCATCGATAACTGGCAATCCTAAATATTCACCTAGTAACGAAGAGGCCTTACTGAAGTTCAGAAAGTTGCACCCTACACTATTCTTAGGTATAATCGGAAATAGACGCCCTCTAGAATGGCGAATTCTTTGGAAAATAATAAAACAGCATGAAGGGAGTCTTTGTGATTATAGATGTAACGACTTAATCAGAGAAGAGACCGATAAGGAGTTAAGAGTAAAAGCTCTCCATTGGCTGTTAGCTAACGATTACCTTAAACTTGTCAAGATAGACAATGCATGGGAGCATCAAATGCGAAGATACCGAATTAAATGGAGCACCGTAAAATCTAACTTAGAGATTGAACCGCCACCAAAATTGCGTCCAATATCTCCACAACAGCTAAAATTAACCAAGCTACAAACTGTGGAAGAAGATTAAAAATGCGAGAACATAGTCATAAAGACCATAAGGTTACCTCAGGCACTAAGGAATGGGCAGATTCTAACTTCAATTGCATAATTGGCTGTTATAATGACTGCAGATATTGCTATGCAAAAATTATGGCTAGACGATTCGGTAGGAGTACGCCGTCTTCTTGGAAGGACATGAAAATAAGAAAAGATGTCTTAACCAAGAGGATACATAAACTGCCAGGTCGCATAATGTTTCCAAGCACTCATGATATTATTGAAGCTTCACCTTTCAAAGAAGCATGCTTTACAGCGTTAGAGAATATTCTTTATAGCCAAAATACTGTTTTAATAACTACAAAACCACGTCTTGAGGTCATACGAGAAATTGACGAGAAATTTTCAAATTTTAAAAATCAAATTCAGTTCAGATTCACGATAACATCTTCTTGCGATGAACTTTTACACTTTTGGGAACCGAACGCATCACTTTTCAGAGAAAGGATAACTTGTCTTGAATTCGCTTTCTATAGAGGGTTTAAAACTAGCGTCTCAATCGAACCATTCTTAGACTATGACCCCATACCACTCATTAAATCGGTTGCCCCTCTTACTACTGAATCAGTTTGGTTGGGAAGAATGAACTACATCGCTTGCCACAATCTTTCTGAACAAGAGGCGCCTTATTACAAGCAGGTTCGTAGGAATTATGAAACGAAACACTTACTTGAAATATGCAATAGCCTAAGAGATTTTCCAAAAATACGATTTAAAGACAGCATTAGAAACCAAATTGGCTGTAAAAATGGTACAAGCTTTGAGAGTATAGTCAAATGGCAAAAAAGTTGACATATTTTAGCTCGGTTGCAGTTTCAGGGCAATCTTGTTCGGGTAAATCAACTTTGTGTAACCTTCTGGCTAACCAACTTTGTTGGACCCATGTTGATATTGGTGCAGAATTTAGAAAACTGGTAATTAACAATCGACTAGAAATAGAACAGTTTGGTCATATTCCTGAGGATCAATTGCACAAAATCGATGAGCAGATAGCTGGACGTATATTAACAGAGCCTTACCGAGTCTGGGACGGTCGATTAGCTTGTTATCTATCGCAACAACTCAAAAGCGTCTTAAGGGTTTATTGCACGGCACCCATTGAAATAAGATCCCAACGCTTAGCAAAGCGGGAGAAAATGTCGATCCAAACGGCATGGGCAAAAATTGAAAAGCGGGATGCTGAAGAACAAGAAGTGTTCGAAAGAATGTATGCACTTTCAGATCCTTACAATCCAAAATGGATAGACTTAAGGGTTGAGACCTTGGGTTCTCCAGAAGCCCTTATTCTACCAATATTGAATCGCTTAATGCTATCTTATTAGCGTCCATATTGTTAATTCGGCTTTGCCTTATTCATAGCAGCAAATGATTAATCTCATGCAACATACTTCAAATTGAGTGATCACTTGTCAAACTCTAAAGTAGTCAGATAAACAGTTATCTTTGATCAGTTTTTCTGTCGCTAATCACACTTTTAGTTGTAACCTTGCTACTTAGCGGTGGTACAGCAGTCTTCAATTGGTTAAAAATCGCGCTATGGCTACTTTCAATCGTTGGCTTACTATCGTTCGCAAGCTTAATATTGGGTTTTAAACGAAATAAGATCATCGTAAGGGGTGAAAAAAAATTGTATCCTTCGTTTCAAAGGACTTTGTGCCAAGATTTTGTGTTACAAGCAGAGGAAACATGGAATATGATGAAACTTGGGCATGATACCAAGATAGATGTTGCTGAGGAATCAATAACTGACTGGAATTTGTTGAAACTCCAAGTTAATCATCCTCATGAAATAAGAACTCAGAAATTTACAAAACCTGTTGAAGGAAGAGAAGGTGCTGACTGGGAATGGTGGTTAGGCGAAGATGACCTCTGGTTAGGACTTAGAGTGCAAGCAAAGAGAATAGATTCGGATCAGTTGAGATACCAATACTTGAACCACAAAACAAGATACGGTAACCAAGCCGATCTTCTCATTGATTATGCTGGAAAGAGCCAACCCCCAAGAATACCAGTTTATGTTTTTTACAATTACTGGGATTCGGATAAATTTGATCCACATTGGCTTTGCCCAGCGCACCCCAAGAAGTTAGAAATGCTTGGATGCGGAGTAGTAGAAGCAACCTTAGTCAGATCTATCCTTGCACGAGGGCACGACGACATTCAAACACTTTCTTCAGTTATGTACCCGTGGAGTTGCTTGGTATGCTGTCAAGGGTTTAGCCGAGGAGATTATAGACTTCCTTTCGCAGCCTTCAGATTTTTGTCCTCCGCCTTCAAAATTGAGAGAAAAGACGCCGAGAAAGATTTATACGAGGAAAAACGATTCGTTTCAAAAAGTCCTCCAGAATATGTATACCGAATTTTGGAGGGCGAAAAACTTTCATCGGAAGAATGGGAAAAAATTGGCCTAAAAACCATAAGTGTAATTCGTCGCAAAAATGTCATTCATCCATTTCCTTAATAAGCGATCACTTCGCTCCTTTCTCAGTTTATTTATGACGGGGGCAAATTCAGATTCGCCTGATTACTTTTTCAAATTAAATCAGCTTGCCTCTACTAGGAACAATCGCGGTTGGCAAGACAAAGTTGCAGGAACAAACGTTGGTAGCGACTACGCGCAGTTTACAGGCATCTTAGCCTAAGCAGTAACTCGACTGTTCGAGATTGATTTCCTTTTCGTTTTCTTTAACTTAAAAATACGCTTTTTTATTTGCTTACTCGTTGCCGTATAGCGTCATATTGTTCTAGCGTGAACAGTTGCTCTTTACAGTTAGGACATCTGAGCGCTTTAACACCATGAAGCATGACCCCTTGATACTCATATTCAACTGTTACTTCTTCGCATTTCTTGTTGCATTTTGGGCAGACAGAGATAGCTTTAGCCTTCCCTTGGTGATGACTATAAAGCAATAGCCTTTTTCTGTCTTTCTTTTTGTTTGTTATTCTATTTGAGATGTTCCTGGCTGGGTGAATGGCTCCGTCATGCCGACGAGGAGTTTGCCGAAAGTGTTGATGTGGTTTTCTTCTTCAGCAAGAATTTCCTCCAGCATTCGCCTTGTGGTGTAGTCGCCTTCTTCCGCCGCAACCTGAATTGCCTGCTTGTAGAGGTTGATGGCTTCTTCTTCGTCCTGCTCGTCTTGTTTGAGCATTTCGATGAGGCTGCCTCCGACGAAAATCGGGTCAGGTTTAGTTGTGGCTACGCCGTTTAGGTAGTCTAGACGTTCTGCGAGGCGCTCGGCATGCTTCATTTCCGCGATGGCTGTCTTGCGGAAAACGTCTTCCACGATGGCGCCGTCCGTGCCAGTAACCTGGACGTGTTGCCACATGTATTGTATGCTGACTTGGAGTTCGCGGGCTATGCCTTTGTTTAAAAATTCTAAAAGTTTTTGAGAAACCAAGATTATTCACCTACAAAAAATTAGGTCGGTTTAATATATAAATAAGCCCTAACCCAAAGCAAGGAACCACCATTCAAAAGTTTTCAACTAACCAAGAAATCACACACCTAGAACCAAGAGGCAAAGGAACAAAATTCTAATATCAACCAAATGCAATTCCTTAATCCAAACAGCTTAAATCAAGCTTCAGAATACCAAAATGTGCGGGCCGGTCGTCTAGCTTGGTTAGGACGTTGGCTTTACGAGCCAAAGGTCGCCGGTTCAAGTCCGGCTCGGCCCATATTAGGCTCATCCCCGAAACGGTCTGAGCCCCATAGTTATCCAAACGCGTGCAAAAAGCACATATTCGCCCCGTGGGGTTCAAGTCCCAGCGGAATCGCACTTAGGGCAAAATTCGAGTAAACACCATTTTTCACCAATTTCGGAGCAGCCATGCGCTTATACTTTAACGGCAGTATAGTAAGTAAAATATAGTTCGCAATGTCACTCATTATTTTCAAGTAGTAATGGTTCATGCTTGATTTATCCAGACCTTGTGATGCCTGCGGGAAACCTCTTGGTGGAGCCTTTAACACCTGTCCAAAATGCAGAATTTACTTCTGCTACATATGTTGGATTGAGTTAATGTATAGCCAAGGTAAGCTACCTTTAGAGTGCCCTATGTTGTGGTGGAAACTGTTTCTTCTGTAGCTTCTTAAAACAAAAAGCGTATTAAATTAATCAGAGTGTCAATAGTACTACTTACTCGAATATGCTTAAAGCGTGCCTTATTGGTTGCTATTGGGTTTTTTTGGTCTTAAGTTGCTACAATTTGCACAAAAACTCGCATTGTAAGGTACTCTGTTGTTGCACTTTGGACATATCGTCATCCCTGTTTCTGCGGGATTAGGCTGCTGTTGAACTTTTGCCCTCTGAGGTCAGTTGCACAATAAGGACAGAAATTGTTTTCTGAAGAGATAGTTTTGTTGCAGACGGGACAGCTTTTCGCTATACCTGACGACGCTTTTGTTGAACTTGTTGCTTGTCTGTAGCTTTTGCTATCCATACACAACTTCTTATAAAATCTCTGTTCTCGCTCACATTGAAGCCGACATAACCAAGAAACTGGAAAAGCAAACAACAACATAGCTGTTAATATTAAATCAGGGGGTTGACTAAACCAAGTCAAGGCTAACAGTACCAATATCCCCGTAGATACGTACGATAAACCTAGCCAGGCTTTGACTAAACAATATATTGCCTTTATACACCTAATTACCGAATTCATCGTCTATGTCTCCTGTGGAGGTAGCCCTCGTTTTTTCGTGACCAAACGACAATTGCTTACGCCTCAGGGTTTATGAATGAATATTAATACACCCAAAATAATTGATCCAATTCCCAAAATAATAAACATTATTGGTGCAAGTCCACTATTCATTGAATACACGTTATCAACTAATCCCCATATAGCTGATGAACTAATAAGTATTCCAATTAGAATAATTGCAAGTCCACCAAGTAAATTATCCCTGTGTTCTTCCTTTACATTTGACATTCTGGTAGGAACTTCTTTCCATCATATTATGTAAACTAAATTAGATTACATTTATAATTGACATTCAGGTAGAAATTCTTTCCCATTGCAATCTTCTGGTTCCTTATCGTCACGTATCTGTAATATTCTTGGGTGTCTTAGTCCTGTAGCTCCGCGCGTGCCCATGCTGGCTTACAACATGAGAAGGGCTATCACTATGCTTGGTGTGGGAGCGCTCATATCGTTGGTTAGGGCGTGAAAAAGAGTAAGAGAACGATAACAAAGCGCTAAGTGAGCGGTCTTACGCAAAGAAACAACAAACTTGATTCCACTCCAATTTCATTTTTTCACACGGTCTGGACAAGCCAGCGCGCTCATAAGCCGCGTGTTATCATAAATTTAATTAACGATAGCTCATACATGTACTTCAAAATTGCATGAGCCCTCAAAGATGAAAGCAAACTCAAAGATAACTATCTCTAAACGCGTTATCGTTCTTCTCCTTGTAGCTTTGCTTGCGCTGTCCGCATTTAACACTTAC
>JBEKBM010000014.1:0-80028 GCA_050015395.1 Bathyarchaeia archaeon
CGATGCTGAGTTGCCACCAGGGCACGAATAAAGAAACTGCTGCCAAAATAAGGGCGGCGATGCCACCCGCGATTCCAAGCAAGTTGATTTTGCGTTCCATTCATATTCACCTGTTCAATTTAAGGTGCAATCTCCATTGTTGCCGAGGTAGGTTGAGTCATCTGTACCGTAATGCCGCTTATATCAACAGTCAGATTTACCAAGTTTACGTTTATACTAGTGGCTGCGGGGTTTTGAGCTTGGAAGGTGCTTTCAGCGCTCGGCGCCCAAGTAAAGACGAGGTCTACGTTAACCGTCTGCGCGGCACCTACACTGACGGAGCCGACGAATATAATGGTCCCCAACGGGGTATTGTTGTTTCCTGAGTTATTATTGTTATTATTGTTATTATTATTGTTGTTATTTGAATTATTGTTATTGTTGTTATTGTTGTTGTTGTCTGGGTTTGGTGTCGCCGCAGTTGGGGCATTGTTATTGTTGTTGTTATTATTGTTATTTGAATTATTGTTATTATTATTGTTATTATTGTTGTTGTTTGAGTTGTTGTTATTGTTGTTATTGTTGTTATTGTTGTTGTTGCTGCCGGTCGTGACGGTGGCGTTCACAGAGTACAATGTCACAGTGAAATTAAACGGATTCGTGAATTGGATGGCAAAAGTGCTTGTGGACGAAGCGCTGGAGATTGCCATGTTACCTGAGAAGAAGTTGCCGTTTCCTGAACTGCTATTGCTTGAACCGAACGATCCAATTATCTGTTTTATCTGCGGAGGGACAACCAATTGAACGGGATTGTTTCGGTAAGTTATTCCGACAACCACAAACGGCGTCAATAATGTGAGGACGCTGACTAAAATCAATATAATCCTGACCTTCTGCATGTCTACATGTACCCCCCCGTTATGCATATGCACAAATATTTAAAAGGGTTATGGCTGTCTTGAAAACTTTTATGGTCGTTTGCGGTGTCAAATTCAACCTTTATAAGCGGTTAAATTCTTTGACGCAAGGAGGGATAAAGAAGATGGCAAAAAACGAAAGGAACCCGTTCGATTTCTTCCAGACGATAATGAAGCGTATTCATCGAATCCCGCATAAAGTTTCTCATTACCCTTGTTTCGAAGGATTCTGAAAATAGCAGCTTCAGAATAGTGATCCTTAAAATTTTTCTCATAATCTTTACTGTTTTGACCTTCAATAAACTTCTTTTGTCTTGAACTCTCCTTAATCCTCTTTAGTTTCTGGTCAATTTCTATTATAGAAATGTCTTCATCGGCCAGAGTGGGAGCGGGCAGAAGTTTCTCAGGGCTTTTTTCTTTGTAGTTTTCCTGTAAGTTTAATGTGTATCGGCTTAGTTAGGGCTTTCTAATGTGATAGTTGTCTTTTCCATTAGCGTTCGTCTTGGGTATGGTGATCATGAATTTTGCTCCCTTACCTTCAGTTCCAGCTTCTTGTACCTGCCAACCGTAAAAATCTACTGCTTTCTTGATGAGAAAAAGCCCCAAACCAGTGCCTTTGCCAAAACCTCTTGTAAACAGTTTTTGCTTCATCTCTGAGGGTATCCCCACTCCATCGTCTTCGAAAACGAGCTTTAGCTGCCCACCCATATCTTCGTAGCTAATTTGGATCTGAGTGGTTTTCTCACCATACTTCAAAGTATTGTCTATCAAATTATGGAAAACCTCCCTGAGAAGAGAGTCAGCCAGAACGGACAGACCCGAGCAATCATTTAGGACGCAGACGCCTTTCATATCTGATGCCAAACTAACCGCTTCTCTAAGCGCCCAATCTACATCGATGTATTTCAGCTCTTCCACGCCCAGCATTTCGAAGTCTCTGGAAAACTCAAAGATACTTCTTATTTGCTTAATAGTATTCTCAATTGCCTCAAAAGCTTGGGTATATCCGCCGTTCTTCTTAGATAGGAAAAGGTTGCTGTTGATGATTTGCAGTTTGTTAAGGATATCATGACGAGTTAGCCCGCCTATAACACGGAGTTTTTCATTCATCAACTCCATTTTTTGATTGCTATTTTTCAGCTCCTCTTCGTTCTTCTTGAGATTGGATATGTTTCTGATGATATCTACAAAGCCAATGTTCTCTCCATTTTCATCCCTTATAAAAGCTACAGTTACCTCAACGGGTACTTCCCCACTTTTTGAAAGGGCTCGATACTCACTTGTCCTACCCTGACCCAATAATATCGAATCCAAAGAATCACGCAACGCACGCTCTCTGTCGCTTTCAACCAAGAACTCAAGTACATGCTTGCCCACAAATTCGCTTTTTTCAGCGGCACCATACATTGTGACTATCGCATCGTTTACCTCAGTGATGTAGCCATTCAAGTCTCCAATAACAATGCCGTCAAGAGACATCTTTACAGCGGCAGAAAACAATTCTAATTCCCTTGCGGCTTTCTGAGAAAACTCAGCCTCTTGAGCTACTTTAGTCTTAGCTTTCTCATCTTTGTTGCCTACGCAATCGACTTGTTTTTCCTTAATCGTAATATGTCCACTCCCGCGCTTGCGACAAGTCGCTTCCTGCAAATTTACGATTCGAAGATAAAAAAGTTGTGGATTTCAACTATTTACCTCGCCTCAACAATAAATGCGATGTATTTATCAAGCCGCAAGGAGAAAAACAAAAGCAATTTCGCTTCTTTAACCCATCAGTTAAACGCCTACCTGCCCTCCTTAAGGAAATACAGTGCTATTTAACTGCTCATTATCAGCGCAGAGACCAGTCTTGCCGCATAAGGGGTTGAAAAGCTTAGCTTTGGGCTAAAAAGGGAACCTTCTACGGCTGAATTGCCGCTGCTGGTCTGGTTGTCTTTCTCCGGGGAACCTGGAGAGGTGCTCATGAACCAGTTTCCAAGATGAATCTTGTTTTTTCAGGACAGCGGTAACACGTGAAGTCACGTCAAACTGTTCGTTTCTCATATTTGCTTGATAATGTATGGTGAAAGTGGCTAAGGCTACCTCGCCCAAAACTGTGTCTTTAAAATCTTTCAGCTCGTACGAATAGTTGGAGAGCACCTTGAATGCGGAGAACTCGTTCTTCAAGGCTTCTGCACGCTCCTGTCTTTGATAAGGAGGCCAATCGTCAAATTTACTATAGCTCTCATCCAAGAGCGCTGTAACTGCTTTTTCGTCTTTATTCTTTATTCCATCAAACCTCTTAACAATAACGTTCCTGACTTCGTCCTCAACATTAGATACCGGCTGGTTTTGAGAAGCAGACTGGCTTTGGGTTGAGCCCGCCATTTTGCTTCCACACTGGTTGCAGAAAGCGTTTCCATCTGGATTTTCAGTTCCGCATGTTGGACATTTCAACTTTCATTTCTCCATCCTGAGCGGCTTTTCTCGCTTATAATTCAAAGCAGTCTTAAGTCTATTTCCCCTCGCTAAGATAAACAAAACCATGCCGTTTAGCTTTGGGTTTGCAAAGCGAAAAGTGGGGGCTTTGTCCGTTTCGCATATTAATGGGAAGTGCTACATGAAATTGCAATGAAGAAGTCGTTAGTCACAGCAATCTTGCTTATAGTGGTCATTATTGTTTTGAGCGCTTCAATACTGGTTATCTTTAACGGCATTAACGCTTCAGCAAAATCCACTGCAACATATTACACTTACAATATAGTTAACACGTATCCGCATGATACAAGTGCCTTCACAGAGGGGCTCGTGTACTCGGATGGTTTTCTGTACGAGAGCACAGGACTTAATGGTGCTTCATCTCTACGACGTGTGGACCTGACCACAGGCAACGTACTGCAAGAGGTTATGTTGCCAGATCAGTATTTCGGCGAAGGCATAGTCGTCGTCAACAACACCATCATACAGCTAACTTGGCAGTCAAACATAGGCTTCATTTACAACAAAACTACGTTTGCGGTGCTGGGAAATTTTACTTACCCCACGCAGGGTTGGGGCTTAACCTTTGACGGCAAAAACCTGATCATGAGCGACGGCACAGATCACCTGTATTTCTTGAATCCAACAACGTTTCAGCAGACAGGACAAATCCAAGTCCATGACGGAGACACGCCCGTATTAAACATCAACTCGCTAGACTACATCAACGGTGAAGTTTACGCCAACATCTGGCTAACAAACACAATCGCCATAATCAACCCAGAAACTGGACAAGTCAAAGCTTGGATAGACCTCACAGGATTACCAGACGAAAACAATTCAAACCCGAACGCCGTGTTAAATGGCATAGCATATGACCAACAAAACGATAGACTTTTTGTAACAGGCAAAGATTGGCCAAACCTCTACCAGATAAAACTAATACCACAAACTAACCAAACAACCTAAAATTAACTGGCTTCGCCGAAAAATAAGGAAAGGAAGGTTGTTAATGCGGGTAGGATGTGGGTTTGCGGGTTCTTGCCATAATGAACAGCACTGCGCCCAATACAATGAATATGATTGCGCCTATTATTAGGAAGCCTTCTAAGGAGTCCCAGTTGAACGCTAAGCTGCGTTAACGTTGCGCCATGCAGTAAGATAAAATTGCTAATGGAACCACAAGGGCGTAGGAAACCAAGGTTCCAAGCCAGATTCCAAAGCTCGGATACAAATATCTCACGGCTACACTGAAGGGAATAATCGTTAGAATACCAGACAACACTAATGGCTTAGTCACAGCTCGCGAGAATTCCGTTCCTCTACTCCTGTTCAATATTATCAAGGTTGAAGTGAAAACCGCTGGAAACGCGGCTGCAATGCCGCCTAGCACAGGACCCCCAATTTGGCTCAAAAGCACTGAAATCAAAACAAGTGATCCTGCACCGACTCCACGCAAGATAACCTCACGAATCTTGTATAGTCTCGCTTCTCCCTTTAGGTTTTGGAGTTTTAGCTTTTTAGTGAAAGAATAATAGGTTAAAAGCGAAATCGCAGCTCCCCCGACCAAGGAAAACGCGAAATCCCTCAGACCAGACGCAACAATTAAGCCAGAAAATGCGAACCATATAAGAAGAGAAACGTAGATTCCGCGGCTAAACCCTTTCTGGGCGAAAAAAGCGAAGAAGAAAAGATAAGCACTTGTAATGCCGAATGCTAATGGAAAAACTGTGGTCGCTTGAACCGCAGCGGCTGAAGATTGATTAATCCCGATGAAGAAAAACGAGAAAGCTGATGTAGAGGGAAGACCACCAAGGATTCCGCCTAAGACACTTCCTTTCTTTTCTGCAATGATTGTGATTATAGTTACCCATAAGCTTCCAATAGCGAATGCCAGAAAAAGATGCAAGAAAAAAATGTCTGAAACCATGTTTTGAACCCTTGCATCATATGGCAAATTGGAGATTAATTAATTCTTCCAATGAATTTAAAAAAAATAAGTTAACCTTACTGATTTTTCTAGTTTCAGAGGACACAATCTTTGCGCCGAAGAGTGAAGAAAAAGGAAGGCTGATGCACTTGGCGCGTTTAAGGTCGATTTCCTCTTTAATCTCAATGCTTCCTCTGCTCTCGGTCCACTTCCCTTTTTCTAAAGACTAATACGGCAATGCAAGATGTCATGGCTATGGCCAAGACAGCCATGAGAGTGATCTGTAGCATGTTATACGACGGACTTGGCGAAGAGGCGGCAGACGACGCTGTTGCGGATAAGGCAGCAGTCGGGCTTAAGGAAGAAGTTGACGTTTGAGAAGGTGAAGTGAGGGTTATGTTTTGGATGGTGACGGGTGCTATGAGTGGGTATCTATCAATAACAGTTGGGTTAATGCGGATTAGATAGGGCGTGTCGCCTATGCCTGTGTTTCCTATTTCGGTGGCGTTTGGATATTTAGCGGCATAGTCGCTCCAGTAGTTGCCTGTAGTACCGTTATCCCACGGAGACAGTGTTCCTCCCCCGCCGAAACCCAAAGCATCCGACGTTACGGAAACAATCGTAGCATTTGCGCCAATGATGAAGTTGTTGAGGTAGATTTGGAAGCTGCTTGGCGGCATGTTGTCAGTGTTTACTGCAATGTTATTGTTTGCAATATTATTCGCTGCTATGATGACTCCTGAGCTGTAACTGATCAGAAAGCCGCAGTAGTTGTTTACTATCTGGTTTTGCTGGATGCTGGTGTCGTTTCCTTGTATGCAAACGCCGTAGATGCTGTTTGCCAAATAGTTTCCAGTGACATTGTAGTTGTCGGCGTAGATGGCTATTGCGCGCTCTGTTTCGGTGATGTTGCTGTTAGTGATTGTGTTGCCGTTGTAGGAGCCTAAAACGCCTACTTCCCAACCTAAGATGTTGAAGTTGTAGACTGTTACGTTGCTGCATGTGAGGTTTATGGCGGAAGTAGCCTCTAGTTCTGCTACGCCTGGGGTTCCCCACCCGCCTGCGCCCTGAAGAACAAAGCCTTCACCATCAATGACTATGTTGTTACGTAATACCACAATGGGTGAATCGTAAAGGTCGGCGGTGAGGCGGTAAAAGTTTCCGTCCCGCTGAATGTTAGTAGTGCCTGAAACCGAGCCATCAGAGTTAATTAAGATGGCTCCAGCTGTCTGCGATTTGACTCTGGGCACAACGGCTAAACTGACTAAGCATACGAAGACGAAAACGCAAACGAAGACTGCCTTCATGTTCAAATTCTTGTTCACGTTAACCTTGACCTCATTCCGTCATCAAGCACATAATTAGCAAGTGCCCTATAGCTCTCCCTGAAGAACAGCACTGTTCTTGAATGAGAACGGACCTGCTGAAATCGTTGAGGGTAAAGTCAGGCTGAGCTTCTAAGCTGAGCGAAAAATAGAAATCTTGGTAAGATAGTTTTAAGGAAGTATTCTGGAGACTTTGGTTTGTCGGACGACGGCAGTGTGGAACGTGAGGGGACTACCTTCAGCGTATATTTGTTTGTGGCTAAAGAAGGCAAGCCTGTTGGCCCAAGGGATGTGATGCGTGGTGTGCATCTTAGCAGTCCAAGCGTGGCTTATCGGCATCTTCAGAAACTTGAAGACTCGGGACTATTAAAGAAAAACGAGTATGGTGAATACTTACTCAGGAAGAAAAGGAGTGTCAATGGATACCACTGGATTGGTCGACGCCTCTTGCCTAATGCAATGTTCTATTTCTATTTTTTCCTCGGACTCTTCATTACCGTGATTGTGGTTTTCGCAATTCATTACGCGGTTGAAACCTACGACTTCAAGGTCTTCTTCGCGTTAGGTCTTTCAATAACGGGAATTGCCATGATCCTCTTCCTTAAAGAGGGCTTATCGTTGACCAAGAGAATAGGGAAAACGTCAGCACGTAATCAAGATGAATAGTTTCTGTTTCAAAAAGTTCCCATTGAGATGGTGAGAATCTCATTTTTAGAGGGTGACAAAGGTGATAAAGAAGGATTGGCGGGTCTGAGAGTTTTGGTGAAGGCATAAAAGGCAAGATAATAGCGACCAGCCGTTAGACGAGAGTTGAATGCCAAACGCACTTCGGTTCTAATTCCAAGTTCTCACATGGTCTAATTTCAGAGTTATATCTAGAGCAGTGTGGGATTAAGCACTGGATTGCCTGTTCCTGTACCATCGTAGGCCACATCCGCATGGAACATCGGTCAATCTCCAGAAGGCTGCTGAGCCATTACATTTGACGCGGAGGCAGCTAACATCAATAAACACAAAATGACCATAACCGCAATCGCCGACCATGTCGGTAGGTACGTATAATCGTTAATTTCGGGTCATTTTTTCAGCCCATAGTCGCAGATGACCATAATTTTCGGTTAGGTATGGGCGCATGGCTGGGTGCAGGACGAAAAAAACGTGCAACTGCTGTTTCTGAACGCGTTCGTGAATTTTCGGGGCGTGCCAAAAAGAACTTATTTAACCTTTACCTGCATTTTCCTCGCGCATTGGGACTTGAGGCGTGTTCCAGCAGTGGAACAAAGTGTTTCATGGCGAGAGTAATATACATTTGAGGTCATAGTTTAGTTGGGGTTTAGCGTGTACAAAAAGGCAATATTGATATTTTCCGCAGTTATCCTGCTGTCAAGTTTGTATCGGATTCACGGTGCTTCAGCGCTCTTGGATCCTGTTTCTGTCAATGCTGAGGGTTTGGTTGTTGGCATATCGGTAATTGTTATCGTAAGCGCAGGATTAGCCGTGTACTTCGGAAAGAGAAAACCTATGAGCAAGGTTTTTTCGGCGTTTCTGATAGTGGTACTCTTGGTTTCGGCGTTATCCGGAGTAGCGCTCGCGGTTTTAGGAGCGGAGATTCCCGTCACGTTGTCATCTCCTGTTGAGTTGCAGACTAATTTGACGGGCGAAATGGGGTGCTGTGTCTTTCAACTTGCGGATGGAAGTTTGGTTTTGAACACGGCCAACCAATCCTGCACGTTTCTCATTAAACTTGACTCTTCGAACCATGTGTTGTGGACGAGAACAATTCGTATCGGTCAAGAAATCACGAATCTCACTCGTCTTTTGCCTACAAGCGATGGGGGCTTCGCTTTGGCGGGGCTCGTTGATAACATGTACGTGTTGGTGAAAACCGATTCTCAGGGCAACATTCAATGGACCAAAATGTTCAGTTCGGGAGCTCCGATAAACTATTTTATGTCGATTATTCAAACCAGTGATGGTGGTTTTGCCATTGCTGGTTTCGGCGAGAAAGTGTTAGAAGGCTTGGGCGCGATTTGGTTTGCCAAAACAAATTCATCCGGAAACCTGGAGTGGAACGAGACGCTTTCGGGGCAGGTGGCTGCTTGCCCATCGACTATCATCCAAACGCCGGATGGCGGATACATTATGTCTGACGTCAGCTATTCTTTTGTTCCAATTCAGGGTTTCTTCACGCTTACCAAAATGAACGCGACTGGAGATGTACTTTGGAGCAAAAATTACGGCGGCGAAGGCTACTACTTTCAACCCGAATGCAACTACGTCATAACCACGAAAGGCGGCGGGTACTTAATGGCGGGTTACCTTTGGGACAAGTGCGCGTGGGTAGTCAAAACCGACGCTGAAGGCAATATGCAGTGGAACCAAACATACGGCGCCAAAGACAGCTCAATAACTTGTGCCCTTGAAACCCAAAGCGGAGGATATATGCTCCTGGCCATTTCAAACCTAACGGATGTCGGGTTAATCATGATCGATAAAGTCGGCAACGAACTTTGGAACATGACCTTTCCAGGAGTCACCTTGCCATGGGGATTGGAGGCAAACTATAATTCCCTTATCCCTGCAAAAGACGGCGGCTATATCGTGGTGGGTTCAAAAAATCAGTCCGTATGGCTTGCAAAACTTAACTATCAGGATAACAGGTCGATTGCGCTTCAATTACTATCGATTGCGGATGTAGCGTTGGCTGTTGCTGCGATTATGACGCTTTTGATTGCGCCGAGGAAAAAAAAGACAATCCGACGATCAACCGACCTAAAACAAGCAGCATATTAGGTTGACTACCGATAATAAAAAAGCTCATACCACATGCGTTCTCGCAACAGAACTAAGTGTTCCGAAGGGCAGAAAAGTGTTCCCGAACAAGGTTCGTTATGCGCTGTTGGCGTATACACTAAAGCGGGGTGTGTAACATATAATGGGACATAACTATGTTTTATGGGTTTTCGCCCTTATCCAGAAGTTTGCTCTTAGGAAAAAGTTTGCCCCAGACTGAAGAAATAAAAAGTCCGTTAATTGTGAAATTAGAAAAAAAGGACACCGGCCGCTTTTGGTTGCCGCTATTTCTTGCAACAGGGCAAAACCGAAACACAGAAAGCATGCTAAAGGCTGTTCTTCTTGCGGAACACTCTGTTCTCTGGGGAGAGCTATATAGCACGTGCGTAGCAATATCATTGGTGTGGGAGAGGAAAGTTTATGAAATCCGACAAAAAACGGTTCGTCCCTGCTCTTCTTCTTGCAGTTCTGATCATGATGATGGTTCTACCAGAATGCGCGACAGCGTTTTCTAACGTTCCTCTTCTTGTCTCTTCGGTTCCAAACGTTTCAATGGTCTCAACGAACCCTCTGACAGCTACAAAAACAATAATTGTTCCTGACGACTACCCGTCCATAAACGATGCCATCGGAAACGCCTCGGCAGGCGACACAATACTGGTTCGAAGCGGAACTTATTTTGAAAACCCGATAATTGACAAACCATTGACGCTGCAAGGCGAAAACAGCGCGAACACTATAGTGGTGGGAACAGGCGACTCTGTAGGAGCCAGCGTCTTCACGATTGCAGCAGACGACGTGAAGATTTCAGGCTTCACCATCACAAGCGTCAACTATTCAGCCTCTGCCAACTACGCTTACGGCGTTATGATTAAAGGAGACAAGTGCACAATAACCGGCAACAACATAGTGAATACGTTGTCGGGAATCTTTTGTTCGGCGCAGTCTTCTGCCGTAGTCTCCCAAAACAACATAACTGGGAATCACAAAGACGGCGTCCGATTCTACGGCGGCTTCAACAACACCATCTCAACAAACAATATAACAGGCAACGCAGCTTCCGGCATCGCCATTGAAGGCTATTCAGACAATATAACAGGAAACAACCTATCCCAAAACACCATGGGCATCGGGCTGGCTGCGACTTACTCAGTAATCTTCAGAAACAACATGACTGAAAACAGCAATTCAGGCATTTACCTCCCAGGCTCCAACAACATCATATCCGCGAATTATATCGCCAACAACAAATACGGCATCTATTCAGTCCCGAGTTTCGGCGTATCCACCAATAACACGATATTCCATAACGACTTCGTCAACAACCAGAAAAACGCGTACTCCACCTCGCCCTACAACATCCAAATTTGGGACGAAGGCTATCCTCTTGGAGGAAATTACTGGAGCGACTACTCAACGGTTTACCCTAACGCAACAGAGATTGCTAATTCTGGAATAATGAATTTGCCTTACTCGATTTGCGCCAACAACACTGATAAGGATCCGCTCATGGCGCTTTTTGACGTCTCAAACGCGTTCGCTCCGCCGGGCGAAAAAACTCCTCCAGTTACCGGCTCCGACCACGTTGCCGGTTTATGGAGTTTTGACAGCGTTGAACCCAACTATGTCACAGCCGACTCGACGGGAACTAACCCAGCGGTTTTAGGGACCGTGGCCGCTAACATTTCGTACACTCCTCAGCTGGTTGAAGGCAAGTTCGGCAAAGCCCTATACTTTAATGGAAATGCGTACGCGTACGTTCCATCCTCGCCCAGCTTAACAATTCCGGCTGACATCACCATTGACGCGTGGGTTAAAGTGAACCAATTCAAAAACGTGACTTACAACAACATTGTGATCGAATACGTGAGCACGACCGCCAAATACCCAACCAGGATCCTTGGACTTGCCATAAACGGAGTCGCACCCAGCAACAGCAGCTCCCCGGCGTTGGGAGCTCTGCGCGGCTACGTAACAACCGACGCGTCAGGCTTCAACGAAATAGACACTATCCAACCAATTTCTCTAAATGAGTGGTATCACGTCGTGTTTACTCGTAGCACCCAAACAGGCATGCGCATCTATGTTAACGGAGTAGAACAGAATGTGACTGTCTTTGCCGGAACGCAGAATCCCGCCGGCTCAATAGAACAGACTTCAGGCTTATTCATGGGGCATGACTCAATAACCACTTTAGAAAATGTCCAAATACTTAACGTTGCCGCAGAACCAACAAGCACACCTATCTGGCAACAATGGTGGTTCTGGACCCCAATAGCCGCCGCTTTCGCAATATTAGTGGGAACGGTTTACTATGTGAAGAAGAATGGCATCAGACGAAACACTGCATTTTCCAAGTAACCTTCCTCTTTTACGAAAACCAACGATTCCTTTCAGCGAGAGTTCGTTTGTTGTTTGAAAATTTACTTTCCTTGGCATAATGCTCTAGTAGAGCCATTATGTGCGTGTGCTTAACGTCTCTAACAAACCACAGATAGTCTGAACAGCCATGAGCACTAATAGATTAGATTTGCTTAATCTTTGGAAGGTAAAGTAGAATTTGGCTTATAACTGTCCGCCATTTTTCTTGAGTTGACAAGCATCGCCAATCCTAAACCAAGCAGCGGCACTGTCCAAGCATCCACCAACGGCAAGGTGTTTAACGAATTCACATAGTACAGGTAATAAACAAAAACCGCGTAGTTAAGCCCTATAACTGCCAGAGATGCCCCCAACCATCTAAACGCTGATTTTTCCTTCCCACGGACTAACCGATACGCCCCCAACGCGGCAAAGACTATTGCGAAAGGCATGAAAGCTATCGCGTTTAAAAATCCAATCAATCTTACACCCTGCGAAAGAAACTGTGAGCCACCCATGAAAATCATGCTGATCCATCTGGCGCCTTCGTTGACAACTAAAGCCGAGACGTAACCCACAAACGCAACAGACGCCCAAACAACTAAACTGCGCTTGTTTGTGGCATCGTACTTTGCAACTTTGACCGCTAGTATTGATAGAAACGGAACGATTAGGAGTATCTCCAGCAGATAATCAATGCCTAAAGGTTCATTGTAAAGTAGGCCAGGTCTAAGCAACCATGAAACTGAAGGAACTAAACTGATAAAGTTTACTGCCTCCAAAGCTATGGCGGCGGCGACTAAGCCTTTAACTTTAGATAAAGGCCATGCCTTCACCCAAAGCAGCAAAAGTATGACAATTCCCAAGGCAACTTCGATGAAACGTCCCGTAAGCCCTATGAATGATGCCCAATAAGCAAGCCCCAACATGTGAACATACCCAACCGACGCGGGGTCGTTATTAATGTAGCCAAGTAAAATAATGTAGCCGCCTCTGGTAACGTAAGCCACATAGATGAATAGGGAAATTAGGCTTGCCGTTATTCCTACTTTGACGCTTCGACTTAACGCTACCATACTTGTCCATTTCCAACGAATGTTAACAAAGCTAAGATAGCTATGTTTATACATTTATGCAAAGAAAACAGGTTTTTAACGTGAACTGCATGTCCTGCACGTTTGCGTGGAAGTTAAGAACAAAATATGTGAAGGATTATAGCCATAGTTTTGATATTAAATAAACCGTCTTGACTCATTTTGTTCTCAACTCTAACCTTCACCTATCACACGTGTGATATCTCTCTGTGTGAGATATATGTGAGAGTGATGAAGAGAGAAAGAAAGCTTAAGCGTGTGAAATGATGGAATAGGAAGTGTATTAGTGGGTATATAAATGGGTGGATGCATAGGGAATTAATTTAAACGTTTCGCATTTTTGGCTTAAAATGAACGCGAATAAAAATTTGATAAAAAAAATAATTTGTCTCTTTTTACTCTGCTACTTTTGTGGCTCGCAAGGCCAATATTTTGGTTGAATAGATTCATTTTCAAGCAACGAAGGGAACAAGTTTAGAGGCCAGGAAGGAAGCATTTTTGTTAGAAAAACTTCTGTTGTTTCTATACCGTTGATTGTTCTAATTTTCTCATAAGCCTCAAACATTTTCTCGAAATCTTCTAGAGCAATTGCAGAGTATAAATCGTAAGATCCTATAAATCTTATAATAACTATTAAGTTTGGAATTTGAAGCAGTTGAGAATATATCTCTGGTATTTTGCTTCGGTTTGAAACTTTTATGTATAGATGCGCAAGAGCCTTGTATCCAAGTTTGTCAAGGTCAAGAGCTATTGTTGAAAGGGTCAACAAGTTTTCTCTGAGTTTTTTGTATCTTCGAATTACCGTTTTAGTTGATATGTTCAGTTGCTCAGCAATTTTCTTAAATGGAGTTCGAGATTTTTTCGAAAGAATCTTTGCAATTTTTCTATCTATTTCGTCAATTTCTAATGGTGCTTGATCAAGATTAGTTAAAGCTGAAATGTGATTGTTTTTTCGTTCATTTTCACGATCTAGTGGTTTGATAATTAAGTTTTGAGGGTATTCTATGTTTACTGCCTCTGCCCAGATTAAAGCATCAACATGTTTGATATTGCGGTTTGACTCTAAATCTTCAATTATCTCCCCTAACTCATTGAGGTCTCTTAACGCTACTTTTCCATAAAAGTTGTATTTACCTAATGGACCCACCACTTCGGACATGTACGGTTTGCTTTCAAGAAACTTGGCGACTTCTTTTTCATTTTCCACAGCAGTCATGATACCTAAATCTATTATGTGGCGATACCCCAAGCAATGAGGGTTCACAAGCATCTCTTCGCCGTTGATTACGCCATCTCTCCATAAGCGTTTATAGCGCATTCTAACCGAGGTTACCGTAATTTTACATTCCTTAGCGATAGCGGTGAAACTGGTGCGAGATTCCGATAACAGCCTCTTCAAAATTTTCGCGTCAATTTCATCGATTTTTATTTGTTCTCTCAAGTCAATAACCTTGAACCCTAAAATCTTAAGAGGCAAGCATTATCTTTTATATAAGATTTCTCATGAATGAATAGAATTTTCAGCTTCGCGAGCGCAGAGAAAAAACAATGAGAGGATTAAAGACAGATGATACAGTCATGCTCTCAGGATGTCAAATCTTTCACAATTACATAAGAGAACATGAAGGCTTAAACGGAAAAACCCCAGCTCAAGCTTGCGGAGCGCGCTGCCTTGTTCCCAAAATTGGTGTAAAATGGTTATAAGATTTTTTCTACCCGCATGTCATAAAAAGTTATGATAATTTAATGAAATTCTGCTTGGCTGAGAGGTAATTTTTGAAAAAATTTGTTGGAAATTTTGTTTTAATTTTGTTGAAAAGCGTTAAATACTGATAGCGCTGACGTAGAGAGCAAGGGGATTCATTTGAGTGGGGAAAAAAAGACAGTATCTAATACAAAAAATAAGTATCCTTGGAGCAACTACACTTTAAAATGGGGCAGGGGAGAACCGGTCTCAACAACGCAGTACGTGCTGTATGCCATGCAGATCGCGGCAGTAATAGCGCTGTCCTATCTAAGCGTCACAGTGTTCGGTCCGTTAAGCTACGCTGGTATTTCACTATTCTACTTCGTGTACCCCTTCTTCCTAGTATTCACAATGTGGTGGGGAATCTGGGGTCCGATAGGTGCATACATAGGCTGTGTAATCGGAGCAGGACTTTTGGTCGGTACCGGCATCGTTCCATCGCTGGCTTACGCGGTAAGTGACTTCGTGCCACCGTTCTTCGCATTTGTGCTCTACCGAGGGCTTCTTGCAAACAAAGGTTATGACCCATTATGGAGAGACTTAACCGACAAAGAAGTTGCAGGAGTCAAAACGAAGAGAACAGGTGCGTGGTTCTGGTTTGTTCTAATTAACGGAGTCATATTAAACTTAATCAGTGGAGTGATCGGCGTTGGAATTCTATGGGATATGAAGATAATCGCAACCAATGCTTTCTGGCCATGGTTTATAGGATGGATCGTCGGCGACTTGGTAGCAATGGTAATAATAACTCCAGTGCTGGTCAAAGGACTGACATCGCTAGTGGAAAGGCAAGGACTCGTCAATCACGGCTGGATAACTTGAAAGCAACTATTCCTTGAAATAACAGATTTAAAGGGGAAAGTTGTTGGCAAGTTCAGACGTGGAAGCACGTGCTTCCAAGAAGTACGTGCGCACCTTTATTTTTTCTATGAGAACGGGAACACCTGTCGAGAAGTTGCATGTAATTACTAAATTTTTCATGATTGTGGCGATGTCAATTTTAGCTCTTTACATGTTTAGCATACCAGTTTCACAAGGCGGTCCAGACATCATTGGCCTAGCCTTATTGCTGCTTCTTACGTTTGTCCTCCTAGCAATCGCAAGAACTGCAAAATACTTAGCAAACTCTTACTTAGTACTGGTTTTGCCAGTTCTTTTAGGACAATTTTTCTGGTGGCTCTTCTTTAATTGGTCTTTGCCCGGAGCCAGAATGCTTTTTTATTTCTGGCCTGGGTTTCTGCCGATAGGTGTATCAACAGTTGTTCTTGTAGGCGTTTTTGGTCTTGTTTATTATAAGACGCGAAGTGTAGTTTTGTCTTTGGTGCCTTCAATCCTGCTTTGGTGGTTCACTGTGATGCCTGGCGTATTTAGCTTTTCGTCATTATTTACGTGGGTAAGAATTCCTGTTGGCGTGGTCTTTTCTTTTTCGTTGCCTCAGTGGTCGGCGACGGTTGCGTTCTCAAAAGTTTTAGGGTTTGGAGTATTAATTTATACCTCGTTTCTCTTTCTGCTCACGACAAGAGATACTGAGATCGGAGGAGCGTTGAAACAATTGCGCCTTTCATTTCGGAAGTCGTTCTTTGTCATGCTTATGTTCAGAAACCTAAACACGATACTGATGGATTATGAGAACATCAGAAGCGCTCAAATCGCCCGAGCCGCCAATGTAATGAGGAAAAATGTGTTTTCAAGGATTATAGATCTCGCGTACGTGTCTGTGCCGCTTGTTGCTACCATGATAAGAAGGTCTACCGAGATGGGCGTGGCGTTGTACGCTAGAGGTTTTGAGGCTTCACATGGAATTACGGATTATAAGGAAACAAGGCGATTTAGTTATGTTGACTTTACGATAATTGCCATATTAGCCGCGTTCTTAATATACGAGGTTATCCTTGGGCACTCCATCACTTCCTTGTTAATGAGGTAAAAGAACATGTCGGTATTGGAAGTCAACGATTTCTGGTGGAAATACCGATCTTACGTAGGAGCAGAGAATCCTTTCACGCTAAAGGGTTTATCCTTCAAGGTAGACAAGGGAGAATTTTTCGGAATCATCGGACCCAGCGGAGCAGGCAAAACTACACTTTGCTACGCTTTGACAGGAATAATCCCTCACGTTTTCACTGTTCCCTACGGCAAAGAGCGCGAGCATATAAAGGGTGAAATAAAATTATTTGGGCAAACACTGACTAAAGTCGAGGCTGTTACCGATGAGAAGACAGGCAGAGTAGTTGATAAAATTGTCGGCATAAAACAAACGGCGCCAAGGGTTGGATTGCTGCTTCAAGATCCTGAGAACCAGTTTTTAAGAATGGACCTCCTGCACGAAATCGCCTTCGGCATGGAACTTCTCGAACTGTCTAAAAGCGAAATTGAGCAAAGAGCCAAAGAAGCGCTTGAAATAGTCGGTCTGGGCTCGTTGTGGCCAATTGCAGACCTTGTTCACCCAAGCGAATTGTCAGGCGGGCAGAAGCAGCGAGCAGCAATTGCTTCCTTCATTGCCTTGCGGCCTGAGCTTTTGGTGTTAGATGAACCAATGTCTGATCTTGATCCCGAAGGTAAGCTTAGCATAATAAAAGCTATTGACAGCATAAGAGACAAGTATGACATAACAATAATCGTTGTTGAGCATAATCCTGAGGTAATTCAAAAATACGCTGACAAGGTACTTGCCATAAACAACGGAGAAACAATTGCGTATGGAACGACTGAAAAGGTTTATTCACAGTGGAAACTGTTCGATGAAAATGGACTTTATGCGTCAGACATAGCAAGGATTGGGTGGCAAGCAGGCTTAACCTACAACGGAAGAGTTCCTTTTACTGTCGATGAAATGATGGAAGCGTTCAACGGCAGAAAACAAAAAAGTCTTGCAGATGACTTAAAGGATGACCCAATTGATGAAGCGACTGAGGAAATAATAAGCGTCAAAGACCTCAACTTCTGGTATGACGATGGAACTCATGCTCTTAGAGGGGTAACTTTTGCCATAAAAAAAGGAGAGTACGTGGGACTCATAGGGCAAAACGGCGCGGGCAAATCGACGATATCCAAGATTATCAGCGGTTTGTACAAGAAGTTTCAGGGCGAAGCAAAAGTAATGGGGCTTAACTTGCGAGACAGGAAAGTGATTGAGAGAATACCCTGTTACGTTGGATACGTATTTCAGAACCCTGACAACCAGATTTTCATGAGAAAAGTCTACGACGAAGTAGCTTACGGCCTGAAAAACCTAAAGATGCCACTGCAGGAAGTAGATCAAAGAGTCAAGGAAGCGTTAAAGAGCGTTGGCTTACTCTCAAAAATTGATGAGGACCCAATGTTCTTGGGAAAAGGCGAAAAGAGAAGACTAACCGTAGCTTCTATTCTTGCCATGAACCCGAAAATAATGATAGTTGACGAGCCAACAACAGGTCAAGACTTCAGAATGTCCGAAGACATAATGAACCTGCTTGAAGAACTAAACAAAGCTGGCACCACAATCTTAGCCATCACTCACGACATGACACTAGTCTCCGAACACACGAAAAGAGTCATAGTAATGCACAACGGAGCCGTAACCTACGATGGATCCACAAGAGGCTTCTTCTCAAATGCAGAATTACTTGACAAAGCCGGCATAATCCCCCCCATGGCAGTGAGACTAAGCCATGAATACAAGAAAAAGAACCCCTCTTCCCCCTGCCTAATGAACGCAAAAGAGTGGGTCGCAGCATTAAAGTAAACATCACCGGAAATATTACTTATTTGCAGATTGGAACATGTCATACATCGTTATTCGCGATTCCGAATCTATTCCATAGTTCTCAATGACCCGATAACAAAAAGACGTTGACTAAATTTTCGCAAATCAAAAGCAATGCCCCTAATGAGTATAAATTATATCCCAAACCCAAAACGTGCATGAATTTTGTGGCTTATTCCTTTCACAGACATTCTACGGGATTTTAAATGTTGCTAATTAAGCGTATAATTTGTCCAGATATATTTGAACAAATTATAAATATTCCGATTATATATGTTTGATTTGAAATTGTAGCTCAAAAAGTAACAGACATGGGAACTAATGCTTAAAGTGAGATGATTAGTTGAAAATTGTAGTTTTTGGAGCAAGCGGGAACACAGGCAAGCAACTTGTTGAGCAGGCACTGGCAGCGGGATATGAAGTTGTCGCCTATGCGCGTAACCCCTCAAAGCTCAACGTTAGCCATGAGCATCTAACGGTTATTAATGGCGAGTTGTCTGATGCTGCGTTAATTGAAACTGCTGTAAAGGGTACCGACGCAGTTCTTAGCGCGTTGGGTCCACGGGGAGGCTCAAAAAACAAGCCGCTTACACAGGGAATGCGGAACATTATTGCAGCCATGAATAACCAAGGCGTGCGCAGACTAATCATGACATCGACGTTGAGCGCCAAAGACTCAAAGGACAAACCAGACTTCAGAACCAAGGCCATGGTGAATCTTGTAAAAACCACCATGCACGCGGCTTACGAAGACATCGTCAGCGTCGCCGAAACCGTTCGTGCGTCAGACCTTGAATGGACAATTGTGCGGTTGGCAATTCTAAATAATAAGCCGAAATCTGGAAAAGTCAAAGTGGGCTATGTAGGCTCAGGAGAAGTTGGAACACAGATTAGCCGTGCAGACATTGCCGACTTTATGCTCAAGCAAATAGAAGACACGAAATATCTGCGAGAAGCACCTGCAATAAGCAACTAGTGCATGATTTAAATGAAGAAGAGGTGGAAAAATGGTTTTTAAAAAAGTCGCGGAAACCCAAGAGATATCTCTTGGGCAAATGAAAGCAGTCAAATTTGGGGCAGAAGAAGTTTTGCTTGCAAACGTAAATGGCGTATACTACGCTATCAGAAACGTCTGCACTCATGAAGGCGGAAACCTTTCAAAGGGAACACTGCAGGGAAACATTGTATCTTGCCCCAAGCATAAAGCACAATTCGACGTAACAACAGGCAAAGTAGTTTCTCCTCCAAAAGTGCTCTTCATGCATCCTAAAATCAACAACGAATCTACATACGCAGTCAAAGTTGAGGGAACAGCCATTCTGCTTGAACACAAATAGCACCCGATGCGTTCATGTACCAAGCCCAATTTAGGCGACTATGGATAAGCTAGCTCTCTCTGAAAAAGAAAATTGCAAGGAGACTTGTTTGGGTTTGGGGTTTAAATTATGTTTCAAAAAATTCTCAACGGGGCAACACAAGATGCTCTCAAATCATTCAAAGTGACAGGTAACCATGAAGATGAGTGACAGGTTACAATGAACATGAGTGACGGGATAACTAAGCTTGAAACAGGCTCTATTCATCCAAAAAAGCCCAAAACACATGCTGAAGCGCTCACGAAAATTCTTTAGCAAAATCCTCGAGTTAGAGCTAAAGATAATCCAGTAAGCTTTCTGATTTCCCCGCTTTCTTTTGTCTTCCTTGAGAGTTTAAATTATATATAATGGTTGTTATAGTTCTCTTGGGAGCATAATTACCGTTAATTTGGGGGAGAAATGGGTTGGATGAAGTATTAGACATGTTAGATAAAACTGCAAAGCGTATACAGAAAGTTGCTGATGAAACAAAAGAGGCAACTTGGAAACAATCAGCCGTTTACGACCAAGTTATGCAGTCACCTGAAGCGTCACAAGAGCAAAAAATCAAGGCCTTTATTCGGAAAACTCGTTATTTAGACCAGCTAGAAGCCTTAAACTCCCAGCTTAGTTTGCTCTATACTCTTCAGATTTTTGCGTTTAAAGTTAAAGTGCTTGAGGTAACGGTTGGGAACATCAATGAACAACTTGCAAAGACGGGGATTCTCCTCAAAACGGCTGAATTAGAAAATATAAAGACAAATATTGACGCCCTCAAAATCCTAATTGAAGCTCAATATGAATCCATGAAAGAAATACATGAAACGCAAAACAAAACCTTAGACTACATCCATTAAAAAATTAAATAAAAAGGGCAGCCTGGTGGTTTTCACCACTAATCAGGTTGTACTGCCTGCAATGCATCGTTTTGTTCTGAAGGCTTATTCTACGACTTTTTCCCAGCTTGTAACTAAGTCAAGAACTTCTTGACCTCGTTTGCCGCCATAACTCTTCAAGCGCTCTCGAACATCAGTCTGAGCTATTGCCGCTTTCTGGAAATCCTGCATTTGCTTTGCTTTGTCGGTTAAGTAAAGAATGTTGTCTACTCCTGCTCTTGCCATGCGGACTGATGCTGTTAAGAGTTCACTTGTGGTTGGCGTTTCTCTCGGGTCGTCGCCTGGACCGATAACGTACAATGCAATGTTGAGAGGTACGTCTTTTAAGAGTTTCTTGAAGTTACGGGTGAGCATTTCCCAATACCAAGGTGTAGCATAGTTTTTGCTAAACATGACTACGAGAAATTCGTCAGTCAGTGGAGCAAGATCATCAAAGTTAACTCCGAAACGTTCATAGTTGGTAACTGGGTCTGGAAGGACACCGATGACAAATTTTTTCTTGGCTCGGTCGCGTACTCGTTCGCTTACTTGCGCCATGTAATCGGTGATTTCTTTTCTTCGCCATTCATACCAGCTTAAGCCGCTTTTTGCGTGGAGTTCCTTGCAACGCGGGCATATGCAGTGTCCATGTTCTGCGAAGTGGATGCTGTTTAGCCATATTCCTGGGCTTTTTCTAGCGACGTCCTCGATGTAATCTAGTTGTTCCGCACGGTGTTCTGGTTGGGTTGCACAGAGAATATCCCAGCGAACATTAAAGTTGTCGTTTGTTCTCCATGCTGGACCTAGGGCTGACTGTGAAATCCAGTCTGGATGATTACGGGCAGTAACGTTGTCTCCGAAAATCGCAATGTTGCTGTACATATCAGGTTGCGGTGGTAATCGTCTGCCTACTTCTGGTTTAACGCGGAAAAGGTCAAAGTCGAAGCCTGAAACTTTTTTTGCTTCAAACATGTATGTGCCGAATTTCAATTTACTTCTACCTTTTTAGAATCCAAAACGTTCGGCGCTGTAATAAAGTTTTGCATAATTAGCGCAGTATCGGTTGTGAAAAATAGTTCCCTGTTTTTGCTATAGCTTATGCGGATTCATTGCGTATTTTTGGTTTGTTATTAAGCATTAAACCATGTTTTTTAAGAAAATCCTCCAGAGAGGCATGTAACTTTTAAACCCAAACAGCTCTATACATGCCATTAGGAGAGAGCGAGACCGTGCCGATAAAATACTTTGAGGCCCCAGAAATTAAAAAGCAAGTAGACCAGTTAGCCCAGGAATGCGAGTTCTACCATGTTGTTCCACAATTCGTTTTCTGCGTAAGAAGCAAAGGCTCCAAAGCCAGACGCACAATTGCACGCATTCACGGTTTAGGCAAAATTTGGCAAGGAGTCCTAAACCTGCCGCCTTCATACACGATTGAGGTTATTTCTGAGGTGTATGATAGAATGTCTAGTGAGGATAAAGAGAGAACTTTGATTCATGAACTCATGCATATTCCAGGAGGGTTCTCCGGTGGTTTCCGTCCGCATAAGGGGTATGTTGAGAGAAAAAATGTTGAGGCGGTTTATAAGAAGCTTCAAAGTGATCGGGCTGCGAAAAAGCAAAACACGCTTTTTTTCCAGTAATTTGTATGGGTTATTGGTGAATCTTTTTAAGCCTCAGAAAAGAGGCAATGGAAAGTTGCAGCTTTAACAGCGAAAAGTAAAAAAACCATGTGTGAGCAAGTATTGCAAAGACTTAAACGAGTTAAAGTCGTTTGCCATGGAATATTGAGGTTTAGTTAATGAAGCACATTATGAAAAGTTTAAAGCATAACGGTATATTCGTTCCAATTTATGATTATAAAGGCTTCAGCATAAAGCTTAACGGTCAGACGGTGAAGCTGACGCCTAAAAGCGAGCAGATGGCGGTTGCATGGATAAGAAAATCATTATCAACCGTTTCTCCGCCAGATAATGTCTTTAAGAAGAATTTTATGAAGGAGTTCCTTGGGCAACTCAAAAAAGAAAACCCTTCAGCAAGTTTCTTGGATGCTTTCTGTTCAAAATACTTAACCAGCTTAGATGCTCCTGCAACCTTAAACAACGGAAACCACCCGCTCAGTGAAGAAATTGACTTTACCAAAATTATTAACTTCGTTGAACAAGAAAAAGCAAAAAAAGACGCCCTAAGCAAAGAAGTGAAAAAGCAACAAGCTGAAGAGCGCAAAGCTAAACGCTTAGAGTTCAAAGAAAAATATGGTTACGCCGAAGTTGACGGACAAAAACTTGAGATCGCTAACTGGACTTCTGAGCCATCCTGCCTTTTCGCTGGACGCGGTGACCATCCGCAGCGGGGAAAATGGAAAGACGGCCCAAACGAAGAAGACATAATCCTTAACCTTCCGCCTGATGCACCTGTTCCATCGGGACATTGGAAAGGCGTTGTTTGGGAACCTGACAAGATGTATGTGGCAAAGTGGGAAGACAAGCTAACAGGCAAAATCAAGTACGTCTGGTTCTCTGACACAGCGTTCCTTAAACAGAACCGGGAAAAAGAAAAGTTCCAGAAAGCCGAAAACCTTGGCAAGCAAATTAAGGCAATTGAACAGCACATCCTCAGAAACCTTAACGATAAGGATGATGCAAGACGCAAAGTCGCGACGGTGTCGTGGCTTATTTTGGTGCCGAACATGAGGGTTGGCGACGAAAAGGACCCAGATGAAGCCGACACCGTAGGTGCAATAACGCTTAGGGCAGAGCACATCAAAATAGAAGGCGACACCATACGCTTCGACTTCCTTGGCAAGGACAGCGTAAGATGGATAAAAAACGTTAAAGCCCCGCCAGAAGTCATCCGAAACATACAGCACTACATGGAAACAAGCAAAGAATACCTCTTCGAAGGCGTTGACTCCAAGAAGGTTTCCCGTTTCCTCTCCGAAAAAATGCCGAAGCTAACCGCCAAAGTTTTCCGCACTTGGAGATGCACAAAAACAGTCAAAGAAGAACTCGAAAAAAGCGGAATAGTAAAGGAAGACCCCGATTACAAAAAGACCTACGCTGCAAAAATGGCTAATTATAAAGTCGCTGAAGTGGCAAACCATAAAAGAAAGATTCCGCCAACCTTTGACCAGCGCTTAGCCAAAAAAGAAGCCAACCTCAAAGCACTTGGGGTACAGCTTGAAGTAAAAAAGACCGCGGGCAAAAAAACCCAATCGCTCGAGACCAGAATAGAGAGAACTAAGCTTGACCTTGAGTTGACAAAGCTAACCAAAGAGTACAACTTGGGCACGTCGCTCAAATCGTACATTGACCCGACCGCTTACGTGAAATGGGCTAAAAAAGTAAAGTTTGACATCGAAAAATTCTACCCCAAAACCCTGCGAAACAAGTTTAGCTGGGCACTACAAAGCAGCAAAGCACAAGTAGCCGAGTGCATAACCGCATGAGCATCAACGAAACCAAAGACGGCACAATAATCACAATTTTTGTTAAACCAAACTCCCCCAAATTCAAAATAGAATTCGACTCCAATGAAATTGTCGTCTACAGCACTGAAGAACCTGTTAAGGGCAAGGTAAACAGGGAAATCATCAAAGAATTCACCAAACTTTTGCACACAAAAGTCGAAATAGCGTCTGGAGCAACCTCAAGACAGAAAAAGCTACTCATAAAAGACAAGGGAAAAAAAGAAATTGAAGATCGCCTTAGATATTGAAGTAAGGGAGCGCCATTGGAAGAAACTAAAGCTCTAGTAGATGCATACCTAAAGAAGCAATTTAAAAAGAAAAAACAAGTTTACCCCAGCGATGTTGCAGATGCATTAGGTTTAAGGTATGAAACGGTGCGTCAGGTTTTTGATGATCTAGAAAGAGACGGCAAGATAAGGGAAGAACTAAAAGATCTCTTTAGCGAAGTCAATGAGCAAGACAAGCGAAAGAAGGTTTCTGAGGCAGCAATTTTAAGAGAGATTCAAACTTATAGACTTGAGAAGCGAGCCAAAAAAGCTGCATGACCAAAGCGAAGCGGAGCCGTTCTTGAGCCAATAGTTTATTTGTACAACAGGATATATTACGAGAACCGAAATATCCCTTTTAAACCAAAAAAGCGCTTAAGACAAGTGGAAAGAATTGTAATTTAAGGGAGAGGGGCAAACCCCCTTCACCTTACCCCGAAAAACTACCCGCCCCATAGTTCTCAACATCAAATCATTCACAAAATTTTCGTTTAACGTTCTTCACAGCTGTTATATGGGTTCAATTCCCATCCCCAACTTTTTAGATAAATTCTAACTTTGCGTGAAAAGTTAAAGACGTGCATGCAGTAAGCGAACTGGATCTTTGACGGCAAGTCTGAATATATTCACTTACTGAATAATTCACTAACTGAATATAAGCTAAAGTCCAAAAGTATTCCTCTTCAAGGCTTACCCAATATTCAAGATGACGCTTTTTGAGTAAGTCTCCACATTACGGTAGCCCTATCTAAGAAAACAATTTGCTCCGCCTCCGGGAACAGCAAAGGCAACTGTTAAGAGGTCGCGTTGCCAAGGTTTTTTCGAATGTCCTTGATTTTACCAAGCATCTTCGTTTCAGCACTTTCAGCCGGCAAAGCGTCATTGGAGCCTCCTGCTGGGCTAATGGTTACTTCTAGGATTGTGCCTGTGAGGTTTTTTCCTTCTCTTTTCTTGAGGATTTCCATGGTTAGTTTTGGGATTGTTAGGCGGCCGTCGCTGGTCATTTTTGCGAGGAAGGTTTCTTCTTCGTAGTTTTCGGAGTCGAATACTCTTACGTTTGCTTTTAGGAGTTCGCCCTGCTCCATTTTGTAGCGCCAGCGTAGAAGATTTGGAATTTGGGTGCGGTTTCGGTTTTCCAGTTTCGCTTTGAATGATGCAAGCTCAGTTAGAGGCATGTTATCTTACCCTTTTTTACCCTTAATTACCCTTAAATTCCCAAAAATACCCATAGAAAAACCAAAATTTAAACCCTGCCCCAAAAAAGCAACCCAAAACACAAACACCACAAAGGAGGAGGGATAGTTTTTTACAACCAATCTTCCATAAACATAAACTCGAATGTAGACAAGCACTAATGGAGGGCTTAGAGTTGAGTTATAACAGGGGCATCTTAGAAATCCTTGAAGAACTATTGAAAGAAATCCGCGAAGAACTACAAGAAATCAAGCTACGATACAAAGAGCTAGTAGATAAACTGGTTCCTATCGAAGAGGCAACGGAAGAAGAAAAGAAAGCGATAGAAGAAAAAGACGAAATAGCTGATGAAAAAGAATTAATGCATACTTTAGGCTAAAGTAGAGAAAAAGCCTACAGTTAACATTTCTCAAAACTAATTTGCCAAATTTTAGGTTTGGAGTTTGAATCTGAGCATTGCTGCGATGCCGCCGAAAGCGTTCTTTAGCATTTGCCCCTCTTCCGTTTCACCCGAAATAATCTCTACATCCGTGTTTGACATTTCCGCCAGTTCAGCTAAATCGTCTATGACATCTTTTTTCTCCAACACTGTCATGGATGGCGCGTTGCATTTTGGGCAAGGTTTCCCGACTAAGCTTTGCTCAAAACTGGTTACCTCTTGGCTTTTGAGGGTGTGCTGTTCTTCGTAGCCGCAAGCGCTGCATTTAACCGTGACACGAACCAAATCCAAACTCTCAGACATGATGAGCAAGCGGACTGCTCCTGCCTGCAGAAGCCGCCTCACTTCAGCTTCGCCGTAAGTTATCATTCCAGTGTCATGGCCAACTTCGTAGAGGAATTTTTGCATGATTTCTTTTTCTTCGATGTAGCGGACTTTGCGCATGATTTCAGGCGCTTTAGCCACTACTTCTTTAACGCCTTGCTCTTCCACGTAAGCAGTGTCAACGACATCAAGAATCTTGTTTTTCAGCTGGTAGTTGAGGTAATCGCCTTTCTCGAAATCGTATTTTGTCGGTCCAGGTCCACCTAAAATAATACCTTTTAACGTGTCAATGGGCAGGAAAGCTTCGTTCGCGTGCACGCCTACTCGGGTAAAATACTCGTTTAGCTGCATGTCCCTTAAACGTTCATATCGCCTAGCTGATTGCCCACCTGCCTTAGTTTTGCCCGTAACACCAGAGTGCATTTGCCTAACAATCTCTAGGTGTTTGCCCTGCAGGGTTGCAATGGTAGCGTTATTGGCGTCCACCAGCAGAATGCCGTAGGTTTCTTTCTCCCGCAACATCTCCTGCAGATACTCGGTGTGGAACCGTGAATCACAACGATAAAGAAAAATCCTAATCGGCTCAGGCGGAACAATCACGTAGGATTCCATGCGTTCGGTACCTGGCGCGCCACCTTCCTGCAGAAGAGCACCAGTAAAAATCACTATGCCCTTTTCGCCCGGATCCTTGAAGAGCTTGAGTTTCTGCTGGGCTTTAGTGATAGCATCTAGGACGTTTTTGCGTGTAACGTTTGATTTAATGTTGCTGGCTGTTCCATACTCGTTACGCAGAAGGTTTAAGGCATCGCTGATTTGTTTGCCCGGCGGAACATAGACAGTGATGAGTTCAGTGTGGCTGCCCTCTTTGCTGGCTAGGGTGTTGAGTGTTTTTCTTAGCCTGAATAGTTCAAGGGAAGATTTTTTCGCTGTACTCAAATAACTTCACTAATTACTACGTTTAATCGGATAACTAACGCTAAAAAGAATCAAATAAAAGTTCCGTATAAAAAACGGAAACTGTTACAATTTCGGCTTGACTGGCGGTGTCTGCACTGGCTCTGGAGCTGGTGCACCTATGGCGTCTCTGAGGAAAGCCTTGAACGGACCTAGCTTCCCACCATAATTACCAGACGAAATCTTAACGACACCAGGCACGGCGATTGCTGCTGTCACGCCTTCTTTGATGCCCTTTTTGACTGCGTCCAAGGTTAAGCCGTTCATGACTATTTCGTAAACGCTTTGAACGCCTTCTGGAACAACGGAATCGGGCACAAGCGTGCGTAAGGTTGGGCAGTAAGGATGATTGGTTGAAGCCTTCATCTTGTACTTGAGTGAGCCAGCTTTGCTTCCTGATCGGCAAATTCCGCCTGGAAACGGCATAATTACATCAGGAGCGTTTGCGCGAATTGCGTCTGCCGCCGCCTCAGCCGATTTAAGCCCTGATTGCTGGTCTTCTGCGAAAATCATAAAGTTGCCGCCTGCAACAGCTTCCATGGCGCCGAAGCCGTTTTCAACAAAGAAGTTGCCTTCCATAACTGGGATTTTCCAGCATTTTCTTCCGCCAACCATGGCTTTTTTCTGGAAGCCATCACCAAAATAGCGCAGGCTGTTGCCAACGTCTAATGTTCGTTTAGTTCGGTCCATGCCGTTGAAGGCTGCAGTTGTCGGGCAAGTCATAATGCATTGGCCGATGCGCTCCATAAGCTGGTGCTTGAGTTCAAAGCGGTCACGATTATAAATTTGAATAAGCATTCCCGGACGCTTATCAGGGGTCTGGTCTGCTGGAACAGGACGTTCGATTGCTGCTTCTGCAGGTGCCATGATGACGCTTGTGGCGAAACCTGTGGTTACGCTTGCGGCGATTTGTGCCCATTTCTCATTTTGAGCCGTGATTAAAATTCTTCCTGCCCAAAGAGTGAACATTTCTGCAAAAGTATCTTGAACCTTCACGACGTTTCCTCTGGGTGATTTTACGAGGAACATTTTTTCTTTATCGTCATAGCTTTGGATTTCAAGCGTGTTAGTGTTTGATGACATGAAAGGGACCTTGCAGTTCAGTTGGGAATTGTATAATTTAAGAGTTTTCGTGAATGACCAAGGTTTTCTCAATTTCAAAGGCTAATTTCAAACTGCAAAACGCAACTTTAGAGGCTTGCTTCAGGAAGCCTTAAAGGACTGGGCGTGTGAAAAAGCTATGGCCTCCCTTATCCTTCTCTCTCCACTTAGCCGCGAGTTTCGGAAAAATAGTATGTATTTAGCTCTCGTTTTTTGTTTTAGGGTATTTGTGTGTGCTCAGCCTACCTACCCGGTCTACTAGATGCTTCTAATATGCTTCAAATATGATTCAACATGGATGTGCATAGAACGAAGACCGCGCACTTTGCATGCAGAACGGTGCTTTTCAACATAGAAAAGTCTGTTTTTTGATGTAGAAAAAAGCACTAAAGAAGAAAAAACAAGAGCTAAATATACACGAAAAATAAAATGTAAAGGCTTTGCGAATGGAGCGTAGTAAGAGATTTTGGCATACTTGCTCCTCATGTAAACCAGATATCCAACGAGTCCACACCCATTATGGAATCTTGGTCGGTATTTTCGCAGAAGTATTTCTGAATCGCCTTTTTGCGTCTGATGACAGACATTACTCACACGCGCGCGACCATGCGCGTTATAAAAATGGATTTTTGCCGGCATATATCTGATGCTTTTTTGGCTGGACGGCTGATGTTTTGAGTAATAGAGGCTGAAAAACAAGGAAAATAGCCCACGCAGTTTAGGGCTTTAAAAGAGAAAAAGGAGGGTAGATATAGATATATAATTTAGGAGTGTGCTACGGAGTAGTTTTCTTTGGTGTTTCTTTCTTCAGTACGCTCCATACTGCTAGTATGATGCCTATGATTCCGATTATTGCCACGGCGCTATAGAAACCCCACTTGTTTCCAGCCGCCCCATAGATGTTGTATGCGTGTGAGATTTGTATTCCGCCAAGTATCACCGCTATAACGATAAGCACCGCGCCCAGAATCAACGCTATCATTTTTGTTTTCAAATAACAGCCCCCCTTGTTCTCTATGAGAAGAGGAGCTATTTAAGGTAAAGGACTGCAGGGTTATCACGGAGCCGCCCATCTTTAATCCAAAACAGCCTATTGTGCTGTCTCCGACTTTCATGATGACCATTGTTTCTCCCACATTTGAGGCATTCTACTCTTGGTTTTCCACACTAATTATCACTTCCTAATCTGAGCGTAGCGCAAAATTAGATTTGGAACGGAGTTGGGTATAATTTTGAAAAACCGTTTAATAAGCGTGTGCTTTAGTTTTTGCGGGTGATGTGAAGAAGGAGGATTTTGGCATAGCTACTGTAGTTGCAGTGTTATTCTTGGCGTTGGCACCATCATGTTCCCGTTCGCAAACTCCCTGAATAAAATGTCAAAACTAATGATGGGCAGCATACAGGCGAAACATGCAATTTTTCTAATAGAACAACATTATGTTACCCATGAATACTACGACATATTACCGAACAATTTCATATCGCACGCGCAAAGCCAAGGTCAGAACGCGATACTCAACGTGTTAGAAAGCTTCCCGTTCAGCAGCGCAAACCTCATCAACACCATGATGGGTGTGAAACAACCAACGTAACGGGTACACAAGCAAACGCGGTGCTGCTCTTCAATAATCAGCCCAGTAGCTAAAACATCCTATCTTTTCAAAAAACTCTCTGCTCAGATGAATTGTAGCACATGTACACTATCTCTCATCGTCGAAAAGGTAAAAGCCATATGAAGACTCAAAACGTACTGGCAACTGCCAGAAGCGTGGAAAAAAATCGTGATTTCGTAGCAATGCTCAGAATCTTAGATGAGGAATGCCGGAAGTGCACCCCACTAACTCCGCTCGAATGCATCTCAAGCTGCAAAATCTGGAAGTTGAAGAACGAGCTTAGAAGACTCCACAAGACCATCGAAAACCCAGACTTCATGAAAGACCTAATGAACGTACTGAAAAACGACACGCGACTGCACATTCTTATGACGATCGCTAAAAGCCACTATTCAGTGCGCAAGCTTCAACAAGAACTCAGAAAGGCGGGTCACTCACACAGTCAAGACACCATAGTTGAAGAGTACTTGCGTCCATTGCTAGAAGTTGGGCTTGCCGTCGAGGCTCAAGACCGGTACTACGCGACAACGTTCGGTGGCAGACTCACAGAATTGATCGAAGGTTCAGCTAACATAGTGAACTTTTTGCCGGCTCATTCCGAGTGCTACGAAGAAACTGTACTCAAAGCTTTGCTCAGCGGACCCAAAACCTTTGAAGACATAAACGGGCTTGTCTCCCAGAAGATTGTCTCGCGAATCCTAAGGAGACTGAAAACGGTGAACCTGGTAGAAACGCCCAGGGAAAGAGCTTACATATTCTTCTTCAGATCAAAACGCGACCCTGCAAAGGAAACGTTTTCCTCCACTGAGAGCAAGGTTTACAACGGCATACCTGACGAGGGAATTTCTGCCCAGAAACTCGCCGAAAAAACAGGACTTACCACGAGGACAACCTACAAGTACCTGAGAGGACTGAAGGGAAAGAAGCTAGTGTTCACGAGAAAAATGCCTAAAACCTATTGCCTAACTGCTAAAGGCGAAAAGTTGGCTTTGCTGCTGGATGAACTCTACACTCTGGTTGAGGAAACTCTGAGCTCTTCTGAACAAGTCTTCAAAGGCAACGAAAACATAGCCCCACAGGTTTCCGGTGTATCTTAATTTTCCTCGTCAAAGGAGACCTGCTACTGTGCGGCTAAAAAACTCGCCGCCTCGGAGACCCTAAAGGCGTGTATCCGACCTTCAATAAAGCTGGAAGTTCCAATATAAAAAATCTGTGTTTGTAAAGATCATCAGCCGATAGGAGAGACTATGACTTCACTATTTTGTGTAACCAAAGCAATTAGACCTCGGGCTCCAATTTCACGTGTCCTACGTTATTTTTTCCCTGAAATCATCCTTTCGGTCATTTTAATGAACTGGATAGATGGCTTAGCTGTTCCAGCTGTGCTTTTATCTATGGCATCGGCAATTCCCTGTATTTTCTCCACTGGAACTGAGGCGAACATTGTATTCTTGTCCCATCCCACCATCCTCCTTGCGCTTATATCACCGGCAGTAACGTTGAAGTTACCTGACACAACCGGGTAGGTTATGCTGCTCCAGCAAAGCGACCCCTTCATCTCAAATGCTGGGGTCTTGCCATCCCAGAACTGAGCCAGCGTAATAAGTCTTGATACCTGTTCTGCATTCACGAGGAAGATGATTAAATCAGGCACGAAAATGTCTTTGCTAACTGGATATAGATAGACCTTGCTGGCAATACCGAGAGGTGGTTTAGCAATCTTCTCAGATTCAATGAACGACCTCGTCGCCGTCTTAACATCGCACCACAGCTTCTCCCCTTCCACAAGCAGCCTAAGTGGTACTTCTCTTCTTTCAGTAAGCCCAATAAGGCTCTTTCCTCCGGGGCAAGAGCAGGTCTCCTTGGAGAGCATTATCACTTTGCCACCAGCAGCCTCTAGGATGCCATCACACACGGTGTATTGGCCCTCAGCCAGCTTGGCTATAGGGGACTCATCGGTGTATTTCACTCCCACTGCTTCCCTTTCTATACCCAGCGCCTCTCTTATTTTTTCAGCAGACTCCACCCTTAAACCTCCTTCAGAGATGACAAAGAAATCCTCACTTAATATAGTACGCTTATGGCATCGCTTATTAAAATTTGGCTATTAAGTTACTCCTCCCAGTGCAGGTATTTTTTTTTTGGTAAGCCGTGTTTTGCTTATTTTTATGGTTCCACTTTGATTATTTGTGGGATTTTGCCTGCGGTGCCCACTTGGCCTTTGTAGATTATGAGTATGCCTTCCACGCCTTCAATTGATAATCCTTTGCTGATTCCTGCTTTAATAGCGGCTTCTGCGTTTTCGCCTTTAACAACGTTGCCTACGGCTGTGGCTGCTGCATCGGCTAAGGAGGCGTTTTTGCAGAAAACCGTTGCTGCCTCCGCATCACCAAAACTTAACGCGTGGCTAAATCGTCCTGAACTGGTGGCGATGCCGATTGGGAATTCTGTTAGCCGAAAGCCGAACCGTTTTGATAGGGGCTCGTCTCCAGCGGCAACTGCCACGTCAACGGGCGTGTTTGATGTTGCTGAGATTTCTCCGCCGTCTTCCACCACTGCCACTTCACAGCCTTCACGGGTCATGTCGTTTACTGCTAAGTCCGCTATGACTCCAGCTACGGCTGCCATGGGTCCAACGCCTGCTTTTTCTGCAGCTAAAGCCATCAATCTAGCCACAAGAGGTTTTTCTGGTGCAGGGATTGGCGTTAGCGTGTACAAGAATTTGGGGTTTGCTCTGATGTAAATTTCGAGTTCTTGCCTGTTGCGTTTGATTGATTCTATGGCTACATGGATGGCTTGCTGTTTATCTGAAATTAATGTGCATTGTGTTTCTTTTAGGGTGAAGTTTTCTTTGAACAGGTTTCTGGTCAACTTTTACTTTTTCCTGTTATTCGCTGGTTGCTCTGTGTTAGTTTGTTTAACTGATTTTATTGCTCTGGCTGGGCACGCGTCTACGCAGATGCTGCAGGTGCTGCCAACGCATTTTTCCTTATCGAACTTTACTGATAAATCCTTATCTATGCTTATGGCTTCCACTGGGCAAAGAGCCACACAGGAGCCGCAGCTAAAACATTTCTCTGCGTCAACTTCGATAAGTTTCGGTATTGTAACTGTTACGCCTCTTTTTCGGAAAGCTTTTATTATTTTCTCCTGTGCCTCATCTGGAACTTCAGCAAGTATTTCGCCGCCTTTAGAGTTTATGTGGGCTACTAAAATGGCGATTGGCACTTTGTACTCAAGAATTACTTGGCTGGTTATTGGTTGAGGTACCTGTTCTTCAGTGAATCTTAAGAGAAGTCTTACCATGCTTTTACCGTCCTAACAGTTTAGACACATCTTCAGAGGTAACTATGCCCAGCACTTTCTTTTCTATATCAATTACAGGCAGCGCTGAAATGTTATGCTGAGCCATCCGTTTAGAAGCAATCTCCAACGGCTCATCAGGTTTGGCAGTCACCACGTTACGCGTTTCTATGTCGGCTAACGCTTTTTTGCCTTCAGCCATAGCCCGAGTGATATCCCACGATGTAACTATTCCCCGCAGCTTCCCAGCATCATCAACTACCACGATGTGGTTAACCGATTTAGTAACAATCCGCTCGGCAATAGCACGTATCTCCTCATTCTCAGTACACGTAACCGCTGGATGCATAACGCTCATGACGAACGGGATTTCCTGAGTCTGCCTCATCGGCTTAAACACGGTGTCATTTGGCAACCGCTCAACAGGCGAAGTTAAGAAAAACGTGCCTTCCTCAATCCAAGACTTCAGTGTCTGTGAGACTTTCTTAGCCATCTTTAGGCTAGACAGGGAGCTGACCCTGACTTTCTTATCATTAATCATTATTGAGCCAGACTTTAGCTCTTTATAGCTCACTTGCCTTAGCTTCGGGCGGTCTCTACGGGGCACGCTGTAATCGACCACGTCTGTCATGATTTCGCTGTCACGAATCGCTGTCTTCTTTGCTAAGCCTTCATTCAAGATGGGAATGGGAACGCCTAGACCAACATACATTGAAGTGCCATACCGCGTGAAGGCAGCGCCCTGCAAGAATTCAGGTGACATCTTCTTGGCATCCCCTTTCACCATCAAGGTGCCGTTTAGGTTTTTGGGGCTATGTTGCGTTCCCTCACCAATAACGTAGCCTTGCGCTCCGCCAAGAAAAATCCTTGTTCCCATACCAATCGTTTCGTAGTCTGGGTCGTTCATGAGCGGGTTTAATTCGCCTGCCCCAGAAAATGTCGCGTTTCGCAGTCGTGGCAAAAGTTTGCTCATGTAAGTGTAAATGGTTTCGTCACTAGTGTTTACTGCGCAGTTGTAGCGTTGGTAGCAGTTGCGGAAGTTCAATAGGTAAAACTGGTTTAAATCGTCTTTTGTTATGTTTGTTTTAAGCTGAGTCCTTGGGTAACAGTCAGTTCCGTAAGCTGTGGCGCGGAGTTCAACCTCTTTGCCTGCTATGAGGTCTTGGATTACGTGTCCGCCGCCATATTCGAAAGGCTGCTTCTGGGACATGTTAGTTGCTCCAATAAACAGGTCAACCGCTGCGCCAGGATGGCAAACTTCAACATCATTCATCCAAGCATGGTCAATCTTTATCGGCGGGTCAGAGTGCCCAAGGTTAATAACTGCGCCAGAGGAACACATAGCGCCAAAAGTTCCTGTTGTTACAACATCAACCTCTTTAAAGGCAACTTCTACACCGCTGCTTTCCACTAGTTTTTTCATTTCTTCAGCGGTTAAAACCTGAACGTCGCCTTTGCGGATTTTCTCGTTAATCTCTTCTACACTGCGAGTTTTCGTAGGTTTGGACAATTAGCTTACCTTAATGCCAATCGGAAAGGTGTCGCACGTTAATATTTTTTGTGTAATAACCAATGTATGTATTTAGCTCTCGTTTTTTGTCTTAGGGTATTTGTGTGTGCTCAGCCTACCTGCCTAGTCTACTAGATGCTTCTAATATGCTTCAAATATGATTCAACATAGGTGTGCATAGAACTAAGACCGCGCACTTTGCATGCAGAACGGTGCTTTTCAACATAGAAAAGTCTGTTTTTTGATGTAGAAAAAAGCACTAAAAAAGAAAAAACAAGATCTAAATATACACAATCTTTTCAATTTAACTGCACTCTTTCCACAGTATTAGACGCGCGCTGCCTTGTCCCGAAATTAAGTTAATGCTTATTTTAGTAGGTGCGGGCACCGCCTATTTTGCGCATGTTAACTGCAGCATGCGCCAACACAAACGAGATCGCTTCTTAAATACTTCAAGTACGATAGGTTTTGTTCATGGGATACCAACCGCAACATGAAAAGGTCAAAGCTAGAGGACGGAAGCATAGAACTGTCGGTAATTCCATGCGAGAGGAGAAGCATGTTGCTACTATGAAAGAGGTTTCGGACAGAACCCTCAAGCAACTACGTAATCTAGGAAGACAGAGATTTGGTTCTTCCCCGTTCAGTGAGCACTTCGACCGTTGGCTAGTGAACCTAACAGATGTCCTGTCTGAGTTTGAGTTAAGTCCAAACATAGGCGCAGATGATCAATTCGTAAAGGAGCGCTCACAAATACTCTCCATTGTTAAGATTGAGCTTGAGGAAAGACGCCGTAAGGAGGCTTCTCTGGAGGAGGCTATCAAAAGTCTATCGAATAGCAAAAATCTTCTTGAACGAATCAACGAAGAATATGCTACCAGGGTAAGGGAGATTAAAGGGCAAAAAAATAGTGAAATCAAACGTCTGAATAACAATATTGGCTGTCTCAGAGAAGAACTGGATTATATAATTCGGATGAAAACTGGCCTCTTCAGAGGCATCTCCAAGAAGGCTAGGGAACAGAAAGAGATAGAGACAACTCAGGAACTGAACACTGGACAAAGGGAGCTTGAATTAGCCATGCTGGATTTCACTGAAGTACAAGAAAGGCTCCGAGACGAGTATGAAAGAAAGAGGCAGCCAGTCATCGAGCAGGTAAGAGATTGCCAGAAAAAGATTGAGAACCTGGAGACCGATGGTTCTCTAGAAGACAGATGGTTTGCTTGCGAAGCCCTCGTAGATGCAGTGAATGCACTTCTCCAAAGAAAAACGCTCCAGCTTCATTAGCCCGCTTAATGCTGCCCATTCCAGTATTTTCTGAGTCGCTGACGATTTTTTCAGTTCTTGGACCCGAACCCATTTGGGTTCAAATCCCATCGGACCCGCTTTTGAAGGATAATTCTTAACATTTTTATTAGCAGAGTTGTCAGCTTCTTTTTCGCCCGCTTCTATTTGAAACGAGAATTATCCTTTCTTATTTGAATAAGGGTTTTGAACCCTTTTGGGTTTAAGGATCTCCAGCCCCATTGAAGCCTTCTAATTCGCCTTTTGTCTTAAGCCAGTTTTGGAGAGACTATTCCAGTTGAATTTATTTAACTCCTTGCCTACCGTATCTATTGAGGTTGCACGACACGAGTAACGGCGACACAGGTAAACTATCAATAGACGACGCCATCATAGATTATCTGTCTAAGAAAGGCATAACTGATCAAACAGAAAAATTGGCACTTGCTCGAATCAGCAGCAAAATGGAAATCAGTAGCGGACAAGTAGAAATGAGCATCAACAGACTGAGCGCAAAAAACTTGATACGCAAAGTTTACTTGCACGGCAAAGTTGGTTTTGAGCTGACTCCAAGAGGAAAATCAGCAATCGAAGTTTTAGCAAAAGCCGAAACCGCCCGTATTACCAGACAACTGCAAGAAGCAATACACCAGGAACGAAAAGCAAAGCTAAGATCGGGTACTGTTAATAAAATGAAATCAATTGAAGATGAATGGCAAAACTACCAAATGCCTGATAGAAAACTGATTGATAAAATTGAGCAAGAAGCCACAAAATTTCTTGCAGCAACAAAAGAAACTGAAGACAAGCAACCTTTTTGTCATATAGACCCTCAAAACTATGACCAAAAATTCTCACAGTACAAACCTCAAATAGAAAACCTGACTGAACAAAACAACAACCTGACCAAAGCAGTAAACAACTATGCAAAAATCAAAAATTACCTACTATCAATATCGGCTGACATTGAAAACATCAACAAAACCATTAACCGGTATGAACCCATGGCAGAAGCAACAGCGCAGGTAAGTCAACTGAAAACCTCTCTTTGCAGACTAAAATCAATTCAATCTCAACTAGAAAACTTTGATAAGGATCAATTAACTCAATTCGAAGAGCTCAAGACCCAACTTGGAGATAATTCCAGACTTTTAGAAATGCTAAAGAGACCTACTCACGAATTTACGCCAATAAAGAGGGAAAACTTAGCAGAAAAGACAACTCTGTATCCAGACCCTGAAGGTCCAATCAAATATGGCCGCAAAACAAGTGGGTACCCATTAGAGGAAAAATGTAGCAGGTGTGGAACAAAGCGAAGGTTGACAACTGTTGACATCGGATAAATACTTGCTTTCCCTTAAACAGAATTAATTTCGTTCAAGCTCACGGTCTTCCCTCATTGAAGACCAAATTCGTATCCACTGTTTAGCTTAAAGAAATAAGTGCTAGACCAGTCAAGATAGCTGCTATGCCGATTTTCTGATTGTTAGCTACTCTTTCCTTCAAGAAAACGTATGCAAGCATGACGGTTACGGCGGGATATGTGGCAGCAATGGGGCCAACTATAGATACAAATTCTGTTGTTAGGCTTAAGTTGAAGGTTAAAAATCCCGAAAAATCTAGCAAACCAGCTATGATTATGAATAGAAAGATCAATCTAGCTGGAAGAGAAATTTTTGTTTTCGTAACTCCAACCCAAGAAAACAAAGTCAGTATTGCAACGGCCCTAAAAAGCAAAAGCGCCATAATTGGTCCTGCCACAGCGACAATGGGTTTAATTAAAGCGTAAGTAATTCCCCATGCAATCATGCATATTATGCCATCCATAACTCCGTTATGCCTCCAATATTTCATGCTCTTTCTCAGTTCCGCTAAATTTGTAGATGCAAGAAAGACACCGACAAAAACAACTACGACGCCAATAATTTGTAACAGCGTCAGTTGTTCTTTAAAGAGAAAAACAGCCAACAAAGTTGTTATGATCGCCCAGCAGGCGGAAATAGGTGACACTACGGATACGTTACCTTTTTGAAATCCCCTATACAAAAAAATATAGCCAATAATTCCAAAAACCCCAGTCAATAATATTGTGAAAACCAAGTCGACTGTAAAAGAAGGAACTCTAAAGAATAGAATTACACAAATGAAAATAGGAACAAGCGATACAGACTGATTAATTACCAAAGAAGCCCTGTAACCCGTTTTATCTATTGCTTTCTTTGCGAAGAAGTCTGCCACTCCCCAACTTAACATTGTTGTGATTGCAAAAAGAATTCCTATCTCCAAGGTCATAATTTATTAGACTCCAATTGCCATCAATTATCCAACTGACCTCAATTTAAAGCTTAAATCATAGAATTCAACCAGCTAATTTTAGGAATCGACTCGATCCTTATCGAAGAAATATAGATTATGGGCTTGTGCAAAAGAACACTTGAATGTCCATGCATAGAAACTCAAATGGTGTACCTGAACGTACTCTCTAATAAGCCGATGAGAACAAAAACTACCAAACAGAATTGCATTAAAATCAACGTTTGGTTGAACCAATTGATTTTATGAATTAAAAGAAGTCACAAAAAAAATCTGGGGCTTAATCATAAAACTGAGATGCACTAATTTTCGGTGCTATCGTTTGTGCTTGTTAAACTTGCTTCTGCTGAACCTTGTTTCTCAGCACTTCCAGCTTGAAGCTTCTTGATCTCATCCATTAGCTTCTCCAACTCTGCCAAATCTTCATCGATCTGCCTCTCATCATATCCTTTTGCCAAATTACCCATAACCAATCCAATATTTGCAGATACTTGAGCCCACATCTGCCGCTCCTTAGGAGTTATAGACTGCAACTTATCACCAACTTGCTGCTGCCCCACTTTGCCTTTAGCAATGGAAGTAGCCATGTCAAATAAGTCATCAAGTTCGCTAATCCACTTATTTCTCAAACCTTGCGTGTCAACCCTAACTGTTTGCTGAAGCCGACAAATACGCCTCTCAACCTGAACAGTAAAACCTGAATTACGCCTCATTTCTTTTTCACCTCCCGAATTTTTTATCTGTCATTTGATTATTCTCTTATTCGAGAACCCAACTCAAATTCCCAAGATTTCATACCAAAAAAATCAAGCAAAAAAACCTCAATGTTCCAAAGATAAATGACCTGTCGCGTCTAAACCGCCAATCACAAAAATGGACTTAACCATCGCCAACCGTCGAAGATACCGCTAAAAAGCTAGAAATCCTTTGCCTCCATAATTTCTAATCTGTTTCTATGCAGAACATCTGCTAAACGCCACTCTAAGGCGGCAACAGAAACCAAACGAGCCTGACACAAAAAAGCGCATGCTCACTGTTTTATTGGATTCAATGATGCTAAGACTTAAAAGGATTCTGGCACCGCCAAAGAGATGCATCAAAAACGGACATATTACGGTTCTATTTCAGGTTAGTCCGTCTATGGCTTTCTTCAGGAACGTTTTTAGTTTTTCAAGGAATTTGTAGAAGTCCTTCTCGTCAATATCCTTAAGCAGGAGCCCTTTCTCTTCACCCCAAGTGAAGGGTGCTGACGTCACAATGTCCTTCTTTTCCTCAAAATTCTTCCTGTACCGCTCATAGAGACTAAACGTAAACTTTGTCTTTTCCACACTACAGACAGAGACATCTTCCAACTTAATCCCGAAGGTCTTGCAGATTAAGTAAACATCAAGGAAATCGCGCGCCTTTAGGCCTTTGCGCGTAAGTATTGCCCGGATCTTCTCGCACAGAATCTCGCGAATATCATACACATCGAAACAGATTTTCTGAGTATATTCCTTATACTCTGGAAACAACAAAATGAGCTCTTCCTGCTTCTCAGACAGCAGACTCCCTAACTCCGCACTCTTCAAAGGGAAAAGCATTGTTTCTACGAAGTTCATCTGAACTTTCAAGAAGCTCTTGCGCCCAAAAACTTCAGATTCATACCAGACCTTGAACGTGCAGGTCTTATTTCCGCCCCCAAGCTCAACGTAGTTTCTGTTGGCCTTCGCGCATTTGAAGTCCAGCCCACGCTTCTTTGCTATCTCTTCAAAAACTTCTCCAATGTCGTCTATGATCTTTGAGAGTTGCTTTCGTATTTCCTTCTGGGACTTGCCTTCGAAGTCTTTCTGGTTTTTCCATGTGAAGTCGATATCTTCAGAGAACCTGAAATAGTCCAGATAGCATTTTGCCAGGCAGGTTCCGCCTTTGAAAGCAAAGTTCTCGCGGAAGAAAGGGTTTCTTGAAAGTTCAAAGAGCACCTGATGTAGGATGAGGTCTTTCTCTATCAAATCGGTCCTTTTGACATGCTGAACTCTGGCTACCTCGTTCACAAAGTCTTTTCTCATCCCATCACCTCGTCGGCAATCTCCCTGACTGTATTTGGATAGTTAACGGCGTATTTTCGGATTTTTTCGCCTGATAAATCCCGGGCCCACTCGGAAACATCGAGGATAATCTTTTCCTTGGGAACTCCGTTGTATCTCCACGTGTAAATGAAGTCTAGGATCGTCTTTTCAGCATCCGAATATCTCAGTTCATTTGCGGTTATTCCGAAGTTTAGGAGCTTGGGTGCAAGTTTGATGAATCTGAATTTGTAGCCAGCTATGGTCATTGGTTTTGGGCGGAACAGCCGATCGTTAATCACGTAGTCAACTGCAAAGTGCTCATGTGTTACGTTGTTCAGTTTCAGTGCTGTGTACAATCCGAAGTACCAGTTCTTGACGCCTTTGAGTTCGAGGCCTTTGGCGACGAGTTCCAGATGGCTGTATCGGGATTTGCCAAGCTTGATTTCGTCTAGGGGTTTGACGTAGAAGATTCCTTTGAAGATTCGCGTGAGGTAACCACGGTATACGAAATATTTGATCGCTTTTTCGTAGTTTAGATCCATCGCTGTGCAGTACTGCTTTAGCTCAATTGAAGTCACAAACTCTTTTTCGTCTATGCGGAGCTTCTTGAGTAAAAGACTCGTCTTCCCCATTCATATCACAACATCACATATTATACGATATTATTATATGAATAACAAAGTCACTATTTAAAACTATGCGCAATCCGCAGGGCACAACAAAGAACCCAAAGACCATCTATGCACAAAATTTCAAAATTTTCACTCGCACCCTCTCAGAAAAAAAGAAACACGTTTCCCTAACCCATCAAAACAATGATTGAAACCTGTTAACCAAACCTTTTGCTTGGAAGTTCACCATCACAGGGTTACGCTGGTTCAAGCATTACCTCTAACGCGTAGCCGGATAGGCGCGTCTTTTTTTCATCTTCAAAGAGGCTTAGCACCAACTTTGGAACATATATACGTCCATCCTTACGCATCTTTGCATAAAAAAATTGCCAGCCCTTATGCATCCCCAAAAAATTTACACCCACCTTCAACACTTGACCACTTTCCATTTTGAACCGCCACCGAATCACCTTTGGAACTTGCACTTTATTGAAACTCTGAAGCATCGTAGTAAAGGTAACTTTCTCAGTTAACGGCATACAGATTCTTGCTTTTAACACTTATACTTAAGCGTTTAGAGTCGGGAAGAGTCGCGAGCAGTCGCAGAAAGTCGCAGGGAGTCGCAGAAGGTCGCGTATAGTCGCTAAAAGTCGCAGCCTGCAAACACTTCAAACCCTGAATCAAAACAGCAACCCAAAACAACCTGAACAAAATTCAGGGATAAGAGAAAAATTAACTCAGAAGCATCCTAAGGTTTACCAAAGTTTCCAGGGCAAGTCATCCATGTACTCGTTTAATGAGCGGATTGAGTTGCCGTTTTGATCTTTCTGCTTTAACACTTCCACTAGCGCAGCGGCTAACTGCAAGTTCGTTATGACTGGCACGTTGAATTCTACTGCTTGGCGTCGGATGATGTAGCCGTCGGTTAAAATTTCTGAGATACTATTCTGCCTATTAGCTATGGGCACGTTAATTACTAAGTCGATTTTGCGCTCCTGCAAGTAATCCAGAATGTTAGGGTTAGCTTGAGCTTCCTTAACCTTATGGAGCACAGTAGCATTAACGCCCGCTTCATTGAGCACCTTAGCGGTGTGTGCAGTTGCGTAGATTTTGAAGCCCATTTCAGCAAAAGCCTTTGCTATTGGCACAACTCGCTTTTTACGTTCTTCATTGCCACCAACACTTATGAATACTGTACCGTTTTTTGGTGGAATGTTGAATTCTGCAGACTGCAATGCCTTGGAGAAAGCGTCTGAGAAGTTTTCTCCTAAACATGCTACCTCTCCAGTGCTGAGCATTTCAACTCCGAGAACTGGGTCAGCACCGCTTAAGCGCATAAAGCTGAACTGCGGAACCTTAACACCAACGTGAGGTGCAACAGTCATCGGTGACAGCTTAACGCCATCAATTTTTTTGCCTAGCATCGCCAAAGTAGCTAGCTCAATGAGGTTTATTCCGCGTGTTTTGCTGACAAACGGCATTGAACGTGATGCTCGCAGATTGCATTCAATGACATTAACTACGTCATCTTTAACAAGGTATTGGATATTGTAAGGTCCGTGAATTTTGAGAGCCTTAACTATTCTTTGTGTGCAATCCTCAATCTTCTTCTGAACCTCAACCTTTAATGCTTGAGGCGGGATGGTCATGGTTGCGTCGCCGCTGTGGACGCCAGCGTTTTCAACATGCTCCATTATAGCGCCAATTAGCACGGTTTCGCCGTCAGAAACGCCGTCTACCTCAACTTCTTTGGCACGATTTATGAATTTGCTGATAACTACCGGGTGATCAGGTGAAACTTTCGCAGCTAAGTTAAGGAAATTCTCAAGTGATGTCTCGTTGTAAGCTACACGCATCGCTGAACCGGATAGCACGTAGCTTGGGCGTACAATAACTGGGTAACCGATTTTTTCTGCAAACCGTTTTGCATCGGCGATTGATAGGAGCTTGCTCCAGCTAGGCTGAGAAATTCCCAACTGGTCTAAAAGTGCGCTAAACTTTGAGCGGTCTTCAGCCAAATCAACGTTTTCAGCGGAAGTACCGAGCAGTTTGACTCCCGCGTTAGAGAGTTTCATGGCTAAATTGTTTGGAATTTGACCGCCGACGCTTGTGATGACGCCTAAGGGATTCTCTTTCTCGTAAATATCTAGAATTCGTTCAATTGTGAGTTCTTCAAAGTACAGTTTGTCAGAAACATCGTAGTCAGTGGAGACTGTTTCAGGGTTGTAGTTAACCATTATTGCTTCTTGAATACCGTTTTTCTTGAGCGCCCAAATTGTGTTAACGCCACACCAGTCAAACTCCACGCTTGAGCCTATTCTGAAGACACCTGCGCCTAACACGATAACTTTGCTTGTGTTACTTGTTAATTCAATGTCATCTTCATCTCCACCGTAAGTCAGGTAGAGATAGTTTGTTTTCGCCGGCCATTCAGCTGCCAACGTATCAATCTGCTTAACTACTGGCAGAATGTTTGCACTTTTTCTAAACGTTCTAATCGTAGATTCATTAGTGCATTGGCACTTGGCGATTTGCTCATCAGAGAATCCTAAGCGTTTGGCTTCACGAATCACTTCCGCTGCGTAGCCCTCTGCAAGGTTTAGCTGTCGCAGATCTGTCTCCATGTTAATAATATTTTGAATCTTATGCAGGAAAAATGGGTCGACACCGCTTAAGCGGTAGATTTCCGCGATGGGTATGCCCATTTTTAAGGCTTTAACAATCGTGTAGAGCCTCTCGTCGGTTGGGTTCGCAAGCACATCACGTATTCTCTCTTCAGGCTCAGGCTCTGAATCTTCAGGGTTGCAAACTAAACCTATCTTGCCAGTGTCCAACATGCGCACAGCTTTCTGCAATGCCTCTTCAAAGCAGCGGCCAATAGCCATCACTTCCCCAACTGAACGCATCTGCGGACCGATGTGGCGGTCGGCGTTTTTGAATTTCTGTAAGTCCCAGCGTGGAATTTTCACGGTTATGTAGTCTAAGGCTGGTTCAAAACATGCTGTGGTGACTTCTGTTACTTTGTTTATGAGTTCTGGAAGCAAATAGCCCAAGGTTAGTTTTGTTGCTATGTAAGCCAAGGGGTAACCAGTTACTTTGCTTGCGAGAGCCGAACTTCTGGACATGCGTGAATTAACTTCGATTACACGATACTCTTCTGATTTCGCATTCAATGCCCATTGGATGTTGCATTCGCCAACAATGCCTAAGCTGCGTATAGCGTTTATTGAAGTTGACCGAATAAGGTGGTACTCACGATTTGATAGGGTTTGCGAGGGAGCTACGACTATTGAGTCTCCAGTGTGGATACCCATGGGGTCGAAGTTTTCCATGTTGCAGACGGTTAAGCAGTTGTCTGCGTAGTCGCGCATGACTTCATATTCGACTTCTTTCCAGTGCCCAACGTACTCTTCAATGAGGATTTGGCTTATTCGGCTTTGAGCTAAACCACGAGTTGCTATCGTCTTTAATTCTTCAGGGTTGTGAGCTACGCCTGCACCTTTGCCGCCAAGAGTATACGCAACCCTAATCATGACTGGATAACCAATCTCATCAGCAACATCCAAAGCTTGCTTGACACTTGTTGCTGACTTGCTTTTTAATGGAGGCACGCCTGCTTTGAGCATTGCTTGACGGAAACGTTCACGGTCGCCCGTATCCTCTATCGCCTGAACAGGCGTACCTAAAACCTTAACATTGTACTTTTGCAGGATGCCTTTTTTCTCAAGTTCCAAACCGCAGTTTAATGCGGTTTGTCCACCGAAGCCCAAGAGGATGCCGTCGGGGCGTTCTTTTTCAATAACTTTCTCGACATATTCAGGTGTGACTGGAAGAAGATACACTTTTCCTGACAACCGCGGGTCAGTCTGAATAGTGGCAATGTTAGGATTAACCAGGACGGTTTCTATGCCCTCTTCCCTCAGAGCTTTAAGGCATTGGCTTCCCGAGTAGTCAAATTCGGCTGCTTCACCGATTTTTATGGCGCCGCTGCCAAGAACTAGCACTTTCTTTATCCAGTCAAACTTTGGCATGCTTATGTAACCTCCAGCATCTTTGCAAACTTATCAAACAGCAATTCGGTGTCGTATGGTCCTGGCGAGGCTTCTGGGTGCCATTGTACAGCAAAGACTGGCTTGTTTTTGTGTTTGATGCCTTCAGTGGTTTTGTCGTTGGCGTTTATGAACCAAGTTTCCAACGGGGTTTTCTTTAGGGATTCTATGTCTACAGCGTAACCGTGATTTTGAGTTGTAATATAGCAACGTTTGCTGTTGAGGTCTAGGGCTGGTTGGTTCTGGGCTCGGTGACCAAACTTTAACTTATAAGTATCTCCACCCAACGCCAGCGCCAGTATTTGGGCGCCAAGGCAAATGCCCATAAATGGAACCTTATCAACCACTTCGCGCACACACTCGATTGTTTTCACGCATTTTTTGGGGTCGCCTGGACCGTTGCTTAAGAAAACACCGTCAGGATTGTAAGCCATGACTTCACTGGCTGAAGTGTCATAGGGCACGCGTACGACGTTTATGCCTCGTTTAAGCAGGTTGCGGATGATGCTGTATTTGGCTCCGCAGTCAAGTAGGACAACAGTTTTTTTGCCATCCACGCTGTATCTAATTGGTTTTTTCACTGACACTTCCTTAACCAAATCAGTCAAGTTAGGGTCAGCAATGTCTTTGCCCATCTTTAAGAGAGCATCCAAATTAAGTTCTTCATTAGCGTCAAAAACCTGCAAAATCCCCAGCATGACACCGTGAGTTCTAAGCTTCTTTGTTAAGCGTCTGGTGTCAACGCCGTATATTCCTGGGACGCCTTCGTCTAATAGCCACTTGTCTAGGGTTCTCGTTGACGCCCAATGATACGGTTCATGGCATAACTCGTGAATTACTAAGCCTTGTACTTGTATGTGGTCTGACTCGAAATAGAGCGGAAGGCCTAGGTTTAATTCGTTTGATGGAACGCCATAGTTGCCTATAAGCGGGTAAGTCAGGGTTAAAACTTGACCTTTATACGATGGGTCAGTAAGCGCTTCTGGATAACCAACCATCTGGGTTGAGAATACTACTTCGCCTGAGATTTTTCCTGTTGCTCCAAAACCGTTACCGATAAATGACGTTCCGTCTTCAAGAAGCAGAATCGCTTTTTTATTTTTGTTGGACGTGCTATGTTGTGGGACCAAAGCCCTATTCTACCTATAAGTTTGGATTTTTAAGTCTTACGTTTGATGGAGAGTTTGAAAGAGAGTAAGATTCTACGATGGAGTTGAGGGTGCTTTGTGCGTTTGCAAGGTTCTGTTTGAGTTTAGCTATGTTGTTTTTGAAACTTACCATGTTCTTTTTTCGTGTTGTGATGGCTCTTTCAACCTCGACGGGTGAAGGACCGCCTTGCACTTTATATGTTTCGATTATTTTGCGTGGATTTGTGCATTCAAACATGTCCTGTTTCTTAACCATTAATTTGATTCCAACCGCTTGCTGAGCTACCTTTTGCAGCAGTTCAGGCGTCGCATCCACCAAAGTTTGCTTTGAATCAATCAGCGATTTGACAAGAGCGCCAACTATCTTGTGCGAGGTTCGGAAAGCAACATTGTATTTGCGCACAAGCATGTTAGCAAGTTCCGTTGCGCCTACAAAGCCTGCTGCGGCTTTGCTTTCAACGTTTGTTGACACTTTCAAGTTAAGCACAAGCTGTGAGAATATGCTCAGTGAGCTGGCTAAGTTGTCTGTTGAAGCCCAAAGTTTCGGCGTTACCTCTTGGAAATCAAGATTATACGTTGTTGGCAGACTTTTCAGGGCAGCAGCCGAAGCCACGAAATCGCCGAGCGCATAGCTGGCTCTTGCACGGATAACTTCAAGCACTTCTGGATTCTTTTTTTGCGGCATGATGCTGCTGGTTGATGTAAAATCGTCTGGCAACTCGACTGTGCCGAACTCTTGCGAGCTCCAAATTATCAGATCCTCAGCTAAGCGGCTTAAATTCACTGCAAGTAACGTTAGTACCGCTTGGGTTTCGAGTATGAAGTCTCGGCTACCAACTGCATCAATCGAATTTTCTAACACCGCTTTGAAGCCTAAGAGCTCAGCGGTTCTTTTGCGGTTTATTGGGAAACTTGTTGTCGCTAATGCTCCAGCGCCGAGAGGGCACAGGTTAACCCGTTCATAAGCGCCCTGAAGTCTCTCTAAGTCGCGGTCTAACGCTTGAACATGTGATAGCAAGTAGTGGGCAAATGTGACGGGTTGTGCAGGTTGCAGGTGAGTGTATTCCAAAATTACCGTGTCGAGGTGTTTGCTGGCTGTGTATAGGAGGCTTTCTTGCATCTCCAGAACCTTAATCATAAGTTCGATGAGTTCGTTTCGGAGTTGCATGCGGATGGCGGTTGTGACTTGGTCGTTTCTGCTTTTTCCGATGTGCAGGTTGCCGCCGACTTCAGATCCAGTTTCCTTAAGTACGGCTTCTTCAACTGCCATATGAACGTCTTCAGCGGCAGGGTCAAGCTTGACGTTGGACAGCTTAGAAAGAGCTTTTAGGATTTTTGCTCCATCTTGCCGCTGTATTATTTTCTGCTCCATCAGCATTACAACGTGGGCTTTGTTGATGTCAACTACAGCCATGGCTAAGCGCTCATCATCTTTTCGTGAAGAAGTAAACTTAGCAACATCTTCACGCACAGACGTTAGCCGTCCGCCATGCAGTATCTTTGACACTTACTCACCCTCCAGCTTACTCACCATTTACTCAGGCTTTCTTGGTTTTCTCAGCCGCTTTTTTGCCCGACTTTTTGAGAGCATTGTACATTCTTGTTTGGAGTCCCCACAATTCAATGAAGCCTTTAGAGTAGGACTGGTTGAACGTGGTTTTGATGTTGTAATTGGCAAGGTTTTTATCGTAGAGTGACATTGGCGAGGAGCGTCCGATAACTTGCATGCCGCCTTTGTAGAGTTTAAGTTTGACTTCCCCCGTGACGTTTTCTTGTGACTTGTTGATGAAAGCGTCAAGGTCATCTTTTAGTGGGTCAACCCATAAACCAGCGTAAGCTAAGAAAACCCACTCTGCGTCGATTTGCTGTTTGAACAGGACTTGGTGCCGTGTCATCACCATTTTTTCAAGGTCTTTGTGAGCTTCCAAAACTACTGTGGCTGCTGGGCACTCATAGACTTCCCTTGATTTTATTCCTACTAAGCGGTCTTCGATGTGGTCTATGCGTCCAACGCCGTGTTTGCCAGCGATTTTATTCATTGCTTCTATAAGTTCGAGTGGCTTCATGCTTTCATTGTTAACGGCTACTGGCACTCCACCCTCAAATTTTAAGGTGACCAGTTCTGGCGTGTTTGGCGCTTTTTCAGCTGAAACCGTCCATTCGTAAGCGTCTTCAGGCGGCGCTTGGCTTGCGTCTTCAAGCAGCCCGCATTCGATTGCTCTTCCCCAGACGCTTGCATCTATGCTGTACTTTTTGGCTGCGTTGGAGACGGGGATACCTTTGGCTTTAGCGTAAGCAATTTCTTCTTCACGTGTCATGCCCCACTCGCGTACTGGAGCAATAATTTTTTTGTCTGGCGCTAAGGAGCCAAGTGTCACGTCAAAGCGTACTTGGTCGTTGCCTCTTCCTGTGCAGCCATGAGCTAGGGCTGTGGCGCCTTCTTTTTCGGCAACTTCAACCATCTTTGACGCGATCAATGGACGCGAAAGGCTTGTGCTTATCGGATACTTACCCTCGTACAGAGCGTTAGCTTTTATGGCTGGAAAAATGTAGTCTTTTGCAAATTCGTCTTTGGCATCGATTGAAAAATGTTTGAGAACTCCGAGTTTTTTGGCTTTTTCCTCAGCCGCTTTCAGATCTTCTTGTTGACCAACATCTACGGTTACGGTTATTACTTGTGCGTTGTATTTTTCTTGGAGGTACTTGATTAATACGGATGTGTCTAATCCGCCTGAGTATGCTAACACGATTTTTTCGGTTATTTTTTTGCTCCCCCGTTTTTTGCTGTGAATTATTCCCCTAACCTTCAATGCTGTATTTTTAAACATTGTGACTTTTTTGTTACTTAATAAAATTTAAATGTGCCATTTGATACAATCAGTAGCCATTATGACAATAGCTCAAAACGTAAGAAACCACCTGCGAAACAAACCATACCTGCTGGAAGCACTAGAAAAAGGCATAGTAAACCTAAGCGAGTTATCAAGACAAATACAAGAAGATTTGAAAACCGATGACATAAGCGCCATAAAAGCCGCCTTGCGCCGTTATTCAGAAGAACTGCAAAAGCACAAGCAGAAAAGAGAAGAAAAAGTACTCCAACTCCTTAAACGAAGCAGCATAGCCGTTTATGACCGAAAATCCGTCATGATAACAGGTAAAGAAATTAACTCGAAAACTGGTATGAAAGTTGATTTAATGGATAAATTCGTTTACTTGCTTGACAGGAGCGATTTGCCTGAACGCATAAGCGCCCTCGTTAAACATGACAACTGCACCATGATCGTTGTCCATTCACCTGAGGAACTGGAGGTAACGCCGGGAGTTGTCGCGTTCCTAGCCACATTGCTGGCAGAACAGAACGTAAACATTATTGAGTTCATTTCCTGCTGGACGGAAACAATTATTGTGGTTGAGAAAAAAGACAGCCTAAAAACTTACGAAACTTTGTCTAATATGGTGGGTTAAGAAGCGTCATGGGAACAACAAAATTAATAATGTCACAGTTGATACTTCAGCTACAGCTTGCGTTGCCAAGCCATGAAAAGACGCTTACCCAATGGAGATTGAAACCATGACACATCAAGAATGCATAAACTGCAAAGCAAAATACGATATTGATGAGATTATTTATTTCTGCAAGAAATGCGGAGACATCCTTGAAATAAAATTCGACTTTAAAGAGTTAGCCGAAACCCTCAAAAGCAGCGACTGGAAAACAAAGCCCTTATCCGTTTGGCGATACCGCGACTTCATGCCCATCCACGAAGCCGCACGCATAGTCACCCTAAACGAAGGTGGAACGGGTCTGCTCCGTTCCCAACGCTTAGGCGACGAACTAGGACTAAAACAACTGTACGTTAAGAATGAGGGCGAAAACCCCACAGGCAGCTTTAAAGACCGAGGCATGACCGTGGGCGTCACAAAAGCCGTTGAGCTCGGCGCAAGGCATGTAATCTGCGCTTCAACAGGCAATACTTCTGCGAGTTTGGCTGCTTATGCTGCGAGGGCTGGGTTGAAATGCACAGTTCTTATCCCCTCTGGCAAGATTGCCTATGGAAAATTGGCGCAAGCCATGATTCACGGCGCCAAAGTTTTGCAGGTTCGCGGCAACTTTGATCAATCCTTAGAATTTGTGCTTAAACTGGCTGAGAAGCACAAGAGCATTTACCTTCTTAATTCGATTAATCCGTTCCGTATTGAAGGACAGAAATCCTTGGGTTATGAAATTTGCGAGCAACTAAACAATGAGGCACCTGACAGAATCATCGTGCCCGTTGGCAACGCTGGAAACATAAGCGCCATCTGGAAAGGCTTAACCGAATTCCACAAACTCGGCTTCATAAAAACACTGCCAAAAATGACAGGCATACAAGCAGTCGGCTCCGCGCCCATAGCGCAAGCAATCAAAACTAACAGCAACCAAATCATCCCCGTTGAAAAGCCTGAAACCGTCGCCACAGCCATCCGAATCGGCGCTCCAGTAAGCTGGAAGAAAGCCGTTAACGCCATTCGCGAATCTCATGGAACCGCTGAAACCGTGACTGATGAGGAAATTTTGGATGCCCAGAAATTGCTTGCACGAATTGAGGGCATTTTTGTGGAGCCTGCGAGTGCATCTTCCGTTGCTGGACTGATGAAGCTTGTTAAGAACGGCGTTATCGGCAAGGATGAGCGAGTAGTCTGCGTAACCACGGGTCACGGGCTCAAGGATCCGGACACGGCAATCAAGCAATGTGAAAAACCGATAGAGGTTGATGCTGACATATCCGCTATAGAGCAGGCTTTGGGCTTAAAAGCGCAAAGAGCACCCATTCTCGCAAGGTGAGACATGAAGATGAGGATTATCCTGATTGGTTACGGCGTAGTTGGGCAGGGCTTAACCAGTATTCTCCAGCGTAGGCACGCTGAAACTGTTAGGGATTATGGCTTTAACCCAAAAATCGTTGCTGTCGTCGATAAAGATGGTGCAGCCATAAACCCAAGAGGCTTAAGCCTAGCGAAGTTGGAAGCGCTGAAGAAAAAGGGTTCAGTGTCAGAAGATACAGAGTTTGGTCACCCTAAAATGTCTGCGTTGGACGTTATTGAGTCGGTTGAAGCTGAAGTGGTGGTTGAAGCCACACCCACCAACGTGAAGAACGGTGAACCAGCATTATCGCACATTACTAAAGCATTCAAAACGGGAAAGCATGTGGTCACCACCAACAAAGGACCACTAGCCTTAGCCATGCCTGCCCTGACAGAGTTAGCTGATTATAACCAGGTTTACCTGCGGTTCAGCGGTACCGTCGGCGGTGGAACACCCATGTTGGAGTTTGCCAAGAAGTGTCTTGCAGGCGACAAAATACTTGCTATAAGAGGCATACTAAACGGGACAACCAACTATATTCTTACAGAGATGGCTGAAAAACACGTGACTTTTCAGCAAGCACTTTCAAGTGCGCAGAAGCTGGGTTATGCGGAAACTGATCCTTCTATGGATGTTGACGGGTTAGATACAGCCTGCAAAGTAGTTATCATGGCGAACTGGATAATGAACAAGAAATTAACGCTTAAAAACGTGGAAATAAAGGGAATTCGTGATGTGTCCTTGCAGGCGCTTGATGAAGCTGCTAAGAGAGGTAATACAATCAAGCTTATCGGGTCAATAGACGGCGATAAACCATCGGTTAAGCCAGTGGAAATAGCAAAAAATAACCCATTATGCGTAAGCGGGGTTCTTAACGCAGTAACTTTCGTTTCAGAATTCGCTGGCGAAGAGACAGTTGTCGGTCGGGGCGCTGGTGGAATGGAGACTGCCAGTGCAGTTTTAAGAGACCTCTTAGATATAAGACATAAGTTAGCAAATCGACTGCTGAATAATAATCCGGAGTACTAAAAAATGAAAAAAATAGTGATGAAGTTCGGCGGGACCAGCGTAGCCACAGGCGAAAACATCCGTCATGTAGCCGATTTAGTTACCCTAAATGCCAAAAATGATTGCAGAGTTGCTGTAGTGATTTCGGCGTTAGCAGGTGTCACAAACGAGCTCATAGAGATTGCTGAGCAAGCCAAAAAAAGCGATGAAAAACACATTCAAGCGTTCACGAAAGAGCTGTTGGGTAATCATTTGGCAGTGATTTCAACGGCTATAACCAGCAAGCAAATACAAAAGGAAGTAACGCAAGTCACCGAGAAAACTATGGTTGAGCTAGAGAAGGTTCTAACAGGCATATGCTATGTTGGTGAGCTTACGCCGAAATCTAAAGATTACGTTTTATCCTTTGGCGAAAGGTTATCTGCACCCATCGTTTGGGGCGCCATAAAAGACCGCAAGCTCGAAACGCAATGCTTCACAGGCAAAGAAGCAGGCATAGTAACAGACTCAAACTTTGGCGAAGCAGATCCACTCATGAACTTCACCACTCACCTGATCCGCGAAAGGCTCGGGCCACTGATTGAGAAAGGCGTGATCCCAGTTGTGACAGGGTACATTGCTGCTAATCAGGATGGGATAGTGACCACTGTTGGACGCGGCGGATCAGACTACACAGCCACGATTTTAGGCGTGGCATTAGGCGTTGACGAAGTATGGATATGGACAGATGTGGATGGCATAATGACGACTGACCCAAAAATAGTTCCCTCAGCCAAAATGTTACCACAACTCAGCTATCAGGAAGCCGCAGAAATGGCGATTTTTGGTGCAAAAGCCATGCATCCACGCGCTTTAGAACCAGTAATCAAAGAGAATATTCCTGTTAGAATACGCAACATTTTCCACCCAGAAAACGAAGGCACACTCATAACCAAAGAGCCAAATGCAAAGGTCACGGAAGTTGTGAAAGCCGTAGCAATGATAAAAGACGTAGCCATGTTAAACGTTAACGGTGCAGGAATGGTAGGAGCCCCTGGAAGCTACGCTAAAGTGTTTGATGTACTGGGCAAAAACAACATTAACGTCATGATGATTTCCACCGCTGCTTCGGAAGCCAACATCTCAATGATTATCCGCCGAGGACTTTTAGGCAGGGCTATTAGCAACCTTGAAATTGCACTTTTAGACAGAGGCGGCTTAGTCAGCGAAGTTACAGCAGAAGACGACGTTGCCGTAATAGCTGTTATGGGAGCCAACATGAAGGGAACCTTAGGCGTAGCCTCAAAAATATTCACCACAGTCGCCAAAAAAGGCATAAACATCCGCATGATTGCCCAAGGCAGCTCAGAACTCAACATTTCATTCGTTGTCAAAGAGAAAGACGGAGAAGCTGTAGTCCGAGCCATCCATGAAGAATTCAACCTTGACAAAATATAGCGCTTTTCCAACATACTCATGGCAAATTTTATTAGAATCTACTGTGGGATATTTATGTGGGAAAAAGCATGTCAACATCAAGAGTTGACCAAAGACACAGAATAGTTATAGATAAACAAACTAGAGCAAAAACTCACATTAAAGCAGGAGACATAGTAGTCATCGAGCCAATTGATGATCACAGTTTTAAAGTCAACGTTTTAGACTTCACGTCAGAAAAGCTTGAGGACGATCCAGCGTGGCAGGTAATTCATAAACCAGCTAAACTTAGAAAGTACATTCCTCCAGAAAAACTCGAAGAGATAATGGAGGAAGCGGTTTGGCAAGAATAAGCAGTATTGAATCGAAACCTCTTGCGATAGTTGATTCAAACGTGATAGTTTACGCGATGATTAAGGATTATCCAGATAAGGTGCGGCATGAAACGTGTCTTGCTCTTTTAGAGAGAGGCCTCAGAGGAGAATTAAACTATATTCTAACGGTTAATCCAATAATAATAGTTGAGGTTTTTTCAGTTCTCAGAAAGCTCTTAAACTGCAACGAAGCGGAATTCAGAGTAACCGCTCTTCTTCGTTCAAGACGCCTCGGATTCTTATCCATTTCAAAGGAAGCTTGTCAAAACTCTGTGCAATGGGCAAAAGAAAAGAACATCCCAGTAAACGACGCCATAATAGCTGCAAGCATGGTAGAACACGCCCAACTGATATACACTATTGACGAAGACCATTTCAAAGAACTCGAAGGATACAACGTCAAAATCCTCAACCCAACAACATCAATCTTTTGATAAAGCAAATTGAGGTAACCTCTTAGCATAGTCAAAGTCAAGCCCAACAGCAAAGTTATCAACTATTAAGCCGTCTGCGGTAGTTCCGAAAGTGTCTGGCACCTGCTTGGGTATAACTTTTTTTACTTGCTAAGCATAGTTGCAAGCCAGTTTAAGGCTGCTTGAAAGCCTTCAACGACGCCTAAGAGCGTTTTACTTGCATAAGCCTGAGCAATCCAAGCCAAGAAACCACTCAAACTTTACCGCCAGCCCAACTGTACCGTCAAAATGTACCGTCAAAACGTATATAACTACGCCTACCTGGTAGGCAGTAGAGCACACAAAGCTTAACCCACTTACGGATCTACTGGTCTGCGACTCAGATCATCAAATCTAATGTTTTTCTTGTTTTACTCCGAGTTGTTCAAGCATCGACATTGGGCTGTTGGTTGGCGGTAGGCAGGTTTGGTCTCGGCATATGTAGGCGGTTGCTTTGCCTTCGATCTGCTGGTAGCCTAAGCCTGCTTTGCTGGGGTGCTTAAGTGCGATAACGGTTGATGGTAGATAATGCTTCCTTAGTGCATTTAACATGTCTGATGTGTCTTTTTGCTTTAAGTCGCCTACTAAGATTACGCTGTAAGATGGGCCTATTAGAAAATCAGTTGCAGAAAGGAAGAACGTGCACGCTTCAGGCGCGCCCTCTATTTCTTGTGCGAATGTTTTGGTCATTTGGGCTGCCAATGTGTTGTATGTGGGTTCGTCTGCTAAGCGGCTGAGCCATAGCAGATCCTGTAGCGCTACTGAGTTGCCTGAGGGAACCGCACCATCATAGAGTTGCTTTATTTTTGGCATGGCAGCTTCGCTGTTTTGAGTTTGGTAGAAACCGCCGTTTTTGTCATCCCAAAACTTAGTCACCATAGTCTTCGTTAAAGCGGATGCGGCTTGGAGATATTTGTCTTCTAAGGTTGCCTGGTAGAGTTCGATTAGCCCATATACGAAGAAGGCGTAGTCGTCCAAGAAGCCTTCCACGGCAGTTTCGCCTTTTGCGTAGCGGTGATATAGCACGTCATCTTTGAGCATTTGGTTTAGGATGAAGTCTGCCGTTTTCTTTGCAGCTTCCACGTACTTCGCTTCGTTGAGAACGTTGCCTGCTTTTGCTAACGCTGAGATCATTAAGCCGTTCCAGTCGGTTAACACTTTATCATCTATCGCTGGAGGCGCCCGTTTTTTTCTTGCCTCAAAAAGTGCTTCTCTTATGCTGTGCAGGCGGGTGATGAGTTCTTGGAGTGTTAAGCCTTTGTATGGTGCAAGTTCCTCTAAGGGTTCGGCGATGTGGAGTATGTTTTTGCCCTTTGGGTGCCCAGAAGCCTCAGTAAAGTTGCCTTCTGGCTTTAGCCCGTAGATGTGGACTGCCAATTCAGCGTCGGCAGGAGGCAGCGTGTCGAGCACTTCGTCTATGGTCCAGAGGTAGAATTTGCCTTCTTCGCCTTCTGTGTCAGCATCTTGCGCTGAGTAAAAGCCCCCGTTGAGCGACGCTAAATCGCGTAATGCGTAGTCTAAGGTTTCTTTTGCTGCAAGTGCATAGCGTCTGGCGCCTGTTGCCTGAAAAGCTTCTGTGTAAGCTATTACCATTAGGGCTTGGTCGTAGAGCATTTTTTCGAAGTGCGGAACCAGCCATTTCTCATCGGTGCTGTATCGATGGAAGCCGAAGCCTATCTGGTCGTATATGCCGCCTAGGCGCATTTGCGTGAGCGTTTTTTCAACTAAGGATAGAGCGTTTTTTTGGCCGGTTCTCGCATAATAGCGTAGCAGAAACAGGAGGTTGTGGGGTCTTGGGAATTTGGGTGCAGTGCCAAAGCCGCCGTTTTCCTTGTCAAAATCCAGTGTTAAGCGGTCGTAGGCGTCTTTTAGGGCTTCTTTGCCGAGTCCTTTTTGAGGTGTTCTTTTTTCCATTGCTTCTATGCGGCTTTTGATGTCTGCTCCCACAATTTCTAATTGCGAGCGTTGCAGTTTCCATATTTGCATGACTTGAGGAACAAGATCCAACATGCCCGTCAAGCCTCGACCACTGTGTTTAGGTATATAGCTTGCGGCAAAAAAAGGGTTAAGCTTAGGCGTCATGAGTATGTTGAGTGGCCAACCGCAGTTTCTGCCCATAGCTTGACAAACAGCCATATACGCTGCGTCTAAGTCGGGCCTTTCTTCACGGTCAACCTTAATGCACACAAACGATTGGTTTAGCAGGTCTGCGACTTGCTGGTCGCTGAAGCATTCCTCTTCCATGACGTGGCACCAGTGGCAACTGGCGTAGCCTATGCTGAGGAAAATGGGTTTGTCTTCAGCTTTAGCTTTATCTAGGGCTTCTTGACCCCATGGGTACCAGTCTGCTGGGTTGTAAGCGTGCTGGAGAAGATAAGGACTTTTTTCGTTAATCAGCCTGTTTGGCTTGTTTTCTTGTTTTGGCTGCAAAAATTGGAGACCTTCCTGTTACAATTATTACTGTGCGCGTTTTTATTAAACTGTTCGAGTGAGAAAATTCCACGTAAGATAAATTTTTGTTTTTGTCGTCGTTGAAGTGTGTGCTCTAAAGTTCTATAGAGTAAAAGACGGTTTTTATTTTTTTGTTAAGGTTTGGGGGTCGATTGGGTTGAGTTTTCCGTTTTTGCCTATGGCATATAAGTGAAAGTCGTATTCTTTACAGTAGTTTTTAAAATCTCTGTATTGTGTTTTGTTGCCTTCAAAATCTTTTTCGCTTACTATTTGGCAAATTCGTTTTAGGCAACCTTTATGTGCCTCAACATCCGGAATGACACCGCCGATCTCGGAAGGTTTTTCCCAGCCTTGGGTGTTCGCCTTTACCAGCCAGTTGTCTTTTTTGAGGTCTTCAGCAATAGTTCTTACGCATTCGTCATGAGTGTTTGGTTCTTCAGATTTTTTCTTTGTCACTGTCTACACCTATTGATTGTTGTTGTGAGTGTTTATTTAAAGATTTAAACAGCCAACTTGCCTTTTTCCGAATTAAGCTGCAAAAAGGGCTTTCCTACTTCCATAATGAGTCTACCGTTTTATTAAACTGTTATAGTTAGTGAGAAAATTCAAGGGCAGACTAAATTTTGTTCTAGTTGTTTTGGGTTGCTGTTTTGATTCAGGGTTTGAAGTGTTTGCAGGCTGCGACTTTTAGCGACTGTACGCGACCTTCTGCGACTCCCTGCGACTTTCTGCGACTGCTCGCGACTCTTCCCGACTCTAAACGCTTAAGTACAAGTGTTAAAAGCAAGAATTTATCTTCCCTTAACCGGGAAGGTTATCTTTACAGTAATCTTCAAAGCTTCAATAAAGTGTAAATTCCAAAGGTGATTCGTTTGCAGGTTACGTCATTATTCGTCAAAAATCGTCAAAATTCGTCAATAAACGTCAATGGGCGTCAAAAAATTCTATATGCCGATGCCCATAATTTTGGTTTTGTAACTTTGAAGGTTTTAGCTTGGCGGCGAGAGGGTGAGAATGCCTGAAGGCGCTGTAAATTTGATGATGTTTCTTTTTTCTTGGGGTTAGCGATGATATTTAGGGAGATAGTAGTGTTGTTATGGTTTGAACGTCAACGTATTTCTGAGCTTTCGCTTTGAGTTGTTTATCTTCGGTTATGAGTTTGAGGTCTTTTTCTTTGGCAAAATAGATGTAGCTGGAATCATAAAAGGAGAGTTTCTCGTTTTTTGCGATTTCGAGGATTTTCTGAAAGGTTACTGCTTCGCTTGTTATCCAGTCAGTCTTCATTAGGATAGTCTGTGCGACCTTTTCCAGTGTCTTGGAATCTTCGGGCGTTAGGAACTTTGTTAGGGTGCTTTCCTTCCAAATCGCGTTTCCAACTTCGTAATAGGTCAAATCAAGAACTATGGAGTCTTGCAAGCATTCGATCACACTTTTGGCATTGGACTTCTTGATTAGAAACATGAATGCGCTTGCGTCGAGTAGGTAGCGCTTCATCGCTGGTCTCTTGATTCTCTTATGGCTCTTACGATTTCGTCGTCAGGGATTTTATCTAAGATAATTTTCATTTCGTTAATCGCTTGGGCTAGTTCTGCGTCTTCTCGCTTCTTGACTTCGTCTTCTAGAGCTTCTCTGACGGTTTTGCTGACGTTTATTTTGTGCTTTCTTATCTTTTCTTTCAGGGACTTTTTAACCCTGACGGCGATTATCTCTGACATACGCCATATTGTATAACAATTTTTGTATATAACAGTATTGCTGAGTAGTTTAGAAGCAGAATTATAACCATTTTACACCAATTCGGAACAAGTCAGCACGCGCTTATTAGTCTGTTTCCGGGATTATTATGAAGAGGAAAGTTGACGCTTCTGGATAAAAAACTCGTGGTCGTTGGTGCGGGCGCTATTGGGTCAAGTGTGGTTGGGTGGGTCGCGCCTCAATATGAAAGGTTATGGTTGTTGGCTCGAGGCGAAAGCGCAGCAACGATTAAAAATCAAGGGTTGAAATTTTACCTTAAAGGTGAAGAGGCTAAGGCTGTTCCTATATCAGTCAAGGTCATCGAGTCATTAAGTGAGATCTCCCTCCCTGACATAATAATTGTCGCCGTGAAAAACTATGACCTTGATGCGACAGCGCGGATGTTGCGGGAGCAGCTGGGGACTCATCAGCCTGTCGTTGTAGCGCTGCAAAATGGTGTTGAAAATCAGCGGGTTCTTCCCAAATATTTTACGAAGGTAATTTATGGCGTGGTGTGCTTCAATGCGTGGCGGGATGCTCCGGGGAGGGTGGGGCACCAGAAGCGTGGATATATAATTCTGGGCACGCCTGCGAATGATCTGCAGTCTGAGCAGCGGGAGGTTGCAGCTATTCTTCGGCGGGGGTTGGATTGTTCGCTCACGGACCGTTTGGAAGATGCGGTTCATTGTAAGTTGGCGGTTAACCTTACGAATGTTTTGACCACTCTTGTCGGTTTCCCGAACGTCCCTGACAGGTCCTTCAGTGAGGTTGCACGAATGTCGGCAAGAGTTATTTGGGAAGGGATTCAGGTTCTTCAGGCAGCGGGGTTCAAGGAGCATGAGCTCGGCAGTATCCCTTCTTGGAATACGATTAGAATGAGCGTTAGGCTTCCAGCATCAGTCATTAAAGTTTTTTACAGATTTAGTGTGCGGGAAGAACTTGGCATGAATAGCACGGCGCAGGATATTTTCGCGGGGAAAGCCACTACTGAACTTGAATCTTTAAATGGGTACATGTTGAGTCTTGCCCAGAAAGCGGGGGTGCCAATGCCCATCAACCAGACCATTTATGAAATCGCGAAGGAACGGTTTAGTCCGGATTTCGAGCCGATGGCGGAGAAGGAGTTGTGGGCTGCGATTCAAAATCGACTTAAACGGTAAGGCAGTCGGCTGAGCTGAATATTCTTTAATTTTTCTATTTTTTATTCAATGCAAGCTTGAAAGGATTGTTTGGTTCTCTGAGGAAGTTAAGTTAATATAGCCGAGGGAAATAATTGCTTTCGTCTTCGGTAGTTTCCGTATATAACCTACCTTAAAAAACCCGGGTTGAATGAAATGAGATTAAATACTAAAAAATTGGCAGTTGTTACTGTTTTTGCCGCTTTGTATGCGGTTGGAGTTATTTTTTTGGCGCCGATAAGTTTTGGGATCGGTCAAGTGAGGGTTGCTGATGCGTTGTTGCCGTTGTCGATGATTTTTGGGCTCCCAAGCGCCTTGGGCTTTAGTTTGGGCTGCATAGTTTCTAATGTTTATGGCGGGCTTGGAATGATTGATATTGTTGGCGGTGCAGGTGCAAATCTTGTTGCTTGCACTTTAGCTTGGTATATTGGACGTAAGGGGAGGGGTGCTCAGCGGTTTCTGGGAACTGTTGCAGAAACAGTAGCCGTTGGTTTGATTGTTGGAGGATACCTCTCACTGATATTTCAGGTTCCTGTGGAAATCAGTCTCTTAGGATTATTTATTGGCGAAACGATAGCGATAAACCTTATAGGTTTTCCCCTGGAAGAAGCTATAAGGCGTAGCAAAATTTTTAGAAAATACAGCTAGAAGCTTAATTGTTCGAGAGAGAATGGGATTTTGTTCAGGTTGTTTTGGGTTGCTTTTTTGGGGCAGGACTTGACGTGTTTGCAGGTTACGTCTAGATTCGATTCTACGCGTCAGGGGGCGTCAAAGAACCCATTATGATGCGATTAAGGGCGAGCAGTCAAGAGAAAAATGCTGTATTAGAAGCCGTGTAAAGCATTGTCCATTGAGCCGACTAAAGTATTCAAGGAATAATAGATAGACAAGCTTGCAACTTGTTAGGGCATTAGTTTTGTTTTTTTGGTTACAAAAATTGGAGACTTCTTGTTGATTTCATTATGAAGCCGCACTTTATTACTGTTGTTTGAGAGCTATAGCAAATTGCTGCTGTTGAGAATAGTTGGTAATGTGCATAAGGTTTATGTATGTATTCAAAATGTATACAGATATGTTGGTTGAGTATCTGCATGGAAGAAGTAGTGACATCCCGGGTTTCCGAAGAACTTGTAAAGAAGGTTGATCAAGCAGTTTCCAGAGGCTACTTCAAAAGCAGAAGTGAGGCTCTAAGAATAATTATAGAAGAATACCTAAAAGAGCATCCTGAACTATTTTTAGGCGACAAGGTTCAAGAATTGATCATGAAGGCGCCTGCCTTGGGCGATGAGGAGCTGGAACAAGTTGGCGCTAAACTGTTCAAAGGTATCAGCGTAGCTAAACTTGTGGCTGAAGGACGAGCTTAATGCTGCTCTATTTGGACACCAACGTTATCTTGGCAAGGTATGCCCCAAATGAATCGCAGCATGACAAAGCGAAAACGCTTCTCAGTAAAGTAGAGACGGGAGAGCTGTCTGCTGTGACTTCTGTATTAACTTTAGTGGAAGTGGTTTGCGCTACAGGCAGGGCTTATGAAAGGTTCGGTGACAAAGCGGAAGCGTTAGGGCGAGAAGAGGTAGCTGGAGCTTTCCTTCGAAGAGTCATAAATATCAAAAAGTTGGAGTTTATTCCCATGGGCGGCGAAGCCTCATTTAACGTTAATGATCGACGTGTGAAGCTTCCAGCATTATTTGCGTTGGCTCTGGAGATAGGTTCAAAGACGGGTCTCAAAACCTTGGATACACTCCATCTGGCTTCAGCCTCTATAGCGTCGCGGATTTATGGAAGCAAAATTGATTATTTTGTAACTTTAGACGAGGACATGTTAAAACGACGCGAAGATATAAGCAGCTTGATAGAAAGCAGAGTTGTTTCACCAGCTGATAAGTTTTAAAAATCATTTTTTTAGATTTAGTCAATGCAAGCCATGCCTGCAACAAGCATTATAGTTTAATTTGCTCCTCAGCCTTTTCAAGAGAACTCTCGGTTTTCCATCGTGATTAAGGCAGAGATTAAAATGGTGGTATCAATACCGGCAGGGTAAGATCAAAGTTGTACGGTGGAACCGCTTCAATCTTAACGGAATATGCTTCTTCCAAGTTCAAAATGAAACCCTCTAGCAATGTTAATTCAAAGAGGTTTCTGACATAAAAAATTAAACCTACAATGCCTGTATCAATTTCTGTGGAAGGAAATTTTTGAGTAAAAAGTGATTAAGAATTTCAATAGTAGTTCTGAATAATGCGTAATGCTTTTAAGAATGGCGCGTTTAACTGCAAAATATACTGATCAGTCAGTCGAAAGTCTGGTAGTTTAGACATTTATCAGGGGCGTTTGAAAAATGCAATATAGAACAGTTCCAAAAAACGGCGATAAGTTGTCAGTTCTAGGATTTGGAACCATGCGGTTACCTTTAAAGGGACAAAACATCGATGAAGAACGCGCAATAAAACAAATCCGCTATGCAATCGACAACGGCGTAAATTACGTTGACTCAGCCCCACCGTATCACAATGGCGAAAGCGAAAAATTGCTTGGAAAAGCTCTATTAGGCGGTTACCGTAAAAAAGTGAAAATCGCCACTAAACTTACGCCTTTTCTGCTAAATAAAGCCGAAGACATGGATAAAATGCTAAACATGCAACTGAAAAAACTCCAAACAGATCATATTGACTATTACCTCCTACACGGGCTCGAAGAAGAATTTTGGAAAAAACTGCAAGGTTTTGGCGCTTTAGAATTCTTAGAAAAAGCGAAAGCTGATGGAAAAATCATCAACATGGGTTTCTCATTTCACGGATCACTTAAAACTTTCAAAGAGATCATTCTTGCTAATGACTGGGCGATGTGTCAAATATTATACAATTTTCTAGATGAAAAATTGCAGGCTGGAACTGTAGGTCTAAAGTATGCTGCTTCAAAGAATCTTGCGGTTATGGTTATGGAGCCGCTTAGAGGCGGAACATTAGCTGGTAAGCTTCCAGATGAAGTTAAGCAATTTTATGATAACGCTAAAATTCAAAGATCTCCAGCTGAATGGGGTCTTCGCTGGGTCTGGAATCATCCGGAAGTAACGGTTGCTCTTTCAGGAATGAACGATGAAAATCATGTTGCCGAAAACATTAAAATCGCTGAGACCGCCCTGCCAGGCTCAATGAAAGCTGATGAAATAGCTATAATCAAAAATGTAGCTAAATCTTATAGGCGGCTCATGAAGGTTCCATGCACAGGCTGCCAATATTGTATGCCTTGTCCTTCCGGAGTGAATATTCCCGCCAATTTCAGAATCTATAATGATTATTACATGTTCGGCGAGGAACAAAAATCACGTGCAATGTATGCGATGATGTTAATGGGTGGCCTGAGTGGTAAACGGTCTGATGCTTCATTATGTAAAGAATGCAAAAAATGTATGGACCGCTGCCCACAGCATATTGCAATCCCTGAACAACTTAAATCGGTTTTAAATGATCTTGGTGGCCCTAAAACAGAGGCGATGCTTGCCATGCGAAAAAGCGGGCATCCACAAAACCCAGCGAAACCTGCATGAACAGCGCGCGTTTGAGTGAATTGTTAATGGGTAATAATCGCATAGACGTTGCTTTCACTAAAGATATGTATGGTTCAAAGAGTAAAAACCGCATTTGGAGGCTGCACTGTTAAATCTGAGAAGAAATGACAGCTTTCTGTTCTATTTCTAAATAATTTTTCATTTGGAGGCATTTTGTGAGAGGCGAGGTTTTAGTTGGTTCTCGTGGAAGGAGAGCTTTTCAGTAGTGAAAATTTTGTAGGGGGAGGATAGAAAATACTGAGCAGAATAGCCGTATTATTGAATCCTATCGTTTTTTTCAATGAGATAACCGAAAAAATAAACCAAGAGCGTAGAAAAAATCGTAGCATTAATCAATGTGACATGTTGATTACTCTCGCGAAGTAATAGTCGATCAGATGTTTTCCTTGATTTTGCAAAGTTTTGCGTGCGCGGCGGCGCTGAGAAATGAAATGGGAGAAAAAGATATTGCTTGAGCTAATGCAAAGAATCGCTTCAGTAAACGTTAAATTTTGGTTAAGAGTGTCATTTTCTGTTAGGTGAAAAGGTAATGCCGCAGGTTGAAAAGGCGCAGAGGTCTAAAGGAGCAAAAAAAGCGAACCTTAATACTGTTTTGGATGTTGCGAAAAAACGGGCGGAGGAGCTGGGAATCAGGTCGGTCATTGTAGCTTCCACCAAAGGAGAGACCGGGGTTAAGGCGGCGGAGATGTTTAGAGGCTATAATGTTGTGGTGGTAACGCATAGCACGGGTTTTAGTGGGCTGGACGTTCAGGAATTGACGCCGGAGAATCGGGAACGCATTCTCAAGGCTGGCGGCAAAATCTTGACAACCACACACGCGTTTGGAGGCTTAGGTCGGGCAGTCAGAAGGAAGTTTGGCACTTACCAATCTGACGAGATCGTTGCGAACACATTGCGCGTTTTTGGTCAAGGAACCAAGGTGGCGATTGAAATCGCATTGATGGCGGCTGATTCAGGACTCGTAAGCGTCAAAGAGGACGTGATTTCCATAGGAGGATCCGGCAGTGGAGCTGACACGGCGCTTGTGCTTCGGCCCGCCAACGTTCAGGATTTCTTTGATGTGAAAGTGCGCGAGATTATTTGTAAACCTTGGCTGTGAAAACCTACTGGGGGCTTTTGAGCCCGCGGTTTTGAATAAAGAGCGGGTTCAGCCTTAAAGCATGCCTAGTTTTAAACAGAGAAGCGGCTGAAAACTGGCACCATGCTTGTTGTTCTAGCATTCCCAAAAAAGATTAATTTTTGGGCACTCAATTATCCAAATAAAGCGTTTTTTAGATAATCCATTATCCAAAAACAACAACTCGCCCTGTTTTCATCGCTGGCTAAATCCATCTTGTTTTGGTTTCTTTAACCTGTTTTATGTGCTTATCATCTGTCAAAACGTATTCACAAGACATTACGATCGCCGTTGCTGCTATAACAGCGTCAGCTGTTGGCAACTCGGCGTATCTGCAACGTAGTTTTGCAGCTTCGATACCGATGACCGGGTCAAGATTAGCAGTCTCTAGTCTAGATGATAGAATAGTGTTAACCCTAATGTCCGCTATGTTCTTTCCGTAGGTTTCAAGCACAAACTTGTAAAATTCATGAATCACAATCGAAGGGACTATACCGAGGTTTGCCCCTTTCTGCAAATTTTCCAAAGTCTTTTGTGTCCACTTCTTGCTTAACTCATCTTGGGCTAAAAAGTGCGCTATCAAGAACCTTGTATCTATTACAGCTTTCATTTAGTATCGGTCTTCAGATCTCATTTTGTCCAGAATTTCGAAGGCTTTTTCAACCGTTATCTTTCCAGCGTCGATACCAGCAAGATCCTCAATTCTGGGGACAACTTTTAGAACTATACCTGAACCTGAGTCTTCAACAATCATTTTCATACCTTCTTCTATGCCATATTTACGTCTCAGGCTAACCGGAACTGTAATCTGCCCTTTGCGAGTCACTAAAACCTCCATGGTTCAACTTCAACTCCAAGTACTACAAATGAAGACTGTACAACTTAACCATTGTGGTTGCAAAACACCTCATGAAGATGACCGCCAGATTTTTTTAGAAAACATGGTTTATGCTGCTTCCTAACACGAAAAATATCGCAGATAAATGAATCCTGAAAAAATATTACATATTGATTCCACTTCTTATTAGTATACAGTTCCGCTAATCTAAGAAGCGTCTCTCCTTGTAAACCGCAATCGCGTTCAAATACTCGCTTACCTCAATGTGGTCATCTAAAGCATGGTCAAGATGCGAGTCACCAGTACCATAAGTGACAACTGGCAAATTCACAGCTTTCCCTAGAATGTTCATGTAGTAAGTTCCAGTTTTGCGCAGAAGCGTCGCCAGCATGTTCAGCACTTTTCTAACAGACGACGACAACACATGCACAAGCGGTAAAGCCTTATTCACTTCAAAAGGCTCGACAGTGTCTAGAACAGTTGCTTTCACACTAACCTTTGGATTGGTAGCTTGGTAGTTTGCAATTGACTTTTCTATACAAGGTTGGCGTAAGTTTAATTGATTAGAAGCTTGATTAGTCATTATGTCGCGTTTGTGGTTTGACAAGGGCACCCTCCTCTTGAAGGGGGAGGTTGGAACTCCATATGGTAAATGGGACCCCCGAAGCGGTTGTTACCGACTTAAGGCTAGCCACTACAAGGACGCCTTGGAATATTTTAAGGAAAGCAGAATCAGATACGAAGATGATGTTCCGAATCCTCCTCCTCTCGAACAATTAAAGAGTAACGTGGAGCTAAGGGCTTACCAAAACAAGGCTTTAGACAACTGGCGCCGCGCGGGCAACAGGGGAGTACTAGTTTTGCCCACAGCAGCCGGAAAAACATTCATCGCACTCAAAGCAATTGAGCTGCTCAGAACACAGACATTGATAATCGTTCCCACTTTGGATCTAATTGACCAGTGGAGAAAGCGAGTGAGAGAATGCCTCGGCGTAGAAGCTGGCGTCGTAGGCGGAGGCGAAAACACCGTACGAATGGTGACGGTTTCAACCTATGATTCCGCTTACTCTCAGGCAGCTCAGTTAGGTAACAAGTTTATGTTCTTGGTGTTCGACGAGGTCCATCATTTGGCTTCCCCAGGTTACATGCAAATCGGCGAAATGTACATTGCGCCCTACCGCATGGGCTTAACTGCCACCTACGAAAGAAGCGACCAGCGACATGCACTTCTTCCACTGATTGTAGGCGACCCAGTTTACTCTATCGACATTGAAGAACTCGCCGGAAAACACCTCTCACCCTACACGTACGAGAAAGTATTAGTCGAACTGACCCCTGAAGAGCAACAAACCTATGAAGCAGAGATGAGCGTCTTTAAAAACTATCTTCGCCAAAGACGAATCGTCCTTAAAAGCGCTGCTGATTTTCAAAGGTTCATAATGACTACTGGCAGAGACCCACATGCCCGAGAAGCGCTTCTCGCTCGAAACCGCGCTCTAAGAGTTGCAGTTAACTCCGAGGCAAAGCTCAACCTGTTAGCGCAAAGACTTGAAGCATACAAATACGAGAAGATTCTGATTTTCACGCTCTACAACGACTTAGTCTACACGATTAGTAGGCGTTTTCTGATTCCAGCCGTTACGTATCAAACCCCGAGGGAGGAGCGCCGCGAGATATTGGTCAACTTCGGAAACGGCAAGTACAAAGTTATAGTTACTTCTCAGGTTCTGGACGAGGGCATGGATGTTCCAGACGCGTCAGTCGGCTTAATCCTAGGCGGAACCGGAAGCACGCGGGAGACCGTGCAACGACTAGGGCGGCTCCTCAGAAAGAAAGAGGGTAAAACTGCCAAGCTAGTGGAGATAATCTCCAAGGAAACCGTGGAAGTTGGCATCAGCCGCAGACGGCGCCTAAAAACTGGAGAGGCATCATAGTTGCTTCCAAGTAACCTGCTGGTGGTGTGGAAGAGGAAAGGCGAGATCCTGCCCCGCTACGCCAAACTCTCCAATGACAATCTCGAAGTTGCAGGCGGCCTTATCGAAGCATACAAACAACATGTTGGAGAAAAAAAGAAAATCCTGAAAGCCGTAGTCACTGACCTTGAGAATAGAGGATACGAGTATCGCTTCGTTAGGGCGTTAGCTTTGCTGCTTGACCGAAAAGGCACATTCACCTGCAACAGCAAAATCAACCCCGTTGACTTAAGGAGAAAAATCTTTCAAGCAACAGAAAAGTCTGGTTTGCCCACAACTACAGAAAAACGACAAAGAATAATCGAGGCCGCCACTTCAGAAATGGCACTGACAACGGAAAACTTTGAGGAGTATCTGTACGCTGACTTAGATGATGAGTTAATTCTTGAAAAGTTTACCCCGCCCTCATCGTATGAGCTGCTGGAACAGTACAATCTTAGTCTGTCACAGACGCTTCTATTCGACTCCACAGAACTGACTTTCACGGCTTCCGGCAGCTGGCAGAGCCTGTTTTATTTCGTGAAAAAACTGGGTCTAATTTACGAGGTTTACCGCGATAATGGTTTGTGGGTGAAAATAGACGGCCCAGCCAGCCTCTTCAAGCTCACAAGAAGATATGGAATTAGCATAGCTAAGCTTCTTCCCATAATCGTCGCTAACCCCGAATGGGCCGTCACCGCAAGGATACTGTGGAAGTACACAAACGAAATCTGCAACTTCAAAATCGAAAGCCAAAAGCATGGCGCACTGTTTAAAAAGCCTAATTTACCGCCTGAAACCTACGATAGTGCTGCTGAAGAGAGCTTTGCTCTACAGTTTCAAGCTGTGAAGTCTGGTTGGACTTTGAAAAGAGAACCTGAACCTGTTCCCGCGGGAACCCAGGTGATAATACCTGATTTTTCCCTTGAAAGAGCCGGCGTCAAAATCTATTTGGAGATTGTGGGGTTCTGGACTGAAGAATACTTGCTGCGAAAAGCAGAAAAGCTAAAGCAAGTAGAGGCAAAGATGCTTCTGTTGGTCGATGAAGCTTTGGCATGTGAGAAGCTCGCTGCGCTGGAGAAGCGACCGCAATTGAACTTCATTTATTATCACGACAAAATTCCCCTCGCTTCAATTCTGCGTTACTTGGAAACCGCTTTCGAAGGAGTCAAAGCTAGGGAGATTAAATTCTTAGAGAACCTCCAAGTTAAATTTACGGAGCCAGTTGTCTCCTACGACGAATTTGCCGCTAGAATCGGCATTTCCACAGAAGCCGCCAAAGCGGTTCTAACAGTTAATCCTCCTTCAGGTTACGTGGCAATGCCTAACATTCTAGTGAGTAAAGAAAAGCTAATTCAAATCAACAATCGAATCGAAGAATGCCTAAAACAATCAGGAAAGTTACCACTTATCGAAGCAATAAGAGTTATTGAAGCTGAGGGAGTAAGTGACGCGTCCTGCGCCTTAACTCAACTCGGCTATAAAATTACCTGGCGCGGAATAAACAGCGAACAAGCTGAGGTCTCCAAGACTTCAACGGTGAGGAAGTAGTCAGTCCAGTAGTTTACCTGTCCGCTACTTGAGAACTGGAAAATTCCACGGCAAAGAAAATTCTGCTAGAAGCTCAGACGACCTTAGCAATTATGAACATAATGGCGGTTCATAATGTTTACGTGCATGCAAATCTAGTTCTTTGCTTTTTTCAAAATTTGAGCCACACCACGGGCATTCAAAATTCTCTTTCATAATACCATCAAACTAACTAAAACTGTTTTGTTTTTAAATTTGTGTGTGTGGCTATTGGATACAACAATTCTTCAATCTAAGATTGACACTCTCCCAGACTAAGGCTGGGGGATTCTTGCTTCCTCAACTAAAACTTGTTCCGTTTTAAACGGAATAGAGGTTTTAATTTCTGCAAGCGTTCTCGCACCCGATTAGGGGTGGATGGTTCGGGTATGCCCCACCCTACCACCTCTAAACCACGATGCTTAATGTTCCTAGCCGCGTTATAGTCCCGTAGCATAACCGCCCCCGCCCCACAAAACCGACACCTATGTATCCGCTCCGAAAGAGCTTTAAACCCAGTTCTACCGCACACACGAATATGCCTGCGCCTATGGCAGCGATGCCTATAGCCACTGAATTCCAAAACCCAAGTACGCGGCGCAGATCTTTGCCCATAACTATTCATTTAAGGATTGTTGAATTAAAATTTCACCTTTATCGAAAAATTATGAGTTCCGGATCACAAAAATCTCGTCGAAGAATTGAAGGATTTGTTGACTATGTTTAAAAGGGTCTCACAAACCTGTGAGTTTTGGTTAAGGCAGATGCATACCACGTAGATCCAATTTGACTAAATCCTACAAATAGCAAAACACTAATTTGTTAATTTTCTAAAATAATAAAGTTGCCAGCAAATCGGGAAAGCTTCTCCCTGTAAACCTGAATCGCTCTAAGTACCCGTTTATTGGTCACTATTCATTGTTCTTGATTTCAACAAATATTTTTCCGTTTTCAATTTTGCATCGATAGCAATCCAAAGTTACTTGCGGGATTTCCTGGTATTGCCCATTTCGAACATCAAATTTCCAACCGTGACAGGGACACATAACAAGGTAATCTTTCAGAATTCCTCCTTCAAAAGAGCAACCCTCATGCGGACAACGATTTGATACCCCAAAAACCGCTCCGCCTTGCCGTACCAGCAAAATAGGCCTGCCCTTAACACGCACAGGCTTCATGTGGCCTTCCTTGAGTTCACTCTCTTTAATTGAGGACACAAAACCATCCTTGCTCATACTTCCCGCCTCCCAATACCTTTCTTGCTAAAGTTCAAAAACCTTGTCTATACTTTACATGCCCACTCATATTAAAAAAGGAATATTTACGAATAACAACGCCTAAACCTAACTCCCGCGTCCTTCCAAGAATCCATCTCCACCAGTAGCAAAGCAACTACATAAAATCGTTAAATATGAAAACTTTAATAACTAAAAACTACTTTATCAGGAAATCATTCCAACGTTGAAGGGAAGATGATTTGAAAAAGATAATAACTATTGTAATTATTGCAGCTTTAGTTTTAGCTGCGTTTAGTATGTTGTCTACGCAAAGTGTGAAAGCAGGCACATCTGAAGTCAGTGTTCTTTCTCACAGCTGGTATGTTGCCCCATCAAACACTGTTCTGGCATCAGAACATGGCGATTTGATCGTCGTCGGTGAAGTAGAGAATGTGGGTTCAAACATCATAGGAAACGTAACTGTCGAAGGCACTGCTTTCAGTTCCACCGAACAGAAGTTGGCCACAACTACCACCCAAGCATTCGTGTATGACATGCGTCCTACTCAGAAAGCTCCGTTCTACTTGGACTTTACTGCTGCAAGCAGCGCTACAGACGACCTAAGCTGGGTCCCTTCAGTCAGCTCTGTCTCTGTTACAGTTACTTCCGTTACTGATACCACTGCCAGACAATATACAGGTTTGACGATTCCATATGGCAGCTCTCCTTACCTCCCTGGCAATGGCAGCTACATTGTTGTAGGAACCATTGTGAACACTGGCAACCAAGTGGCTCAACATCCCTGGGTCGTTGCAACATTTTATAACAGTAGCGGGACAGTTATAGGTTTGAATTACACGGATTATTTAGCTAGCTCGATGGCCCCTGGCGGCGCAGTAGAATTTTTCGCAACACCCGCAGATGACACATCTCAATTAACAAGTGAAATAGCAAATTACACATTAATGGTTGATACATTAACCTTGACGAATTCTGCATCATCACAGCCTACTTCTTCTCCCACCCCTCCACCTTCAACATCAACAGTACAATTCCCAACATTGCCCATAGTAATCGTAGTAGTGATCGTTGTAGTTGTCATCGCCGCTTTGATGTTACTAAGAAAACGCCAAAAACTACCTCCACCACCCCCACCGCCACCCTCACCGCCAATGCCCTAACAGTTTCCAAACCCATTCCTTTTTCTTTTCATATCATATTCCTGTCTTCATGAAGCTCCAGTAATTAGGCGAACACATATGCCAGAAATGCGATTGCAATTGAGAGCATGCTTAAGGATCTCATAGTACCCAATTTTCGCATAAAGTTTTAACCAATACTGCTACCCGCTCCTTACTGCTTTCTATTTTCAAACGGCATTAGGTCGCTAAACGCAAGAAATACAAAAACATAAATGCCGTAGGTTTTATAACGCTTTTTTCAAAGCTGGTGTTGCATAGGTACCAACCAATCCCTGTTGAAAGCGGTAAAAATTTTGGTATGGGTACCAATAACAAGTATGGGGGAATACTAATTACATTTTCTTCAGAAAGTAACGCAATGACGAATTTAGGTTGCCTGTTGATTTCCATTCCTATTATTATGCAGTTCAGATAATCTAAGGATTGTCTCCTTGTAAACCTGAATCGCATCCAAATACTCACTTATCTCAATATGCTCATCCAAGGTGTGATCAAGATGTGAGTCACCTGGACCATAAGTGACTATTGGCAAGTTCATGGCTTTGCCAAGGATGTTCATGTCGCCGGTGCCTGTTTTGCGCAGAAGCGTTGCAGGCTTGTTCAGCACTTTTCTAACAGACGAAGACAGGACATGCACTATTGGCGAAGTCTTGTTAACTTCGAACGGCTCAACGGTGTCTAGAACGGTTGCTTTCACTGCAACCTTTGGATTGGCAGCTTGGTACTTCGCAATTATCTTCTCTATCTGCTCAAAAACCTGAGCCGTGGTAAACTGTATTGGCACTCGAACGTCAAGGTGCATCTCAGCCTCAAAGGGAACAACAGACGTTGCTCTGCCACCCATAACTTTAACCAAACATGCCGTAACCGCATTAAATGGGCTTTCCGAAGGATCCAACGACGGATATGAAGAAGCATTTTTAATTAGTCCCCAAACCTCATACGCTTTCTCCAAGGCATTATCGTAAAGCCAAGGCGTAGAAGAATGCCCCGTCTCAGTTTTGCAAACGATTTTGAGCTGGATTTGCCCTTTGTAGCCAATGGTTACGTTCTCAACGCCGCTGGGTTCACCGAAAATAGCGTAGTCAGCCTTAATTCCCTGAGTTATCAGATGCTTCACACCACGGCTGGTAGCTTCCTCTTCCACAACACTGGCAACCAAAATTTTACCCTTAAACTCAGGCTCCTTAGCAGCCGAGACTGCAGCCATAATCATTGCGGCAAGCGGACCTTTCGCGTCCACGGCGCCTCGAGCGTAGATTTTGCCTTCTTCAATCCGAAGCGGCAGATGCCCAGCCACCGTATCCATGTGCCCGCATAATAGGATGACTGGTTCGCCCTCGCCGACAACGCCTATAACGTTTCCGATGGCGTCTTTGCCAACCTCAAAACCCATCCGCTTCATTTCATAAGCTAGGAAGTTGGCTGCGTCCTCTTCTTTTCCTGAAGGACTGTAAATGCCCAGAAGGTTAGTTAGGAACCGTACTGCTTGCTCGCTCATTTTCCTCTTCCCCCAAAACCTCATCCAGAACCGAGACTGCCCGATCGATCTGTTCTTTCTCAATCACCAAGGGCGGCAACAGTCGAACCACGGTTCTTCCAGCATCCAGCACCAAAACACCTTTTTCCGCCGCTTTAAGAATTACGTTGTGAACATCGAAGCGCAGTTCCATGCCAAGCATTAATCCTAAGCCGCGAACTTCCTTGATGATTTTATGCTTAGCCTGCAAGCCTTCCAGCTGAGCCTTGAAATACTTGCCCATAACGGCTGCTCGGTCAGTGAGTTTTTCTTCTACAAGCGCATCTATGGCGGCGCATCCTGCGGCACAAACCAGCGGGCTTCCACTGAAAGTGGTCGAGTGTTCACCTACTTTAAGCGCTGACATAATGTTCTCCTTGGCAACGGTTATGCCGATTGGTAAGCCGCCTGCAAACGGTTTCGCCAAACACATAACATCGGGCGTAACACCCCAGTTCTGGCACCCGAACAGTTTGCCCGTGCGCCCGAAACTGGTTTGCACTTCATCAAAGATTAACAAAACATTCTTTTCATCGCAGATTTGCCGCACTGCCTGCAAGTAACCGTCAGGTGGAACGCGAACGCCGCCTTCACCGCGGATTGGCTCCATCAAGACTGCGGCTGTTTTCTCAGTTATGACTTCACGGATTTTATCGGCGTTGTCAGGGGCTACATGCTTGAACTCGGGAACAAGCGGCATGAAAGGCTCGCGGTATTTCTTGTCCCATGTTGCTGATAAGGCTCCCATGGTTTTGCCATGAAAAGCACCCATCAGAGCAATTATTTCTGGTTTGCCCGTGTATTTGCGGGCTAGTTTTATAGCGCATTCGACGGATTCGGCTCCACTGTTTGAAAGGAACGCTTTGTCTAAGCCTTTCGGCGTTATCTGCACAAGTTTTTGTATGAATTCTGCTCGTTTGTCGTTGTAGTAGCCGCTGTGACATGTAATAAGCTGCTCTGCCTGAGCTTGGATGGCTGCTACAACTTTTGGGTGGCAATGCCCCAGTAACGCTACGCCGTAGCTGCTTGAACAATCCAAGTATTCTTTGCCATTTATGTCCCAGACAAGCGCGCCTTTGCCTTTTGTTAGTACGATTGGTTTTTTGGAGAAAACATTCGCCATGAACCGATTTTCAATATCCATTATGTCTTTGTCATTCACTAGTTATCACTGTACCAACCTTATGATTCAAAGCACAACTAATAGGCTGATTTCCCGTGCCCGCGGTAACTAAGACTTCCTTGACGCCCTGGTTTAAAGCTTCTAGCGCCGCGTGGACTTTGGTGCTCATGCCTTGCCCAATGCTTGACATGACTTCTTTAACCTCAGTTGCGCTAATTTTTGGAACGCACTCGCCCTTGAGCATTAAGCCCGCCACGTCGGTGAGCAGGATTAAGCGGTCTGCTTTAAGGGCGCCCGCGATTATGGCGGCTGTTCGGTCACCGTCCACGTTGAGCGGTTCAAAATCTTGGCTAAGCGCTATAGGCGTCACAATTGGCACGTAGCCTTTTTCAAGCAGAAGGTTTAGCAGTTCAGAGTTAACTTGAGTTATTTTTCCAGTATAGCCACCATCGATAACTTTTTTTCTGCCCCGTTCGTCGATGTGGATGAGTTTGGTTTTTCGTTCAGCTTTCAAGGTTGCCGCATCTAAGCCAGTTATGCCTACAGCTTGGATGCCTTGGCTTTGCAATGCTAAAACGATTTGCTTGTTGATTTTGCCTGCCATAACCATAGTGTAAATCTCAATTGTTTCTTTGTCGGTGTAGCGGCTTCTGAACCCTTCTGGCGAAATTATGAATTTTTGTTCTTTGCCAAGTTTAGAGGCGATTTCGGTGACTTCTACGCCTCCGCCGTGCACAAGGATGACCTTGTTGTCTTTGGCTACGTCTTTTAGGTCGGCGACTAAATCTTGCGATGCGCCCTCTTTGAGTATGCTTCCACCTATCTTAATTACAAGCAGCATAGCTATCACATCGGATGGAAACCAGTACTCTTTAGCCCAGTTGTCTCATCAATGCCCATTAGAATGTTCATGCATTGTACGCCTTGACCTGCTGCACCTTTGGTCATGTTGTCGAGGGCTGAGAAAAGCAAAAGCCGATTCGCATGCTCATCTATCTCGAAGCCGATGTCACAGTAGTTTGTGCCCATGGTCACTTTCGGATCAGGCAACTGATACGGCCCCTTCTGATATTTCACCAAGCGTATGAACGGTTCACTGCCATATTGTCCGCGGAGAGCTTTCCAAATGTCTTTGCTGGTTATGGGTTGTTTGGGGAAAGTGTAGATAGTGGCGAGGATACCGCGTACCATGTTTACAGCATGCGGAGTGAACGAGATTTTTACGTGTTCATTAGTTAACGCGTTAAGTTCCTGCTCTACCTCGGCGATGTGGCGGTGCCCAACGACCTTGTAGGGTCGCACTCCGCTAAACCGCTCTGGATGATGCGATGAGATGGAGGGTTTGCTGCCGCCGCCGGAAGAACCAACTTTTAGGTCCACTACGATTTTGTCTTTGTCAACAAGCCCAGCTTTCACTATAGGCGCTAAGCCCAAAATGGCGGATGTCGCCATGCAGCCTGGACAAGCAACGAGCTTAGCGTTCTTTATTTCTTCCCGATGAAGTTCTGGCAGGCCGTATGCCGCTTCTTTGAGCATTTCTGGGTGGGCATGTTTCCAGCCGTAGTAAGTTTCGTAGTCGGCTGGGTTTTTGAGGCGGAAGTCAGCGCTCATGTCGATTACTTTTAAGCCTACCTCTAAAAGTTTAGGAACTAAATTAACTGAGCCTCCGTGTGGGGTTGCGGTGAAGATTAAGTCACAGTTTTTCTGCAACTCAGCCATATCTTGAGGAACAAATTTTAGCTGTGTCAATCCTCGCAGGTTAGGGTGTACGTTGAAGACGTATTCTCCTACGCTTTGGCGTGAAGTAACCGTAGTTACCTCTGCTTGCGGATGAAGAAGCAACAGCCGCAGGAGTTCGCTGCCAACGTATCCTGAACCGCCGATTATTCCAATTCTCAACATTGCTGTTTACCTTTTTTGATTAATGGTCAATTAGGCTTTGGGCGCCTCTCAAGAGTGGAACCGCCACGTTGAGGCCTGTTGCGAGCCGAGTGTTCTCCCAGAACTCTGGGCAAGAATTCGACTCATGAAACACCAAGGCACTCTTATTTTTTTCTACGTTTTCTTCAATTATCTTTTTAACATTTTCGTAATGCTCACTATTCGCATAGCCTTGGAACGCTTTTTCTAGTTTACTGTTCCATGCTTGGAAGGCAGTTAGGCGAGTCTCATCCTGCTTAACCCTTTGAACAGGCAAAAACGCTCTTCCTGCCTTATCAAGTTCACCTTTAATGTAAGCGTCGTCAACCGATTTGTTTTCTTTAACGTTTACCATGGCGTCTAAAGCGAAAATCCACGCTTCGCTGCCTTTGCCGAGGGTTTTGCCACATTTCACCGCCAACTCCTGAATGCTTTTGGGTAATTTGGCGCCGAAAACCAAGTTGCCCAAGAAAGTGTTTGTTCTAAAATCCTTAAAGCCGGCTCTTGCCATTGCGGTGTGATAGCAAAAGGGTTGTTTACCTTTCTCTTTAGAAACGATTATTCTTAAATCGTAAAACCATTTCTGAACCAGTTCCTGCGCGACTACGCCGACAGGGTTGATTATTGAGGGTCTGGTTTCTTGGATGTTAATGATGAGTTCTTCTTGGCTTTTTGCTAGCATGATCATTTTGCCGTGGGTTCCAGCGTCGGCTTTAATCACTATGCCTTCGGAGAGAGGGATTTCTTGTTGAAACAGTTCTGCAATGTCTTTCTCGTTGTGAATTTCTTTGCCGTTTTTCATGGTGTCGGTTGGGTCGCATGGGACGTAGACTGTTTTGGGGATTGGGATGCCTTCTTTCCATAGGTTTAGCAGAGTGCGTAGTTTGCTGTAGCAGATGAATTCTATTTGAGAGCTGTTTAGTGTTTTTTTGCCGAGTTGTTCCATGGTGTATGAGGCTTGGAGGCGGCGGTTTTTGCTTTGCGCGCGGTTAAGTACGACAGCCGTGTCTTTGATTATGCTTGTGTAGTCTTTGCCTTTAGTTTTAGCGCTGAAACCTTCTTTAGAGATTGATAAGGCGATTTTTCTGAATGGCAGAAAAGTAAGGTCAATGCCTAATTGTTGTGCAGTAAGTTTTATGCCGTTTTCGTCGTTTTCTGACCGCTCATATAGGAGTGCTATGCTCATCGCTTTTCTGCTTCCATCAAAAAAATTAATTCAAAAAACTGATTTAAATAATGAAGGCGCTTTAGGGATACTGTTTATTCGCCCCAGTCTTCTCCTTCAATGGTTAATTCTTGAAGGTCGACGCATCCGCCTTTTACTTGCTTAACTTCAAGTTCAAGTCCGCATCCGGGACAGCTTAGAATTTCTCCCTTCTCTGTGTCTACTGGAACATCAAGCTCTGCATCGCAGTCAGGGCATCTTGCCTTGTTTATAACCTTCACCTCTTGAGGGTTTGCATTTACTGGTTTAATCATTTTTTATTCGTCACTTTATTTTATTCGGAAATGTCTTTTTCATTAATTCGACTTTCAATTTAAACATTGTGACTTATTTGTTACAACTTGGATTGTTAATGTTCCATTTGGTGCAGCTAACAAGCATACAAAGGGCGTAATAAACCGAAAAACGCACAATAAACAGGTAAGCACAACGAAATCCGCATCACACTTCAAGCGCTAAATAGGGAAAACGTTAAATTTTTCCCACAGCAATAGCATTCGGCGACAAGAAATGGATGAAAAAGACAAAGAAATAATCAAACTCCTAAAAGATGACGCAAGAGCAGGCTACGGCGAAATAGGCGCTAAAGTAGGCTTATCTGAAGGCGCTGTACGGAAAAGAATCAAAACATTAAGCGACGAAGGAGTAATACGCAAATTCACGGTTAAAATTGGCGTTGCAGAAGGCGCCCAAGCCATAACTTTACTCGCAACCAACCCAGCCCATCCAACACAGGAAGTGTCAAAGAAAATCCAAACAATCCCAAATGTTGAAACAACCTATGAAGTCAGCGGCGAATATGACATCGTAGCAGTCATCAGCGGAATGAACATGACAGAGGTAAACGAGTGCATAGAGAAAATCCGCATGGTTGAGGGCATAGTGAAAACCAACACCATGATCGTCCTACGCAGCTCTTAACCACGGTTTTATTATTGTTACTTTTCCACCAAAATTAGTCTTTTAACTCTGCTCTCAATTTCATCTCTGATTTCTCGGACTTTTTCGATAGGTTTACCTTTCGGGTCCTCAAGTTTCCAATCAACCGTTGGCTTAAAGAAGGGACCGGGGCAAATTCCTTGGTCGTTGCAGCCCATTGTAACAATCAAGTCTGCGTCTTGTGCCATCTGGAAAGTAAGCAGCTTTGGCTTATTCATGCCTATCTATCTCAGATTTTACTGAACATTCTTGATAAAGCAAGAAAAAGCGAGAAAAGGCATAACAAATTCTGTTGGTGAAAGTTAAATTCACTTTCACTTAACCCTCCACTGCTTAACACAGTAGTTTCTTGACTCATCTTTTAAGCAATCCAAAACCATAAGCGCAACCAAAAGTGATCCGCATATGAAAAAGAAAACAGCACTATTAGCTACCGAGGAAGACTTCTTAGTTGATTTAACGTTTCATGATGTTCCAGCTTCGCTCATTACCGAGTTTGCGGAAAAAATCGTGAGACCCTACTACAGCGGCAACTTGAACGCTGCAATACAAGACCTAATCAACAAAGCCCTATCAGAACAAGAATTCCTTCATTTTCACATAACGCATATCAAAAATTCCTTCGAGCGGTAGGAGATCAGTAAACCTGTCCTTTACATGGCTTGCTTGCCTATACAGGCTCAATAGTCATCACTTTGACGCTCAGATTCACTATCACTATACTACCAACAGCCAAAAAGGCATCGGAAGCGAGCACATTGTCTGGAAAACACAATAAAGAGCTAAAACAATGGGAAAACGTGCAATAAGCATGACAAACCGTGCAACAACCGGTTATCGCAACAATAGCACGTGACTTCTCTCAAACACGCAAAGTCTCAAACCAATATCCAAATATGCGGACAAAGTTAAAATTGTTCTTCTCAGTCCTCGACCAAAATATTTAAGGCAAGAATCAACTAGCTTTGAACCATGGCAATATACAAACAGCCAGTTTATTATGAGATTGCGTTTAGTTTCATAGATGCCAAGAAGCAAGTGAACTTGTTTGAAAAGTTTATCAAAAAATACAGTAAGATAAAGGTTAACAGGATTTTGGATATCGCCTGTGGTCCAAGCTTGCAGCTGAGAGAAATTGCAGAGAGGGGTTATCAAGCAATAGGCTTAGACCTGAGTGTCGAGATGTTAGATTATCTTAATCAAAAATCAAAAGAAAAAAATTCAAATTGCAAACGGTCAGAGCGGATAAGGCAAACTTTTCTTTGCGGGAAAAAGTAGATTTTGCATTTATAATGATGGGCTCTTTCGTCTTCAAAAATAACGATGAACTGCTAAGACATCTAGATTGCGTATCAAATTCTCTCAATTCAGGAGGACTGTATCTAATTGAAAATTTGTGTTTAGACTGGACAAGGATATGGTCTATACCCCAACGCTGGACCTCGGAAAGAAATGGAATCAAGATTGAAACAACCTACAAGCCGGAGTTAAGAGACCTTCTTGCTCAGACCTACGAGGAGAAAATAACCTTAGAGGTTGATGATAATGGCAAGAAATCAAGCCTTTTGGAAACACATGTTTTGAAATACGTGTTTCCTCAAGAATTCATGTCTATCGTGAAATTAAGTGACCAGTTCGAATTCATAGGTTGGTTTGAACGTTCTAGGCTTAAAAAACTGAAAGAAGCAAAGTCAGATAATATTACTATTCTAAGAAAAAAATAGTTATGGATAAGGTCATCGCAAAGTCCAAAAAATGAAAGGATACCATTTAAGCGCCTTCGGCGCACACACGAAAATCGTAAACAGTAAAAAAGTTGATCCCTAAAACGATTTGGAGACTGCTAAACTTCTTTAAAGCTAAGACGCCTACCTCAAAGATGCGCAATAAACAATTGTCTGGACAATCGCAATAGCATTTGTTTGGACAAAAAAATTTACTCCAAGCCCTGGCTCAATAGTCTCAACTATTGCCCTGCGATTAGTCGCAACTAAAAAATCTAGATTAAACTGCTTTATCTTATTTTCTCAATTTTTTCAACAGCACTACTTGTCCCGAGATAAACAATATCAGTCAACCCGACAAAAAAACCTGTTTCCACAACGCCAGGAATCATCTTCAGCTTTGCATCTAACTCTCCAGGTTTAGCTATCTCACCAAAATTTGCGTCTAAAAT
>JBEKBM010000015.1:0-75543 GCA_050015395.1 Bathyarchaeia archaeon
CAGTAGATCAAAAAATTAACCTCATAGTTCCTCCTGAAGACTTAACTCTCCATCAATCGGCTTCTCCAAATCTGGCAAAAAAGAAATCACCAAGAACACTGCCAAGTGCAGCCTCAAAACGTCAGCTGACAACGGTTCCTCCTGCCTAAAATTAAGCTTAACCCACAAATTATACAGCACAACAGCCAAATAGAAATATAGCAGTCTAGCCCTGTAACGCCTGGAAGTTGTCTTAGCCAAGAATTTGCGAATCATCCGATAGCTAGTCTCTATGCCCCAACGCTTCCGAAACAACCGCCTAATCCTTAATGGCTTAAGACTCGTGTTTGTGGCAAAAATGAACAGTTTAACCTTCCCATGAAAGTCTCTTCCCCTGAAAGTTACAAGCCTAAACGTGGCCTGCTCACGTTTTGGTGTTCCGTGTCTTCTGGTCGTGTAGAGTCGGTCTTCGTCTTCCTTTAGCCCCTTGATACTGGCCGGCAACTGAATAATGTAGCCAAAGGGCAACGTGTTTAGGTAGTTTATGAGCGCAGTGCTAAAGTAGCCTCTGTCGAAGAGAATCAGCCGTATTTTGACGCCGAGGTCAAGTATCTGGTTTATTAGCTGCCTAACATGTTCAAGTACGCTTAACTTGATAATGGGCTCGACAGCCAGAGTGAAACGTTGGCCATCTAGCAAGACGCTGGCTGTTGCGAACTTGTAAGCGTAGTATGAACCTTTCTTTGGTTTGGTACCAGTTACGCCTTGCGTTTCTGGGTCGCCGTAGTACATTTCATCGTGTAAATCTATTGCTAATGTGAGCAATCTTGAGAAGGCACCGTATCTCTTCATTTCCTGCAGTAGATCTGTGTTGGCTTGAAGAATTCTTTTTGGTTCTTGGTGTTTAAGGTGGTTACGTACGGTCTGGCCACACAGGCTCAATGTATCAGCTGATCCTTCGACGTAACCGTTGTTTAGGGAAGCTAGAAGCGTAACGCGGAAGATGTCTTCTGCGTTTCTGGCTTCTCTAAAATCAAAGAGCGACTGTGCTTGGCTCTTAAAGTACAAATATGCCTTAGCCCTATCCCTCTTGCGAGGGACGGCTCCAAAACCAATAAAACTAGTGTTCTTCAAAATTATACCTCAAAGAACCTAGGGAGCCGCCCTTCTAAAGTTTTGATCTACTGTTGAGAGGCGAGCCTATGGTAAATGATTCCACGACTCAAGTTAAAAGTTTTGCTGAAAGCAAGACCGTAAGAACCGTTTTTACTACACATCGAAAGGCGCCTAAGTCCTCTATTGATATTTGCCGTAAGGGGTCAATCGTTAAGGAACGCTGTAAACAATTAATCGCCATTATCAATGATATGTTTCCTAGCCAAGTCTTATCTGATGAAGATTTAACCTGTTTGATTGAGGATTACATCGGAGCGGATAAAGAAACTTTACGAAGCTACAAAGGATATGGAGGACACGTTCGCACCGGGAGATGTGGCGACAACCACATAGTCGGGATATCACGCAAAGGCTACCTTGAGAAATTCGGGTTTCTGCGTAAGATTGGCGGTCGCCGTTGGGCTGTTTGCCAAGCGGTCATTTTCTCTCAAGCTTGTATGAAAGGTGATAGTGGTTTAGTTGCCAATGAAAAAATCTCTATCTCCGTTAATAGTCATGTTGAGGCACTCATTCCTAAGGGGATGGGGTCGGAGGGGAAACCGATTCTGGAGGTTCCCCCTAGTAAGGAACTAGAAGAAGAAGCTACCGAGAAAGAGAGAAATTTTACTCCAATGATTTCTCCAATGATTGAAGATAACGACCCTAATCTTGCATATCTGAAGCTGTTAGCTGAAGCAAGTAAAAAACAAGAAGAAAAAGGAGAGGCTTAAGATGTCGGTTAAAGCAATTCTCGAACGATATACCAAACTGAAGGTCGATCTTGCAAGCCTTTCCACTAAATTCAGTGAGCATGTTCTTGACTATAACGGCAAGTTAAGGCGTCCTTGCCCTAGCTGTGGACGGCCTTTAAGAACCTACAAATCGAAACTCTGCAAAAAATGCAACATGCAGAACGTAGGCAAAAGGCATCTTGAAACACGTAAAAAGAAGGGGTTTTCTTAATGGTGTTGAAAGCTCAGACCGTTAAGGTTCAAAAGCAGATGCAAGAGGCGCTTAGTCGTTTAAATGTTAATTTGATTGTACTCTGGAAGCCTGATAAGACAAAAAGCGTTCATGGTGAAATTAAGGGTAATGTTATTTTTCTTTGTGATTCTGAAGAAAAAGAGGCATGGGATACTTTCACGCATGAGGTCACAGAATATAAGTTACAAGCGGTGACACGGCCCTATAGAATCTTAATCAACAACTTAATCGAAGCGGTTGAAAAGTCGATTTATGTAGAAAAAGAGCAGTACATTGATTTCCTACCTAAAATGATAGAAATCATTAGAGAAAGCCAACTTAAAAGTGAGGCTTGAGTTTTTTGGTTGACGCTGATCGTGTTAAGCGTAAATTGCCAAGTTTGCTATTAGACGGCAGCACTAATACTAAAAAGGGCTGGAAAGCCTTTATGAGATCACGTTATCGCCTTGACCGATTCAAAGGAAAGCATCCTGAGCGATTCAACACTTTAATAAACAAGGTTATAGCTGATCTTAACGAGTTGGAAAAGCCGTTTCTGACTGATTTTTTCTTGTTTATCCTTATTTATAGTTAATAAGTCACCCTTTAACGTGACACTTATTCGGGTAAATTAGCCTCTCTCTTATTTTTAACCAATTTTTCCCCAAAAATTATTTATTCTCTACTGTAGACGATAAAACTAAGAGAAAGCTGTCTACTGTATAGGTAAACTTTGTTCTTTGGGTGCTTCGACTGGTTCCTTAGCAACTGGCATTTTAGCTAGCTTGTTTCTTTCGCTAAGTAATTTCCAAGCGATAATGGGTGCCCAACCGCTAATAATCATCACAGTTCCTGGAAAACCGCCGATGTCTCTGCCAACGATTGGCTTTAGCCCATTTATTATGTCCTCTAGGAATGCTTCCCAGATGCCGAAAGCTACGGCCATTCCCACGGCAGCTATGAAGGCAGTCTTTTTACCGAATTTGTTGTATGTTTGAACGGTTAATACTCCTGCAAAGAAAAAGTCGCCTAAACCAAGCCCTCTAAGCAGAATGCCACCGCTCTGCGTAATAAGGGGAATGTTTGGCAACCAAACCAGCACTGGAAGCCCAAGTGAAGTGAAAGAAGTTGCAGCCGTAACCATTGCTGGTGTCAGTATGACCAGAGTAATGTCCATTGCTGTTAGGAGAGCTGCGAAGAGCCCAACAGTCTTCCAGCTGAACAGTGAGCTAAGATACAGAATTATTAAAATCGCGAAGGTTAAGCCAAAAACATCCAGAAGATACGGAAACCAAACTGCTATGGTGCCTTTGTTGCTAATGAAGTTAAAGAACACAAATAACAGCACAAATATTGCTGGCGGCTGAACAGCCACATACCAGCGCTCTTTAAGGGATGTCTTTTTCTGTGCATAAACTAAGCTGCCAAAGCAGAAGGCGGCTAGACCAAAAAACGCTATTACCCTATAAATTGTATATGCATCTTGAAGTGGAGCTAAAAGGCAAGCGAAGCCAGCCACTAAGCTTGCAACGCCGAACCCCACGGAAATTAACTGCGCTCTTGTTTTTGGGAGGTTAGAGAACACGTATGAAAACGTGAAAAGCAGCACAGTGTACGATGAGAGAAAGAACACAAGAAGGACGTTTTCAAAGACCGCGCCTGGGTTAATTAGTGATGTGTAAGCAATTGCGGAAATTATGATAGTCATGAAGATGACAAGAAGGATTATGTCTTTTGTCTTGAACTCTTTTTCCTCAACCGTTGCCATCAGTTTTCCTTCAGCACGTTTGTTTAAAAGCATAGCAACAGTAACCACAATCAACAACGCAGTCGGCATTGCAACGTCAAGATACAGCATAGAGAGCCAAATAATCAAAGATGCATTTATTTCTTTAGCTAAAAAACAAAAAAAACAATCGGGCAAAATATGAAGAAGAATGAATTATTTAGCTGTGAAATTGTATGTTCAAAATAGCTAATGAAGCCAAAAGCGCCTCTTCAGTCCTAACTGTCGCAGTACCCTGCTCAGGAATCATGTTTACAACAAAATCAACAATCGCCTCAAGCCTTGCGCCTTCCTCTTTGGCAATCTCATGCAAACCACGCGACGGAGCACCAAAAGCCACTAAAACATGCTGCGCGTCGCTCAATTTTTGCCCTATCTGACCTGCAACATCCAAGAATTTATCGCCAATCCTTGCAGTAGCAATAACCAAATCAAACCCGCCATCCCTCGCAAGTTGCCCAAAAGATCGTTTTTCCACACGAACCCTGAAACCCCAATAAAACGGAACGCTCTCACGATCTACAGTTTGAACTTCAACCCGTTCGCCCACTTTAACAACTTGTACCGTTAAGCGGTCACCGTCAGCGAACTGTTTTTCCCTCAAAAGTGCCGGCTGATCAACGCCAATGTCCACAAGCAAACCCTCTTTAGCTTGAGACAAAACCACTGCTTCACGGTACTCGCCAACCTTCAAATCCCGAGTTTTACCGCTCACAGGATGATGAGGCGTACGCAACGGAGGCAAAATCCCAGCAAATTGCAAGCTGGGCTCAAGTTTGAAGAGTCTTTTGCGAAGATACTGGGGCGTTTCCAAGTAACTTAGCAGCAACACGATAAAATCCAAGTCTCTTACCTGATTGGCTTTAGGGTTGTCTGGGTAAACTATGATTTCATCCACCCTGAAAATCGCCGCTGCCCTTCCAATCAAGCCGATTTTTGATGTTTTCTCTCGCAAATGTGGCGTGTCAGAGATTACGGATGCTGGAATGGCGATTGCAAGTTTCTTTTTATCCATGACGCTTTCTGCTTCCTGCCGCTTGGTTAATGTGTGTCTGCGTTGAGCTTAAAAGTAGGGATGAGATATAAAAGTGCGGGTTATTGGAGGATTCAAAAAATGAAGACACCCATTTTAGATGAACCTGAAAAAATTAAAGCTATTGATAAGAGCAACATGATTAATTTTTGTTTGGACTCCGCTAAGCTTTACGATAAAGCAGCTAAATTAGCTCAGAAAATCCAAGTAAACTACCCCAAACCAGACAACATTATTGTTAGTGGAATGGGTGGCTCGGGAATCGGCGGCGACCTACTGAAGGATTGGGCTCGAAACAAAACAGATGTGCCGATTGAGGTTAACCGTGAATACCAACTTCCTGCATACGCTGGCAAGAGAACCCTAGTGTTAATAACCAGCTACTCAGGCGACACAGAAGAATCCCTAGGCGCTTTTCTTGACGCACTAAAGCGGAAATGCATGATTTACTGCGTAAGCAGCGGCGGCGCCCTGCTGGAGAACGCTGAAAGGCTCAATGTACCGTATCTGCGTGTTCCGGGAGGTATGCCTCCTCGTGCAGCGCTTCCCTACCTGTTCGTTCCCCTGCTATTGTGCATGGAGAAAATGGGGTTGGTTTCAGGCGCCTCCGAAGAACTCTCTGAAGCCTTGACACTTCTTGAAAAAATCAGCAAGGATAACTCACCTGAGAAGCCAGCTAAAGAAAACTTTTCCAAAACCTTAGCTTTAGGCATCGGGCAGACCGCTCCTGTCGTTTATGGTTTTGGTTTTTACCGCAGTGTAGCTGAGCGGTTTAAGACGCAGTTCAATGAGAACAGTAAGATTCCTGCGAAATGGGAGGTTTTCTCAGAGCTTAACCATAACGAGATTGTGGGTTGGGAGAGGGCTGGTGAACTCGGCAAATGCTTCTCTGCAATCTTCATCAGAGACAAAGAGGAGCCAACTGAAATTCGCAGCAGAATTGAAATCACAAAAGAGCTGGTGGGCAAAGCTGGCTTGGGAATGTTTGAAGTACCAGCTCAAGGCAAAAGCCCATTGGCAAAGATGCTATCGACCATTTGCATCGGCGACTTCACAAGCATCTACTTGGCACTTCTGCACGGCGTAGACCCGACACCTGTAAAAACAATAAACTATCTAAAAGACACATTGAAAGAAAACGGCGTTAAAGAAAAAATAATAAGCGAATTGGCAAAGCTTTAGCTAACTTGAACGTTTTTAAGCTATGAACTTGGCAAATTCTTCTGCTGCAACCTCAAGCGATACCATTCGGGGTGGACGTTTAAATGCGTAAGCGCAAACTGGCTCAACGGCGCCATTAAGCTTCTTGTTCAACGCCAATTTCATTGCACGCACTATATCGAAGAGTACTGAGCCAGCGTTTGGCGCGTCAACAGTTTGGAATTTGAGGTCAATCTTCATAGGTGCATTGCAGAAGTAGACGCCGCTTATCCAGAAGTAACTGTCACGCTTGTTCTGCAGGAAATCCACGTAATCCGTGGAGCCAGCCACAATCTCAGCCTTGTAAGGTATTGAAGCAGCCACTGACTCAGTTTTAATTTGGCGTTTAGCATCACGAGTGCGATCCAAAGTGTCAACAGATTCGGTTCCTCCACCAACATCAAGCTGATAAGTCTCATCTATCCTTACCCCATTATCTGAAAGCAACTTAAGCAACGTTTTGTGCAAAGCAGTTGAGCCCACCTGATCTACCAAGTCGTCGCCGACGAGCGGAAGCTTTGCATCAGCGAACCGTTTAGCCCACGCAGCATCGCTGGCAATGAAGTTCGGCGTTGCATTGACGAAAGCGCATCCTGCCGCTAGGGCTTGTTCAGCATACCATTGTGAAGCTTTTGAGGCTCCGCTTGGAAGTAAATTAACCATTACTTCAGCGCCCGCATCCTTAAGAACCTTAGCAACGTTCGAGTCGGGCGCACTGCTGACTTGAATAATAGCTTTAGTTGATTTTCCTACACCATCAAGCAATGGTCCCTTGTTAACTTTAACGCCTGTTGAAGGCACATCAGAGACCTGCGGCGCATTATTTGGATTAGCAAAAATGGCTTCTGAGAGGTCTTTTCCAACCTTGCGTTCAGCCACATCAAAAGCTGCGACCACCTCTATGTCTTTTGGGCTTAAACCTGCCAAAACTGGATTACGCAGTCCAATGCGATCTTCCGCTTTCTCAAGTTTCCCATAGTATTGTATGCCTTGGATGAAGGCTGAGGCGCAGTTTCCAACGCCGATTAATGCAACTTTTACTTTGGGCATTCCATTTGCACCTTGCTTGGCTTTTCTATTTGCGTTTGCCTTATAAAAAGCTACGCCGCATTTTCTTGGGGTAGATTAGCTCTTATGCGATATTTGTCATAGATTTTTTAAATCAAACTTGTTTATTCGGTATTGACCTTTGATCAACCGGTTCTTTAAGCATCAACTTAGTTAAAAAAAAGTAAGCACAGAATTATTGCCGCTATACCGAGTTTTTAATCGTGCCCTGATGCCGTTCTGTTGTTAAATTGTTTGCCAAGATATTTCTTTTGTTTTGCTTCTGGAAGTTCGCTTCGTTGTCTTGCGTAGGTACTATTTTTTGTTTAGGAAAAATTTAATGGTGAAAAATGAGTTTTTAATATTTAGTGTTGGAGGGCTGGTTTTGTGTGTTGGCTACTCTCATTGCCATCCGTCATCGAGGAGAAAGGAGAAGGCTTCGAAAACGGAAAAACTCTTTTGGCTTGAGTGGTTTAGCCTTCAACCTTAACTAACCCTCCAATCACTAACAAGACTTGAGATACTGGTAAAATACTTAAAAGATTTGTGAATTAAAAATAAGGATTAAAAATATTAGCTTACCCTATCGCTAAAACGCCTTCCAAAATATTTGTTTCAGGAACATCCAGTTGCTTAGACAACGACGCTTTCAGAATAGAAGAAAACTTTGGAAGTGCACCATTATAAGTGATAATTTGGTTACCCTTAAGCGCATCAGCTTGGAAAACCTTCTCATCTTCCTTATAGCTAAAAGACAACGTTTGAGCTCGGAAAGCTAAAGTTTGAAAATCTTCCCACTGCTTACAACGCAAAATCACGGAAGGCCCACCCTGAACCACCGGAACAGGTGAAGCTTGACTTGTTTGCTCCTTGACTGCTGCGGGAAGTGCTTCTTTTGGTGCGCTGCCTGACACGTAAGTGATCAAGTTTGTTACTTCTTTCTGCAGACTGTTTATTTTTTCTTCAACTTTTTCTACTTTACCGCTTAATTCGCCTGTATCTCCAAGTTGCTCGGTAACCGTTGCCAACTCATTAATCAATTTGTCCAGATCTCTCTCATGCTCTTTGAGAACGTTCACTATGAAATCTAAAGCCTCTAATGAATCATCCTTTGACTGTGGATTCTTTGTCAATCTATATATCCCCCATTACCTGCCAACTCATTATGAGGAAACTGTAAATAAAGATAGCGAATCCTCAAGTAATATCACAGTGAAGGCATACCTATAATTATTAAGAATCATTCTTTCTAATATATGATGATTTACGATACTATATGACGGTTTACGATACTAGCTAATTTGCCTTTCCTACACCTGCCACTATAAATAAAGTAGCCTACTGCCACCAACTCCATGGTTATTCCGAGAACAATTCCATTTACAATTAAAAGTGGAAAGCCTAAGCTTGAACCTCGTGACTGGAATCTGGAGGCAGAGCTGCTTCAGGTGCAGGTTGAGTACCATTTGTTGGAGGTGCAGCTGGCTCAGTGCTGACCCCCTCAAGTATTCCGTTAACTTGATCTACCAATTTACCAAATAAGTCAGTTTTTTCCTTGGTGAAAAATGTGTAGGTAGCACCCTTCCACGTTACGCTTAACTCATTTCCAAACTTCTCAATGTGCTCAATTTCAAGAAGAGGAATTTCCTTAACAACAATCCACTGTTTTTTACGGAAACCTTTGGCAGCAAAAAACTTGGCTATATTGTCGGAAACTTCAACTTTAGATACCTGTATACCCTTCTGCTTTTTTTCGTCTTTAGAGACTGGCTCAGTGACTGGCTCAGTGACTGGCTCAGTGCTGACCTCGACTTTAGAGACTGGCTCGGTGACTGGCTCAGTGCTGACCTCGACTTTAGAGACTGGTTGGGTTGTGGTTAAAGACTCCTCTTTGGGTTTTAATTGCTGTTTTAGTTGTTGCTTGAAAATTTCTCTGCTGCGCTCAATAACGCTTTCTCTGTTGCTGTCAACATCGATTTTATTGATGGTGCTCTTTAGCTCGTCAATGTTGACTTTGAAGTTAGTTTCGGCAGCTAAATTCTGCAGGGCACTTTCAAGCTGACTGATTTCTTCCTTGTTTTCTTTGTCTCCGACAATTTTGCCGAGTAAAAGGTCGTTTAACATGAAATACGCTGAAATTACAGCTTTCGCATCGTGAAAGTTCGGTTGATTCTCTTTGGGGTCATCGTCAAGGCTTAAGCCGTTAAAGTATCCATACGCCGCTTTTAAGATGCTGTAGGCTTCGTTTGAAGTTTCTTTTGGAAGTTGGCTTTTTACGGCGGAGGCGATTTTTGAGAAGTCCAAGTTCAAAGGCGGCATCGTTTGCCCTGTGAAACTTAGGTTCTCGCCAAAACCGTTAGTGTAGCCTTCTATCCGTTGCCAATTTATCCGTTTCTCCTGCAAGCCAATCAGGACATTAAACGATGAGTCAATGATGCCTATTGAAGTGTTAATTACTCCTAACAGCTCGTTTCTTCTTATTTTTCTTAGAGCGGCTTTCTCGTTGTTCTCCTTGGATTTCCGTTGGTCCTCAAGCTGGTCCTCAAGCATTCCGTTAACTTGACCGACCAATTTACTGAATAAGTCAGTCTTTTCCTTGGTGAAAAACGCGTCAGTAACATCCTTCCATGTTACGCTTAACTGATTCCCCAAATTCTCAATGTGTGTTATCTCATAAACGGGAATTTCCTTAACAATAACCCACTTTTTTTTACGGCGCCCTTTTGCAACAAAAAACTTTACTGTATTATCAGCGATCTCAACTTTGGTTACCTGAACAGCGACATCGGCGGGTTGATTCTTCTTTCTGCTCATTTTGCGCGTGCGCTTGCGCCACGCAAACAGGATTATTATTAGGAGCACTGCTATTACGACGATGGCAATCAATAGGTCACTTACCCAAGGGGGTAGCGCAGCACGCGCATTAACAGTCACTGATGCGGCAGTAGAATTCACCGCTGCACCCGTACTGTCAGTCACCTGAAGTATGAAGCCCCAACTACCCGTAGCGTTGGAGACTGAAGTGATAAAGTTGTAACTCGTAGAACTCGTACCCACCGTAGCATAGCTTCCGCTTGGAGCCTTCGCAAACCACTGATACGTGTAACCGCCAGAGCCAGTGGTCACTGCAGAAGAAGACAAAACCGAAGTCTGGCCCTGGTCAACCGTAACCGGAGCAGTCGTCACCGTCGGGGCAACAAGAGCAGAATCCACTGTAACAGAAGCCGCAGTAGAATTCACCGCTGCACCCGTACTGTCAGTCACCTGAAGTATGAAGCCCCAACTACCCGTAGTCGTAGAACCCGCAGTTACAAAGTTGTAACTCGTAGAACCCGTACCCACCGTAGCATAGCTTCCGCTTGGAGCCTTCGCAAACCACTGATACGTGTAACCGCCAGAGCCAGTGGTCACTGCAGAAGAAGACAAAACCGAAGTCTGGCCCTGGTCAACCGTAACCGGAGCAGTCGTCACCGTCGGGGCAACAAGAGCGCTTTGAGCTTTGCCAAAGTGTACAGTGCCAAATAAAACCAACGAACTAACCATTAAGGCTATTAAGACTATGCTTAAACGTGATTTATTCATCCGCTCAGCTTCCTCTAAATCTTATTATCGCTTATTCGTTTCGTTTTCTTCTTTTGCCTGCTTAGGCTATTTCTACGCTATGCAGATTTAAGACTTATTAAGCATTCCGTTAACTTGACCGACCAATTTACTGAATAAGTCAGTTTTTCCCTTGGTGAAAAACGCGTCAGTAGCACCTTTCCAAGTTACGCTTAACTCATTTCCAAGCTTCTCAATGTGTTCAATTTCAAGAGCAGGAATTTCCTTAACAATAATCCACTTTTTTTTAACCAAGCCTTTGGCAACAAAAAACTTGACTATATCGTCGGAAACTTCAACTTTAGATACCTGAATACCCTTCTGCTTTTTTTTCGGCGATTCCTCTTGGCCTGCAGAATCTTTGGATTGCTTTCTTCTAAGTTTCATTTTGCATCTATCTTTAATTGATTTTTCAATTTATAAATTAATGCATTAAACGCTGTAAAGTTAGCTGTAACTTGGAACTATTAAAGGAAGCCCACACGGTTCTTTAGCCTAGCGATTTGTGTGTGCTCTCTCACAGCTTACCCCCTCGGTCTACTAGATGATCCTAATAGGCTCCAAATATGATTCAACATAGTTCAACATACACTCAACGTCCCGCACTTTCAACATGAAACAGTGCTTTTGTATGTTGAATAATTTAGTTATGTTGGTTTTAGACAAGATTTTAGAGCTTTGCCGAGCTAAGTAGTTTTGAAGGCGGAGTGCACGAACAAAACAGGTTTTGTATCCTCCATAAAAGACGATTGACTTTTCGGCTTAGTTTTCAATCTCTTTTGAAACATTAAGAAAACCACTGCGGCAACAATAACTACCGCAACTACCGCCCCAATCATAATGGGTAGAGTGTTAGACGACGTAGGTGAAGCCCCAAAAGCATAAGCGCTGCCGTCATCTGAGCCTACGTAGACCACGCCGTTGACAACAGCAGGACACGAATCAACCCAGTTGCCTGTGGTGTATTTCCAGAGCAACGTGGAAGTAAGCACCGGATTACCTGTGCCTGCGCCGCTGTGAGACGGGTCCGCGTGGAACATTATCCAGTCCGCGTTCGCAAACGGAATCAAAACTAAGCTGAAAAGAAAAATCGTGCAAACTACTGCCGCTACCACACGCAACCTGTGCATGTGAATAAATCACCATCTCGTCTTTCAGCGTTAAAGAACTATTAAAGGTCTTTTGCTATCGGCTCTCTAAAGTACTTCCACGGCTAAAACAGTAAATAAAGAAGCATTTATTTAGTTTATTAAGCGATTTCCAAAATTTTATGCGTATTCTGGTTCAATATGAACTGTGACAACCGCGTTTGCAAAGCGCTCTTTTGTTTCTTTCTCAACCTGTGAGGCAATCCTGTGAGCTTCTTTTATATGAATCTGCTTGGTGAAGCAGCAGTCGATGTTAATGTAACGTTTACCCTCAGCAGCGTAAGTTACTATTCGTTTTATGCGCAGGTTACCTTCGATGCCTTTGGCAACTTCGTAAATGACTTTTCTAAGCTGTGCCTCATTTACTTCGGCGGCAGGAACCGCCATACCTGAAGGCTCTATATGTACAGTGACGTTTTCAAGCGGCTTAATTTCAGCCTGCATTCTTCGCTCGATAGTTTCAGCTATTTTATGTGCTTCTTCAACTGACAGTTCAGGATCTACGTAAGCGTGCAAAGTAATGTAGAATTTACCGCCAGTGTAAATAGTGGAGATTTCATGCACCTCTTTTACGCCCTCCACCGTTGCCAGTTTTTCTACTAGCTGATCCATTTTTGTTTCTTTTTCTGATGGTTCAATATGGATGGTGGCGTCTACATTGCCAAGGGCTTGCTTCAAGTCAGCCTCAATCGTAGATACTAAAGAATGCGCCTCTTCCAAGGGCATATGGCTTGGAACTTGTACGGATGCATCTATGAAAATTTTAGAGCTTACTTTGCGAACTTTGAGGTTTTCAATTTTCACAATGCCCTCACGTGAAAGAATCACTTTTCTTGTTTTCTGAACAAGCTCCTTTGATGCCGTATCGCTGAGTTCCATCACGCTGGATCGCACGAGCTTAACGCTCAAATAACTAAGCATAACTCCGAGGAAAATTGACGCCAAAGCGTCTCCATAATTAAACCCTAAAGTGGCTAAGCCAAACCCCAAAAGAGCTAGCAAAGTTGAGCTTAAATCTGAAACAGCGTCGTAAAAACCTACTTTCATAGAAGGGCTTTGGATATGCTCTGTTTTCCTGAAAACCGTAACTCTTAAAGAAGCAATAAAAAGAGCGTAGCCGATTGCGATGAAACCCGCAAACTCTACTCCTTTAACAATCTGCGTGTTCTCTATCAATCTTATTGCGGCTTCGTAAAAAATTAAGAATGCCACTGCAATTAAGACTACTCCACCAATTAGTCCACCTATGGTTTCAAACTTCTCATGTCCGTAAGTGTGTTCCTCGTCAGGAGGCTTAATTGAAGCGCGAACCGCAAAAAACAACATGATAGTTGACACAACATCAAGCAATGCATGTAAACCGTCGCTCTGTATAGCTAAACTCCTAACAATCCAGCCTATCGAAAGCTCAACTATTACAACGCTGAAGATTGCAATAGCTGAAATTTTCAATGCTTTAAGTTTGTATTTTCCTTCGCCAGAGCCTTGCATTTTATTAATCTAAATATGCTCTTTGCAAGGGCGATTTAAGAATTGCGGGAAAAATGAACCAATCATTTTTGAATCAAACGCTCTTTTCGCCGTTCTTAATTTAAATATGCTTGAGCCGATTACATAAGCATAATGAAGTTGGCAGCGCTTTTTCGCGGAGACTCAGTCGTTCTTAGAGGAAACTTGCTAACTTATAACATTAAGTTGGATAATAATGTTCTTTGCGCAGCCGATCAAATGTATCTAAAAGTTAAAAGCCTAAAATCGATAGGCATTTAGGTTTGAAAATAAGTATTAATGGAAACGGTTGATGCTTGATGGCTTTGGTAAAAATAAGCAAAGTCTTAGAAGGATGCTGTCCAGACCAGAAAGTAGCTGTACGCGGCTGGGTTTACCGTAAACGTGAAGGAAAAGAGCTTGTTTTCCTAGTAATCCGCGATTCAACAGGAGTAATCCAATGTACAGTAAAAAAAACCAGCCCATGCTGGAACGAAGCACTGCGCTTAACAATTGAATCTTCACTAACGCTTGAAGGCACCGCCAAAGAAGATAAGCGCGCCCCAGGCGGATACGAAATAAGTGCAGAAACCATAACGATTATCGGGTTAGCAGAAACCTTTCCAATAGCGAAAGATAAAAGCGAAGAATTCATCCGCGACATGCGCCACCTTTGGCTTCGCAGCCGAAAAATGAATTTAGTCATGAAGGTTCGCGCTGACGTGCTAGAAGCAACACGTCAATACTTCAAAAGCCAAGATTACACTGAGGTTTCGCCGCCAATGTTTATTTCAGCAGCAGTTGAAGGCGGCTCAACACTTTTCGGCTTAAAATATTTTGATCAAGACCTTTACTTAACGCAGAGCTCTCAGCTTTATCTGGAAATTCTAATCTACTCTTTAGAAAACGTCTACTGCATCGCTCCATCGTTTAGAGCTGAAAAAAGCAGGACAATCAGGCATTTAACCGAGTACTGGCACATTGAAGGAGAATGGCCCTTTGCGGATATGAATGATTTAATGAAGTTTGAAGAGGGCTTAATGGCGCATGTTTGCCAAAGCATCGGCGACAAATGCCAAAAAGAGTTTGCAGAGTTAGGCGCTGACATACCAAAGCTGAAAGCAGTAAAGACTCCGTTTCCAAGGATAACTTATGCAGAAGCAATCAATAGGCTTAAAGTTAAAAATCAAGCGTTGAATTGGGGTGTTGATTTAGGTTATGAGGATGAGAAGGTTTTAGCTGAGGATTTCGGCAAACCCTTCTTCGTTTATGATTACCCTACAGCGATTAAGGCGTTTTATTGCAAGACGTACCCTGACCATCCTGAAGTTGCAATGTCGGTGGATATGATGGTTCCACGAATAGGCGAAATCAGCACAGGCGGAGCAAGGGAAGAAGACAAGGACATACTTATTCAACGTATGAAAGAGCAGGGCTTGAAACCTGAAGATTACGAATGGTACCTTGACTTAAGACGCTACGGCACCGTGCCCCATGTTGGCTTTGGCATGGGACTAGAGCGATTGATAACTTGGATGCTTGACCTCGACAACATCATCGACGCTATTCCGTTTCCAAGAACAACCCGCAGGTTCTACCCATAATATTTTTTTGTTTACGGGTAACCCGTAAAATACTCAAGTTTTAACTGTGCCTTCTGCAAGCCGATGCTTACGACAAGTTCCTCCATCGCTGCAACCATCGGCGGCGGTCCACAAACATAAAACACGTTTTCCAGGTAATCAGGTAGTTCCTTCTTAATAATGTCTGCAGTGATTACGCCGGTTGCGCCTTTCCATTGACTGGTTGCTTCGTTAACGATAAAAACGACTTTTAAATTCTTGTTTTCTTCTTGCATGTATTCAAGTTCTTGTTTGAATGCTATGTCATTTTCAGTGCGGCAACCATAGAAGAGCGTAATTTTCGAATTCAAGCGTTTGTCTGCGGCGTATTTGCATATGCTCACAAATGGGGTTATTCCTATGCCTCCTGCAAGCAATGCGATTTTGGGATACTCACCCTCAAAGGTGAATTGGCCATATGGTGCGTCTATTCTTGCCCAGTCGCCTACTTTGGCGGCTTTTAGCGCCATTGAATATTCATGGTCAGTCAGTTTTTTAGTAAATTCAAAGTGTTCTTTTTCTGTTGGGCTGCTGCTAAAACTAAAATGTTTAGTTAACTCTTTGTCGCCCTGTTCTATAGTTATGAAAAAGTATTGCCCCGGCTTGTAAGTTAATTCAGGTGGTCTGGAAAACCTGTAACTGATTACATCAGCAGTTCTAGGTATAATTTCTTTGATTTTTGTTTCCAGCTTCATAAAAATCATATCGCTATTTAGAATGGGCGGATTAGAGTATAATTATAGATTACAATAAACTTTGCGCTAACTCATTTTAAGAAGACAGTATATGAATCTAAAACATGGTTTAAAGCAAAGATCTTCAACGCTAGAAGTTTTCGGGCGACCCTTTGGCTTTTCTTTAAGTCCGCTTTCCTCTTCCGTCTGGCAACGGTTCCACCAGCGATAGAACAGGTCCCTGCTTATCTTGGCAGAAGTGAAGATTTCAGTAACCGAGCAACCTTGCAGTTTCTTCCTGATAATCGACGCTTTCAGCTGATCTAAATCTCTGTATCCAACTCCCTTCACCCGTGCACTGATATCCTTGCAGGAGTGTAGGGCATTTTCCAGATAGAACAAACCCCACGTAAAAAGCGAAAGGTTAATGAAGGAAAGCTGATGTGTATTGCTGGGTTTGCCGGTCAAAGGGCACGGGTTCCACCTGATCCCATTCCGAACTCAGAAGTTAAACCGTGTTCCGTTTCCAGCTGTAGTGTGGTCTTAGGCCATGCGAACCTGGGAAAGCTGGTAGCCCACTTATACCTAAGAAAATTTAGGTAGATTTGGCATAGCTTTATAACTAACCGTTAATAGTTTTTTGGAAGTGGTGTAGACATTGAGTCTTCTTTCAGGAAATAACACGCTTCTTCAGGTACTGAGCCTGGCTTCATACGGGTTCTTTATAGTCTTAATTTTCTATGGTCAAAGAATCCAAATGTACGTTATGATCCGAGAGGTAGAAAACTCCCTTCATAAATTAAAGTTCATAAAAGAGGAAGGGCGAAAAAACGCCATAGATGCCATAAAAGAAGTTGGCAAACCACCAGCTGACCCTACGGCTCGTGTCGACCGCTATTTAGAGTATTTCACTATCGGTCCACAGAGCATGGATCCAGCAGGCATCGTTTACAAGCTTGATCATATCCTTGATGTTAGAGATGCACGGTTGAAGGATGAAGTTAAACTGATGGCGCCCGGATGCGATGACGTCCAAGTGAATAATTTAGAAAACACTTTGGAAGCCGCGATGGCGTTGAACTTTATCTACAAAGTGGTACGGCACTATTACATTCAAGGTAAAAAGACTCTGAGTCTCTATGTAATAATGCAGATACAAATGATATTGCCAATGATTATGAAAGAAGCCGAAGCATACGCAAGCGCTCTGAAAGCGTTCGCTTTTGGACAACCAATCGGCGATGGCGCAGGACCATTAGTAGCTGCAAAACTAATGCACGGCTACGAAATCCGCAAATTGCCAAAAGACTGTGTCATGGCTACAGTCCCAATTGAAGGACGCACTGCTTTAATAATAAAGGCTGAAGGTCCCGGCGGAAATGTTGGCAAACCAGGTGATGCTGTCGAAGCAGTCATTGAAGAAAATGAGGGTAAAATTGCTAATGTAATAATGATTGATGCTGGGTTAAAACTTGAAGGCGAAACACTAGGCGAAGTCGCAGATGGAATCGGCGCGGCAATCGGTGGACCAGGCGTAGACCAGTACAAGATTGAGGAAAAACTCACAAAATATCATATCCCGATAAACGCTATAATAGTCAAAGAGGACATCGGCGATGCAGTATCACCACTGCGCAAAGAGATCAACGATGCCGTTGACAAAGTCATTGAACGCGTCAAAGCCGTCATCTTAGAGCAAACCAAAGAAGGAGACAAAGTTATAATCGTAGGCGTCGGCAACTCCATCGGAGTTGGACAATAGGAGGATAAAAAATGACTCAAAACCAAACATCAGCAGGAACCCAAAAAATCTCAAATTACATCATGATGATAGTCTTAATTGTTCTAGCGCTTTCCGTAGTTTCTCTATTATTAGCGGTCAGCGTCTACTTAAACGGTGTTTCCACACCAAGCCAAGCCGGAACAGACGATTTAGCAGCGGGTTTCCTAGCGATCGTTGGTTTAATCGCTCTGACCATGTCAATGTTCACACTATACCAGTCACGGAGGCAAGCAGCAGAAATGAAAATTGAAATACCCAAAGTAATGACAACCGTCGAGTGCAAGAAATGTGGGACCAAAACCGTGCGAGAATTCCAACGCGGTGATTATGTCTATAAAGAGCTTGACGCATGCCCGAAATGCCCTGACACAAAACAGTTAATCACTGCGGTTTACAAGGAAGTCAAAGAGAAAGAAAAAACATACAATGTCTAAGTCAAAACTTCACAGCCATCATCTTTTAAAAGCACCGTGTGCTCGGCTTGAGCAACGGGTTTTTTGCTTACTTCAACGAATACTGGATAACTCATAATCGCTTTTGACGCAAGCAACTCCTTGAATGCAGCATGGTACTGCTCTTTGGGAACCACGCCCGTTAGCCATCGTTCAGCAAAAGGCAAAGTTCTAAAATTAGACTCAATGTACTTGAGTAGTTTTTTGGCAGAATCATTTTTTACTGATTTTGCTTTAAGTAAGCGGTAAATGGTTGTTTGCGGTGAGTCATCGACGCGTCCAACCGCTTCAGGCAATGTGACGAATGGTTCAATGGCGTAAACTTCGCCTGTTTTCACTTTCGTGAGTGACACTTGAGCCACGTTAGGTATAGATGTTCCCGCGTGAATTAGGTATCTTCCAACCGAGTGACCCGTCAGGTTTGAAATGGGTTTAAAACCGCGGTTTTTTATCGTGGTCTCTATTAAGCTCCCAATTTTGCCCAGCGCCATGTCGCCATGAATGTTTTCTATCACAGTTTTCAAAGCTTGTTCAGCAGTGTTTGCCATGCTTCTGCCTTCCGGATTGAAAGAAGCCGTGAATGCAGTGTCGGTGACGTAGCCGTCCACATGGGCACCTAGGTCTACTTTAACCGTGGACCCTTCAGGTATCCTTACCGTATCGTTGGGGGGTGAAGTGTAATGTGCGGCTACCTCGTTGATGCTGACGTTGCAGGGGAAAGCTGGTTTGCCGCCTTTAGCTCGGATTAATCCTTCGGTTTTCTCGCAGACATCGATGACTAGCATGTTTTCTTTGACGTAAGTTTTCATTTCTTCTCTTGTTTCACGCAGGATCCGTCCTGATAAGCGGAATTTTTCAAGTTCTTCTTTGTCGTATAGCATCTTGTTTCACTTTGCTGTGTTAGATTGGATTATTGCGTGGATGCTTAAATGCGTAACTTATCCTGCTAAGGAGCCTATCGAAAACTTGACTTTACATCGTAGGTTTTTTAGGGCTTGTAGATTTTTGGGTCAAGGATTGCAAAGTTGTTGCCGCCCGCGTGATAGAGCATCCTTGCCTTTTTCAGGTCATAGCTTTCCGTAAAGACGCCCATGTCTGCGTAGGCTTCAAGTATTTTGCCCACGAAAACCGTGTGGTCGCCTGTTGTAAATTTGCTGTCAACACTGCATTCCAGGTGGGCTATGCACTCGCGTATTGCTGGCGCCTTGACCTTTTTACCGGGCATCGGTGTCAGATTTGTTTTTTTGAATTTGTCAAAGCTTCTGCCCGTCAAGGAGCCGCATGCGTAGACGGCTTGCAGTGTCTCCAGTGTTGGAATATTCACAATGAATTCCCCTGACTCCTCAATTAGCGTGTGAGAGTGGCGGGTCGGCGCGAGGCTGATGGCTAAAAGCGGCGGGTTAATGGAGGTTGGCATAGCCCACGCGAGTGTTGTAATGTTTGGTTTGCCTGCTTTTCCACTACATGAAACCAAAACGGTGTGCATTGGGTGAAGAAGCCTATATGCCGAGGCAATGTTTACTTGAGTTTTTGCGGACACATAAATCACCTAATTGTAATAACGTAATAGTGGTGAAGCACCGCACTTATTTCTTTTTTCTTTAGAGAAGTAACTGTTTTTTGCGTTTTATTTACGAAAGAGTTTTTATCTAAATTACTTATTTACAGCAGAGAAATGGTGAGTTTATGGGCAGCATATTGATTGGTGCTTTCGCAGGTTTCATTGTAACCCTACTGTTAGGCGTACCTCTTGGTTTGTTGCTGCCTTTCGTGGGCGTCCTGATTGGTATGCTTGTCGGCGGGTTTGTTGCTGGAGTTCAGGGAGGACTTAGAACCGTTGCAGACCGCCATATTCCTTGTTGTTGCTGCAGAAGCCGCCGTGAACATGACGCTTGAATACCAAAATCTCCTATCGGGCAGAGGCTTAAGTAAAGATGATTACTTGCAACGTTCAGTCGCTTTAATGTTGCAAGGTATAGCTTCTAGCAACCTTAAAAAATGAAGCGCCTAAAAGTCAAGTTTACAGTGGGTTTGGCGGTTTATCAACATTTTTTATACTGTTCTTTCTCGGGAGCTGTCAGTAATCATAAATTTGATGCGGGAGATTGCTGGCGTTTTTTTTACTCTTAGGGTTTCCTTCAAGTCATTGTATTGGGTGTCGATTTGCTTTTTTTGCGCCTTTAACGTTTCCTGTTCTTTTTTACTCTTAGGGTTTCCTTCAAGTCATTGTATTGGGTGTCGATTTGCTTTTTTTGCGCCTTTAACGTTTCCTGTTCTTTTTGTTGTCGTTCTTCAAAGAATTTTTCCCTTTTTCCCTCAGCTATTTTCAGTAGCGTGTTTACGGTGGTGAGGACTTTAGTGTAGTGAGATTCTGGTATTAATTCCCCATTTCTTTTCTCCCAGTCAAGGTAGGATGTTACGTAATCTTTAACTGTTGATATCAATGCTTGTTCAGTTTCTTGATAATGTTCCGGAGAGTCTTTAAGGTTTTCTAACTTTTCTTGCAGTTTGACAAGAACTTCTTGCAGGAAAAGGACGCCTTTTGATAACATTTCAAGATGGGCGATTCCATCCGATTGTTGTAATTTAACAACCTTGCGGCTGAAGTCCTCGACTTCTTTTTCCGCTTTATCGAAGCTTACAGCTTGGCTTATTAACAGAGCCTTTGTCTCTACTCCTTTTGAAGTGTAGAAGTCTATGTCAGCCATAATTCCCTGTACGTCAGTTTGAGTAATGAGTGCATCAATCACCTTGCTGGACCCCCAATACCCTGAAATATCGTTCGATGACATTTGTGTTCTGGTTGTTATTGCTTCTTTTAATTTGTTATTAGAAACTTTTATGTTTCGCAAAACATCCCCAGAATAGTTTGCAAGGCATTTGGATACTTCATTTGTTGAGATATCAAGCGCATTAACTGAGTTTCTGTCCAGGAACGGACAATTCAACTTAAAGTTTTCTTCGTATTCGTTCAGGTTTAAATCTATGTTTTTTAAGTCCTGGGGGATTGGTAGTTGTTTATTAGCGACCTCTTGAATCAAGTTAGCAAGATTAGAGCGATTTTTTTCTTGGTTGATTTTTATTTGTGGTCTTTCAGTCGAGTATTTTTTTATGAATTTTTTTAATAATTCCTCGATTTCACCTAAATCTATATTATCGATGATAGCAAGGTTTACAGATGTGGGAAACGTTATTTTCTCGGCAATTACATACGCCAAAAACCGCTCGACAAGGTCCTCTTGATTTTCTGAACGCAGCTGAAAGACGTATTTGGGGGGTTCAGGGTCCATCTGAGGTTTTGAGGGTTGACCGTATATTATTACGATGTTTTCTCGGTATTCTTCATCCAACGGTGTCAAGATAGCTGAGAATGACCATCTTATAACATTGGGGCTGAGCATTAAGTTGTTTAAATCGTTCAGTCCCTCTTCGAGTGTTGTCACGTACTTCTTGATTTTGCTCCCTCTGTAACCTACGCATTCTTGAAGTACATCGTACTCAGAAACGTTATTTTCGATTGTTTCGTTTGTTTCAACAGTCACTTTTTGAGGAGTAAGATTCAAGTCTGTTTGGCTCTTTGAGAATATTTCTTGATAGTTAGTGCCGTTTTCTTTGAAGAACTTTTCAAAGTTCATACTGTATTTGAAGGCGTCGGATAGGTTGATCGCGAAGTATTGGAGGAATGGAACCAGAATGGTTTCCCTTCCCGGCTGCTTTGAACGAACTATCTCTCCGCTTCCGAATACTTGTTTGTTGCCCAGATGCGTTTTAACTGGGTACACAAAATAGAATTTTTGGCCTGGTTGAAGTAAATATGAGTATTTTTGCGCGCTTAATAATTCAGCTATGTGGTTATCTGCATCGAGTTCTGATGGGCGGGTGTCCCCCGAAATTAGGTATTTGTAGCCGCTGGTTGAATGAAAGTTTATTCCTTGTATGAACTCCATTATTCCACTCCGAATGTATCTCTTAACCACTCTAATAGGCGCACGTACTCTTGCCCGTTGTATTCAACTATCTTTATGTGCTTACGGTTATTTGTATATAGTGTACTTTGGACAGCCATCTCTATCTATTTCTTCCTTTAATTTGGAGTAAAAAATTTTGAAAACCGTTCCATCACGCTTGCCAAAACGTAAAATATAATCGTATACTTTGGGAAGATGTTTTTCAGCAATTTCTTGTAGTTGCGTATCACTTGGATTTTCATAGCCTGGCAACATGAACTTATCATATTTAGAAAATAACAATGCTATGCCTCTTAGATTTCGTCCATGTGCGATGGCGTACTGATTAAATGTATCAAGATACGATGCTAAAGCAATGTCAGGGGATTCTCGTTGAGCTAATAGGCTGGAATCTGCCACTAGAATTATCCCTTTTGCTGTGAGCACATTGTTGGTTAAATACTCGGCGTCTTCTTGTTGTAAACCAGCCTCTAGCAATTTCTGTTTAACTTGATCTGGACTCAACAAAAATTAATTCTGGGAATACCTTAATTAGCGTACTAGTAGTCTGTCCGCTCATATCTGCGAAAATTAGTCTAATGCTCCTTTTTGACATCAAGAATCGTTGTTTAAATTCTATGTTCAATTGGACTTTTGTATCCTTGTCACTGTTAGAAGAAAAAATGGAGCTCTTCCATCCAATACGAGGTTATATGCCTCGTGATATAGGTCGAATCCTTGAGCTCTTACAAAAGGCGTGTAGATGCATTTGAACTCGTCTCAATAATTAACCAAAGTTTGGTAGAGTAAAATTAGGCTTGTTGTTTTTCCAGACGACCGAGGTCCTATAAAGATGACGGTTGCTGCTGTATCATGTCTATTATCTCTGTTACCTTGTGCGCTACTGCTCATTTTTGGGTCGCTCTTTTCTTTGGTTAGAGGGTATCCTTCATTATACGGCGAACGCTGGTCTGGAATGTAAGTGCCCAAGTTAGGGGTTCTTTGAACCCTGTTTGAATTAGGGCCAGATCCTTTGGTTAACTATTCACCAAAGGTGTCTCTAAGCCATTCGATAAGTTGCCGGTATTGTTGTACGCTGTATTCAACCCTGTTTTGGTGGCGCGCATTGTTGGTATTCACTACAAAAAGGCGCCCACCTTCAGCATCGTCTTGTGGCTTCAATACGGAATAGAAAATCTTGAATAGTGTTTTGTTATTTTTAGTGAAATTTGACGCATAATTTTCAGTTTGACACAGGTAGTTCTTTGCCAGTTCTCTTAATTTTTCAGCCTTTGGGTTGCCGTAGCCAGGAACAGAAAACTGGTCAAATTTCGTTAGTAACAAGGCAAACCCTTTTGGTGCTTCACCGTGCATTTCTGCATACTGATAAAGGTTGTTTAGGTATTTCGCTAACTCAGGGTCTGGAGACTCTGGGGTCCCAAGTTTACTCGCGTCTGCGACTAGGATTACTCCTTTTGATGAAAGCAGCGTATGTACTAAGTAATCGACATCTTCTTGGTTTATGTTAGCCTCTTCGAGTTGTTCTCGAACCTTTTGTGGGCTTGAGTTGATGAGGGTTGGAAAAACTTTCATTAATGTTTTGCTGATTTCTCCGCTCATATCGGCAAAGAGCAGTTTGACCTTTTTCTTTTTGTGTATAATGCCGCCGTCGAATTCGATGTTGAATTCAATTCTTGCGTCTTTTTTGCTTGGCGGCGTCGGTGTAACTGAAATTCCATTGAGTATGAGGTTGTTTGTTTCTACAAACAGGTCTAGTGCGTCGTTTTTAATCGATGGAGTGTAAGTACATTTTAAATCGTCTCGGTAATCTATGAGTGTTTGGTGAAGTAAAACTATGCCCGTGGTTTTTCCTGACTTTGATGGTCCGACGAAGATGACGCCTGCACCTTCCCCTTCGTTATCTTTATTATCTTTACTTATTGGTACTTTAGTGCTCATTTGTCCCCCTTAACCTCCTCCTCTAACAAGTCTTGTATAGTCAGGTTTTTGGATATAAGATTATCGTATTAGCGCTAACCTGATGGATATAAGATTATCGTATTAGCGCTAACCTGAAAGAGCATTTGAGAGCTAAAAAAATTCATGTTTACTCATGTGGGCTATCATTTGCAACGGTCTGTGTTAGCGTTTTATGTGGTATTGTTCGATTACGTCTTTGGCCTTTTCCCGTCGTTCCCTGTGCTGTTCGAGGAACTTGTTGAGTTTTTCTGCTATGTCTTTTTTGCATTCGCCGCATAGCATTTCGCCTGCGCGGCATTTACGTTCACGTTCCGAGAGCTTCCCAGAATCCTCTTCGAAAAGGTAGAAGTAGTATTGGAAGATGCTGCAGACTGTTGGGTCAGCCCCTGTTTTTCGTTGTTCTGCGGCTGTGCCTTTGCCTCCTGTGAAAGCGTTCCAAATCTTCTTCTTCACCACGTCGGGTGGGTCAATGGTGAATATGCTGGTTTCGGGCATGCTGGCGCTCATTTTTCCGCCTGCGCCGAGCCCAGGTAGGAAGCGGCAGTGGATCTGCGCGGGCTTATAATAGCCGAGTTTTTGGGCTATATCGCGTGTCACTCTCCAGTAGGGGTCTTGGTCGATGGCTGCGGGGATGAGGGCTGGGACATTTTCGCCTGTGAGTTTTTTGTGGATGAAGCATGGTGCGGCTTGGATGGCTGGCCAGAATACCCAGCCGATGTTGGTGCTGTCTTGGAAGCCAAAGCTGCTGCGGGCGGTGCTGTAAGTGATGCGTTTGGCTACTTCAAGTGTAATGTCGTACAGTAAATCGATATCTTCGGTGTCATAAATGATGAAAGTGTTCTCTGGTTTGAATCCCAGCGCTATGAGATCTAGGGCGTTTTCATATGCGTATTTGCGCGTTTCTTTCAGGTTGGCGTCGTCATCTATGAGGTATTTTTCGTCGTCTGTTAGCTGGAAGTATAATCGCGTATTGAATTTTTGTTGAATGTGAAGCGTGAAAATCCATGGAACGAGGTGCCCGATATGCACGGGACCAGATGGTCCCCTGCCAGTGTAAAGGACGAATTTTATGCCTTTATCGTAAAGATCCAGAACAGTGTCTAGGTCACGGTGGCTGAAGAATATTTTTCTTTCAAGTTGAACGTGCAGTTTGCCTGTGTCTTTTTCCATTTTCTCAAGAAGTTGGGTGGTTAATGGTTGGGTGCCGAATTCGCGTATTAAACGTTCGTAGTCTAATTTGCCTTTTACTTCCCAAGGTGTGACTACCATTTCGTTATTGTTTTCTTCAGCGTTGGATGAAGCCGTCTTGTATCACCAGTCCTATAGTCAAGAGAAAACGCGTTTTATCATATATGCTTTTTCGGTGAGGACGCTATTCTGCTGTTGGCAGCTGTATGGTTCTGGTTGTATCTATCCGAAAAGTTTAATTTTTCTGGTGATTTACTTATTATTCGGTAATTCAGAAAAATGCAAGAAAGTCGAGTGGGTTCCAAAGGAGAGCTATTTCCTCCCAAGGAAATGAGAGAAAAACTAGGGCTTAAAGCTTCCACTAAGGTAATATTCACAATCGAATCAGGAAGACTTATCGTTGAGCCTGTTCCCACCATAAAAGAACTTATTGAGGCAGGCACAACCATTGAAATAACTCTGGATGAATTTCATAAGGACAGAAAAGAGCTCTCCAGGCTGGCTGAGGCTTGAAACTTCTACTGGATACAACATATCTTCTTCCAAGCGTAAGCATTGCTATCAAAGAAGTTTCTAAAGACGCAATAATCAAGCTAAACACGAAAGGGTATAATATAGTCGTTAGCCGAATAAGCATTTTCGAACTTTTAGCAAAAAGCTCTAAATTCGTTGTCAAAAATGAGCTTTCGCCCGAAAGAGCAGCGCTCGGCATAAGAGCGATACTTTATGACGATATTATTGAAAAAATATCAACTGACAGTAGCAAAGTCATGTTAACAGCGTTCAAACTACGAAGCTTGATGAATGACTTTATCGATTGTCTCATAATTTCAACTGCTCTCAACAACTGTGATGCCTTAATAACAGAGAACCAAGACATTCACAACCTAAAGAAAAACAAGAAATACCTCGAACTAGTAGCAAGTATAAACCCAAACTTCAAAATCCAAACTTTAGCCCAAATTTGCAGCCAGCAATAACTTTGGTTCTATGGTTGTGCAATAGCTTTTTTAATCTTCACTTTTAACTTTATTCGCGGTGCATAAGTATGGCTGAAGATATTTGGGTTCCGATGGATGGAGACACCTTCGTAACTAAAGACGGCTTCATACTCAACACTTTTGGATACGAGCATCCGGACGACCGCGTTTTTGCATTTCTCAAGTACATTCCAGCGAAATTCAAAGAACTCTTTAACGTTGAAATGCTGGAGAGAACCTGGAAATTCGGCGAGAACCAGCTTTTCAGAGCAGAAAAACTCTACACGGCTAAAAACTACCAGACTTTCATTGAAGCCTTCCGCAAAAACTTTCCAGACTACCTGTACTACTGCCCTTTCCGAAACAAGGAGTTAATAACTGCACCGTTCGAGTTAATCCAGCAGGTTTTTGTCCCTAAAGACCGTTTGGTCTGGCTGGAAAACCTGCCGAAACGTGATAAGCTGCAACAAATGGCTTTAGACCTCATCCATTTAATATCCAAAGAATCAAACGTGAGCTTAAGCGATTTTGGGGTTCACGGCTCCATCGCTTTGAACATGCATGCGCCAGAATCAGACATAGACTTTGTTATTTACGGCACAGAAAACTTCCGCCTAGTAGAAGAAGCCATAGCAAGACTTGTTAACACTGGAAAACTAAGCTACATTGTTGGCAACCGCTTGGAAGCCGCAAGAAAATTCCAAGGAAAATACCAAGGCAAAATATTCATGTACAATGCAACGCACAAGCCAGAAGAAGTCAAAGCGAAATATGGAGCGTATCGCTATATACCGCTTGACCCAGTGCTCTTCCAAGCCACTGTTTGCGATGACACTGAAACCATGTATCGGCCAGCCACCTACAGAATCTCAGGCTACAAACCCCAAGACGACCAATCAGAACTTGACTTGGACAAAATTCCCACCCAAGTTGTCTCAAACATCGGCTGCTACAGAAATATCGCCCGCAAAGGCAGCGAAATCAAAGTCGCAGGCAAACTAGAAAGAGTCGAATCAACAACTTCAAACGAAGTCTTCTATCAAGTGGTTGTTGGAACAGCAACCTCAGAGGAAGAATACATTTGGCCAACAACTTGAAACTTCGCGACCGCGATGCAATCCAGACAAGTGAAGGCTTAATCTTCCGCGTCTTCGGCTACTCCCACCCACCAGACGCTTACATCTGCGATGCGGAATATGCTTCAGCAAACATTTTCGCGTCAACCGACCCGAGAGCGCCAAGAACCGGCAGAAACCAGCTTTACTACAAGTTCTATAATGACGAAGGCATGAAGTTGGTAGCTAAGAAGTATCCTCAGTACTTGGTTTTTCATGAGATGCTTGGGCTAAAAATTGTGGGCGTAAACCAGAATGCTATCATGGAGGCAAGAAAACCTGAGGAGCAACTAGAGGCTTTGCTTGAGGCTGGGCCAACGGACGAGCTGCTGGGTGCAATGGAACGTGTGCTTAACATAGCAGTTGAAAATTCGGGGTTAAATGCGCGAAATTTTGGAGTTTTCGGCTCCATGCTTCATGGTTTCCATCACCCAAAGTTTTCAGACATAGACCTGATAGTTTACGGCAAAAAAGAAAACTCCAAAATGAGAAAAACGCTTGAAGCACTATACGGCGATAAGAGTTCAGGGTTGCATAACGAGTTTGAGTCAGACCGAGCCATGGCGGGCAAGGAGTGGCGATTCAAAAATTTCACTGTTGAAGACTTCGTTTGGCATCAGCGAAGAAAGCAAATCTACGGTTTATACGACGATAAAGCCAGTGGAAGAACCATAAAAGCCGAGCTTGAACCTGTAAAGACTTGGAGCGAAATCAAATCAGAATACGACCCCAAAACAAGAATCCAACAGAAAGGCTGGGTTAAACTCAAAGCACGCATAACAGCGGATGACGAAGCACCTTTCATTCCATCAATCTACGGCATTGAGCCAATGGAAGTGTTAAGCGGCGGACCAGAAGCGCTTGAAGCTAAGAGGATTTTCTCTTTCATGGAAGAGTTCCGTCAGCAAGCACAAAAAGGCGAAGTGGTAATTGTTGAAGGCAACCTCGAAAAAGTAGTGTCGCCAACAGAAAGCTTCCGTCAGGTTACTTTGACTTATTGCCCACGCTACTACGAGCAAACCTTGAAAGTGCTGCATTAAACATGTGACAGAACCATGTAATCCGACGGCTTATTGCCAAGAATCAAACGGTAATATTCGCCACCGCTTTTCTTATTGGTTACCAATTCAACTTTTCCCTGAGCCTCAACCGCTTCACCGTTCTCTGCTTGTTCACAGAACCTGCCGCGGAAAGAAACAATCTCAATTATTGGCTGCAACTTGGGTCCTTCAACAATTCGGACATTTTCAACCTTGTAGGTGCAGGGTGTGAAAAGCGAATCGGTGCTGTCTGCTATTTTGGCTGTTATTTTTGCGTAGCCGCTGTTCTTGAAGCACACGTCCCCATACTGCTCGTTTACTTCGCTCCAATCTTTCACAAAACGGATAAAATAGTCTGTTCCCATGAACTTGCCCTGAAATGCTTTGCTGCTTTCGACTAAAACGAAGTCTTCGAAGCTCATCTGGGTGTCTTTCGAACGGAAATCGAATAGCTCCTGCAGCTCCGCTCGTGTATAAGGCTTGAACCCCGAATCTTTGCTTTTAAGCAATCTCTGCAACGCGGCGTAAGCTTTTCGGCAGTTATCAACACCGTAAACCAGCGGGTCAATGTCTGATTTCTCAGTTGTTAATCCTGCCATTATCGAGCCTGAAATGCCTATGCTGCTCCAAGGGATGTTCGCTTCTGCCTTTAGGGTTTCAGCCAGACGCACCGCCTTACTCTCTAATGTCGTAAGGTGCTTGGATAGTCGTAGTGACGCAAGCTTTTCTGGAGGCTGATAATGCTCAGCTATGTCTGCAATTGGGACTTCACAAAGCGTTTCACCAAAGACTGGGTCAAAAACTATGAGGTCAGGGTGATTTTGTTGCAGGTACTTGAATCTGTCACCAAGGCTGTACACTTTGCCGTAAGTGCCTTCTTTGCCTTGCCTTATGCCCTGTGGCGATGGAATAAAACGTGGAAACGCAATAATCTTGAACAGGGGGTGAACTAAGCCTTTAACATCAAAAACCACGTTACTTTTAGTCTTAATCAAGTCTCCTTCACGTGCCCTCATCCAAATCCCCCTTACTTAAGCATAGACTACTTGTAGTTTTTCACAAACTTAAATAAACGTTTTTTGAACCACTTAAGATGGACACGCCAATGAGCAACCAAGAAAAAGCACAACACATCTCAAAATGTTTACAACTAGCGATACTGCTTGAAGTCAGCGCAGAAAAACCAGGCAACGTCAACTTCACCACGGGCTTTGAGGGGACAACATGCCAGCATTTCTTGGCTTCAGCCATTGCTGCAGGACCATCCTTCCAAAAGGCTGCTTACCGTGGGGTTTCAGTGGCAGAAAACAAACTTGGCATAAGCGAGGTTGGCTTGGGACAACTCATAAAGACCTGCGCCAGCGATGTTAATGCTTGGCAAAGGGGCGGAAACACCATCTTGGGCACAATAATGCTTTTTGCGCCAATCGCTGTCGCCGCAGGCATGACGCCAACCAACAAAAATTACCTTTTTGATTTTTCTGTTTTGCGCAAAAACGTTGACTTGGCAGTTAAATCAACCACAGCGTTGGACTCAGTGCACCTCTATGAAGCAGTGGACATTGCCAGCCCAAGCGGTCTTAATGACGCGCCAGACCTTGACGTTACCGACCCGCACTCCAAAGAGCGCTTAATAAAAGAGAATGTTACTTTGTATGAAGTTTTCAAAATCGCCTCAGCATACGATGACATTTGCGCTGAATGGGTACACAATTACCCAGTAACATTCGACTTAGCTTATCCTTACTTGATTGAGCAGCTCAAAAGTAAACCTTTGAACATGGCAGTCGTTCACACATTCCTAAAAATCCTCTCAGAACGCCCTGACACTTTTATAGCAAGAAAAGTAGGGAAAGAAAAAGCACAAGAAATATCGTCAGACGCTAAGGCTGTTTTGGAGCTTGGCGGATTAGAAACCGAGAAAGGCAAAAAAAGCCTCACAGCATTTGACAAGAAACTACGGCTATCCCAAAACAAGTGCAATCCCGGAACTACCGCGGATTTAACAGCGGCTGCTTTGGCGCTTTGCACCCTTAGCGGATACAGGCCTTAGGCTGAAGTTAGGGTTTTCTTTAACGTTAACTTTCTATAGTGGATGGCTTTTTTGGGAAGGTTTATGTGTTTTGTAAACAGTACTGTTTACAGTGACTGTGATGGCTCAGGTGCAACTTAGACTGCCAGAAAAAACGTTAGAAGAGATTGACCGTTGGGTAGCAGAAGGCAGGTTCAAAAGCCGAAGCGACGCTATTAAAAGCATCATTAGCTTCTATGAGGAACGGGAGAAAACACGCGAGTTCTACAAGATGCTGCTTAAGCGCAGCCAAGAAGCCAAAGAGCACCCTGAAACGCTTGTTTCCTTAGAGGAAGCGTAACTTGCTATTTAAAGTGCTTATGCATCCTAAAGCTGCTAAGGCACTGCAAAAATCGGATGCGCCGGACAAGGTGAGAATAAATGAGGCGCTTAAGGAACTTGCTGGTGATCCAACGAAAGTTGGGAAACAATTGAAGCTTTCGGATTTTTGGAGTTTAAGGATAGGCGATTACTGTGCCATTTATGAAATTGATAGAGAAAAATCAGGTAGTGGTAATTTTCATTGGGCATCGAAAGAACGTTTATAATGACTTCTCAAAAATGTTATAGCAGAAAATGATAAAGGAAAAGTCGGCATGCAGAAGGCCAGTCGAGATGCTGATGCTCGGAAAGTCTTGAAGCAAATTGAAGCAAAGCAAGGGCTGGGGCTAACGCGTACAGTGATACTTTATTTTCCACCTTAAAATTTTTTCACGTTTTATGCATAAACATGATAGATTTGTTTTCACTTGGGGTCATTAACCGCTTTGCGTTCGAACTTGAAAATTTGTAGACCTATTTTTGAAAACAATTTATTTGCGAGTTCCGATAAGATTAAATCTGTATCAGACTCACAGGTTATTCTCATGGATGTCAGCCAAGAGGAAAAGCAGCTAAGATGGCTTGAAGCAGCAAAAGCTCTCCAGCAAAAAGACAACTTACTGCGAAGGTTATCCTGATTGATTTAAGCAGAAAAAAGCAAAAATAGTATAAGAAAACAAACTTGCACTAATAGATCTTGCTAAGTAAAATCATTTAAATCAACTAGGCGCATATTGAAGAATAGGGCTAGCCGTTGTGGTTGAAGTGGTTTTAGTTATTTCAGTCCTAGTTTATAGTGGGTATCGAAAAGGCAGAGTGCCTTAACTTGGTTTTTACGAGCCTTTGTAATGAGATAACGCAAAAAATAATGGGTTAAGTGTTTAGTTTTTTGAGAAGCCACGCCATGTTCCTTCCTAAATCTTTCATGGTTCGCATGCCTTCCTTGTCTTTTTCTACGTCGCCCTTGTTTCGTCCTATGCCAACGTTCCAATACGATGAGCCTGGAATAATCATTTGACTGATTAGGAAGAAGTGGTTTATCGCATCAAAAGTCGGTATTCCACCCGCCCTTCGCACTGCCACGACCGCAGCGCCCACCTTTCTCTTAAACAAATCAGAATTTGCTCGCGCAACGAATCCTGCACGGTCAATAAGCGCTTTCATTTCAGGAGACATCATCGAAAAATACGTGGGTGAACCAAGAATTATTCCATCTGCCTCAGCCATCTTCTCAATATACGTGTTAACGTTATCGTTTACAATTTTACATTGTTTATTTTTGAGTTTCCGGCAAGTTCCACATGCCATGCAACCGTGTATTTGCTTACCTGCTAGCTGAATTAGTTCAGTTTCTATTCCTTCTTTCTCAAGAACCTGAAAAACACGACGAATCAAAACCGCGGTATTACCGTCTTTTCTTGCACTCCCATTAAAAGCAATAACCTTCATTTTGAAGCCTCAATTGTATCTCTTAGCTTGGTATTAAAAAGTATTGTTAGAACTTTACGCTTTATTCACTTGCGGAATTACCGTTGGTAGCTTTATAGTGTCACGTTTGAGGACAAGGCTAGTCAAAGTTGTATGCTTCTTCTCCATGCTGGCTAAGGTCTAAGCCGTCTTCTTCTTCTTTAGGACTTACTCTTAGTGGCGAGAAGAAATCTACTACTTTCAAAAGCGCGTAAGAACCGCAAAATGCAAAGGCAGACACGACTAATACAGCGAGCACTTGGATGCCGAGCTGAGCAGCGTTGCCAGAGAATAATCCTTGCACGGCAGGATTAACTGCGGCGGTTGCGAATAAGCCTATTGCGACTGCGCCGATGATGCCGCCGATTCCGTGGCATGCGAAAACGTCTAATGTGTCATCTATTCTTGACCTGCCGGCTCGCCAGTTAGCCACCAAGTTGCAAACTATCCCTGCAACCAAACCAATAATCACTGCTGCAGTAAAATTAACGTAGCCCGAAGCTGCTGTAATGGCTGCCAAACCACATACCGCACCCACTGCAATGCCTACTGCTGAAGGCTTACCCTTGATTAACCAATCCATTATCATCCAGCTTACGGCTGCGGCGGCGGCTGCCAAGTTGGTTGCCACAACGGCAGAGACAGCAATGTTGTCGGCTGCTAATGCGCTGCCACCGTTGAAGCCGAACCAGCCGAACCACAGTAAGCCTGCGCCTAAAATTACGTAGGGAATGTTGGTTGGTTTAAACTCAGTTGCCGCTGATGCTTGTTTGCTTGCGCCTTTTTGGTCTAAGGCTTTGAGTTGATCTTTCCAGTAAACGTAGCCTTTTCTTCTGCCAACAACAAGCGCCGCTGCCAATGCAGATAATCCTGCAGTCGTGTGTACAACTATGCCGCCTGCAAAATCCACCGCGCCCAAAACGTGTAACCACCCGTTGGGGTTCCACATCCAACAAGCGATGGGCGAGTAAATGAAGGTTGACCACAAAACGACGAAGATCAGGAGTGATTTGAAACGGATTCTTTCTGCGCATGCGCCTATGATTAGTGCTGGTGTGATTGCGGCAAACTTAAGCTGGAACGCGAAGAATAGTATTTCTGGAATGGCTGGCGCGTTAGGGCTAACGGTATTTATGGTTATGCCGTTTAATCCGACGAGAGACAAGTTGCCTATTATTCCACCTATGCTTGGTCCATAGACGAGGCTATAGCCCCAAAAGAACCATATGAGACTGACCACTGCAAAAATGATGATGCATTGGACTAGCGTCGAGACAAGGTTCTTTCTTCGGACTAAGCCGCCGTAAAAGAAAGCTAAGGCTGGGGTCATTAGCATTACAAGAGTTGTTGACATTAGAACCCAAGCGATGTCTGCTGCTCCCACGTTTGTTCCCTCGATAGCGTTATTACAGCTTATTTGTTCTTCTTTCTTGGCAAAACTAATATTTAAACTATGCATTCGCATTGATTATTAGGCTAAATATTGATAAATGTCCAATTAACCGTTTATAATCCTGATATTCATAAAACATTTAGCTAAAAAAAGTTTGGTAATCGTAAACTTGTCCAAAAAATGGCGTTAATGCAATAGCTTGTCAAATAGCCTGTTAAGCCTAAAGGTTTCGGCTAATACAAAATAGAGAAAAAAGAGCCTTGGTTATGCTCTAATCTAGTTGAAAGGCCTCTTCGCCATGTTCGGCTAGGTCTAAACCTGCATCTTCTGCTTCCTCGCTAACACGTAGTGGCGAGAATACGTTCACAAATTTAAGCAGTAAGTAGGAACCGAAGAATGCAAACGGCACCACCACGCCAATTGCTACCAACTGAGCAACCAGTTGGCCCGGGTTTCCGAAGAATAAACCGCTTGCACCGTTTATCGCTGCTGATGCGAATAAGCCTGTTGCGATTGAACCCCAAATTCCGCCGACGCCATGGCATGCAAACACATCCAGTGCATCGTCTATTCGTGATCTGCCTGCTCTCCAGTTAGCCACCAAGTTGCAGATAACTCCTGCTACTAAACCAATTATTAATGCCGATGGTATGTTGACGTAGCCTGATGCAGGAGTAATTGCAACTAATCCAACAACGGCGCCAGCAGCGATACCTACTGCTGATGGTTTCCCTTTAATTACCCAGTCTGCAAGCATCCAGCTTATAGAGGAAGCCGCTGCTGCTAAGTTTGTAACTACAAGCGCTGAGACAGCTAAGTCGTTTGCGGCTAATGCGCTGCCAGCATTGAAGCCAAACCAGCCAAACCACAGTAACGCTGCGCCTAGCAGTACATATGGGATGTTGGTTGGTTTGAATTCTGCTGCATGGTTTTTTTGATCCAAAGATTTCATATGATTCTGCCATGGGACAGCGCATCCTTTTCTTCTGCCTACTACAACTGCTGCTGCTAACGCTGAAATGCCTGCTGAAATGTGTACTACTATGCCTCCTGCAAAGTCAATGGCGCCAAAGACGTGAAGCCAACCGGTTGGATTCCATACCCAGCAGGCTATTGGGCAATAGATAAGTGTAGACCAGAGTACCATGAAGATAAGTAGTGACTTGAATCGGAATCTTTCTGCGCAAGCTCCAATGATTAGTGCTGGTGTTATGGCTGCGAACTTGAGCTGGAATGCGAATTGTAATAGTTGAGGAATTTGTGGTGCAAGTGCAGTGTTAACCGTATTTATGCTTAGGTCGTTCATGCCTAGTAGGCTTGGGCTCCAGCCGATCAAGCCGTTGACGCTGTTGCCGAACACAAGGCAGTAGCCCCACAGTGCCCAGACTATGCTTACGACTGCGAATATTACGAAGCATTGAACAATTGTTGATACCAGGTTTTTCTTTCGCACTAGGCCTCCGTAGAAGAATCCTAGTGCTGGCGTCATTAGCATGACTAGTGCTGTTGCCGTTAGGACCCATGCTATGTCTCCTGCTGCCATTTTTTATCTTCCTCTTTTTGACATTTGTTTACTTGTTTATTTTTTACCTGTACAGCTATTGTATAGTTATATTTAAAATATACGCATATGAAACATATTGTTGTTTAATGATGTACGTTTGTTTATTTTATCAATGTATCAGGTAATGTTCATCCAATTTTTCACCTAAATATAGCCTGATAATAAAAAATCGTTCAAAATTACGCCTATAATTGAAAGTTTCTAAGCTATGGAAATAGGGAAGTTTCTGCAAACCTTGCACAAATTTACAGGTTTAAGTTAAAATAATGGAAAAAACTGCATAACAATTGGTACGAGAAACCAGTTAGCATATTAAAAACCAAGCACCCGACTGTTGCACAAACCCCAGTAAGTTTCTTAATTCTATACAAACTTATTTCTAATTCTTAAATCTGGTTAAAATTAAAAACCAGCGGTTCTTCTACATTACACAAAAACCTTATAACATTACAACCGATTCTTTTGGGTTGAAAAAGGCGTACTGGATGAAGCTTGGCACATATACGTTTCAACCTGAAAAGGCGCAAGGATTTGATTTCCATGTTTTACGTGTTAAAACAGAAACTGGCATAAGGATTCCGCCCGTGCAGGATATGTATAGTAATGTTGCCGTTTTCGCAGACAACATTGCCGTCCGCAATCATCCAGATTGGATATCTCAGTCACCGCTGGGACTGGCGAAAATGGGGAATAACAACTTCAACATTTACTGGGACGTTGTATGCGCCACTCAGCCGGAGCATAGGGCTGAACAATTAAACTACCTAGCAGACGTCGATAGGCACTCACCTGGTGTGTGGTTAAACAGCCAATATTTTGCGGATCAGGGACACTGCGTTTGCCCACGCTGCGACATGCTTTGGAAGAAAAGTGGTTTAAGCTGGCTTGAATGGCGCAGAAATGAAGTTACCGAGTACATTGCTCAAATCCGAGAAAAAGTCAAGAAAGAACTAGTTTTATGTATTCAACCTGACCCTGTAAGCTCTTTTGAGCGTTACGGCGTAGACTTCGATGACCTTGCAAAGTACGCTGACGCCTTCAACGTTGTAATGTTCAGCAAAAACTATGCCACGCCGTGGTATTGGGAAATGCTTGCACGCGCCTTCAAAAAGCTGCTGAAAAAGCCATTTTACATTAGCTTTTACGTTTTGGGTCCAGGCGACAACCCTAAAGACGTACCATCCGCCTCAGAGTTGCTTACTGTGAGTGTTCGCTGTGCAAGAGCAGGCGCCGATGGGTTCCTATACCTAACTGATAACGCCAGCCAAATTCGATCTTTCCAGAAAGCAGCAGTTGAGATGGTTGAGCTTAGAGAAAAGCTAAGGAGTTATGGCGGCCAGCCAGTGCAAGAATTTTTGGATTTTGTTGAAAGCTGGGAAAAAATTATTTAGGTTTTTAACGTTAAATCTCTTTAACTAACTTATTTGCTTCGAGGTCATGTTATTTTTGATTCTTAAAGCCGTTACGTTTTTATCGACTCAGCCTTAAGTCTATGATGCGTCTGGAGCAGTGCTAGTTTGGATTTCATCACAGATTTAACTAGAGCCACTATGGCTCTATTCATCATAGTTGACCCTTTCGGTAATATTCCCATTTTTATGGGGTTAACCGAAAAGATTCCAGATGCCCAGAGAAAGAAAGTGTATAACACCGCAACGCTCGTCGGCTTTGCTTTGCTTCTTGTTTTCGCATTTACAGGTCAAGAAATCTTTTCGCTTTTTGGGTTATCGATTTACAGTTTCGAGGTTGCCGGAGGTATTCTACTACTAATTATTGCAATTAGAATTTTGATTACAGGCAGCATGCATGAGAACGTTGAATCTCCGGAAAGCTTAGGTGCTGTTCCCATTGCGATGCCTCTTCTCGTGGGTCCGGGAGCCATCACCACAACCATATTTACCCTTCAAACTTACGGTACAATTCTAGCGATTCTGGCAGTTTTGATTGTGTTATCCTTAACATGGATCATTCTCAGGTTCATAAACGGCATTTACAAGGTTTTAGGCAAAACAGGCTCCTTAGTTATAGCAAGAGTCATGGCGTTACTTATTGCTGCCATCGCAATCCAATACATTTTAACTGGCGTAACTCATTTTGTAATTTAACCAAAGCTATGTTATGGTTTGGGAAATATGGTTTATATACTTCTAGGTTTTTTCTTGTTTAAAAAGGGAGGGGGCTTCGACGCTTGAGTTTCGAAAAATGAACCGCCACAAGCAGTTCTTCATGTTTTTAGCAGTATTCCTAATTGTCGGATTATTCTGTGTCCAAATGGCAGCCGCAGCAACAGATGGCTGGGTAGAGTACCCAACAAATCCCGTTTTTGCTCCAGGTAAGGCGTACTATCCAAGCGTGCTTTACGATGCAAACAAGTTCAGCGGCCACGGCGATTCGTATTACTACAAGATGTGGTACTACACAGGGAGCCCATCCATAAGGCTCGCCTATTCAAACGACGGTATAAATTGGGTTAACGAAGGTGGAGACTTGGGCGTGCTTACCAACGCGGCTCATCCAGTCGTGCTTTATGATGCTGGCGGCTTTGGAGGAAGCGGATACTACTACAAGATTTGGTACTGGGACGGAACGCAAGAGGGACCAGGCGCGATACGATATGCGGAATCCACCGATGGCATCCACTGGACGAATGATCAAGCGATTGGACAGGACTCATCGGCTCCTCTTGTGACTGGTCTGGATAGCGATTACGGTACATGGTTCTATCATTCATACGGTCCTGGAGCAGTCTTATACAACCCGAGCGGTTACACGTCTCCCAACACGGCTGATCCGATGGGCAACAAGTATGTCATGTACTATGACGCCGCAAGTGAATCCGCTACTACGGTCGACAAGGAAACCATTGAAAATACAGCACTTGCGATTTCGGCTGATGGCATAACCTGGACAAGATACGGATCTGAACCGGTTTTTGAGGCCAGTGGAGGTTCCCTCACAGGTTCTTGGGACAGCCGTTATGCTTATGTTTGGACTGTACTGAAAATCGATGGACAGTACCAAATGTGGTACAGTGGAGGTCAAGGGGGCTCCAATGCTGGCATGGGGTACGCGGAGTCCACGGACGGCATAACGTGGACAAAGCAAGTTGACCCCGTAATGTCCGTCAGTGACGGCATAGCATGGCGGTCAGACCGAACCTACACCCCGCTTGTACTCTACGATGAAAACCAGTTTGGCGGTCACGGAGACACAGCATACTACAAGATGTGGTACACAGGCGTAGACGTAACAGACTCTTACTACGCCGTTGGCTACGCATGCATCCCAACCTCATCAGCCACGCCAGAATATCCCCTCGGAGACTTCGCTGGTCTGCTTGGATGCTTGGTTGCCTTAGTCGTATTTAAAAGCCTCAAAAGCCCGCGCTCTTTGCAGTCACGACTGAAGACTTGAATGAAAACTTGAAAGCATTTTCTCTTTTTCTTTTGCAATGCTTTGAAACGTCACCCAAAAGCAGAAAGCGGACTTAAAACCATTTTGCACCATTTTAGGAACACGCATAGGCGGGAGAAGACAAAGGCTTCAATCCTGCTTTCGAGGAGAAAGGGAAAGGGTATTTTTTGCACTTTTTAAGTCTCGTTGTCTTGTTGAGGCTTCGTTCTGGTTGTTTGTTTTTGGTTTTCAGCTACTCTAGTATTAGTGCTTGAAGCAGTTGGGTTTGCTTGATCGTACTATTTTTTTTGCGGATCAGAATCTGGAATGGTGAATGGTACGCTTTTTTTGGGCTGAAGGTTGTTTCCTGTTCGGTTCCATCCATACTCTACGTTGTGTTTAAGCAAAACGCTTAAAAGACGTCGCAATGAGAAATGGTGGTTATGCTTGTCTGGGGATGATAGTAGCGGCTTAAAGTCCAGTTAGAGTTCCCTCTGCTTCAGGTCCACTTCCTTCAGGAAGGGATATGATAGAGTTGGCTCTAACTGTTGCTTTGTTTCTGGAACAGCTTATCTGGTTTGAGTTGTTTGTGGGACTTTGTCGGGTAATAGTCTTGGTCGCGTAAAGCATTATGCAGCTATTTTGACGCTGCAAATTTTGGCCTGCTCCAATTGAGTTGGTTGATAGAATCTGCGTTTATGTGCTTGTGTGTGTTTAACGATATGAAGCTAAAGTTATACCGCCTAGGCCTTTGGTTTCTGGAAAGAAGAAAAATAGTTCATCATCAACAACAAGCTACCTCTAAGTTGTTTAGGGAAAAAGAAAAGAACATACTAAACAACCTGAAAGAAAAATACATAACTTAATACGCACATGTGCTTAAATTTATAAGGCTTGAAAGTTAACTTTCCGCTTATTCGAGGGAGAAAGGGGAATTGGAAAATCGGATGCGACCTAGAAGGATAATTGCAGTATTAATTTGCTTTATTATATTTGCTTAGACGGTTAGTCTTGTTTATGCACAGGCTGCCTCTTTATGGACTTCGTACGATAATAACCCGAACGATCATCAAAATACGTTTGCTCCGGGTCAAACAGTTTATATATTTTGGAGCCCAAACGGATCCAGCCAAGATATTCGCATATATGATGTTAATAATGATCTGCTAAAAGATTTTGGAATAGTTAGCAGCCAACCTGCAGAGTGGCAAATACCTAATGACGCTGTCGCAGGGACGGTATATTGGATTATTATTCCTGGAGTTTCCGTACCATACCCAATTGCAGTATCAACAATTTATGTTACGCCGGAAAGCAGCTGAGGAACCTTAACTGTAACGGCTGCAGGATTTGCGGCGTTTGGTGCATTTGGCATATTCAAAATAAGCCGCAAAAAGCAAGACAAGGAAATAGAATAGCCAAATAAAGAGTGTTCAGTTAATGCGACGTGCATATTCTTTATGCTTTTAGTTTTCCTTTTGGAGAGACTTTTTGGTTCCACTGCGTCTTTCTTTGTTTGTCTTACTATTCTGTTATAATACGAAATTAGTAATATTAAAAACTCGTAATAATGGATATATTAATACTCGCTACAGTTGTTCTTTGGCGAACAAAATGAGCAAAGAACACACCGCAAAACAGTCCGTAATAATGATTGACAAGAAAGCAAGCACTTGCACTTGTGAACAAGAAAGCGTTATTTGTCTTCAGCCCATTAATGGAGCTTTAGCCTCTTTGCCCGAGCAATCTGAAACCCCTGACGTAAGCGTCATAATACCAGCCTACTGCGAAGAAGAGACTATAGCAGAGGTTTTACAAAGGGTAATTAAAGTTAGTTGGTCTTTAGGCAACGTAGAAATCATTGTTGTTGACGACGGATCAGCGGACCGTACTAGTGAAATAGTTGCAGCGTTTCCATTTGTTAAATGCATCCGGCATAAATATAATCTGGGTAAAGGCGCGGCGATACGCACTGGCATCAAAAATGCGCGTGGCAAGGTACTTGTAATTCAGGACGCAGACTTAGAGTACGCGCCTGAGTATATTCCTTCGTTAGTAAAGCCCATCTTGGATAATTCATCAGATATTGTTTACGGTTCAAGATTTAAAGGCGACCCCGATGGGATGAGCTTTTCTCATTTTGTCGGAAACTCAATATTGTCGTTAGTTGCCCAATTTCTGTATCGCGTACAGATCACAGACATAATGACTGGGCAAAAAGCGTTCAAACGATCTGTTTTGGATTCCGTTGAGTTAGAAGAAAATGGCTTTGCAGTTGAGGTAGAAATGACCTGCTTGGGTTTCAACGGTGGTGATCGAAGATTTACGGAAATTCCTATTCCCTATTCTTACAGACGTAATGGCGTTTCTAAGATAGCAAATATTGACGGCTTTAGGAGTCTTGTTAAATTGTTAAAAATTTTCATAAGAGCAAGCGCTTTAAGCGAGACAAAACCTGCTGAACCTCAACCTTAGCACAGAGACAAATGCCTATTGTTCTTGGCAAGCTGTGCCCCTCATCCCATCTAATGAGAAAATCGTCAAGTTTGCGTTCTTTAGTGTGCGTGCGTAGGCGGTGAGGTAGGGGTCGTTTTTGTTTATACGGTTTGTTTATACAATTTGTTTATACAGTTAGCGAGTGTTTTTTGGTTAGTGTTTGCAATAGGCTCCTAAAATTACATTTCAAAGGTTAAACGTAGCTGTTGTGTTCAAAGGTAATTTCCTATAGTTCTAATTTTGTTTTGTAGAGATTGAACGTTTTGAGGTTTTGCTGTGAATCTGTGTTTTACAAGTCACCGTTACGCCCCTCAAGTTGGTGGTTACGAGAACCAAATAAAACTGCTCGCTGAGAGCCTCAGCAAATTCTTTCCTGTCAAAGTGGTGACTTTCAACTTAACCAACAGTCCCGCTGCAGAGTCGATTAACAATGTTGAAGTTTACCGCGTGACGCCTCAGCTGGTCTTTTTTCGTGTCCCGTTTTCCGTAACTTACCTCAAAAAACTCGGCGACATGGATTTTGATATATTGCATGCTCATGGTTTCGTGCCTGTCGTCTCTGACCTCAGCGTCGTCTACGCAAAATCAAAAAATAAAACTGCCGTTTACACTCACCACTTCGACGGCAACGTCCAAGACGCCAAAGCATGGAATATCCTCGCTGAAACTTACAACAAAACCGTTGCCCGCTTCAGCTTCCAGTTCGCAGACGCTCTCATTGCAACAACCAAAAGCTATGCTGAAACATCCTCCGCCCTAAAGTCACATCTTGATAAAGTGCGCGTCATTCCTTGCTTTGTGGACTGCAACCGCTTCAAGCCCCAGTCTCCTTCGCAGGTGGAGAAGTTAAGGCGGCAGCTTGGGTTAGACGGAAAAAAGACGGTGCTTTTCGTGGGCAGAATCGTGCCCTACAAGGGCTTAGAGTATTTGATTAAGGCACTGGAGCACGCGAAGAATGAGCAGGGCGAAGAACTTAACCTGCTACTGGTAGGCGGCGAAGAAGGAAAAAACATAACCGACAAATCAGAATACTACCAACAAATCCTTCAACTCGCAGAGAAAAGCAGTGTCCGTGAGAACATTCACTTCTTGGGTAGAGTCGAAAACAGCCAACTAGCCACATACTACAGCCTCGCTGACGTTATCGCGCTTCCCTCCATCATGCGCGGAGAAGCCTTCGGCAGTGTCCTTCTCGAAGCCTTGGCATGCGGAACACCAGTAGTTGCTTCAAGCATACCTGGCGTAAAGGATGTACTAAAGGGTAATGACTCAGTTGGCAGCTATGTTCTTCCGAAAGACAGCCTCGCCTTGTCCGAAACATTAGTAAAAAACGCCCACCGGAAAAAAGATGTAACTGAACGTTGCAAGCAATTCGCCTTTGACAATTATCGTGTAGAAAAAATCGTGAAGGATTATGTTGAACTTTACTCTTCGCTGATCTCTTGATTGCGGTTGCTTGTGTTATCGATTGCTGATTGTTAACTTTAAATAACAGTTGTTAACTATTATTAACATATGTTAATTAAAGATAACAATTACAAGGTTATGAAGTTATTTTTTGATAACCCTGATGGGAAATTTCACATCAGAGAAATAGCTCGGCAAACCAACTTATCAGCGCCCGGCGTCCTTAAAATATTAAAGAAACTCAAAAAAGAAACTCTCTTAGTATCAGAAAAAGAAAACGTTGTTGAGAACGTCAAGGCTTCAAGAAATGAAAAATTCTTTTTGCTTAAAAAATGTTACAATTTTCTTTCATTTTATGAGTCAGGTTTACTTGACTTTCTCAAAGATAAGTATGAAGAACCAGAGGCAATAGTTGTTTTTGGAAGCTATTCGGATGGCGAAGATACTTCTGAGAGCGATATAGATGTTGCAATTGTAACGAAGAAGTCAGTTGAGTTAGATCTTAAGCTGTTTGAAAGTTTACTAAAAAGGAAAATAAACGTATTAGAAATTCAAATAGGTGAAAGCGGGAAGGAATTTTTGAACAACTTAGCAAATGGAACTGTGGTATCCGGCTTTTTGAGGGTGCTGCAATGATTGAACGTTTTCAGTACTATTTAGATGCAAAGTTGGTTAGAAAAGAGAAAGTTGATAAAGAAGAAGCTAAATCCTTGATGAAAAAAGCTGTGTATCGCTTGAATTATGTCAAGAAACAGGAGATAAATGAGGATACAGCGTCTTTTATTTTTGAAGATGTATACGAGAGTCTTAGGGAAGCTTCTCAATCTTTAATGTCCTTGAAGGGTTATAAGCCATACTCTCATGAAGCTTTGATTTCGTTTCTAAAAGAGTTTTATAATTTTTCAGCGTCAGAAATCTCGACTTTTGATCGTTTTAGAGCTTTGAGAAACAAGACTGTTTACTGTGCGGTTTTTGTTTCCGTGGAAGTTTGTCAAGAAGCTTTGGATTTTTTGGAAGATTTCTTGCCTAAATTAAGAAGAGAATTTGAAAGTTCCAATGTTTAACTACCACGAAGAAGGAAGAAACATAACGGACAAACCAGAATATTACCAACGAATCGTGCAACTCGCACAGAAAAGCGGTATCCGAGAAAATATCCACTTCTTAGGCAGGCGAGAAGAAAGCCAGCTAGCCACTTACTACAGCTTGGCCGATGTTGTTGCGCTTTCCTCCGTTATGCGTGGTGAAGCCTTCGGCAGCGTTCTCCTCGAGGCTTTGGCTTGCGGGACACCGTAGTTGCTTCAAGCATACCAGGCGTGCAGGACGCCCTAAAAGGCAACGACTCCGTAGGCAGCTACGTTCCACCAAAAGACAGCCTAGCGCTATCCGAAGCCTTAGTCAAAATCGCCTATGTGAAAAAAGACGTAGCTGAACGCTGCAGGCAATTTGCGTTTGACAATTATCGCATAGAAAGGATTGTGAATAATTATGTTGAACTTTACTCGTCGCTAAACTCTTGATTATCCACTATGCGTTGTTTGTTTGGCTCAAAATTTGGTGTCTTTGATGAAGATTTTTCAGGTTGTGCCTTACTATCCTCCTCACGTAGGCGGCATGGAGTTTTATGTGCAGAGTCTTTCGGAAGAGTTAGCTGCGCGGGGTCACGACGTTACCGTATTTACTTCATCCAACATGGCTTCTCCGTCTGTGGGCAAGGTTAACGGCGTCAAAGTATGTTCGTTAAAAACGATGACTAAAGTTTACAATGTGCCCATAGTGCCTTCCCTTTTTTGGAGACTACTGGACGAAGAAAAACCAGACATAATACATGCCCACCAGTATCCAGTCTTTTTCTCCGACGTGTCCGTCGCAGTATCTTGCTTAAGACATATCCCGCTACTGTTGCATGTTCACGTAGTATCTGAGGCCAAATCCGTCATGTCAGGGTTCGTTTCCGACCTGTATTATTCAACCCTTGGGCTACGCACACTCCAAACTGCAGACGCCGTGGTTGTTCCAAGTTTAGCGTACAAATCAAAACTCCTCAAAATGCACGTTAAACCTGACAAGATACAAGTCATCCCCTACGGCATCGACACGAAAAAATTCCACGCCAAAACCGAAGGCGAAGAATTCAAAACCCGCTACCATTGCCAAGGGTCAAAAGTCATCCTGTCAGTAGGGCGATTAAACTACCAAAAAGGCTTCCAATACCTTATCAGAGCCATGCCGGCTGTGCTGAAGCAGATCCCAAACGTGAAACTCATAATAGTCGGCGAAGGCGAACAGCTCGCTTACCTCAATAAGCTTTCAAAATCGCTTGGAGTAAGCGAATCGGTCATTTTCACAGGCGCCATAGGTCCAGCGGAGATTCCTAACGCGTATTCTGCGGCTGACGTTTTTGTTTTGCCTTCGTTTTTTGAATCATTCGGCATAACATTAATTGAGGCGCAAGCCGCAGGGAAACCCGTTATTGGCACGCGAGTCGGAGGGGTACCTGAAGCCTTAGTTGACGGCGAAACCGGTTTTCTCGTAGAGCCAGGCGACCCCAAGCAGCTTGAGATAGCAATTATACGAATTTTATCAAATAAGGACTTAGCGCTGAAAATGGGTGGAAAAGGGAAAAAGTTTGTTGAAGCACGATTCGACATTCAAAGTGTAGTAAGCTACATTGTTAACGCTTATGAAAAATTAAGCGATTCAACGATAGATAGAATAGATTGATCAATTTAGCGCGTAAAGCCATTATTTATTGAATGCGAGAAAAATGGTGGCGGCTTTTATTAATCAAGATTGGCAATGTTGGATTAGTGCCAAGCTCAGGAAATGGGGAGCTATTCTTTGGATTTGAAAGTTGCGATAGGCACTTGGGAAGCGCCTCCAGCGTTAGGTGGACCAGCATACTACATTAAAGAATTAGTGGAGAGACTTTCCAACTATGTTGATGTAGAGCTTATCATTCCCAGTTATGCATCGGTCAAGGAAAAAGATGGGTTGGTAACTCGAAAGATTGCTTCAATAGATATTCCCATTGTAAGAGTTTGCATGTTCGCCGCAAGAGCAAGCTTACTGGTAAAAAAGCTTGGTGTGGACATAGTTCATGATAATGGAGTTTTAGGTTTTAGCAATTTTTCACCCTTTATAGAAACATGGCATCACAGTAACGTCGACGACCGGCGATATCTTTCTGCTTCAGCATATTATCTTTCATTCTATAGGGAATTGTTAACGCTTAGGGGAATAAAAAAAGCTGATTCTATAATCGCTGTAAGTTCAACTGCGAAAGCTGACCTAATTAACCACTATTTCATCCCAAGTTCCAAGATTCACGTTGCACCACTCGGTGTAGACGTAGACTTCTTCAGACCTCTCCTCGCCAGCAAAATAAGCGGATACTCTAAACAAGACGGCAAAATTTACCTGCTCTATGTAGGTGCATTAGGCTCAAGAAAAAATGTTGGCTCTTTAATTCGAGCACTAAAAATAATCGTGAACAAACGAAACAATGTACATCTTTTAATCGTTGGGGCTGGCGGTGAGAAAAACCGTCTGCAGGAACTTACTGAAATTTTGAACTTGACAAAGCATTTGACCTTTTTAGGTGCTGTTTCACGAGAACATTTACTTGAACTTTACAATATAGCCGATTATGTTGTTCTCCCTTCATACAAAGAAGGCTTCGGAATGACTATGCTCGAAGCATTAGCCTGTGAAAAGCCCGTGATAATGACCCCTGTGGGCATAAGCGACATAATCAAAAGCAACAACTTGGGAATAGTCGCCGACAACTTCACCCCATCAAGTCTTGCTTACGCGATAGAAGCCGCCATTAGCGAAGGCGAATTCAACAACCTTAGAACATTCGTAACAGAGAATTTCAGTTGGTCCAAAACGGTAGAAACAACCCTTCAAGTCTATAAACAAACATTGGAGAATTGCTGATTCGTTTCTCAAAATCGCAGATAAAGGGGGGGTGAACAGAATCAAAGTTGTCTTCTTGTCCTCCATATTTGGGCCCCTAGCGGGAGGCGGAGAAATTTCAACAAAACTGCTGTTCAATGAATTAAGGCATGCTGGACACGACGTATACATAATAACAACGAGGAAACAATCGAGTTTCGACGGTTGCATCACGTTAAATCATCTAGACGCAATCCCATTAAAGTTACTCGTTCCCGGAACCCCGATTACCGATCTCATCTTGGCGAAATACATAAACGAAAAACTTAGGGAAATAAAACCTGACGTAATCCATATTCATGATCCATTTACTCTTCCAGCTTCAATCCTTGCAAATAGGAAACTGCGAGTGCCTTGCGTTTACACTTGCCGTAGTGCCGTCTTGCCTCACCCTACTAGGTCAGTAACCGCTAGAGGGCATGCTGTTAACGCCATGTTTGAGATAAGAAACCGAGTTGGCATAAGATATCTACAAAATGTTGATGCCGTGATTTCAATAAGTGAATTCATAAAGCGAGAACTAATAACAGTTGGAGTTGATAGCCGTAAGGTACAGACAATATACAATATTCCTTCTAACCTGATTAAGAATATTCAATTGAAACCTCCAAGCCAAATAAAGAAAAAACCTGAAATCACCCTGTTTTCAGCAGGAAGATTAGATTTGGATAAGGGCTTTGATACTGTTGTGAAGGCAATGAGCATAATTCATAAGAAAAATCCTGACATTGATATCCTGCTAATAATCGCGGGTAACGGACCAGAAATGCGGAATCTCAAAAAAGCCATAATCACTTATCAGCTTGAATCTTTTGTAATGTTGACAGGTTGGGTTTGTCACGATGAGGTTATGCGGTTTTATGCTAATTCGGATATTGTTTTTTTGCCCTCGGTTTACCCTGACTCTTTTGGTAGGGGGTCGATTGAAGCGATAAGTTTTGGTAAGCCTGTGGTTGCGAGTGATATCGGGGGGATTAGTGAGGCTGTGGTTGATGGTGTTAATGGTTTTTTGGTTCCTGCTGGGGATGTTGATGCGTTGGCTGAGGCGGTTTTGCGGCTTGTTAGGGATCGTTGTTTGCGGGAGCGTATGGGGCAGGCAGGGCGAGAAATATTAGAGAAACAGTTTAATCGCAAGGAAATCGTTCGTCAAACGATCAAACTCTATGAAAATGTAATATGCTCTTGTGCTAAGACAAAAACTATAATCTAGTCAACTGGCAGTTCAAGATCCCAAGAACTGCTGGTTAATCATAAGCGAACCCAAAAAAAGCCCAAGCAAGTGAAAAACAACTTTGTGTTCTCTATGTGTAACTATCTATTTCTTCACAAATCCTTACTGAGCTAATAATGGAAAAGTTCATTCAAATGCAAAAAATTCAGGATAACCTGACTCATATTTATTATGCAGAAAAGTGAGTAAGCAAATGAAAATCGTCTTTTTGTCTTCTGTATTTGGTTCTCCTGCCGGCGGTGCAGAGGTTGCTACAGAACTATTGTTTAACGAGTTACGGAATGCTGGTCATAGTGCTTATATAATGACAACAAGGAAACCCATGTTAAATTCAGATAGCTTGGTTACATTAGGCTATATACGCCTAATACCAACAAAGTTTCTAGTTCCAGGAACTTTCATAACTGATCATATCATAGCTTCTAGAATTGCTAAAAAATTGAAAGAGATAAAACCAGATGTAATTCATGCTCAAGATTCTTTTATACTTCCTGCCACCGTTATCGCAAATAGAAAATTGCACTTACCCTGTATCGTTACTTGTCACAATACCGTTCTAGATCAAACAACGAAGTCAGCATCAGCCAACGACCAAATCGTTAGCCATATGTTTAAGGCGCGAAATAAGACGTACTTAAAATTTATAAAAAATGTTGATGCTGTGATTTCGGTAAGTAACTACATAAAAAAGGAACTGATCTTCAAAGGTATTGAGAGCAGTAAAATCCACGTAATATACAATATTCCTCCTGATAGCATTAATTTTAAAATGGCGAGCTTAAACAAGACAAAAACGACCATCACACTGTTTATGCAAGGAAGATTAGTTCAAGACAAAGATTTTGATACTATCATAAAAGCAACGAAATTGATTACCCAGAAAGAAAGGTCACTCAAGCTAATAATAGCGGGAAATGGTCCTGAAATGCCCAGGCTTAAGAAGCTTGTCAATACCCTTGGGCTTGAATCTTATGTTTTATTTACAGGGTGGGTTTGTCAAAGTGAGTTGATGAGGCTTTATGCTGGTTCGGATATTGTTTTGTTGCCCGCTGTTCCTTCTGAGGCTTTTGGTAGGGGGTCGATTGAGGCTATGAGTTTTGGTAAGCCTGTGGTTGCTAGTAATGTTGGGGGGATTAGTGAGGCTGTCTTTGATGGTGTTAATGGTTTTTTGGTTCCTGCTGGGGATGTTGATGCGTTGGCTGAGGCGGTTTTGCGGCTTGTTAAAGATCGTTGTTTGCGGGAGCGTATGGGGCAGGCTGGACGGGAAATTTTAGGAAAACGATTCAGTAGTGAGGAAATTGTTCGTAAAACCATCAAACTTTATGAAGAAGTAATCCGCGCCCACACCCAAAGACCGAGAAACATCTAGGATTATTCTCAGCGATCACTCACTCTGTCTTTCGACAAATTAGTTTTGATATTAATGAACCAAACAGTTTTCGTCAATCACTCCTTGAGTGAGCACGCACATTTTTCAATCGATGTCTCAATAGTTATTGTAAACTATAATGGCGCTAAATTTCTAGAAAAACTGTTTAGTTCGTTATCTATTCAGACATTTTCTAACTTTGAAGTAATTTTTGTGGACAATCATTCCCAAGATAACAGTTTAGAAGTGTTAGAAAAAACATTGGCTGTCAAGTCTATTCAGAATTTGCGTATTAAGATTTTCAAAAACAAAGAAAACTTGGGGTATTGCAGAGGAAACAACATTGGTTTGAGCAGCTCAGATGGAACATATGTGGTATTTTTAAATAATGATACATATGTTTCCGAAACTTGGTTGGAAGAGCTTGTTAATGTAATGAATGCTGACTCAATGATTGGTGCTTGTCAGAGTAGGCTTATCCAGCCAGATAATGGTTGTGTCCAAAATGATGGGCATGTCTTGGATTTTTTTGGTTGGTCTCAAAGTATAGTCGTTGAGTCAGCTGATGTAATGGTGTCCGATGCTCCGGTTTTTGTTTCTGGGGCTTCGTTCATTGCTAGGAAAAATGATTTGGTGAGGATCGGAGGTTTTGATGGGGAACTCTTTCTTGGGGATTATGATTTATGCTGGCGGCTTCGGCTTTTAGGATACAAAATGGCGGTTGCCTTGCGGTCAATCTGTTATCATTACGGCGGATCTACAATGGTTAATAGTACTTTGGCGTCTCAAATCAAAACAGCCTACCATTACGAAAAAGAAAGGCCAAGAGTACTCTTGAAAGTATATTCAAAAGGGCACCTAATTAAGCGTGCACCTGTATTAGTTGCTTTAATGAACCTAGAAACAATTTCAACATCACTCAAGTTTAAGAATCCATTGTTTATTTTGGGCTTTGCGAAAGCTTTGGGATGGAATTTAAAAGAAATTCAAAGCACCCTTTTAGCTCGCTTTAAAGTGCAAAGAAGCCGTTTAATAAATGACAGGGATATTGAGCGTAAAATGCCTCACTATATAATTTTACTAACAAGGCAGTTGGTAGTTAAAAAATAGGGCACCCTAAAATCGGAGGCACGTAGACTTGCATTTTAGATTGCAGGTACCGGCATAGGAATGAATATTTCATTCGGTGCATGATATTATGGTAGGTGTGGCGTTTGCAAACCTTTAGCCGCAGACTTAGCCATAATCCACTTATGCAGTATAAACGTAAACGTGGTAATTCTAAAATCCTGATTCCATACGGTAGACACAGCTATGGGCCCCAACCAGAACTTTTAGGTACAATGCCTTGGCTTCTCAAGAAGGCGCGAGGTAGCCGCATTGGCAATTTTTGTTCAATAAGCCCTGGCTTGCGCTTTTCTTTCCTTGGAAAACACAACTATCAATGGTTACAACTTATCCATTTTATGAATTATATGAAAAATGGAAATTTGATGTTCCACCGTTGTGGCGTAAGGGTGCCCCTGACATGGCGAAAATCGAGCCGACGCCCATCATCGTAGAGAACGATGTATGGATGGCATCCAATGTCACCATTAAAGAAGGCGTGCGAGTCGGTAATGGGGCAGTTGTTGCTATGGGTTCTCTTGTAACAAAGGATGTGCCTCCTTATGCTCTAGTCGGTGGCAACCCGGCGAAAGTGATAAAATTCCGCTTCAGCGAGAAGCAAATTGAAGAACTGCTTAAAATAGCGTAGTGAACTGGAGTGACGAGGAAATTGCGCCAAACGCTTCCTTTGCTCTTGCCAGATGATATAGACGCGTTTATCCGCGAAAAATAGATGAGGCTTCAACTTCGTCCACTTACTCTGCACTATTCGTGTTACTGTCTCCTCGACATTCCTTGTGCGAAGGCACTTTTAAATACTCAAACAAAAAACATGGAAAGAGAGTGGCAAACAGTGAAGATTGATCAATGCCGAATAATTAATTTTCCAAAAATTGCCGAAGCGAGAGGTAACTTATCTTTCATTGAAGGAAATAATCACATACCTTTTCCAATCAAGCGCGTTTACTACCTTTATGATGTTCCCAGCGGAGCAACCAGAGGCGGGCATGCCCACAAAACTCTGTCCCAGATTATAATCGCGTTAAGCGGAAGTTTTGATGTCTTGTTAGATGACGGGAAAGAGAAGAAACTGTTCTTCCTCAACAGACCCCATTACGGGTTGTATATTCCTCCAGGTGTATGGCGGGAGATGGAAAATTTTTCATCGAACTCGGTAGCTCTTGTGTTAGCCTCTGAACTTTACAACGAAGAGGACTACATAAGAGACTATAGCGTCTTTAGGAAAATGGTCGAGGAAAGTGAGTTAATATGAAGAGGCGTTTTAAAGTTTTGATATGCATTTGCTAAATTTTGGCAAGCCCGTCAGCATTTATTAAGTATGTGCATCGCTTCTATGGTTTATCTGAAGTGCTGTGTGACATATGATTATGAATAGGAAAGATATATGACGGAAATAAGGAAAGCGAAAACCTTCATAAAACGTGCAGCTGTAGAACATATTCAAGATAGTGTTACGCTTCATTGGCCTAGCTTGCATCGCTTGTTCTATAAGCGGCCTAGGGTGGTTTCGACTGAATTAACCAACGATTGTAATTTGAACTGCAACATGTGTTATAGGGGCAAACGTAGGGCTGGTGTTGGATACATGGACTTTGACTTGTTCAAACGCGTTGTTGATGAAGCTGCCCAAATTGGGGATGTTACCTTAAGCCTATTTTTAGGTGGTGAACCTACGCTGCATCCACGATTTGATAAGTTAATTGAATATGCTATGAGTCATCGGAGGCGCCTTTATGAAGTGGGCTTTGACACCAATGGAATGTTAATGGACAAGCGAAAGAGCGAGTGTATAGTGAGGTCGGGCGTGGACTATGTGATTTTCAGCTTGGAAGGGATTGGTGGTTTAACTGAGAACATACGGTTAGGAAGCGTCTACGAGGTTGTTGAGCGAAACATTCTGAATCTACTTGACATTCGCGGAAATCATACGAAGCCCAGAGTTTCAACAAACACGACTATTTCAGTTCAGTCTGACAGTGAGTTGAAAGCAATTTATGATAGGTGGCATGGGAAACTTGACGCTGTTAGCTTCAACGCTTGTCTGGACGAAAATTTCAGAATCATAAATTGGAGCACTTTGCACAGGTGGAATCCAAGGTATAAGTTGCCTCAATTCTGTACGATGCCGTTCTACCAGATACATGTGTTGTGGAATGGTGACGTAACCTATTGCTGTCATGATATTAACAGTGAAGGTATCGTAGGCAATGTGTACGATAATAGTCTGATAGACATTTGGCGTGGAGACAGACTTGCAGCTATCCGTCAAGGCATCTTGTGTGGTAAGAAGGTTGGGCTCTGTAGCAAGTGTATGAAGTTCAACAATGAAAATGAATTTGACAATTAGTTTAACACGATTCTATTGGCATTGTTAGAGATAGGCGGTACTTACACTTTGGGATGAGCGTCTTCTTTACTGTTCTGACAATGTTAAAGGCGGTTCTGTTAACTGTCGGCGCTTTTGGATTCAAGTTTTTTAATATAAGGCACTGAGTTTAGGTTAACCCTTAATCCATTTTTTTCACAACATAAAATGGTTAATATGGTTAGTTGTCTATGCCAACTTTAAAGCAGTTATGGAATAAGCTTTGCTTTATCTTGCAAATTCCATTTGATACTTTAGCGAAAAGGCTATTTAGAGACTACTTCTTTAAGCATTATCATGTTTATGGAGATCCAACTAGACTAAAAATTGCAAGCACAGCCGTGGTTAGCAATGCATCCTTTAACTTATCCTCTGGAACTATCTTCATAGAAGATTATGTTTTTTTCGGTTCTAACGTCAGCGTAATAACTGGAATTCATGACATAAAAAAGATGGGACTAGAAAGGCAACTAGCGGTTCCCACGTCTGGCAGAGATATAACTATAAAGAGAGGGGCTTGGATAGCAAGCAACGTCACCATCTTAGGACCATGCACGATAGGCGAGAACGCCGTAGTTGGAGCCTGTTGTCTAATACGTCATGATGTACCAGCAAATACAGTATGCTATGCAAAGGATACAATCATTTTGAAGCCTCTAAGCTTGCCACATACAAATTAACGTGTGCTTTTTTAAGCAAACACTGCTGAACACATATATATTCCAGCTTGGTAGAACATCCGACGAAATTTCACATGAACCCAAATCCGACGAAGACTTCAAAGTACCGAAGGAAATTATTTTAAAAGGGCGATAGGGTTTGAAAAAAAACCTTAGAGTTTTAATAACAGGTGCAGGTAGTACTACTGCTATTTCAGTTATGAAAGGGTTGAGAAAGCAACGCGAGTTTGAGGTTTTTATCGTAGGGACAGATACTAATGAACGAACCGACATAGCAGGGTCGAACTTTTGTGATAAATTTTACACTGTGGCTCAAGCAACAGCGGAAAAGAAGTACCTGAAAACTCTGGAAGATTTAATCAAATCGGAACTTATTGATTTGCTTATTCCAATTGTTGATAATGAACTTGAGGTAATCGCTCGGAATCGATATATCATTGAGCGAGCTACTTTTTTGCTTTTGTCTTCTTATGACACAATATCAACGTGCTATGATAAATTTAAAACCTATGAATTCTTTAATAATTCCAACATACCAACGGTGAAAACGATTTTGGTTGACCAAAATTGCGACATCGAAAGTCTTGTTCAAGATATAACTTTTCCAATAATCTTAAAACCTAGAATGGGAGTGAGTAGCCGAGATGTGTATGAAATCAAGAACAAAGACGAACTTTTCCTTTTGAAACGAGTGAAAAATCCTATTATTCAGGAAATGGCTAAAGGGCAGGAATACACAATAGATATTTTTTACGATGGCAAGAAAATAATTTCAGCTGTTCCTAGAAAGAGGATAGAAACGAGAGCGGGAATTTCCTATAAGGGACAAACTGAGAAAGATGAAACACTCATAAATTATGCCTGTCAGATAGCTGAGAAATTGAATATTAAAGGTCCAGCTAATATTCAATGCTTTAAAAATGGTGATGAGATACGGTTTATTGAGATAAACCCGCGTTTTTCAGGAAGTTTGCCTTTGACAATAGAAGCGGGAGTGAATATGCCTTTGTTCACGCTGAAAATGGCTGTGGGCGAGGAATTAGAACCTGTTGAAGATTTCAAAATAGTCAAAATGTGTCGATACTGGGAGGAGATATTTTATAGTGAATGTTAAGGGATTGAAAGTTCTTGTTACAGGTGGTGCAGGCTTTGTGCGGTTACAAAGTATCCCATAGGGAGGGAATATTCTTAAAGCCCTTACCTAACTTCATGATGATGAATCTAAATGAGAAAATAATAAGAGGGTTTTTTGAAATAAGTAAAGAACTGCCAGATTATTGTGCCCACATTTTTGCGGCTTGTGAACAAAAATGAAGCGGTCCATTTTTTTTGATCTTGATGGGACGTTAATTGATACTTCATATCGACATTACAGAGTATATAAAGACATTTTAGATTTTCTCAATGTGCCTTCTGGTCTTTCAAAGGAAGAGTTTTGGAGTCAAAAGAGACAGGGTAAGAAAACAGTAGATCTTCTTCCCATCAATTGTCCTAAAGAATTCGTTCAGGAATTTATGGCTGATTGGTTAAAAAGAGTAGAAAGCAGAGAATACTTAGAATGCGATAACCTTTTCCCAGAAACTCTGAATGTGCTGTCGCGGCTGAAAGAGAAATCTGAACTAATACTTGTAACGTTAAGAAATAATAGAGAAAATCTTTTCAGGGAACTTAGCAGTTTTGGGTTAACTACATTCTTTAGCGAAATATTAGTTGGCTCGCCTTTGTTAAAAAATAAAGTGGTATTAATGGAAAAATATTTTAAAGCAAATTCTGGAAAAAATAACTGTATTATTGTGGGTGACTCTGAGGTGGACCTGTATACTGGAAAGGAAATTGGAATTTTTACGGTAGCTGTCACTTACGGCATCAGGTCCAGGGAATTCTTAAGTGAGATAAAACCCAACGTTTGTATAGATCGCCTTTCAGAAATTTTTGAGATTTTACAAGGAGTTTGATACTAATCCATGATACCCTTTGTAGATTTGAAAAGCGAATATTCCGAAGTTGGTGAAGAAGTATCACAATGTATTCAGAGAGTTTTGAAAAGTGGATTGTTTATTTTAGGAGATGAACTTGAAAAGTTCGAGATTGAGTTCTCAAAGTACATTGGAACGAAGTATGGAATAGGCGTAAATTCGGGCTCTGATGCTCTTTTGATTGCTCTTAATGCACTTGGAGTTGGTAAAGGGGATGAGGTGATAACTGTAGCTCACACATTTATATCTACAGTTGATGCTATTACAAGAAATGGCGCGAAACCAGTATTCGTAGACATAGATCCTGAAACTTATACAATCGACGTTACACAGGTTAAAAGTAAAATTTCAAGCAAAACAAAAGCGATATTGCCTGTTCACTTATATGGGCATCCTGCTGATATGAAGCCACTTATGGATATTGCTGCGGAATACGGTTTATTTGTAATAGAAGATGCCTGTCAAGCGCACGGCTCAGAGTATCAGAAAACTAAATTGGGCGCCATAGGGCATGTTGGTTGCTTCAGTTTTTACCCTACTAAAAATCTTGGCGCCTATGGCGATGCGGGTATAATAACTACAAATAATCAAGAACTAGCATACAAAATCAAGAAAACGAGAAACTATGGGCAATCTAAAAAATACTACCATGACTTTATGGGTGTAAACAGTCGGCTTGATGAGATGCAGGCAGCAATACTTAGGACAAAACTGCGTTATCTTGACAATTGGAACGAGAAGAGACGAAAACTCGCTAAGCTCTATAGCGAGTTATTGAAAAATACGGCGGTTGTAACGCCAATAGAAAAAGAATACGCAAAACATGTGTACCATCTTTACGTGGTGAGACATAAAGAAAGAGATAAACTCCAACAATATCTGCTTAACCACGGAGTCCAAACTCTTATACACTATCCTATTCCGGTTCACCTGCAGGAAGCATACAAAATTAATGACAAATTACCTGTCACAGAGAGAATCTGCAGTGAAATACTCTCCTTGCCCATGTTTCCTTGGCTAAGAGAAAGCGAAGTTGAGTATATATCAGAAAACGTAAAGCAATACTTTCGCAGCAGTTACTAAAGGTCTAATGGTGAAAGTTTTTGGTCTTAGTCAGCGTCCTTCTGCCATCTTACAACCATGAAAAGTACATCTCCGAATCGATTGAAAGCGTTCTGAACCAAAGCTTCAAGGATTTTGAGTTAATAATAATTGACGATTTCTCCAAAGACAATTCAAGAGCCATAATTGAAACCTATCAAAGAAAAGACAAAAGAATTAAAGCCTTTTTCCACGAAAAAAACATGGGCATCGCGTCAACCCTGAACGATTTGCACTCGAAAGCATCGGGTAAATACGTTGCGTATGTTGCTTCTGACGATGTTTGGGATAAGCTGAAGCTTGAAAAGCAACTGGCAATATTGCAGAAGAATGATTCGTTTGTTGTTTGGTCTGAAGGTGAGATAATTAATGAAAATGGTTCTCCCACAGGCCAAACGTTTACTCAGATGCATTTGGCCTCTAACAGAAGAAAGAGCGGTAAAATTTTTGAAGAACTATTAAACGGAAATTATGTTTTTGGAACTAGTTTGATTTACCGAAGAGACTTTGCGCTTGACCTTCGGTATGATGAGAAGCTAAAATACCTTAATGACTATGAATTTATGGTAAGCTTGGCAAAAGAGCATGAATTCTTTTTTATTCCTGAGTTCCTTGCAAAATATCGAATTCACGGTAAAAATTCTATATTATATAACAATACTAAATGGAACCAAGAGCGAATTTTTATTTACAAGTATTTTCTAAGCAAGTACAGCAGAGAAATTACCAAAGAAACAAGAGCCGGCCTGAATTTTAACCTGTATAGATGTTATCACGACTCAAACGAGAAGATACTTGCCAATTTCTTTCTCCTTAAGGCACTAAAAAGTAGCTGGTTATTGTATGAAGTAAAATCTGCGTTAACCAAAGACAAAAACAGCATCAATAACCTTCGCTATTTCATGAGTGCTGAAATAAGAGGGACCCTGACAAGTCTTCGCTTTAGATTTTAGAACTTATGAATTAAATGCAATAGTTATTACCAAGAAGCTAACTTTTGACACAATATTATTTTTAATCATTCTTAATCGCAAAATTATTTAGCCTTGAATTGATTATCTTACGTTAACTGTAGGTGAGCTTGAATGTTACACAAAAGAGGTAACGATGCTGAAAATTGTCTTTTTATCTACGGTATTTGCTTCTCGTAGCGGTGGCGCAGAAGTTGCAACCGAATTGCTCTTTAAACAGTTAAAGAACGCTGGGCATACAGTTTACATTATTTCAACAAGAAAACCAACGAGTAATTTCGACGGCTTAATCACATTAGATCGTATAAGCACGCGCGAACCAGAGCTACCAAAACTCAAAAAACTCACCAATACGCTTGAACTTCAATCTTGCGTAACATTCCCAGGCTGGGTTAGCCAAGAGGAAATAATGCAGTTTTATGAGAATTCGGATGTTGTTCTAATACCTTCCATCTATCCAGAATCGTTCGGTAGGGGGTCGATTGAGACTATGAGTTTTGGTAAGCCTGTGGTTGCAAGTAATGTTTGGGGGATTCGTGAGGCTGTGGTTGATGGTGTTAATGGTTTTTTGGTTCCTCCGGGGATGCTGATGCGTTGGCTGAGGCGGTTTTGCGGCTTGTTAGGGATCGTTGTTTGCGGGAGCGTATGGGGCAAACTGGACGAGAAATTTTAGAGAAACGGTTTAATCGTAAACAAATTGTTAGTCAAACAGTCAAACTTTATGAAGAAGCAATACGCACTTGTGCCCAAAGATCGAAGTATTGATCTTACCTAATATTGGTAATAAACAGCATTATTATGGATGCCTAATTTTAAAAGAGGGGGTTGTTTGAGAATAGCTATTGTATCGCCTTTAAGATTTACCAGCGTTTATGTTATCACAACAAAATTATTTCAAGCTTTAAAAAAAGAGAACTTTGATGGCGAAAACTATGAACATGAACGCTTTTAAACCGGATTTTTATATTTGCCATAGTATTACAACGAGTAAAGCCAATGGAACAGAGATGGAGAATTCGACCTTTTTGGGCATGTTACATCTGATTGAACGCTTTGCAAGTTAGCTTTAAACACCGTGTAATAATTATAAGATGTCTGAGAAAAATTCCGAGAATTACTTATTATCCATGCGAGCGTGCTAAGGGTTCTGTGCGGAAACGTGGTTGAGGAGCTATTAATGTCGATATTTTAGAGGCAATTTTACCTCCTCAGAAAAAGACGAGAATAATGTATAAGGCGTGAAACTGGGTGAGAACAACATTGCAATCTGACAAGGCTCTCATGGTGCACTTCATCAGCAACGCTTGTGAAGAAGGGAGGCTGGACACGCAGAGATTAAAACTTCTTTCGAAAGACGCGGGATTCACATGTACAAACAATGTTAGGCAGGCTGATTTCATCCTGTTCTACGCATGCGGGCACATCATCGCGTATGATGTTGACTCTGCACGAATTATCGAAAGGATAAACAGGCTGAAAAAACCCTCAGCCAGACTCATAGTGTGGGGCTGTCTTCCCAAAATAAACCCTGGGGCCATCCAAGAAATTTATGACGGTCCCCTCGTCGGTCCAGAAGAGTGGGACTTCTTCGCCGACCTTTTCAATCAACCGAGGGGAAGAATTAACCAGGTTTTTGCCAACGACCTGTGCTCTTATGCAAACTCTCATTCAAAACTCACCAAGCCCCAACGAATAATCGACTTAATGCTTGAGAAGATCTACAGTTACATCGACTGGAGGTGGTACATAAAAATAGTGAGTGGGTGTAGGAACTGTTGCACCTACTGTAGTGATCGTCTTGCCTATAAATGGACAAGAAGCGTACCCGTCGAAACAATTCTCAGGCAGTTCGAACTTGGACTGAAAGCAAATTGTAAGCATTTCTTTTTCATCGGAAGAGATCTTGGTTCTTACGGCTATGACATAGGCTTAACTCTGGCTGACCTACTGAACAAAATAGCAGAGACATACCCAAACCAGACCTACAAAATATCAATATGTAGCGTGTCCCCAAATTCCTTAATCGACCTGTACCCCAAACTAGATCAAACATTATTATCCAAAAGGATATTCGAGATCGGCAGCCACATTCAGGTGGGAAGCGAGAGAATACTGAAACTAATGGGCAAGACGTTTAAACTCGACGACTGGAAAAAAATCATACAAGACATCGACAAAAACTACCCGAACATACGCGTAAACACAAGCATAATGCTGGGGTTCCCAGGAGAAACAGAAGAGGACTTCAAAAAAACAATAAATCTACTCATCAACCTACTTTTCGACAGGATTGATGTGTACACATATTGTGAAAGACCGAATCTTCCATCATTGAAATTGAAAGACCGTGTGCCAGAGGCAATCAAAATGAGAAGAACGAAAAAAGCTCAAAACTTGGCGAGAGTTAACACCCTCAGGAAAAGGATTAAAAGAAATCGAATCCTACACTTGGGAACATGATGAACCGTGCGCACGCGCTCATTATTGGGATTGACTGAATTCTGCTTTTTATTGCAGGGAATAACTCGCGCGCTAGTAATGTTATGCAAAAAAACACCGATATACAGACGGCATAAATGAATAGCGTTTTTTGCTATATTTGGGTTTGGTGAATTATATGAGTACTTCTCTACAAATAAATTTGGAAATAATAACCATTTTCGATCATTTTACAAAGGAAAGCAAAAGCGCTCACTTTATACTTGACATAGGTTCAGGTTTGGGGCAAAATGGTTTTCTGTTAAGGTGACATGGGTGGAGCGAAAATCTTTCCTTCAATATTATTGGAGTAGAGATATGGAAACCGTACGCGTTGGCTGTAAAATCTACTCGCGTCTATTGATGATTTAGTTATTGCTGACGCTAGGCGCCCTCCTTTTAAAGAAGATACATTCGACGTAATCGTTGCGAGCGAGATCTTGGAGCATATGAATAAGCAGAATGGTGTCAAAATGTTATGCGAAATGGAAAAGCTATCAAAAAGCAGCGGTTTACTAATAACTTCAACGCCACAGGCAGAAGTGGAGCAGGGCGCCATTCACGGAAATTCTTTCCAGATTCATGTTAGTATATGGACTAAGAAAGAATTGGAAAGATTTGGTTACAGCGTAATCTTTAGTCCTTTAGCAATCCGGTTTCCGAGAATTGGTCATGTGTTCTTGCCGGCAAGAAACTTTAACCGAAATGTTACTGTTAACCGAATCGCTAATGTCGCATTTTTCTTTTTTTGGCTTGCTTTCTAATGTTCTACCTGTACTTAGCGGTCAAATGATTGCGTACAAAATTGTGCACAAAAATGTTCCCAAGCCAAATACAATAATCTGAGAGCATTTGGGCAGGTATAGATGAAGCGCGCGTTGTAATTGTTATTAACCAAAAGTGCTATTTTTTCCGTGAGATTAATCCGAGCGCTTTTTCCGCTTTTTTTATGTTTGAATGCTTTTGTATAGGTTAACACTTTCTTTGGCATTCTTGTCTAAAAAGATAAAAAGTATCGCTGGGAATGATACAACAAGAGGGGAACATGTTCCACTTAGAATCAGTAAAGAGAATTACGCGGCATCCACTATTTATGTTGGCAGTGGTAATTGTCGCGTTTCTCGTTGCTTTTGTCTCCGTTTTATCCGAACCCAGAGTTCAACAGATGGGTTCTGATCCATATTTTATTTTCCAAGTTATTCCAGTGCCATATTGGATTGGGATTTCAGTAATTGTCTGCACTCTGTTTTTTATGATTCCGCATTTGAAAGAAAACCGTTTTAGAGCCTTGTTTATTTTTTCGTCAATAGCGCTGGTAATCTGTTTTAGAATGGTTTTTCCCATAATTTTCACTACTGTTCCCGCATACGAACCTGACGCCGCAAATTATATGAATATAATGAGCTCATGGGTTACGCGTGGGATAGATTTTGGCATACCAGGAAACTATCAGTACGATTTTCCTATGTCCTTTCTCGTTGCTTTTGCATTCGTAAAACTTGGCGTTCCCTTAGACACTTTTTACCGTGTTGCACCTTTCGTTATCTACGCCTTAGACATCATATTCTTGTACCTATTAGTAGAAAAGGTGATGCCGGAAAATAAGAAGAGTGCCATTCCCGCTTTGTCGGTTTTTTTGTTCTCTTTTTCATCCCTGGGCTATTGGGTCACCGTACACTACTGTCCTGATTTATTTGGGTCATTAATGTTTTTTGTTTGTTTGTACCTTGGCGTTAGGTTTGCTAAGGCTGGCGAATGGAGCGTCAAGTCTCTGCTGCCAGTTTTTGTGAGCCTTTTTGTTCTAATTCTTTCCCATCATTTGAGCACTTTGTATCTTATCGTAACATTTTTTGGTCTTTCGCTTTCAGTCTGGTTCTTTAAACCAGTTCAGTTTAAGAGGGGTCCTCTTGCCTTCTTCATCTTGGCAATTTTCACTTACAGTGTTTGGTTCGTTTATGGTTCACTCATGTACCCATCTTTCTTTGATGTTTACGTTTACTTCAGCGGTTTCGGAAGTGTAACTACGCAATCAGCCTCAGCAGGTTTGTCTATCAACCTGAATTTTGTCATTTATCCGTTTTTCATTTTTGTTCTTTTTGCCATAGAATTCTTAAAGGTCCTACAGATACAAAATCCCCTGTCGCTGTTCAAGCACATACGAGAAAAACTGCGCGAAATTCGGATAAGAGAATCTGGCAATACCCTCTTAGTGTTCTCGGTGGGCTTTATTTTTGTCTTTGTTCTTTTCGTGGTAGGTCTTGGTGTTCCAGTGCTTTTCGGCACCAGAATCCTCGAGGTACTTTTCATCGGTTTATATCCCCTTGCAAGCCAAACATTGCTTAATCTTGCCGATGGCAATTCTTCAAGGAAGAAAAAGGCGTTCATATTTGTGATTGTACTCTTAGTGGTCTTAGGGAGTCTTTTCAGGTATTATAATCAAATTCAGAGACGAGTGATTTTGCTATAAATGAACAACTTTAGTGGTGCGTTTAGGGTAAAAGAAACCGTAACAGCCCCGTTCAGTAAAGCAATTTTGAGGAAATTCTTATGAATATTTGCATGTTTAGTCCTTTTTCATTCTCGATGGCGTCAAGCACTCATCGGTTGGTATCTTTTGCTGAAGAATTGGTCAAAAGCGGTAATGAAGTTTGCATAGTCTTACCGAGTTTTGATAGGCATTCAAATTTTAAGATGCAAAAACTTGATTCTTTTCATGGCGTTCGCCTCATTCAGCCATATCAACCCCGAATTCATGCAGTCGAGTTATCAACCATGCCATATATCGTAACATCATTTTTGAAAGAGTTTCCTATAAATTACGATGTCATGCATGTCCTTAAGCCTCTGCCCATTACCTGCGCGCCTTATCTTTTAAAGCAGCTAAAACGGACTCCGATTGTCCAAGACATGGACGATTTAGATCATAATGTGATGATTGCAGAAAAACAGTCACGATCAAGAGTTCAACTTGTGGAGTATTGTGAAAGGATTTTACCTAGGCTTTCCGACCACATTACCACCTGTTCTTCTTCCTTAAAACAAATTTATGTCAATATAGGTTTTAAAAATGAAAAAATTACTTGGATTCCCAACGGAGTTAAAACTTCTGATTTTGATATAAATCCGCAAATATCTCTAAAAAAAGAGTTCGCGTTGAGAGATAAAGTGGTGGTCTATTTGGGATCGCTAAATAATCAAGTTCAAGTTTATCCTTTGATTAAAGCAATGGAACTCGTTGTAAAGGAAAGAAATGACGTTTCCTGCATGATTATTGGTGATGGTACGGCAAGATCCTTTTTTGAGCAACTGACTGAAAATTTGCGCTTGTCCGACTACGTCAAATTTACTGGACATATACCCTATGATGACGTTGCGAGGTATCTTTCTGTATCTGATGTTGGCTTTGCTTGCTTTCCTCCTCCGCTTGCAAGTACTGGCGGTGCCTTGAAAGTATTCATGTATATGGCGTCCGGACTCCCTGTTATTGTGAATCCAGTGGGTGATTTGCCCTACTACATTGACTTTGGCAAAGCGGGAATCGTATCTCAACTGAATCCGCAAAGCCTATCTGTTGCATTGCTTGAGCTTTTGGGTGATGATACGATGAGAAGAAAGAAGGGGCAATATGCTCGAGCTTACGTAAGAGAAAACTTTGACTGGTCCGTCTTGACTACGCGGCTTTTGAAAATATACCGTGATCTTAGCGGTTAAGCGGGTCGGTTTGTCGTACAGCGTTGATTCGGGGTGTAATCGAGTAAACTATGCATGTTTATATGATAGGGTCTCCCAACTTTTTGTTTCCAGAGCCACTAGGAGCCATTGAACGCTACGTCTACGGGCTGTCAAAAGAGTTATCAAAGAAAATTTACGTCAGCGTTTCTGGGTTCGGAAGTGGTGAGGAAAAATCTGGAACCTTTTCTCTGAAAACATACTCATCGAGAAGTTTTATGGCATTTAGTCATTTCCCTGAGGAACGATTGCGAGGGATGAGTTGTGGGGCAATTCATAATGCATACGCGTTTAGAGACATTCTCAGGGTTCACAAGAAACGCCCGATAGATATCATTCATGCCAATACCATATACTCTGTTCCTATAGCTACAGTCTGCAAGATAGCTCTTGGCATCCCGTTTGTTTGCAGCGTCCACAATGAACTGTTGACCGCCCAGCCCTTTTGCACCTGTGATAGAGTGCTACCGGTCAGCAATTATTTAAGGCGCTTTATAAGCCAGAAGAGCACACTTTCTGATAGAATGGATGTTCTACCTGATGCTATCGACACCAGTGCCTACAACGCTACCACAAGCATTGAAGAGGCAAAAAAAGAACTTGGGCTCTCAAATCGTAAAATCATCCTTTTTGTTGGGCGAAAATGTCCTGAGAAGGGACCTCAAGTTTTGGTTGAAGCGCTTCAATCTGTGGCTAAGTGCTATTCGGATGTACTTGGCGTTTTTTTAGGTCCAGACAACTATTTCGGTTCACAGTCATCAAGCTACACCGAACGTCTGCTTGCGCAAGCAAGAAGATGCGAAGTAGAGAAGAACTTGCTCTTCAAAGGATACGTTTCTGAGCATGAACTTCGGCTTTATTACAGTGCAGCTGACGTTTTTGCCTGTCCATCTATCTGGAATGAGCCTTTTGGCATGGTTTTGTTGGAAGCGTTGAGCTACAGAAAACCTGTGGTGGCTAGCAAGGTCGGAGGAATTCCTGAAATAATCAAGGATGGAAAAACTGGCTTTTTGTTTTCACCCGGTAACTCTCAGGAATTAGCTGAAGCCATAGTTCGGTTGTTGAATAATCCAGTTTTTGGAGAAGATTTAGGTGCAAATGGTAGAAGGCTGGTGGAGGCGCAATTTAGTTTTGAGGCAGTTGGTAGCCGTTGTCTTGAAATCTATAAGAAAGTGCTAAGTGCATAGGAATGTATACAAGCGATTTTAACTTGGACTCATGCGAATGGGTATCTTTGTAGGCACCAAAATATGTAGACTAAATATGCTTAACCATTAAGGTGGATACGCATGGGAACAATTGATATAGCTGAAAACATTTTTGCACAGCAGAAATGGGTACGTAAAGTAATCTTGAGAGCTTATGAAGCGTCAGCACTTCAGAATGTTTTCGTAAACCTTGCAGTTCGTTCAGGTGTAAAGTTAAGGGCTGAGGCGAGTAAATACAGCAACATAGCTGATTTAGTGAATTTAGCGTTTAATTATGTAGACATCCTATTCACCATAACACCTGTCCAAGTGAAACAAGAAATTTCTGGTCTCCTGAAAATTTTGGCTGCAAGCAAGCCGAAGTTTGTATTGGAGATAGGTACTGCAAGAGGCGGGACCTTGTTTCTGTTTACCCGCGTTGTAAGTCCTGATGCTGTGGTAATCAGCTTAGACCTTCCGCAAGGTGAAGGTGGCGGCGGTTATTATTCCGATTGGAAAATTCCTTTTTACGAATCGTTTGCGGTGCACAAGCAAAAAGTGCATCTTGTTCGTCTAAATTCTCATGCAGCTTCAACTTTAAATGCGATTAAACGTATTTTGGGAGATAACCTACTCGATTTTCTTTTCTTGGACGGAGATCATACTTACGATGGTGTTAAAGCGGATTTCGACATGTATAGCCCACTTGTACGCAAAGGCGGTTTAATCGTTTTCCATGACATTTGCATGGAAAGTTTTGCGAATTATACTGAGTTGGAAGGTGGAGTGAACAAATTTTGGAACGAAATAAAGCGTTCCTATCAACACGAGGAAATAATTAGTACCCCTGACCAAAAAGGGTTCGGCATCGGCGTGCTTTACACTTAATGTTCTTTCTTTAGGAACAACCCTTTAAAAGTTTAATTCTTCTTTAAGAGAATTGAATTTCCACCTATGCAAGTATTTACGATTGCTTTCAAAACACCTAAAATTCACATTTCATAGTTTGCCTGAATGTAGCTTGTCGAAAAGGAAGGTTAAATCCGTATGTTTAAAGAAAAATATGAAAAATCGTATCTTAACCAACAGGACAGAATAAAAGAAGAGATCAAAGAAAAGGCAATTGTTCAAAGGGACAAGTTTCATTTGCTCAAATCAATGTTGCCTGAGCGTTTTGATTACAAAATAGTCCTCGATGTTGGAGGCGGTGCCGGTGCTTTAGCTGTTCAGATTGCGGCAGAATCTCAATGCGCATATATTACTATAGATATCTCGTTTGTTGCCTTGAAGCTGGCTAAGCTACTTTCAAAGAAGTTGAATGTTACTGATAAAGTTGATTTCATTGTGGCGGACGCCCATAGATTACCTATAAAGACTGATAGTGTAGATTTGGTAATTTTGACGGATGTTCTTGAGCATGTAATGGAGCCTCAAAATGTGCTGATTGAAGCCCGAAATGCGTTATGCAACAGGGGATATCTCTATCTTACGGTTCCATATGCTTTTGGCCCAGAAACTATTCTGATGGATGATGTAATCAGGCTCACTTATGCGCTTAAGCTTAAGAAAGCGGTGCCAACACATCTTTCATCTTATACTGAAAGGCGATTAAGGGCTATGCTGGCATCAAGTGGCTTCAAAAGCATGGAATCACGATTTTATCCAGCATCCTATACCCTTTTTATTTTAGGTGGTTTTTTCTCCTCCTATTTCAAGAATGCCTTGGAAAAAACTGTCTTTCAAAGAAGTTGTCTGGCTATGTATGCTCAAGCTTCAGAACATTAGCTGTCTTAGTCTTCTTTTTATCAAGTGGGTGGACTTGAGATGATCCTTTATCTTATAATAAACCGTATTTATGTTCTGATCTGGCTGAATAAGGTGCGTTAATAGTAAAAAATTGGTTTGCGCATTAAGTTCGTGGCTGAATTACTAGTATGTCGACCATGCCTTTGAGGGTAACTTGAACGCTGTCCCAGCTTGAAACATTTTGGCAAAATCGGCCAGCTATTTACTTAAGAGTGTTGAGGTTACGAAAGAACTGGACGAAAATGGAGAAAAACGGTTTTAGGTAGATTCCACTTTGAAAAGTGGGCGAATCAGTGTGTAGCGAAATATTTTTTAAAAAAAAAATAGTCGATGAAGCATTGCTTAATGCTGGATAGTCAGATTTGGCAGTTTTTAGCCTCCGATGAAGTAATTAGTTCGGCGAAATAACGAGCACATCAGCGCCACCATTAAGCGTAACGGTGACAGAGCCAGAGCTTGACAGTGGCATAAGCGTGTTCGGCGCGCTTTCCCAATACACAGAATAATCCTGTGCGGGTTGAGTCAATCCGAGCGCGGTTGTATTAATGGTTAACGTTGTTGAGATCGAACTTGGAATTGTGAACGAATCACCTACATCGTATTGATCAGTCATAGGAATTATTATGTTGCTGTTAGCAGCTTGAAAGATTTTCAGGTCTATAAGAGATTTTGAACTGACAACAGGGCAATTATTGGCAGAGTACATTTGATTGTCTATAGATTCGGTAGTTCCACTCCACGGCAAAGTCGCACCAGAAAGCACCGTTCCCATTTCTGAGTTGTACGTATTATACGCATAGTTGTCTGCCCACGTCCACTGAGCTATGCTGTAATTCATGTAGGTGAACGCGAAGTTTGGACCCACGTAACCATCTGGTATTGTGTATGTTGGTCCAAGCCAAACTGGGTTAGCATTCTGCAAAGATGCTATTGTCGAGTTGATAAAGCTAAACAGAGAGTTCATATCTGATGCACTCCATCCAGCCCAACCTGTAGTATTAGGGTACTGCATCATTATCACGTTTGGAACAGAAACTTGATAACGTATTCCATTGTACCACACGTAATTGACTGCTTGGGAAAGATACTCTTGTTCAACTTCCCACAGAGGATACGGGGTTTCTAGCCAGTTAACTGGTTGCAATCCTATAATTGGGTTTAAGCTGGGATTCTGCATTTTTATTGTTGCGCCGACGAAAGCTTGTAGTGGTCCTAAATCGTATGTTCCAAGACCCCAACTTGCGCCTTCTTGGTCACAGTAAATGTAGTCTAAAGAGTTATACTGTGCCATATCAGTCATGTTGTACATTCCTGCTGGGCTAAGATTGCCCCCGCCATCAGGCACTGAAGATGTATCTGCACTGCCGATAACGTGGAAAGTGTTCGGTGATTCTCCCGCGTTGATGAAGGCTTGTTTTATCTGTGCATATTCCTGAGCAAAACGTCCTTGCCAATATTCATTCCATGGATTTAGATATTGGTTTATTATAAGTGATGCTTGCTGAGTTGTTGATATCGAACCCCATGAACGAGTCTGGTTGTTGTATGCAGCATCGATAGTTACGGAGGTTGATGAGGATGTTGCGGTTCCGAACGGATTAGAAAAAGCGCCAAAAGTATTAGAGTTATCTACCATAGTCTCAGTAACTCCTGAATAATATAGTCCTATTGTAGCACTACCTTCAACTGATAACCAATAATCTTGTCCCGCAGTGACAGCTACAGAACTAGTAAGGTTAGAACTGTACCACTTTGCAGTGTTACTGGCTGGCACTGAAACCGAGTTTGTTTGTCCAAGAAGTGATTCTGGAGTAGTTGAAGTCCCGCTATATATTGCTAACTTAACGTTAGCTCCGTTTGGCGAATAGGTAAAAGTGTTTAAAGCAGTTAGGGTGCCTGTTGCAGTGCATTGAAAGACTGCAGCATATTTAGTTCCACTAACTTCAGCGTTTACATAGGCAGGAATAGGGCTTGCTACGCCGAGAACATTGTATATTGTAACCATGCTTGATGAAGTTATGCCTTGCGATGTTGCCCATTCGTTTATTTCTTCTTGGCTAAAACTGTAGCAAGCTGCTGGGTTAGAGCTGTCCCATGAGTAACCTTCAAGGTTAAGTCCGTTCCAGCCATCTGTTCCAAACCAGAAGTCCCATGACAAACCATCCTTAATCATCTGCGTTAAACGGGTAGTGTAAAGGTCTATTAATCGTGTTCCTGCAGTGATATTGTTCACTGGGTCTGGCGTGGCAAATACAGCAAATGGATCTGGGATAATATAGTTTGTATTATTGTCTGTAACGGCAGCACTCACGCCATTTGCATTTGTAAACGCTAACTCAGGATGCAAAGTTTCAATATAGTTGTATTCTTGCTGTCCTTCCCATGCTATTTCAGTGGTTTCAAGCCCAACTTTCCAGCCATCATAATGAAATCGGTCAATTAAGGTTTCAAGCTGCTGGAATGTCCAACCCATCCAAGTGCCTTTTGTCTGGCTGAAACTGTATCCGTACCACCAGATGCCATACTGATGCATGTCACTTATGGTCACCGCATTGGCATAGCTGTGATTTGCAACATAACTGTCAACCCATGCGCTAATGTTCATCTGATTCGGATTTAAGTCAGTAATGCAGATGCCCCTTAAAATCACCGTCAACGGAGCAGAACCCGTCGATGTAGCAGAACTTCCTTGTGTAATTGTTCCGCTTGATTGAAGCGTGATAGCTGTTTGCGAGGAAGCGTTGCCCACGTTTATGAAAAGGGCTGATATCAAGAAGATGCTGACTGCAAGAGCTGCGAAGATCTGATTTTTCGTTTATGTGTTCCCTCACATTGGGTCGGCGTTTTGTTTTTTGGACACTGAGAACGTATCTGAAGATTTACGATATAATAAACTTACGGATTAATGAACCTGACACTAAATCTGGACAACACAAATACAGAACAACAGACTGCTTTCCTTGAAAAAGGCTTTAATTGAATACTTTGTGCTTGTTGGTGCTTTATAGCTTTATCAAGTGCCACCATTAGTCAGCCACAGGTCGAGATTTAAGCATTTGTGACTTCAATCTCACAACAACTAGTATTTGTGCCAGTAATGCGCCCCGTACAAAAACAAGGTCAAAGTTACTTGGAAAACGATGTTACTGGAAAGCCGTAGGTTAAAATTTTAGCTAGCTAGTTTTTATCCGATTTTTAGCGTTTTTGTGGTCCTTTTTGAGCAATTTCGGCTTTTTGTCATTTTATTAGCATGCTAGCGTACGCTATAAAACTTAAATCTCCTGTTGATAAATAATGAAACCCTGATAAATAGAAGCTTTCCGCTGAAATTCTCAGACTCAAAACAGGAAAAATCAAAATGATACTAAGCCACTAAAAAAGCATTATGAAATTTGATGGCTTTCCAGAAGAAAAGACAAACTTATCCTTCAAGCTAACAAATGGTGTAGGCTGGTTAACCACTTATCGCCTCATCATTCAACAAGAGAAGCATAACCCGCGCCTCAACATCATGGAGAGGCAAGACCCTGAAATGTACCTTTTACGCGATTTTGAGAAAGCCGAGATAAAAGGCGAAACGCTCACCTCATATTTCAAGGGCAGGCAGAAAGCGGAGATTCGGTTTGAGTTTTATTCGCCTGCATTACTTCAAGAGATCAAAGGCTGTATCGAGCAAACAGCAAAACACTTCAAGTAAGAACGCTTTTACAGAATATCAATTCGAATTAATCTAACCCGCGCCTTATCTTTTTATCTATCTTTGTCGCTTCAGCTTGCCAGTTTTCTTTTGACAGCAAATTTTCGAGAAGTTTTTTCTCCATGACCTCTTTTTGTATGTATTGATTTATTCCTAAGCTTTGATATAATTCCGTTATGGGACTGCTTAGTTGAGATTTGTCCATGGAAGGCGTAGCGTAAAATCGAAGTTTGTGAAAACCCTAAAGTCTACTCCGATTAGTTCTTTTTCCAATGCAATAATCAACGTTTTTGAATTGCTAATCTCTATTATCGCGTCATGTTGGAACATATCCTTGGCTTTGCACATTCCAAAGAACGATTGCGGCGGGTTTCTTAAATCTTCAACCAGCCTGGGGATTTGCTTTAAGAGGTTTTTGGTGTTGATTACATGTGTGATTTCTGTTTTTGTCGTTTTCTTTTGGATGAGAGCTTTGATTAAAACATTAAACCAATCTTCGAATTTTCTTGTTAGATAAAATATGTCTTCTGACAATTGGTCCTGCGAAAGCTGAAAGACCATTTTGTTATCTACTAATGATTTGAATCTCTTTGAGAACTCTTCGACATTGCTTGGAGGGAAATACTGTTTTTTCTTAGAAGAGTTTTGGGAAGTTATATGAGCAGCAATATGAGCCCACATCTGCTGCTGCTTAGGAGTTTTAAACCCCACCCTACCGTCAACGCTGCCGCTGGTTGACACGGGTTGTTGAGCTACGAGTAAACCTGCGGTTGCCACCGAAAGGGCGATTCCGACGAAGACTAATGCGGCTATGGGAATTAGAGGTGCTTTTTGGAATCTCTGGTTTACCGAGAAGATAATGTGTGTAGTAAGTCTTAATAAATATTATTCATTTCGAATCCCAAAAAATGCGCGGGTTTTAAGTGGCATATTGCCTGATTATTCTGCAGATGGAAAAATAGAAGCAAATATCACATAAATATATATATGTTACTAGCAGAAAAGTAAACCAATTTATTCGTTTGAGGTGTAATTTAGGAGAAGGATCGGTGTGCGGAGAGTTCAGCTAGCAGTAGTGGGAATGCTATGCTTTTCAGCAACGTTTGGCATATTCCAGTTTTTGAAATATTCAAGTTCTGGAAACGTCACATATATCATGGTATCTGGCTCTCCCACTACAACCCGACATAATGAGCCCTACCTCTACGGAGGAGCTCAAATCTTAGTCAACACGAAATATAAGGATAAAAAAACATGAAGAAACTACTGAACAAAAAAATATCTTTAATAATCATTTCAACTCTGCTGCTTCTAGGCATGACTGCGATTCTAATAGATATTCCAGCTGTTCATGCTTCAAGCCAGTTGATTTTGCGCCCTGATGCTAATGGCACTTACCAGCAGTTTTCTGAGGTGCCATCCAGCGTATTCTTGTTTGGAGACTCGTTTGAAAGTGGAGATATAAGCGCATGGACAGGAACAGCGAGTGCAGGTGGTTCTTATGCGGTTGTTACTTCTCCCGTTTATTCTGGAAATTATGCTTACCAAAGTTATTGTGGTTTGGGGTACATGCAGCTTTACGAGAATTTTGCAACTTCTTACCCAACGCTTTATTTTCTTGCTTATGTTCAACTTGGAACGTTGCCCCCTCCAGGTAAATACGTTACTACGCTTTGGATAACGAACAGCGTCCGTTCCCAAAATATCGTCGATGGGCAAGTCATTAATATTGGTGGGACTTTATATTGGCGACTTACTTATAGTGACAACAGCGGGACGCATAGCATAACAACTGCTACTCCTACCCCAACAACTGGCGTATGGTACTGCATAGAAATCGATATCGTTCAGGGAAGCGGTTCAGGCTCAGTTGCTATGTATCTTAATGGTGGTAGTAGTCCACTTTTAAGTGCTACGGGGTTGACTAATACTAATTATGCGCCTCAAACTGTTGTTTTGGATAATGAGGCTGGAGACAACGGTTACATGTATTATGACGATGTTGCTGTTTCAACCAATAACACTGCAGCACATTACAGTTTAGTTAATGACCAAAGCGACAACACTGCCTTGCAAGCTAACAGCACTACAGAGCAAGAAACTGAATTGCTTGCAACTACGTCTCAGACGGGAACGATAAACAGCGTAGTCGTGAACATGGTAGCTTTAGCATCAACGTCTGGATGCAGTGCTGAAACCTTATGTTATACTCACAGCACACCTTACGATGGCGCGTCAACGTCAATCGCAAGCGGAACACTCTTAAGTAGCGGCGGAGCATCAAACACAAACGGGTTTAGCACTTACTCAACAACTTATACGACTAACCCGAACACTGGTTTACCGTGGACATGGGCGGAAGTTAACGCACTGCAAATCGGTGCTCAAGCAACAACTTTACCGAGCGGAGACACAATTCAGTTTAGCCAGTTTTACGTAGTGGTGAATTATGCTTCTCAGTTCCAGGTGACTTTCGCCAGTTCTGGTCTTGGCGCTGATGCTACTGGAAACTTAGTGAGTTACAGCGTTAACGGCGGTGCTGCCAGCTCGATTGGCGTGTCTGGCGGTTCCATCTTGGTTGATTCCGGTGCGATCGTTACCTACAGCTTCAATACTGTAGCGAGCAGCAACACTGGTGAGCAGTATCAGCTTGTCAGTGTTACTGGTCCTGCTTCTGGATTCACTGTTTCTGGCCCTACCACGTTAACAGGCAACTATGTGACACAGTACGAGGTTACTTTCTCCAGTTCTGGTCTTGCTGCTGATGCTTCTGGGAACTTGGTGACTTTCAGCGTTAGCGGCGGATCATATTCTGGTGCTACTAGCCCGATTAGCGTGTCTGGCGGTTACATCTGGGTTAATAATGGCGCGTCTGTTACCTACAGCTTTGTTAATCCTGTTATGAGCACCAACACTGGTGAGCAGTATCGGTTTGGCAGCGTTACTGGCCTTACTTCTCCGATCAGTGTTTCCGGCGCTTGCACGGTGACTGGCAACTATGTGACACAGTATAAGGTGACTTTCTCAAGCAGCGGTCTTGCTGCTGATGCTTCTGGGAACTTGGTGACTTTCAGCGTTAGCGGCGGATCATATTCTGGTGCTACTAGCCCGATTAGCGTGTCTGGCGGTTACATCTGGGTTAATAATGGCGCGTCTGTTACCTACAGCTTTGTTAATCCTGTTATGAGCACCAACACTGGTGAGCAGTATCGGTTTGGCAGCGTTACTGGCCTTACTTCTCCGATCAGTGTTTCCGGCGCTTGCACGGTGACTGGCAACTATGTGACACAGTATAAGGTGACTTTCGTTGTTAGTCCTTCTGGAGGCGGTTCGACTAGTCCGTCTGGTTCTAATGTTTGGGAAAATGCAGGTTCTCTTAGTATATCTGCCTCAGCGAATAGTGGTTACTCGTTCTTGTCTTGGTCAAGCAATACTGGGTCAATCACTATTACCAGTACAAGTTCTGCTTCTACGACGGCGACGATAAATGGAGTTGGCACTATTACAGCAAACTTCTTGGGTAATCTGGATCACTTCGTGTTTAGCTCTGTTGGTTCTCAGATTGCGGGTACCCCGTTTACCATAACGATTACGGCTGAGGACGCTTCTGGCAACACGGTTACAAGCTACAGTGGCACACCGACTTTGACGTATTCAGCTGGGTCTATCAGTCCGTCTTCTGCAACTGGCGGCTTCATTAATGGTGTTTGGACTGGTTCAGTCACGGTTACTGCTGCTGGTTCAAGCGTTACTCTTGGTGTGAATGATGGCAACGGCCAAACTGGAACAAGTAACCCATTCACGGTTACTCATGCTTCTGCGGTGTCTTCTCTAACGGCTTCTTTGAGTCCGACGTCGGTTGCGACTCCGGGCACGGTGACTGGGTCGGCTACGGCATATGACGCGTATGGCAACACTTGGGACGTCAGCACTTTGGCGACTTGGAGTATTCCCGCTGGCGGCGACGGCGGCTCCTGGTCAAGCAATGTTTACACTTCGCATACTGCAGGCACCTACACTGTTCAGGCTACTTATTTAGGCAAGACTGCTACGGCTTCTTTGACGGTTACGGCGCGCGCGCTGAATCTTACTATTTCTGCTTCTGCTGGTGCTAATGGAACGATTAGCCCAAGTGGTTCTGTAAGCGTCAACTATGGTGGTAATCAGAGTTTCGCTGTAACGGCGAGTGCTGGCTACCACATTGTTGATGTCGTTGTGGATGGTGTTTCTCAGGGTGCGGTTTCGTCTTACACCTTCACCAACGTCCAGGCAGATCAAACGATCACTGCAAGCTTCGGGATCAACACCAACACAACAAAGACAATAGTTGGAATAGTATACAGCATATCCAACACCACTACCATAATTCCCATCACAAAAGAAGGAAACATAAGTTTTCAGCAATTTTTGACGAATGTCACATTCGTACCATACCCACACACCACGTCAACCCTAGTGTCCTTCACAATTACAGGACCAAGCGGAACAGTGGGCTTTAGCAACATGACCCTTCCGAAAACTGCCATACCCTACGGAACAATTCCACTCGTATACATAAATGGCACGCTGGCTGCAAACCAGGGCTACACACAAGACGCCACTAACTTCTACGTATGGTACACAACACACTTCAGCACACACCTAGTGACAATACAAGTCACAACACCAACGCCGTCACCAACACCATTGTATCTCATACTCGCTGCCGTCTTAGCCGCCGCCGCAATCCTCCTTTTAATCTTCCTAATCCTCCTATTGATTAGAAGACGAAAAACTACTCACTTGGTGGTTTCAAGTGGGACTTCTCAGGTTGCTGGTACGGTTTTCTATATGACGGTTACGGCTAAAGACGCGCGTGGAAATACGGTTACGGGCTATACTGGTACGGTTCATTTCAGCTCTTCAGATTCTGGGTCTGGTGTTAGTTTGCCAAGCAACTATACGTTCCAGCCTAGCGATAAAGGTATTATGTGTTTCTCGGTTACGTTGGTGACGCCTACTGGTACTGGGTCGATTACGGCTACTGACACGGTGACTAGCTCGATTACTGGTTCTCAGACTGACATAACGGTGAATGCTGCTTCTGCTACGCGGTTGGTTTTTGTAGGTGTGCCTTCTTCTTTGGATGCTGGCGTGACTTCTGGGGCGATTACGGTTCAGTTGCAGGATGCTCATGGTAATCCTGTCAATGCTGAGTCGGCTGTTATGGTTGCTTTGTCTCCCAGTGGCAAGTGGTATTCAGATTCTGACGGTAGCACATTGATTTCGAATGATCAGATTACGATAAGTGCAGGCTCGAGTAGTAGTTCAAGTTTCTATTTCAAGAGTACTGCTGCTGGGTCTGTTTCGTTGGGTGCTTCTGGCGGCAACTATACGTCAGCATCGGCTAGTTTGACGGTTACCCCAAAACGACCGCAAAGCCGTTCTCGACACACTAGAAGGGCTACTGCTCTGGATCACATAGTGATTAGTCCGGGTGCAGCGTCGATTACTGCTGGTGTTTCTCAGGACTACTCTGCTGAGGCGTTTGACCAGTATGGTAACAGCTTGGGCAGTGTCACCGCTACCTACAG
>JBEKBM010000016.1:0-75509 GCA_050015395.1 Bathyarchaeia archaeon
TGAAAAGCACCGTTCTGCATGCAAAGTGCGCGGTCTTCGCTCTATGCACATCTATGTTGAATCATATTTGAAGCATATTAGAAGCATCTAGTAGACCGGGTAGGTAGGCTGAGCACACACAAATACCCTAAGACAAAAAACGAGAGCTAAATACATACAGTCTAGTAGTTTTAAATATTTAGAGTGTTACGTTACATTGACGTTAAAGGCATTAGAATGAGCATTGATGCCCGAAAAGTGCTTGAACAAGTTGAAGCGAAATACGGCTTGAAGCTGCCGAGAACAGTAATAACTGTAGACTATGACCAAGACATAGGCGACCTCTATACGTTTCAAAAACGCTGACACTACTGAAGGCGAACCAACAAGCGACGGAAAGACAATAATTCACTATGACAAAAAAGGCAAAATAGCCGCCGTTGAAATCACAGACATAACCACACTTTAAACCACTTTTAGAAAATGGTTGTAATATGTTTCTAAACATGTAGTTTTAAGCTAAAATGTCCGTCAGTCTTTTCTGTTCTTTAGCCTCTTTTATTTCCATGGCTATACGTCTGCCCATGTACATGTTTTCGCCGTACTTCAAGTAAGCATACGGTGAAGTGCCAATACCAACGTTCGTTCCGGCAACGATGCGAGCGGAAATCTCGAAAGTGAAAATTTTCAAGTCGTCGGTTATTACGGTTTCCAGGCAGAATGGGCCTATGATTCCTGGTGGTGCGAGCTCTCGGGCTTTCTTGTGGACGCTGTCTCCCATGCGCATCATTTCAGGCAATAGTGATTCGCGGAGTACGATTGGGAAGTTGCCTACTACGGTGTAGGTGGGATTAACGTCTATCTCTAGCTGTTCGCTTGCAGGAATTTTGCCGATGGAATCCACGGCTGATTCGTAACGCCTATCAACACAAAGCAATTCCACGTCGTCGTTTAGAATTGAGCTGAAGTAGCTAGGGTAAACGTTCACTCCCATTGCGTACTCTTGCAAGTGGATCTCACCTAAATCAGCTTCTTTAAGCAAGCCACGTTTCACCAACTCATTAAATTTCTTGTGAAACGCCTTTGGTGAATTAGCCAAGAAGTATCCTCTTCCGCCCTTTGCTCCTGGCAGTTTAGCGATGACTAAGCGGTCAATATCCTCAGGAGTTTTGAATGTTGCTGGCAAGCGTAGTCCAGCTTGTCTTAGCCATTCCTCCTGGGATTTGCGGTTTGCTTCCCAGCGGAGCAATTGGCGGTTTCCAAACATGGGCACCAAAAGGCTATCAGTTAATTCCTCGGTGCTCAGGTAAGCGGTAAATGAGCCGTGTGGAATCAAAATGACGTTTAGCTTGCGCAGCCTTTCCTGCAACTGCTCATTTAAAAGTTCAGTAAAGTCTTTGACTATGATTAGCTCGTCGACAAGCGGGTATTTCTTGTACATTATAGCGTCTTTTTCTTTGCAGATGCATACTGTGCGGAAGCCTTCTTCTTTGGCGCCCTTGAAAATGTTCAGTGAACTGTGGGAGCCTAAAGTGCCGATAGCTAGCTTTTTCTGGTCGTATTTTTCAAGTATTTTGGCGACTTCCGTGCTGGTTATCATGTTACCACTTCCGCAAGCCTGCCTTCCTTAAGGGCACGTTTAACTTCCATAGCAACGCGTCTGCCAGGACCAACTTCCACCCCATACTTGTACTTCATATATGGCGAAGTAGGCTCAACACATGGGCATCCTGGGACACGCGGGCTGACATCGAAAACGTAGAATTCCAAATCCTTGGTAACTGCGCCTTGCAATGCAAATAAGCCTATTATCCCTGGCGGATACTCTTTCTTGCAAGTGTTAACGAATTTTTCTGCTGCCTCAAAGATTTTTTCGATTTGGCTCTCACGCATGGTGGCTCCCATGTGGCCGATTTCAATGTTTTGAGTTGGAATGTTTAGCTCTAACTGTTCTTGCGCTGGCAAATCCAGCACACCATCAAGGTCTGTTTGAATGCGCCTGTCAAAGCCTAAGAGGTCGATTTCATCGGTTAAGGGGGACCAAAACAGGTTAGCATTGAATTTGGCGCCTATAACGTACTCCTCTATTACCGAGTTTTTCAGCGCTTCAGGAGTGATTATGCCTTGTTTTATGCGTTGTTGCGCCGTTTTCTCGTACTCTTCAGGGGAAGAAGCGTAGAAAAAGGCTCGTTCAATTGCTCGTTCTTTTTCTGGAACTTTTACGATTGCTAAACGGTCGATTTCGCTGGGTGACTTGAAGGTTTTAGGCGTTGCTATTCCAGCCTTCTGAAGGAGGTACAGCTGGTTTCTTGGTGTGTTGCGCTCTTCTGTCCTCAGCATGGCTCGGTTGCCCATCAAGGGTACGACAAACTGGTTCTCTATTGCCTCATAACCAGCGTAGACTGAGAATGAGCGGTTAGGAACAAAAACCGTGTTCAAATCAACCAGTTTTTTAACGTTCGCTTCGCTAGTTATCTCAGAAAATTTATCAAGCATCAGCACATGGTCAAAGAGGTTTCGGTAATATTTGGAGTAGGTTTTTTCTCTGCCCTTCTGGCATACGACTACGGTTTCTAAGCCTTCTTGTTTTGCGCCTGAAGCTATCTCAAGCGCCGAGTGGGAACCTAAAACTCCTATGCGAATTTTTTTCGAGTTGTATTTTTTTATTACTTGCTCAATTTTATTGTTCAACATGCTTATTCCTTCATGTATTGCTTATACTTCGCGATTACCTCTGAAAGCTTGGGTGCATCAAACAGTTTACGGCCAGTCATCTCGTTTGCCGCTGCCATGTACATTTCACTAATGATTGCTTTAAGCTGAGCGTCCAGCTTAGGAGGCTGCGATTTGCAGAGTGCCTTCCAGTCTTGTATGCCTTTGGCTTCAGCAGTTTTTTTCGCTTGCTCCAAATCCGCATACCAGCTTGTTTTCTTGTAGAATTGCCGGGTAACTTCCTTGCTTACATGCATGCCGTCATAAGTGAACCTGCACTCGTCAAGGGTTCCAACAACGTCAACTATCATGAGCTTTCTTTTTTCGTCAAATGCTAACTCGATTTTTCCATCCTCATTCTTCAGCCCAGCTTTAGAGGCGACTTCGGTTATGGTTTCATCCGCCTTAAGCAGGACAGCTTTGACGTCGGCTAATTCTTGGTCACTTAAACCGGCGATTTTCTGGGCTTCCTGCCATGTGACGTAGCGGTCAGTTTCTTCAAGTTTGGTGCTAACGTCAAAAATTGGCTTAGCTAACTGTTCGCCTGGCTTGGGATAATGGTCTAAACCTAAATCTTTCAGAGTGATTTTTGCTTGTTCGAGCCGTTTGAAAACTGATGAGCCATCGGGCAAGCCATTTCTATAAATTATTTCAAGTGGAACCAGGCAGTTTTTTAGGTTAGGCGTGTAGATGTTGTAGTCATGCACGATTTTTCCGTTAAGTACGCTTGTTTGTGGCTTGTAAACGTTAACTAAACTGACTTCCATGATGCTTGAGGGCTGCTTTAACTCGCTAAACTTGACGGCTTTGCCATCTGAGTCAACTAAACCTCTATAGTGAGTCTTAACCCCTTTCTTCTCTAATTGTTCAAAACAGTAAGCGCCCATAAGGCACAGAGCAGCCCCTTTACCGTCAATGTGATCAGGCATTTCGCCCCAGTCAAAAACGCTATAGCGGTCTGAAAAGTGGAACCTGCCAATGCCCATGGCTTGCCTAGTTGGTTTCTTGATTACTTCGAGGTCTTTTACGCTGCCCATTGCTGTTATCCCTATTTATCTTTAGTTCTAGCAGAGTATTCTATTTTAGCTTATATCAATTTAGTCGTAGCATTCGCTATGTTAGCCACAAAACAAGGGGTTATACATCAATTAAAAATAGAATAAGATAAGGTTTACTTTAGTTTCTTTACTGATTCGTTGGCTTTTTCAAGCTCTTTCTTTTTTGCTGCTTGATAATTCTTAACTCTCTCAGCCATCTCGCTATCTCCCAAAGCAAAAATTTTCGCAACAGCAATTGCTGCACCTTCAGGCTCAATAGTTACTACGGAACCTATGCCGCTTGGCACTCTGAGCGAGGAGATAATGTCTGCTCCGCCGAATTTTTCACTGTAAGGGGGGCAAGCGATGACTGGTTTAGAAGTGTTACCATCTATGAAAGCGCTTAGAGCATTAGAGCGTCCGGCAACAGCAACGTAAACTAGCTTTTCGTTTTCGAATTCTTTTATTATTTCAATGACTTTTTCTGGAGTTTTATGCGCAGAAGCAACCCGAAACTCATAGCTAACTCCCAAAAGCTTAAGGTACTTTGCAATTTCTCGGGAAAAATCCAAGTCCCGCTCTGAACCCATAACAATTAATGCTTTTCCAGACATGACTGGTTCCCAATAAATCTAACTGAAAACAGGCTAATTAACTAACCTATCGCAAACACGCCTCAGCAGACATCATACAACGACATAGAAGAACAAACTATACAAAAACACAATTCATCCTCCCAACAAGTTGGGAAGGTCTTCTGGCTGACTTCTTGATAAACCTAACCACTACCTATGTTTTGAAAAGAAAAGAATCTTAACCAAGCAAACTGAGCAAAATCTTCGTTAACTGTTCAGCTGCCGCTTGAACTTCAGCGGTTAAACCTTCACTAAACTCCGTACTCTTCGGCTCAATTAATAGTAAAGCAATTTTTGCTCCAGTCGCCTGCTTAACGTAATCACAGAAAATCCGCAGGGGCAACAAATGCGTCGTAACCGCCGAAAAATCCCCCATCTTTTCAGCATCGACCAAGCCGGCTTCCCCCGGATTTAAACCTAAAAAGGCAGCATCAATCAACAGCACATGCGTCGGGTTAAACTCCTCTATGTCTAACAGGTAGCTCTCTGGGACCGTTTCGCATTCGAGCAGGCAAACGGTTTCTGGCAACTTGCCTTTTAGTTGCTCAACGATTTTTAATCCTACATAATCGTCTGAGCGTATAGGATTCCCAATACCAGCTAGGACAACCTTCTTTGCCTCAGTTAACCAGTTTTTCAGTTCCTTTTCGATTCCCTCAGACAATGGAAGCACCAATTAAAAATGAATAAGCGTTAAAGCTAGAAAAAGTTTACCGCGTACATCTTGACAAAGACTAAGCTAACTAAATGGCGGTAAACGTTTTACACCATTCCGTGATTTGTTTTTCAGATTCCTGTTTACTGGCTAAAGCATTAGTTACTGAGAGTTCTCCGAGGCAGTTAGAGTTAGGCATCAATGCTTTAGTTTGCTCAATAGCCCGTGGTTTTTTGCCTCCCTGCGCAAAGAAAACGGCAACTTTCTTGCCTGAAAGGTCGTTCTTCTTCAGGTAGGTGCGGATGGCGGGGCTTGGTCGTCCAGCCCAAACAGGGGTTCCAACGATTATTAGGTCGTAGCCTGCGGGTGATTTTGTGGTTGGGGCTATTTTGGTTTCTTTGCCTCGCCTAGCGTCGGAACCGCCGCTAAGAAAGCCAAATGCGCCGCTTCGCTTTTTTAGGTCGATAACTTCTTCGATGTCAGCGCCGACTTCTGCCGCTATGGTTTCAGCGACGAAGCGCGCGTTACCAGTTCGGGAATAGTAAACAACAAGAGTCTTCAATTTTAATCCAGCCAACAAAGCTGTATTGAGAAGCAATCGCTTATAAGATTTGCCTTGAAGACAATGAACCGAGTGAACAATAAAATAAAAAAGATTGCCCTTAAGAAAAATGGGCTAAATTAACGTTTTACTGTGCTGATTAACTGTTTTTCAACGTTGAAGACTTCAACAGTTAGCGGCATTTGTCCGACTGCAAAATGTGTTGCGCATCCGAAGCATGGGTCATAAGCTCGGAAAGCCATTTCAACCATGTTTAGTATGCCTTGGTCAACTTTGCCGTTGTGGATTAAGCCTTTGGCTGCGTCACGTATGCTCATGCATATTGCTGGGTAATTGTTTGTGGTTGCAACGATTAGGTTTACGTCTTTGACAAGTGCATCTTTGTCTAATGTGTAGTGGTGAATCAACGTGCCTCTTGCAGCCTCCACTATGCCAACGCCTTCGCCTGGTTCTCCAGGCTTGTTGCGGACGTTTGTGCTGGTGATTTCTGGGTCTTTGACTAGCTCCATGGTTCTTTCTGTGGCGTAGAGTAGCTCGATTAGTCGTGCCCAGTGGAAAGCCAGTGTGCTGTGGACTGGTTTGCCGCCTAAGGTCTTGTACATTACTTCGTATTCTGCCTGCGCTAAGGGTGTTGCCATACCGTCAGAAGCGTTTAATCGTCCAAGTGGACCAACACGGTAAACACCGCTGTCTGCGCCTGCAACTTGGCCTTTCCAGCCTACTGCTTTGAGGTATGGGAACTTGCTGTATGTCCATTCTTCGACGTGTTCGCCGATGTGTTTGAGGTAGTCTTTTGATTCGAACTTGAGGAATTCTTTGCCGGTTGGGTCTACAACGCGGATTTTGCCGTCGTAAAAGTTTACTTTGTTGTTTTTGTCAACTGTGCCCATGTAGTAGGTTGGCATTGTGTAGGCTTGGCTTTTGATTAGGTCAACATATTTAGTGTTGCCTAAAACAATGTCATGGAAAAGTTTGAGTGTGAACTGTGCAAAGTTTACGCATGAAGAAGCCATTTTCTCGATTTCTTGCCTGTTTTCCTCGCTTAGTGGCTTGGAGATTCCGCCAGGTAGTCCGCAGACTGGGTGGGTTGCTTTTCCACCGATTATTTCAGTTATTTTTTGCCCGTAAGCTCTGTGCTTTATAACTTCTTTTGCAACTGGCATACCGGCTTTCTCGATGACGCCGAGTATGTTGCGTTTTTCTGGCGGTGCATCTGGTCCAACTATGAAGTCTGGTCCGCCGAGGAAGTAGAAGTGGAGTATGTGGTCGTAGATATAGTAGCCGCTGTACATTAGCTCGCGAAGTTTCTTAGCGGCTGAGGGGGGTTCAACATTGAATGCTGCGTCTAAGGCTTTTGTTGCTGCAAAATGATGAGCTACAGGACAGACACCGCAGATTCTTGTTGTGAGCTGCGGCATAAGTTCGGCTCTTCGGCCAATGCAGAATTTCTCGAATCCTCTAAGTTCTGGAATTTTAAGGTAAGCATTTTCTACTTCGCCTTCGTCGTTGAGGAATATGGATACGTTTCCATGTCCTTCAAGACGTGTGATTGGGTCTATAACTATTTCTTTCATTTTTTAATCACCTTTCTTTTTAGAATTGAAGCTGGAAGCGAGTACATGTAGAATGTTCCAACTGGATCTTTCACTTGGCTCATCAACGTCTCAATCTCTTTTTCAGTGTACTTGGTTTTGCCTGGTTCACCATCATATCCGAGTATTGAAGCTAAAGCAGTAATCATTGCTGCTCCTTGCTCTGGCACGTTCGGAGCTGGTCCACCGCAACCTGTGCAGGGCATGTCAACGTTTAAGCATTGAGCGCCGCAGCCGCTTCTGGTTGCAAGTCCCATGCAGAGGATGCCTTGTTCAAGGAGGCATTTTTCTGGTTCAGGAGCTTTCTCGTAGACTCGGCAGATTTTGCCGATTTTTTTGTTTTCGCGTTTTCTTGGGCATTCGTCGCATACTGCTTTGAGTGGTGCGAGTACTGAGCCTTTTGGCGGTAGCTTGTTGCTTGCTATCGCGTCTACTGCCGCGGCGATTAGTTTGACTGGTGGCGGGCAACCTGGCAGATAATAGTCTACGTCTACTGTTTGCGCTAAGGTTTTTACTGTGTCGTAGAATTCTGGGATTTTGAGGGTGCCTTCTTTAACTTGAGTTTGAGTTTTAGGCGTAACTGCTTGGGGGTTTATGTTTGATTTGTCTTTAATGTAAACTTGATCGAAAATTTCTTTTTTATTATGTAAGTTTGCTAATCCCGGGACGCTTCCTTGGTGGGCGCATGCGCCGAAAGCAACAAGAGTTTTAGATTTTTGCCTCAGTACCTTGGCCATGTGTTCTTGTTCGGAGTTGCGTATTGAACCGTTGAAGAATGTTATGTCAATGGACTTTTCAGGCATCGCTTCAACATCTTTGTACTTGATGTCGATGGCTACTGGCCAGAATACTATGTCGGCTAATTGTACTACGTCAAGGATTTTCTCGTTTAAGTCTAAGACGGCTATTTCGCAGCCGCCGCAACTTGCAGCCCAGTAAAAAGCTATTTTTAACTTGTTTTTACTCATTTTTGTTTACTCCCTCAGTTACTTGTTTTAGTATTTTTGATGCGTTTACTCGGAGTTCGTTGAAGGCTAATTCTTCTGGAGTCATGCCCATTGCTAACCCGAGTAGTTGTGGGTAATGGAGAATTGGAATGCCATAGGTTTCATTAAACATTTTCTCTATTCGCAACTCGTTTGTATCATACATTATGTGGCAAAACGGACAAATCGTGATTAACGCTTGAGCATCAACCATTTTCACGTGGTTTAGCTTGTCTCTGGCGAGCTGCAGTGCAATTTTGTCGCTGACTCCGACGCTTGGTGCTCCACAGCATTCTGTTTCATCGATGTAGTCTAGGCATGTGGCTCCTGTGGCTTCGATGAGCATCTTGAGGGTTTGCGGGTCTTCCGGGTCGTCAAAGCCGATATATTCTTTGGGTCTTAGAATGTGACAGCCGTTGTGTTCAGCGACTTTGAGCATAGTAAGCGGTTTTACAACTGAGGCTTTTATCTTTTCTACGCCAACATCTTCCTTAAGCAGTTGCAAGAGGTGCTTTGCCTCGATGGTTCCTTTAAATTCTAATCCTACTTCTTTGAGGTGACAGTTAATTTGCTCTTTTAATGCTTTGTCTTCTTTTAGAATCTTGTTAACTTTCTTTAATGTACCAGCACAACCTGGGCACAAAGTGAGAATATTCAATTCTTGTTGTTCTGCCAATGCCAAGTTTTTCGCCGCTAAAATAAGCATGGTTTCATGGCTTACTGGATCTAACGGTAAACCGCAACAGTTGAATTCTGGCATTTCAACCAGTTCAACGCCAAGTTTAGCGAGCACTTTGCGTGCGGAAATCTCGTAAGCTGAAACGCGGTACGGGATAGCGCATCCAAGAAATATGAGGTATTTATTGGGCATTCGGTTGTTCTCCTGCTGGTTTTTGGACTGTTTCAACGAATTTTACGCCTTTGAGCGCTTTCCGCACGTTCTCCGGATTGCCTTTCGGCAGTGGCGGTAAACATTGCGATTCACGTTTTTTGATTCTTAACTCAGGAATCTTGTAAGCGTAGCCTGATTCAAGCAGGCTTGCGGCTTGCTCTTTGAAAACTTGAGGTATGCAGCCATTTTCCGCGGCTAAATTGCGCAATACGCGGATTACACTCGCCACTTCAACGTCTTGTGGACAGCGGTCTGTGCATGTGAAGCAGGCTGCGCATAACCATAATGTGTCGCTTTTGAGGACACGGTCGCGAAGACCAAGTTGAGCCATGTGAATTAGGGTTCTTGGACGGTAACTATCGCTGTATCTTGCAACTGGACAGTCTGAAGTGCATGTTCCACATTGGAAACATTTGAGAATTTTTTCGCTTCCGTGCATTTTAAGCAGTTCATACTTAAATTTCGGGTCTAACTCGGAAGCTCTTATAGGCTCTTTGCCTGATGTTGTTACTGCTGTCTCAGTCATTTGAATTTCACTTTGACTGGTTTCGATAGCACCATAGTGCTTATTTTACTCACAATTCCCAAGTCAAATAAATAAAGGTTCAGTCAAGGCTTAGAGGATTCTTCCGTAATTTACGTGCGTTTTTCCTTGTTTTGCTATGAAAATTATCAATATAATGGAAAGAAATTTTCATGTCGCTTCTATGAACGCTTGCGTTATAAACTTTTTATAAAAATGTTTTGGGTTAGTAATTTGAGGTTTGGGGCTGTCTTCCAATTTAGCTTATGTACCTTAGCGTTCGGAGAATACTAAAGTCCCCTTATCTTACCCAAGTGCTTGGTCTCTGCTAGAGCTTTTAAGTTCTCCACAGAATACAAAAAGTAAACAAGAACAAAAGAGAAAAAAATAAAAAACAGCAAACAAGATGCTGCTTATCTTACTTTACGGTCGACTATTCTTCCGTCAGCGGCGATCAGTTTCACGTCTAAGGGCATGTTGCCGACAGCATGGGTTGCGCAACTCAGGCACGGGTCAAACGCTCGTATTACTGCTTCAACCCTGTTTAGCATGCCTTCTTGGAGCTGTTTTGCTTTAACGTATTTTTTGGCAACTTGAGTTATTGCCATGTTATAGGCGAGGTTGTTGTGTTCCGTGGCGATGATCATGTTGTTCCATGTAATTAGTCCTTGCGGGTCAACCTTATAGTGGTGAATCAGTGTGCCTCTTGGCGCTTCAGCCACGCCGACTCCTTCATAATTGTTTATCATTGCTTTGGATGTAACGTGTTCGGAGAGGATTTCTGGGTCTTCAAGCAGTTTCTTGGCGGTTTCAACGCAGAACAGCAACTCTACCAAGCGTGCGTAGTGATATTGGAAAGTGCTTTGAACAACTCCGTTCTTACCTAGCTTCTTGAATTCTTTTAGTTCTTGGTCTGCAAGCGGTGTATCGCAGTGCGAAGCGACGTTAAGTCTTGCTAATGGTCCGACTCTGTAGGCGCCATCTGGGTAACCGATTGATTTGAAGTATGGGAACTTCATGAAGGACCATGGTTCAACTGCTTCACCGATAAATTCATTGTACTTTGTAGGGTCAACGCATTCCGCCACTACCTTGCCATTCTTGTCCATTATTCGGATTTTGCCGTCATAATGTTCAAGTCCGCCGTCAGGAGTTACCAAACCCATGTAGTAAGTTGGGAAGTTTCCGAAGTTTTCTACTTCCTCATCAAAGTTTTCTAACCATTTCTTGTACAAGGCTAATGTTTTTAGTGTGATGTCTAATGCTTCAGGCAGGTTAGCTTTTAGGTAATCTGCTTTTTCCTTGGTTAGTGGCCATTTGGCTCCTCCTGGAAGAATCCATTCGCTTGAGTGTATTCTTTTGCCAGCGATTTTCTCGATTAATTCTTGACCGAATTTTCGAAGCTTAACACCTTGCAATGCGAGTGCAGGCTGTTTTTCTATTAGACCGAAAATGTTTCTTGTTGCAGGGTCTGAGTCCATGCCTAGGAGTAAGTCTGGAGCGCAGAGATAATAGAAGTTTAATGCATGTGACTGAATTATTTGGCCCATATGCATTAAACGGCGTAGCTTAATGGCGGTTTGTGGTGGGCTAACTCCGACGATTGCGTCGCATGCTTTAGCTGATGCTAGCAGGTGGCTTACTGGGCAGATTCCGCAGGCTCTAGACGTTATGCTGGGCATCTCGTAGAATGGTCGTCCTTCAGTGAATTTTTCAAAGCCTCTAAAGTCAACTACTTGGAACCGGGCTTCTTTTACTGAATCGTCGTCGTTTAGGAAGATGCTTACTTGAGCGTGTCCTTCTATTCTCGTAATAGGGCTGATTACGATTTCTTTACTGTTTTTTTCTGTTTTAACCATATTTTGATCTACCCTCCATGTTAGGTGTTCGACCAGCCAATAACTCAGTTAACACGTAGTCAATCAGGTCTGCAGACGGCGGACACCCAGGAATGAAAAAGTCAACCTTAACAGCTTCGTGAAGTGGAAGAGCCTTAATCAAAAGTTTAGGCACATCCGTTGGGATTGCAGCGTTCAAATCAGACTTTTCCTTGTATGCTCGTTCCAGCACTGCTTGATCACTGTGACGCCATGAATTTCTCAATGCGGTAACGTTTCCTGTTACGGCGCAATCACCAAGTGAAATCAAAACTTTTGTTCGAGCTCTTACCTTCTGGAGCATGTGCAGTTGCTCTTCGTTTGCTATTGCGCCTTCGATGAGTGTTACGTCAACGTTTTCTGGAAATTCCTTTACGTCAGCGATTGGGCTGTAAACTAACTGTATTTTCTGGGCTAAATCAATAAGTCGCTCATCTTGATCTAGGAATGACATGTGGCAACCTGAGCAGCCGCTAAGCCAAACGGTGGCGACTCTAACTTTTCCGGTCATTTGCGGTTCCTCCTTTCCAAGATAAACTCGGCAATATCTTTACGCTTGGTGTGTTCGATGGGTTCTGCTTCAATGTAGATTGCTCCTACAGGGCAAACTTTTGCGCATTTGCGGCATGAAGTGCATGAGCAAGAATTAGCCCAAGGTTCATCAAGATCCATGATTACCTGAGAGTCTTTACCTCGTAGCTTAAGGTCAAGCGTGTGAACGCCTTCAATTTGATCACAGACACGAATGCATCGAGTACACAAAATGCATCTGTTGCGGTCAATAACTAAGAAGTCATGAGTTAAATCAATTTGATCATTGCTCCAGTTTCGTTCAAACATGACATGGTCAACGCCAAGCTGGTTTGCCAATGCTTGCAGTTCACAGTGGTCGTTAGCTACACAGACTGAGCAGATGTGAGTTCGCTCAGCAAGAAGCATTTGCACAACCATCTTGCGGTGATCTTTAAGCCTGTCTGAACTGGTTGTAATTTCCATTCCTGGTCCTACTGGTGTTGTGCAAGCAGGGAAGAGCTTTGGTGAACCGCTAATTTCAACTAGGCAGAGGCGGCAGCCGCCATACGCAGTTAAACCTTCTAGGTTGCATAATGTGGGAATTATGATGCCGTTATCTTTAGAAGCTTTCAGAATGGTGGTGCCTTCAGGAACTGAAACTTCAACGCCGTCAATTTTGAGGTTAACACTTGAAACAATCATGTTTATTCTTCCTCCTTAGCCTTCTTGAAGCATTTACCCGCTTCACACTTCTTTTCAACGATATGTTTGATGTATTCATCTCTGAAGTATCGAAGAGTAGTTATAACTGGATTAGGAGCTGTTTGTCCAAGACCACAAAGGCTTGCATCTCGTATGAAAACACCAGATTTCTCAAGAGTGGCAATGTCTTCCATTTTGCCGTTCCCGGTAGTAATTTGGTCATATATTTCTTTAACTCGGGCTAAGCCTGCTCTGCAGGGAGTACATTTGCCGCATGATTCGTCTACACAGAATTCGGTGAAGAACCTTGCAGTATCAACCATACAGGATTCATCGTCAAGTACTACAATACCGCCTGAACCCATAATTGCTCCAACTTTTGTTAATGACTCATAGTCGATTGGAGACTCAAGTAATGTTTCAGGTAGACAACCGCCTGAAGGACCTCCTACAAGGACAGCTTTGAATTTTTTTCCGTCAGAAACGCCACCGCCGATGTCGAATACCACTTCTCTAAGCGTGATTCCCATAGGCACCTCAATTAAGCCTGGATTGTTAACTTTCCCAGTTAATGAGAAGCATTTGGTTCCACTGCATCTTGGCGTGCCAATCTTTGAGAACCATAAGCCACCGTTTTGTATGATTAGCGGTATGTTGGCTAAGGTTTCAACGTTCTGTATAAGCGTTGGTTTCTGCCATAAACCAGAGTTTGCTGGATATGGTGGACGTGGACGAGGCATCGCTCTGCGACCTTCAACTGAGGCAAGAATAGCTGTTTCTTCTCCAGCTACGAATGCGCCTGCGCCGAACCGTAGTTCAAGGTCAAACTTGAATTGAGTCTCCAAAATATTATCACCCAGCAATGACATTGCTTTTGCTTGAGCTATAGCTTTCACTAACGTTTGAATAGCTAATGGATACTCGGACCTAATGTAAATGTAACCTTTTTCTGCTCCAACAGCATAAGCGGCAATAAGCATGCCTTCGATAATAGCGTGCGGATCAGCTTCAGCTAAGGTTCTGTTTGCGAAGACACCTGGGTCTCCTTCGTCTAAGTTGGCAACTATGTATTTTGGAGAGTTGTGTGACCTTGATACAAGAGTCCATTTTTGCCCAGTTGGGAAACCTGCGCCGCCTCGACCTCTAAGACCGCTGGTTGTAACTTCGTATATTACGCCTTGCGGCGTCATTGTTGCGAGACATTTAGCTAGGGCAGAGTAGCCGCCTGCAGAAATGTAGTCTTGAATTCTTGAAGGGTCAATTTTTCCAGCATTGCGCAAGACAAGTCGATGTTGCTTTTTGAAGTAAGCTTCATTTTTGTATAGCATTTCTTTAACTGGTAAACCAAGAACTATGTGGTCACGGACTATTTCTCTTACTGTTTCCGGAGTAACGGCTTGGTAAAGGTAGTCTCCCGGTTCAATTAGCACTGCTGGACCGACAGAGCATGTGCCGATGCAGCCTGTTCTGGCTACTTTGCATTCTTTTTCTACGCCGAATTCTTTTACGGCATCTTCGAATGCTTTCAGTACTTTGAAAGCTCCGAAGGGAACACATCCGCTTGAACAGCAAACGTTAATGCGGTATTTGTAAGCTTTTTGGAAATCAAGTTCTTGCTCTGTTATTTTTTGAAGATCAGCTAGTTTCAGCTTTAATTCCTCCAAGTACGTTTTTTATTTTTTCTATCACTATTTCTTTTGTGGCTTTACCTATAACTTCGTCATCAACCACAATGTTTGGTGCCATAGCGCATGCACCGATGCAACGTGTGATAAGCAGGGAAAGTTTTTCGTCGGAAGTTGATCCTCCACGTTTAAGATTAAATTCTTTTTCAACTGCCTCCATGATTTGTTCAACTTCTCTCACGTAGCAGGCAGTTCCTAAGCAACCTGTCACTATGTGTTGACCTGGTTTTTTAAGCTTGAAGAAGCTGTAGAAAGTGGTTACACCGTAAACGTGGCTCGGAGGGATGTTAAGCGACCCAGAAATATCCATAAGCAAATCCTTATCTAAATAACCGTAAATTTCTTGGGCACGATGCAGTATTTCTAGAAGAGCACTTTCTTGAAAATTGTGCTCTTTCAAAACTTTTTCCAGCAATAAACGTCTATTATCTTGCTCAACCAAACTTTGATCCTCCTTTTAAGTTATGGGAATCATTGGTAATCGGAGGCACTACTGACAGCCCTAGTATAAAAGTGTAGAGGGTCAATTCAAACAAATCTTAACAATAACCAATAAAACCAGCTTTTCAACAATGAACCTTTAAATCGTTAGGGATTGGAGAAAGTAGGTGTTTGCTCATTCCTTTTCTGATTTAAGACTAATTTATCGGTCCATTTGCACATTTTCAGCAAGAAAATCGCTTACATTAAGCAAATGGAATAGACATAAAGAATGCGCATAATATCAAAAGAAAACTTTACCGATTTGTAAATAGTTAAGCGGAAGCTACCTTGCCTTTGGCTGTTCGTGGGCTTCACTTTTGTTTTCTTCCGAAGCTTGTGCCACCTGTATTTTTTCTGCTGCAACTTTCGGCGAAATCTTTGGCCGGAGACATCGACTATCCATATCCATATTTTTGAGGTCTAAAACGCCTTTCACATGTGCCCGTCCACATTCCTCCATAACTTCTGGAGCGGTTTTTGCAGGCGTAGCAATTATGGCTAAATCAACAGGTTCAGGAATCTGATCGACTGTTTTGTATGTTTTAACTCCTAAAATCTCGGTTCGAATATTCACGAAGTAAACTTTGCCAACATAACCCAGTTGAGTAAAATTTTTTGCTATAGCATATCCAACTGAGCCTTCGACTTCACTGGCTCCAATGATGGCTACATTTTGAGGGTTGAAAATCTTGTCAAGGTTTAATGTAACCATTTCTTAATTTAACCTCTGAGTTATTGGGTCGTGTAACGGCATAAATAAGTTTGTTGTGTCTTCGTTTTTCTTTGACGAAATTCAATATTCTAAAAAGCAAAACTAATGCTTAAAGATTACATAGTTCGGATAACTTGACATTTGTGGACCGTTTTCATTTCTTTAAGTGTTAAGGTCTAGCAGAACTTCCTTTATTGTTCCGTCATCTTTCTTCTGAGGATTGATGACGGTAACGAGTACATGTAGAACGTTCCGATTGGATCTTTGATTTGGCTTATTAGATTCTCAACGTCTTCCTCAGAGTGATGCTCCTGTTCTCCTTCCAACCCGAGGATAGAGGCTAACGCGCTAAGCATAGCTGCGCCCTGTTCTATCGAGTTCGGACAAGGCCCGCCGCATCCTGTGCAGGGCATGTCAACGGTCAAGCACTTAGCTTCGCATCCGCCGCGAGTTGCTGGTCCCATGCATATTATTCCCTGTTCAAGTAGGCACTTTTCTGGTTCAGGAGTCTTCTCATGAACGCGGTATATCTTCGAGATTCTTTTGTCTTCCTTTTTTCTTTGGCATTCGTCACACACAGACTTCAATGGTGCAAGCACCGAACCCTTTGGAGGCAGTGCTTTTTTCGCTACGGCTTCAACAGCGTTCACTATTAATTTAACTGGAGGCGGACAGCCGGGAATGTAGTAGTCCACATCAACAGTCTGATCTAAAGTCTTCACAGTGTCGTAGAATTCTGGAAGCTTCAAAACGCCTTCTTTCGCTTCAGTCTTGGTTTTGGGAAGCACTCTGCTTGGATTGGAGGTGGATTTGGTTTCCAAGTAGACCTTGTTGAAAATCTCTTTGCGATTATGGAGGTTTGCCAGTCCTGGTATGCCCCCCTCTTGAGCGCAGGAGCCGAATGCTACAAGCGTCTTGGACTTTCGTCTCAGGAGTTTAGCCATGTGTTCTTGTTCTTCGCTTCTGACTGAACCGTTGAAGAAGCATATGTCCATGTGTTTATCAGGCATGGCTTCGACGTCTTTGTACTTGACGTCCATGGCTACAGGCCAGAACACTATGTCCGCCATTTGCACCACATCTAATATTTTCTCGTTTAAGTCCAACACTGCTATGTCGCATCCACCGCAACCTGCAGCCCAGTAGAAGCCCAGTTTCAATTTCTCTTCATCCATCTGTTTTTCCGCCTTCACACACTTGCTTTAATATTTTTGAGCAGTCAACTCGCAATTCATTGAAGGATAGTTCATTAGGTGACATTCCCATTGCTAGGCCCAGCAATTGAGGATAATGCAGAATTGGAATACCGTAGACTTCATTGAACATCTTTTCAATACGCTGCTGATTCGTGTCGTACATGATGTGACAGAACGGGCAGATCGTTATCATGGCTTGTGCATCTACTGCTTTGATGTGGGTCAACTTGTCCCTTGCCAACTGCAGGGCAACCTTGTCGCTCACTCCTACACTCGGGGCGCCACAGCATTCAGTTTCATCCATGTAATCCAGGCATGAGGCACCAGTCGCTTCAATCAGCTTTTTGAGTCCTGTGGGGTTTTCCGGGTCCTCGAACCCTACAATGTCTTTCGGCCTCAAAATGTGACAGCCGTTGTGCTCCGCAACCTTGACGTTCGATAGAGGTTTGATCACTGAGCGTTTTATTTTTTCCAGGCCGATATCCTCGATTAGCACTTGTATAAGATGCTTCGGGCTCACTGTCCCCTTGAACTCTAAATTTGCTTCCTTCAAATTACTGTTTATTTCGTCACGCAGAGACTTATCCTGTTTCAGCATACTTTTGACCTTTTTCAAAGTTCCTGCGCAACCTGGGCACAGTGCCAAAATATCCAAACCTTGCTGCTCTGCCAAAGACAAATTGCGTGCTGCCAAGATGAGCATTGTTTCATGGCTGACGGGGTCTAATGGAAGACCGCAGCAATTGAACTCTGGCATCTCGATAAGTTCAACGCCTAGTTTTCCTAGAATTTTCCGAGCCGAAATCTCATACGCGGATACGCGATAGGGAATTGCGCATCCAAGAAACAGGAGATACCTATGTTCGCCCATCTTACTCACCATTCTTCTCGACGAGTTTCAGAAAGTGCACCCTTTGCAGAGTCTTCCTGATGCTTTCAGGATTGCCTTTAGGCAAAGGAGGAAGCCCCAGAATCTCGCGTTTCTTCTGCCTCAACTCCGGAATTTTGTATGCATAACCAGATTCCAGAACGCTTGCGCATTGGTCCTTGAATACCTGAGGCATGCAACCCTCTTGAGCCGCAAGATTTCTCAAGACACGAATGACACTTGCTACTTCAACGTCCTGAGGGCATCGGTCTGAGCACGTGAAGCATGCCGCGCAGAGCCATAAGGTGTCACTATGCAATACTCTTTCTCTTAGGCCAAGCTGGGTCATTCGAATTATCTGTCTGGGTCTGTAAGTGTCACTGAACCTTGCGATGGGGCAATCTGACGTGCATGTTCCACATTGGAAACAGCGCATCAGCTTTTCACCACCCTGTATCTTTGAGATTTCATGTTTGAATTTAGGGTCAATTTCCGACTGTTTTATCGTTTCTGTTGTCAAGTTTTTACCTCCTTAATCGTTAACGGGTTTGGTCCCAATTCCTTGATCTCTCTTACCATGTCACGGACTACGGCTGCGAATTTGTCTCCTTCGCTTGCGGAGATCCACTCCAACCTGACGCGTTTATTCTCGATACCGAACTCTTGTAGGACTTTTTTCAGAAGGGTTATCCTCCGTTTAGCTTTGAAATTTCCGTTGATGTAGTGGCAGTCTGAGGGCAAATGGCAACCTGCAATGAGCACGCCGTCGGCACCATCTTTGAAAGCTTTTAGGATAAAGGCTGGGTCAATTCTGCCACTGCACATTACTCGAATAATTATAATGTTCGGCGGATACTGGATCCTACTCACACCGGCTAGATCCGCGCCTGCATAGCTACACCAGTTGCAGAGAAAACCGATTATCTTGGGTTCAAAACCGTCGAAGGCAGTCATCGGTCTTCCTCCAGCAATGCAGCGTCAATCTGTGCAAGAATTTCTTCGTTCGTGAAGTGCCCTAATGTAATGGCTTTGGTTGGACAGGCTGTGCCGCAGGAACCACACCCTTTGCATAATGCTTCTAACACGTGCGCAACGGGCTTGCCGTTCTTAATTTGAATTTCAACCGCTCCATAGGGGCACAGATGCTCGCAAACTCTGCAGCCACTGCATAAATCTTCGACCACACTTGCAATGGATCCTTCCGTCTCAAGTGTTTTCTTCGAAAGCACCGTCGTGGCCCTGGCCGCAGCTGCACATGCCTGAGCAATGCTCTCGTCTAAGTACTTTGGTGAGTGCGCCATACCACAGAGGAAGATTCCGTCCGTGGCAAAATCAACGGGTCTGAGCTTCATGTGCGCTTCCAAGAAGAAACCATCCTTTGTTAGGGGCACCTTCAGCATCTCTGCCAGGTGCTTGTTTCCGGGATTTGGGACCGTCGCTGCGCTTAAAACCACTAGGTCAGGTTCTAGTTCAACTTCCTGCCTTAAGACTGGTTCCCAGAAGACAGTCCTGAGCTTTCCGTTGTCTATTGTGATGCGTGGTTTTCTTTCCTCGTCGAAACTTATGAAAAGAGTGCCTTTCGCCGCCGACTCGCGGTAGAAGTCTTCTTTAAAACCGTAAGTTCTCATGTCCTTGTAAAGAATGTAGACCTCCGCTTCCGGGTCTGTTTCTTTGATTTTGAGAGCGTTTTTTGTGGCTTGTCCGCAGCATATTCGTGCGCAATTCGGTTTTTCCTTGTTTCTTGCTCCAACGCACTGGATCATCACTACGCTTTTGGCCTTGAATTGACCTTTGGCGAGGGTTTTTTCCAGTTCGTGCTGCGTTATTATCCTCGGGTCTTCACCGTAGAGGTATTCTGTAGGCGTGTATTCCATGGCCCCTGTGGCTACGATAATTATTCCGTGTTCAAGTTCCTTCAGCATGTTTGGCTGCTTTATCTTGGACTTGAAGTTGCCTACGAACCCGTAGACGTCTAAGACCTCTGCCTCTGTGTAAATGTGAATGTTTTCGTTTTTCTTAACCTGCTCGATCAGGGCGTGGAGTTTCTTTTGGGGATCAGTCTTCTCCCCCAGCAGGTAATAGATGTTGCGCAGGTGACCGCCCAACTCCGGCTCCTTCTCGACAAGGTGTACTTCAAACCCTTGCTTGGCGAGCTCTAAGGCTGCAGTCATTCCTGAAACCCCGCCGCCTATGACTAAGCCAACTTGAGTGACGTTTATGAGTGGCTTCTTCAAAGGTTTCAAAAGCTTGGCCTTAGCGGTAATCGAACGCACGAGGTCCTTGGCTTTCTTGGTTGCTTCTTTCGGTTGGTGCATGTGGACCCAGCTGCATTGGTCGCGGATGTTCGTCATTTCAAACAAGTACGGATTCAATCCAGCTTCCTGCACCGTTTCCTTGAATAGTGGCTCATGGGTTCGCGGAGTGCACGACGCCACAACCACACGGTTAAGCTTGTTCTGCACAATCTTTTCTTTGATGAGTTTCTGTGTGTCCTGCGAACATGTGTAAACGTTCGCTTCTGCATAAACAACATTGGGCAAAGTCTTGGCGTACTCCACAACCTCGGGAACATTCACCACTCCGTCAATGTTGATCCCGCAGTGGCAAATGAAGACGCCGATTCGAGGTGGCTCTTGAAGGACATCTCTTTCCGGTGGGTAGCTTCGCGCTGTAACTTGAGTTCCTCTGGCGCTAGCTATTATGCTCATAGCTTTGGCTGCAGCTCCGCTTGCTTGCGCTACGCTCTCTGGGATGTCTTTAGGCGCGGAAAAAGCTCCGCAAACGAATATGCCTGGTTTTGACGTGCTCATCGGGGCGAACGTTTGAGTTTCGCAAAAATTATATTGGTTAAGCTCAATTCCCAGAACGTCTGCGAGTTTTTCTATATTTTTCGGAGGCAGCATACCTATGGACAGGACTACCATGTCGAACTCTTCGTTCACGGGCGTTTCATCTTTGACGTAGTGAACAAAAAGATTACCAGTGGCTGGGTCCTCGGTGACTGAACCCACGCGTGAACGCATAAATCTTATGCCATACTCTTCTTCAGCACGGTTGCGATATTCGTCAAATTCCTTTCCATACGAACGCATGTCCATGTAAAAAATTGATGCCGCGAGCGGCGTGGGCGTGTGCTCCTTTGCTATCACCGCTTCTTTGATCCCATACATGCAACAAGCTGCAGAACAATATTTGTTTCCAACCTTATAATCCCTTGAACCCACACACTGAACGAACGCAACTCTTTTCGGTATTTCACCGTCTGAGGGCCGCAAGACAAGCCCGCCGTAAGGTCCAGAAGCACTCAATATACGTTCGAATTCGATGCTGTTAACCACGTTTGGGTAGCGTCCGTACCCATATTCAGTTTTGAGCCTTGCATCGAAAGGTTCGAAGCCCGGCGCGAGTATTATTGAGCCAACCCTCAGTTTGACTTGGCTGTCTTTCTGGTCATACTGAATTGCACCAGCCTTACAGACTTCCTCGCAAGTTCCGCATCCGATGCATTTTTCGCGGTCGATCAGGTACTTCAGCGGTACAGCCTGCGGATATTCAACGTAAACCGCGCCTTTCTGTCCGAGCCCTTCATTGAAAGAATCAACCGCTTCAATAGGACACTTCTGGGCGCACAGACCGCATCCGTTACACTTTTCCTCGATTATGAAACGGCTCTTTCGTTGAAGCCCAACTTCAAAGTTCCCGGCTTGGCCACTCAAATTCGCTATCTCAGCGTTCGTCAGGATTGTGATGTTTGGGTGTCTTCCGGTAGCCACAAGCTTGGGCGAAAGAATACACATTGAGCAATCATTTGTAGGAAATGTCTTGTCAAGCTGTGCCATCACACCGCCGATGCTGGGTCCTTTATCTATAAGGTATACCCTGAACCCTGAATCAGCTAGGTCAAGTGAAGCCTGAATGCCCGCAACGCCGCCGCCAACAACCATTACTGCGCCGATTTTCTTGTCAACCATCTGTTATTAAGCCTCCAAAGCCTTGTAGAAAGGCGTGGTCCCTTCAATGTGATCAACCGTGATCATGTTTCTTCTCCGCATTGCAACAATATGCTTGAGAACATCGGTCGGCTTCAGTTCGGTGGCCGCTGCCAGAGCCTTGATCGGCAACGAGTTGTTCCTCGTTAAAACATGAATTTTGTGACGCAGGAATTCGGCTTCAACTGCCTCGTCGAGAAGGTCCTCAAATTCCTCTTGAAGGACTCTTTCACCATAGACATTGCTTTTTTCAGTTAACTCCCTTTCCTTGCCAACTAGAACCCTTAGCCTGAAACCTGCAGCAGCGTCTATTGCAGCCGCAAGATTCTCAATCATCTTCGGGTCTGGTTTAGTTCCAGATAAGGGAGATTGACCCAGCTTCCTTATTCGTTCCGTAAATTGCGTCACTACTTGGGCGAATCTTTGGCCTTCCGATGCTGAAACCCATTCGAGTTCTAACCTTTCTGAACCCAAACCGCTCAGCGCCAACAGTTTTTTGAGCAGTTTAATTTTTTTCTCTTCATAAAGATTTCCTTCCGAGTAGTGGCAGTCGCCGGGGTGGCATCCTAAGACAAGGACTCCGTCGGCGCCTCGGGCGAAAACTTGTAGAGGGATCACCGGGTCTATTCGTCCGCTACACATGACTCTTACCACTCGAATGTTAGAGGGATACTGAATTCTGCTTACACCAGCTAGGTCCGCGCCTGCATAACTGCACCAGTTACAAAGAAAACCGATTATCTTGGGTTCGAATTCTACTACTTTAAGACCCCCCTATCGCAGACGTTGCTTCAGCGATAATTTGAGCGTCGCTGAAGTGCCGCATGTCAATGGCTTTTTCAGGGCAACTTGCGGAACACACTCCACAGCCCTTGCATAAAACATCGTTTACCCTTGCAACTCCATGTTCATCCTTTCTTATGGCGCTGTACGGGCACAGCTTGACGCATGTGCCACATCCGGTGCATCTGGTCTCGTCAACACGAGCCGTTATTGCTTCGGTCCTAACCTTCCCTAGTGCCATAGGGATGCCTGCTCTCGATGCAGCAGCGTAGGCTTGAATGATGCTTTCGGGGACCGTTTTGGGTCCATGTGCGGTTCCACATAAGAAAATGCCATCTGTCGCGAAATCGACTGGTCTGAGTTTAACGTGTGCTTCCAAGAAGAAGCCGTCTGCCCCTAACGGAACCTTCAGGAGCTTTGAAAGTTCGGTCGCTTCTTCCGATTTAACGAGCGGGGTAGATAACACTATGAGGTCGGGATCGAGCTCGAGTGTGTAGTTGACCGAGATGTCATGCACCTTAACTGAGAGTTTGCCGTTTGCGAGTGAACGCACCTCGGGTGGACTGGCATCGTCGTATCTTATGAATTGCACGAAGTTATGCCTAGCCTTCTCATATTGCTCTTCGAAGTCTTTGCCGTACGCTTGCATGTCTCTGTACAGTATTGAAACTTCCGAGTCTGGAAGCATTTCCTTGATTATCATGGCGTTTTTAAGTGCCATGGTGCAACATATTCTGGAGCAGTAGTTTCGTCCACCCACTTTCCCTTCTCTCGCACCGACGCATTGAATCATAAGTATGTTCTTTGGCTTCCCAAGTTTTTCTTCTTTCATGAGTTTTTCAAGCTCAAGTTGGGTTATAACGTTCCTGTTTTCGCCGTAGCAGTACATTCCGTTGGGCTTAAAAACGTCGGCTCCTGTGGCAACCACTATCGTGCCAAACTTGAGCTTTTCTTCGGTCCCATTGTTGTTGAGGGTTACTTCGAAGTTTCCGATGAAACCATCGACACGCTTCACAGTAGAAGACGTATAGATTTTGATGTTTGGGTTTGAGCGCGCGGACTGGATGTACTTGCCAAGAACTTCTGAACTCAGCTTATCGCTGGGATACAGCCTGTATAGTTCGCATAGTTTCCCGCCGAGCTCTTTGTTTTTCTCTACCAGGCTCACATTAAAGCCTTGGTTGGCAAGGCTGATGGCCGCCGTCATTCCTGAAACTCCACCACCGATGACGAGTGCTGAAGGTTGAACCTCAATCTCAGGTTCCGTCTGAGGTTCGAGCAGTGCAGCCTTGGCGATAGCCATCTTGACAGTCTCTTTGGCTTTCTCTGTGGCTTTTTCGGGCTCTCTGGCATGCACCCAGCTACATTGTTCACGAATGTTTGCCATGTGAAACAGGTACTTATTCAGGTTTGCTTCTTCGCATGCAGCCCTAAAAAGTGGCTCGTGTGTTCTGGGAGTACATGAAGCCACCACTACTCTGTCAAGGTCATATTTCCCGATGGCCTCTTTAATCTTGTACAGTCCTTCAGATGAGCATGTGTAAAGATTGCCTTCGGCATAGGCAACATTAGGCTGAGTTCTTGCGTACTCTACGACTGCGGGCACGCTTACGACGCCGCCTATGTTGACACCACAGTGGCACACGAAGACGCCGATCCGCGGCTTATGTTTGTCGCTCACTGTTTCCGCCCCTTTGCCGTCAACGCGATGGTCTCTGCCGCTCTGGCAGCCGCTCCGCTGGCTTGGGCCACGCTCTCAGGGATGTCTTTGGGACTTTGGCAGTATCCGCAAATGTAAATCCCCGCGGAAGTTGTGTCCATGGGTGCCGTGAGCAGGTCCTTGGCTTTGAAGAAACTAGCCTCATCAAGTTCTATTCCCATTTCTTCAGCGAGCCTCTTGTTTTCTGTCTTCGGGATCAAAGCGGGGCATAGCACGACGAGGTCGGCATCAAGCTTTTTCATTTCGCTATTCTTTGTGTCCTCGTAGTGGATCTGCAAATTCTTTGTAGCCTGGTCTTCAGCTATACCGCCTGGATGCGCTTTGATGTATTTCACGCCGTATTCTTCTCTTGCCCTGTCGACAAATTCCTGGAAGCCTTTCCCCACAGCTCTCATGTCAATATACATGATGTAAGTTTGAGTTTGCGGAGAGTGCTCTTTCACGAGAATTGCCTCTTTAGTGGCATAAACGCAGCATACTGAAGAACAGAAAGGGAATCTGCCGTGCAGGTTTCTTGAACCCACACACTGAACGAAAACGACGCTCCTAGGTTCTTTTCCGTCTGAGGGACGGACAAGATGCCCTCCAGTTGGGCCGGATGCACATATTATCCTCTCGAACTCCATGGAGGTAAGCACATTTTGGAATCTGCCGTAGCCGTACTCGCCGATAGCCGAGGGATCAAAAATGTCAAAGCCTGTGGCCAAGATTATTGAAGCTACATTCAAGTCTATTTCTTCAGGTTTTTGATTGTAGTCAATAGCATTCGACGGGCAGACCTTCTGGCAGACACCGCAAATTTTTCTCGAAAAGTAAAGACAATGTTCTGCATCTATTGTGGCGACGAGAGGAACCGCTTGCTTAAACGGCATATAAATAGCTTTCCTCTTTCCCAATCCCATGTCAAACTCGTTCGGAACCTTAACTGGACACTTCTCCATGCAAGTGCCGCATCCTGTGCATTTGGAGAATTCTACGTAGCGAGGCTTTCGAAGGATTTTCACAGTGAAATTTCCATCTTCACCTTCAACATGCTGGACTTCTGAGTATGTAAGTAGGCTGATGTTCGAGTGTCTGAGACACTCTATCATCTTTGGAGCAAGTATACAAATGGAACAGTCCAAAGTTGGAAAGGTTTTGTCAAGCTGTGCCATGCGTCCGCCTATGCTGGGAGTCTTTTCAATAAGATAGACTTTCGTGCCTCGATTCGCCAAGTCCAATGATGCCTGAATGCCCGCAATTCCACCTCCGACAACCAGAACTGACTTGGACATGAGTTAGGCCCACTTATCTGTGATGGGTAAACGCGTATATTGTCTAAGGCTAAATATCTTGTGGTTACTAACTTGTTTTTGGGATGTTAAGTGCCATCGACTAATTCCAAAGTTTCTTTCCGTATATGAAAATGGTGTGCGAAAAATTAATAAATCCAGCAGACAACACATAAAACGGTGTTCAAATGCCAGTGGCATATGTGCTGGCGAAAATAGAAGCCGGCCAAGACAAGCAGGCGCTTGAGACAATAAGGGAAATGGTTGGAGTCACGTCGATCACTTTGACCTATGGCATATACGACCTGCACGTCGAAGTCAAGTTTGACACAATGGAAGAACTTGACGAATTCATTTTCGACAAAATACGCAAAGTTAGCGGAATTAAAGAAACGGTGACCTTAGTGGTTCCATCCAAGGGGGTGTGAAATGTCTATAATAAGCTGCCGGGAAATACACTTCAACCAATGTACCAGTCCAGGTCAAGTCGACGATTTAATCGACAACGTCAAGCAAATAATTGAAGAAATGAAACTCCCCGCAACCTACAACGTGAAGGTTTTTAAAAACATATTTTCCTGCTGCGGCACAGGAGGCCTTGACTTAATCTTAGAAGTCGTCGGACCAGACGAGGAAACACTGAAAGCTATCGACCTGAGAGCCACATCCAGAGTCCTCGAATTCTGCGAGAAACAAGGCTACGGCATGGGCTGCTATCACTCCCTCGGAAAATTTGAATCAATAGAAAAATAGCACAGATCACTCTGAAGCCGCTTCTTCTTCAAACGCTTACCAAAGAATCTATTAACGAGAAGCGCGCCAGCCCGTTCAGACCATGTGAAAAATGAAATTGGAGTGGAATCAAGTTTGTTGTTTCTTTGCGTAAGACCGTTCACTTAGCGCTTTGTTATCGTTCTCTTACTCTTTTTCACGCCCTAACCGACGATATGAGTGCTCCCACACCAAGCATAGTGATAGCCCTTCTCATGTTGTAAGCCAGCATGGTGAATCCGACCTCTCCAGTAGTCTTCCTTAACCCTTTCAGCAACAGATAGCCCTGATTAAAAGCCCTTTTCACCGTGCCGAAAGGATGCTTCACTATACTTTTTCTGGCTTTGAGCTTCCACGGCTCAAGCCTCATCCTCAGCTTCATCTCCTCCACCACCTCCGCATGTTCCCACTGCTACATCGTCCCTCCTCTCTTATACCGCATACACTTCGTCAAAAAGAAACAGTAAAAGGAATTACAATGATTCCTGAGGGCAGAGAAATCTTTCTTTGCATAACCATTTAGATAAACCTGCAACTGGCGCCGGCATAATAAATTTAGGACACGTCGAGGGACATTATTAAGGTATCATCGTCGACCTGTTCAGCCTTGAATCCTATCCCATTACACAGGTTCAGCATCTTGTAGTTGTTAGCCATCACATAACCGTATATTTTCTCCAGATGCTTATCCTTCGCGATTTCGATAAGGGAACCCATGAACTTGAGGCCTAGCCCAAATCCTTGCCATTGATCACCAATTAAAACAGCGTACTCACCGCTTTTTCCATCAGGGTCTATGATTAATCTTGCAACACCAATTATTCGCCTGCTATCTGGAAGCTCCGCTACTATAGCAATTTCTCTATCATAATCCAAATTACAGTATCTGGTCAACATTTCATGAGAAAGCTCCTTTATAATTTCAAAAAATCGGAAACGCATTGTTTCAGCAGAAAGCGATTTGAAAAGCTCGTTGAATCGACCTTCATCTTCAGGTTTTATCGGCCGAAGCCGCACAAGGGTTTCATTTTTCATTTTCCAATCGGAGACATATTTACTTGGGTAAGGAGCGATAACAAGGTGTTCATGAAAACCAATTTCCTGCGTTATACGTTTAATGTCTAGGATAATGCGTGCATCAACTGCAACAGCGCTATTTTTATCCACAATTAAAGGGTTTATGTCAATCTCTTTGATTTCAGGAAAATCAGTTACAAGTTGAGAAAACTTTACCAAGATTTCCTCGATAAGCTTGACATTTAGGGGAAGTCCCAATAAAGCTGCATTCTTGTAGATAACCGTGTCCTCTATTAGCCTTCTTGCAAGCACCTGATTTAAAGGCGGGAAACCTATGCTTACATCCTTGACTAATTCGGCATCAGTTCCACCCTTGCCAAAAATGATCACAGAGCCGAACTGAGGGTCTTTTTTAGAGCCGACAAGCAACTCGCAGCCTCTCTTGCGGACCATAGGCTGGATTGCTACACCTTGAAACTCGGCATTATCACCAAAGTTTTGTATCTTTTTAGTTAGTTCATCAAAGTACGCTTGAACTTCCAACGTGGAGCATACGTTCAAGATGACGCCTGCGATTTTGGATTTATGTGTAATCTGGGGAGACAAAGCTTTCATAACCACTGGGAACCCGATTTTGGAAGCTAAATCTTCAGCTTCACCAGGCGTATTTGCAAATAGGGTCTTGATAGTCGGGATTTGATAAGCCTCTAAAAACCGAAGAGACTCAGATAAACCAAGAACATGCTGCCCTCGACAGTAGGCTTGCTCTAAAATAGACTTGAGAGCCGCTGAATTTGTTGGCTCTACGGAAAGTTGTTCAGGTGTTTGGTAAAGAAGCTCCAAGCCTTGAGTATACCGGTACATGTACATAAATGTTGAAACAGCTTGTTCGGGCGTTGGAAAAGTTGGAATGCCGTGTCTTTGTAGAAATCTTCGCGCTTTTCGGCATCTGGAATCTTCACCCATTAAACATGTGAGTATGGGTTTTTTTGTTTGCTTTGCTAATTCTGTCACTGTTTTTGCTATAGCGAAAGGGTCAGCCGCTGTTTGAGGTGCATAGATTAGTAGAAAACCATTGCTATTTTGATCTTTCAGGCAAAGTGCCATAACATCTTTGAACCTTGCCGGTGTAGCTTCCTCGAAAATATCGATAGGGTTTGCAGTAGTACAGTAGGGAGGCAGAACATTCTTTAAGGCTTGCATTGTTTCCTGACTTAGCTGCGATAGTTTTCCACCCTTAGCGATAAGTTGGTCTGTAGCCATTATACCGGGACCACCAGCGTTAGTAATGATTGCCAAGTCAGGTCCCGTAGGATTTTGCTGCATTGCCAATGCTTCTGCACAGTTAAATAAATCAAATATGGTTTCTACTCTGACTACTCCAGCACGCCTAAACGCCGAGTCATAAACAGCATCCTCTCCACCCAAAGAACCGCTGTGAGAAAGAGTCGGGATAATACTTTCCTGAAAGCGCCCAGCTTTGACAACTACTATAGGCTTGGTTCTGGCAAAGCCTCGTGCCGCGCTCATGAATTTCCTTGCGTTTTGTATCGACTCAACATATAAAACGATGCTTTTAGTTTGTGCATCGGCTCCAAAGTAATCTATTAAATCGCCAAAATCCACATCAAGCATTGACCCCGTGGACACCACAACGCTGAATCCAACTTGAGCTTCTGATGCCCAATCTAGTGCTGAAGCACACAAAGCAGCGCTTTGGGAGATAAAGGCGATTTTTCCAGAACTTGCTCTGTCATTTGCAAATGTAGCGTAAAGGTTTATTTTCGGTCTAATTACCCCGAAACTGTTGGGACCTATAATCCGCATACCATATTTCCTTTGGCAACGAAGGATTCGCTTTTCAATAAGAATGCCTTCTTCACCGACTTCTCTGAAACCGGCAGAACATATTATAATTCCAGAAACTCCAGCCTCACCGCATTCTTCAACGATCTGTGGCACAGTATGTGCTGGTGTGGCAATTATGGCTAGATCGATTGTCCGAGGGATTTTACTAATGCTTGGATAAGCAGTTATTCCCTGAACCGTCTCCCTAAACGCGTTTACAGGGAAGACTGCACCGTTATAACCTACTCCTATTAGATTCCTTAAAATTTTTGCGCCTATGGAACCTTCCCTTTCACTGGCACCGATTATTGCTATCCGTTTAGGATCGAATATTTTGTTAAGTTTTTCGATGCCCAGTTTTAACCACCACTTGAGAAAGCAGCTACCCACTTGTATATGGCTACAAGTCGTTTTAAAACTTGTCAGTTTCCACCGAAATTTACAGACCTGTTAAGGAAGAGGAATATAAAAGATAAGGGAACTAAGGAGAAGGTTTACCAGATTTTTCCTGCGCTAAAAAAGAAGGAAAAGCGCTATCTCAAACGCTCAAGCGGCGGCGAACAGCAAATGCTTGTTATTTGCCGAAGTTTAATGTCTAATCCTCAACTGTCAACTGTTAATTCTAGACGAGACTTCATTGGGTTGGCACCAATCATCGTGGAAAAAGTGTTAGATACTATACGCACAATTAACGAGGAAAGCGCAACCGTCTTGCTGGTTGAGCAGAACGTTCACGATTCATTGAATGCGGCTGATATGGGCTATGCTATAGAGGAATGAAAAATCGTTTTAGAAGGAAAGAGTAGGTAACTTTTATCTAATAGTCCTATAAAAGAAGTGTATCTAGGCCTTTGAAAAGACGAGGAAACAAAAATGGTAGAGGGCAAATACTGGAACGAAAAAATCGAAACCATGCCTGCTGAAGAACTAAAGGCATATCAACTTAAAAAATTAAGGGAACAGGTAAAACGTTGCTACGAGAACAGTGTTTTTTATAAGAAAAAATTTGACCGCGTAGGGTTGAAACCTGAAAACATAAGCTCACTAGATGACCTTCAGAAAATTCCTTTCACGGTAAAGAACGATTTACGCGATAACTACCCGTTTGGCATGGTTGCCGCTAAATCTGACGAAATAGTGGAGATTCATGCTTCAAGTGGTACAACTGGAAACCCAATAATCGGCGCTTATACAAAGAATGACATGGATGTTTGGCAAGAATTAATGGCAAGATCCATCTATACGGCAGGTGGAAGACGCCAAGATGTTATACACATAGCTTATGGGTATGGTTTATTCACTGGCGGATTAGGTTTTCATTATGGTGCTCAAAAGGTTGGAGCCAAAATTGTTCCTGCAAGCGGCGGAATGACACAGCGCCAAATAAAGCTCATGAAGGATCTGGGCGTCACAATTTTAGCCTGCACTCCAAGTTTCGCAGTTTACCTTGCTGAAACCATGGCTCAAGAAGGCGTTAACCCAAGAAAAGACCTCAAGCTTACAACTGGAATGTTTGGTGCTGAACCATGGTCAGATAAGCTTAGGGAAAGAATCGAGAAAGATCTGGGAATTGAAGCTTTTGATGTTTATGGGTTAACAGAACTTTGCGGTCCAGGCGTCGCCGTCGAATGCTCGGAACATAAGGGATTGCACGTTTGGGAAGACCACTTTATTGTGGAAACAATTGACCCTGACACAGGCGAGGTTTTGCCCGCTGGAGAAGAAGGCGAACTAGTCTTCACGACGCTTACTAAAACAGGCTTGCCAATGCTCAGGTACAGGACACGAGACATCTCCAAAATTGAAACAGAAAAATGTGAATGCGGACGCACACACGCCAGAATGATGCGTGTTCATGGAAGATCAGATGACATGCTGATTGTACGTGGAGTAAACGTTTTCCCCTCACAAATAGAGTATGCAGTAATGTGCTTCTCAGAATTAGCCACCCAGTACCTGATAGTTCTTGACAGGCCCGGAGCTTTGGACACGTTTTTGGTTAAGGTTGAATTGTTGGAGCAGGCTGCTAAAAACCTGCAACTAGACAAAAATGCGTTAAAGAACAGTATTCAGCAGAGAATTCACATTGTTACCGGGTTAACGGCTGATGTTGAAATCGTTAAGCCAGGCGAGCTTCCGAGAACAGAGGGAAAAGCAAAGAGAGTTTTGGACTTGCGCAATGGCAAAATGTAAAGGACTAAACATATGACTTCCAATTGCCTTAGGTTTGTGTGTGTGCACAAGCCTACCCCCGGGTCTACTAGATGCTTCTAATATGCTTCAAATATGATTCAACATAGTTCAACATAGACTGAAACCGAATGGTTTATTTTTTACTACAGTGTCTGTAGTACTACAGGGTGTGTAGTAAATGTTGTTTGACTTAACCCCAAAAGAGTCGCCAGAAGCTCTTTTTGGAAGAGAAAAAGAAATTGCCGAACTTGTGCGCTTCATCGAAGCAGGAAGGTGGGTAACTGTGCTTGGACCAAGAATGGTGGGAAAAACCAGCCTCATAAAAGCAACCCGTGCCTGCCTCGACCGCCAAACCGTTTACGTCAACTTATGGGGTGCAACTGGCGTTCAGGGGCTTCTCAATGCGTTAGTGCAGAGTGTTAACTCCTCCATGAGTCTGTCTCAAAAAATCAAAGAGGCAGCCTCAAGAATAGAAGGATTAACGGTTGGTCCCAGTGGTTTATCAGTTACCATGCCTCGGAAGCCATTGACTACGCTTTGGAATCTGCTTGATGTTTTGGGTAGGCAAGATGAGAACTTGGTCATTGAACTAGATGAAGTGCAGGAATTGTCCTATGTTTCTGGTCAGTTACTTAAGGTTCTTGCAAACATATTCAATACGCATCCTCGTGTCGTTTTTGTGTTTACTGGGTCAATGTTCGGTCTTATTCGGACGTTGCTTAATCCAGAATCTTCTAGGAGTCCAATGTATGGTCGTCCGCCTGCGGAGCTTTATCTGCAGAGATTTGACAAAACTCAGGTTGCAGAGTTCCTCAAACAAGGCTTCAAAGAGTATAACATGAAACCGCCTAGCAACCTGATAAGTCAAGAGGTTGAGTCGAAACTGGGCGGCACACCTGGCTGGCTTACTTTGTACGGGAACAACATTGCGGTTGGCAAACTTTCTCCTGAAGAAGCATTGCACAAAACAGTCGAACAGGGTCTTAGGGTTGTGAGAGAGGAGCTTGAGCATTTTCTTGAAATTAGAGACAGAAAACTTTACGTTACGGCTCTATCCGCAATGACTAATCCTGCCCGATGGAGCGATATTAAAGCCAGCGTCGAGGCGAGAAAGGGAACTCCCGTTTCTGACTCTACAATCCAAGGTGTATTGAAAAGCTTGGAGGACGGACTGCTTATAGACCACAAAGACAAGGTTTACCAAATAGCTGACCCAATGCTGAGAACATTATTGCTGAGCGGTCCAGCGACTTAGGCTAAACCCTTATGCAACTGATTTGTGTGTGCGCTACAGCCTACCCCTAGTCTACTATATGCGCCTAATAGGCTCCAACTATGATTCAACATAGGTGCGCATAGAATTGAGGTGCGCACTTTTGCATGCAGAATGGTGCTTTTTCATGTACAAGAAGAAGCTTTACAGAAACAAAACAATACGATATACGAAAAGAGCAATGATAAAATAACTGTGGTTACAGTCTACTGGACAAGGAGACCTTGATGTTTATGGTGCGTGTGGAATACGATGAAAAAGCCGACGCCATGTACATCTGGCTCAGAAAAGCCAAGTACGACATAAGCGAAGAACTTTCAGAAAACGTGATTATTGACCTTGACAAGAAAGGGCGCATCATCGGCATCGAAGTCCTAGACGCATCCAAAAACATGGGAAAAGAGCTCGTAACCAAAATCTTGAGCACTGAAAAAATAGCCACGATAGCATAAACAATCTTCCTTAAAATGTGGCAATCAGCTATTCTTCTGCATAACCTACCTTCTTCATTATTTTTAGAACCAAACAAAGAAAACTTCAGGATTCGTAGTTTTTTCTTCCATATGGAAGTAATTCTTTCCAGTCAACAACCTACATAAACCTTATAGGGTTTTACCCAATTGCCTGGCCACATGCAGCAAAAGAGGTGAAAGCCATCAGAGAACTTACCCCACTTAAACAAGCTATAAGGGAACTGGCAGCGCTTGGAGAAGAAGAACACGAAGGGTCACTCATAGACCTCGCCGTACTGCTATCAGCAATCATCCGAACATACGAACACAAAGGCATCCATTACACACTACAAAAATACGCCCCAGAACTAATCAAAACCAAACCTGACGAGCCTTGAACACTGCAAGAAGGCAAATAGCAGATTAATAAGATTAGATTTATAGCAGAGATTTTGGAAAAAGGAATTATGGCTAAGCCGCCTAAATCCAGTCGAGCAATAGATGACCCAGAGTGGGTCGAATGGGCAAGAACCAAAACGGAAAAGAACCTTGCAATGATGCCTGAACTAAAGCCGCTGCAAGACAGACTCTTGTCCCTTGGTGGTGATTGGGTAGCGCTTGAACCTGAGCCCGATCTCGACTCCCTCTTGGACAAAGGGCGGCTCATTAAAGGCAGGGTTATTCTCAAACGAATATCGCCTCACAATTGCCACAAGAACTGTTGCGAATTATGGGAAAAGAATCCAAAAACCTGCAGAATCGCAACAGGATGGGCTCTTAGTAGCGACGGCATTTGGCGACAGCACACGTGGCTACTCAAAGGCAAAGCCATTATCGAAACAACTGAGCCCAGGACTCTGTATTACGGGATTGTACTCGGAGATAAAGAAGCCATCAATTTCTGGTGGCAGAATCAATAACCGCAAATGATCTTATTTGGTTGGTCTTCAGGCAGAAATTTCCATGGAGACAAACAAAAACGCTTACCATCTCTTGTTGATAGCTTAAATAATGTTCCCAAGACGCCAAAAACAAAAATGAATTCTATAAATTCCGCCTTTTCATTTTTCTCTTAAAAGCTCTAATTTCGCCATCTGATTTAATTTTTCCTTCCTTAATGAGTGTCTCACACTGTTTCCTGAGTGTTTCGTCTGAAAAATCCATTAATTCTCGATATTTTGACCAGTTAATGCAATCATCTAATTCGCTTACGCTTTTGTACTTTTTAAAAAATCTAAAAATATATCGCAATTCAGACTCTGAAATTCCGAGGTCTCGCTGGAGAGCTTCAATATAATTCACTAGCACTATACCGAGATTCTTTGAATTTGAATTCAGAAAAGTACTTATTTCCTGTGCCAATAGCCATCGTAGTTTTGCATTCGGTCTTCCTTCATGAGTCTTAGTTTTGGCGATAATACTTTTACAGTGCGTCAAAAGTAAAAGGTACTGTTTTTCAACGTTAGCTAAACGATTCTTTATGTCAGGGGTTGAAAGTACTCCCTCGAGGAAGGCGATTGCACCTAATCTAGATACCCCATCTGGGTCTGTAATTTTTCGTATTTCTATGGGAATTTGGCTTGTCATAATATCTTTCTTCTTAAACAGTACTCCATCTTAAATAGAATTCTCTCAGTTTCACAAGAGTTTCATTGAAATTTTGAGGAGGGTTATATTCCAGCAAAGTAAAAAATACGCAACGTAAAATATGTTGACTCTCTGCAGCATGGCCTATTACCGAACACTTGGTAAAGATGGGGTTACCTGTATTCACCACTATCGCCTCAGAAGTTAACCATGATTCCTTGGGATTTTTAGGATCTTCTTTCAAATTTATCGCAATTCCATGCCGAACTTGGCGAATCACAGGAATGCCATTTTTAGAGCCATTTTCTGATTCCACCAAACCTTTACCGTTTTCTGGTCCTATTACTTCGACCCCATTACCTGTGCCTTCACTCCCTGCTGTTCCCTCGGTTGGTTGTGAGCCGGGAACTTCCTCCGCTTTCATGCATCCCGCTGGCGATTCAACCAATGTTGTTCTATGCTGAGTTTTTAGAAAAGGATTGAAGCCAATAAAACAGGGGTCTTTAAGCAACTTGTTGATGTCACTTTCTAAACTCTTACAGATCGATTCGAGTTTAGGGTCTGTTTCAGTTGTCGGTTTATCTTCCAATGCATCGATACTTTCTAGCCAGTCACCAAATATGTCATACGCTTTTTGCCTGAATGATCCCCAAAGACGAACGTTAGTTTGATAGCGAAAATCACATTTATTTGTAGTGAGCAAGGAAGATAAGCCATCTGCAAGTATTTGTCCAGTTATTCTTTTTCGAAGAGCCGGCTTGACAAGATAGTCAAAATCGAACCATTGTGTGGCTTTTATTTGCTTGCCAAATACAACTATTTCAAGACCTTGTTTTTCTGTTAAATCGTTTTTAGCTAGCTCGAAATAGCATTTAAATTCCATTTTTCCAATTTTGAAGATTTTAGGGGAAACAGTCTCCTTGCTAAACCCAGTCTTCCAGGGACTTATTTGTTCGCCAGAATAAGAAATAACAATATTCCTATATCTTCCGAGAAGAATGGCGTTATAGTATGTCTGAATTGTGTGAATAATCCGTTCCTTGCTCAACATCAAAGCGTCTTCTTTATTTAGCCTAACTTCAAATAGAGTTCCGGTATGAGTTAAGCTCTTTTTGTTAATATAAGTCCATTTAGGTGCGTTACTTATTACTGTAATCTGACTTGAGCCATGGAAATCTTTAGACTTAGTCTCCGTGACAATACTTTCTCCTGCCGCTAAGAAAATTAGATATAACTTCGAGCCAACTCCTGCAAAGCCTATTCCTTCACCCTTTGATTTTGATGAAATCGACAACGCATGATAGTTTTCTTCAAAAACACTCCTGCTCATTCCTTCCCCGTTATCTACAACTCTAAAGATTTTTCGACCTTTATCATCTGAGAATACACAAATATCTATCCGACTGGCTGCTGCGTCAAGAGAATTTGCGATAGCCTCAAGAACGAGAATTTCCGCAGCAGAATACGGATACATCTCAACAAAATTCTGAATGACTTTTAAAACATCAACTTTTAAGTCCGACCAGCCGCTCATCCGCAACACCCCCAAACGATACTGCTATCATTTATAACTATCATTCTTCAAAATCTTTCGGTTTATAAAGCATTATCCACTAACTTGCTAGACTTGTTTTAATACATCTAAAATTAAGATTAAATTTATAGCCGAGGATATACGATAACATAACTGATGGCTATGGTTACAAAGGTGCTCAAAAGAAAAGAAGTTGAATTAGGGTTTGTTTATATACCTGTCAAAAACAGAGCGGAACTTATGGGAGACACATCAGCACCGTTTGATACTAAACTAAACGATTCCCCAGCAAAAGTCGATAAAAAAGGAAGAATCTGGTCTGAGTATCTTAAAAACCGCTATACGACAGGAACAGAAGTGGATTTAAGCAAAAATGCTTACGGCTTCCAAATTGTAATGAATAAACAAAAAACAGAGAACCCAAACGAGAAGGAAATGAAGTGTCTAAATTTAGACACAGTTTACTTAGGTGATTGTGCAGAAATACTGAAAACTTTCCCCGACGGGTCAATTGGCCTCATAGTAACTTCGCCCCCATATGCATATAACAGAAAATCAACCTATGGCGGCGTTCCAATAAGGAAGTATGTAAATTGGTTTCTTCCCATTTCCCTTGAACTTAAACGAGTGCTGAGTCCAACAGGCTCTTTTATTCTGAACATCAAAGAACGCGCTATTAACAGTGAGCGACAAACTTACGTAATTGAGCTTATTCTTGAAATGAAAAAGCAAGGTTGGCTTTGGACTGAAGAGTATATTTGGCATAAAAAGAACTGTTACCCTGGCAAATGGAATAACCGCTTTCGGGATGCATGGGAACGTTGTCTTCAATTCAATAAGCAAAAGCAGTTCAAGATGTTCCAGAAAGAAGTTATGGTGCCAATGGGAAAGTGGAAAGATAAAAGGCTGTCAAGACTGAGCGAAATCGACAAAGTAAGAGATGTCTCTAAAGTCGGTAGCGGTTTTGGGAAGAATGTTTCAAACTGGCTTGGGAAAGACCTAGCATATCCAACAAATGTATTACATTTAGCAACCGAGTGCTCAAATCAACAACATAGTGCCGCCTTCCCAGTAGACTTGCCTAAGTGGTTTATTAAATTATTTACAGAACAGGGAGATGTTGTTCTTGACCCTTTCATAGGCTCAGGCACAACAGCCATTGCAGCACTTGAGTTGGGAAGACATTTTGTCGGTATAGAAAAAATGGATCAGTATCACAAATTGGCCATAGAACGAATCGCTAATTTTCACGAAAAAAATGGTCATCAAATAGAACTATTAAAGGAAGAAGAAAAAATTGGCAACACTTAACCCAGAAAAACTTGAATCATTAATCAAGCAATGCCTAAATGACTTTCATGAAAGACGAATTAAGACTCTTGAGAAATTAAACCTTAGAAGAGTCCTGAAGAGAAAAAACCCCTATCTATTTAGGGCATTAGGAACAGAGCAAGCAGCAGAGATTGTGAAGAAAATTCTAGAAGCATATGTTAGTTCTTCTGACGAAACAATATTCGGAGACGCATATTTTGAGCAAATAGCTCGTAATCTTCCAAACATCCAAGTGTCAGATGGCAAAGGCTGCGACTTAATTCTAAATGAAGAAAAAGTTATTCATGCTTATGCGCTCAAATCCGGTCCAAATCCATTTAATTCAAGTGCCAAAGAAAAACAACATAACGAGTTCATGGAACTAAAGAGTCGTCTTATGAAACTGCAAAAGCAATTTGATCCGGTACTTGCTTACGCTTACGGCCGAAAAAACAAACTATCAAGCGGAAAATACATATACCGTGAAAGTTCAGGGCAAGAGTTTTGGAAAGAAATTACGGGTGATGAAAACTTCTATCTCAAACTAATTACTTTGATGAAGGACGAACCGCTAAAGAGAATAGACCAATATCAACATGATTGGGATGCAACCGTAAACAAATTTACGAAAGAGTTTATGGAAGATTTTTGTCTTGCTGATGGCCACATAAATTGGGAAAAACTAACTCAGTTTGTCAGCGCTAGTGAAACCTTAAAGCTTCCAAAACGCAAGAAAACGAAGGAACCAAAAATCTATTAAATAACTCAACCGCGCTAGCTAGTAACTTTTATTTGGTAGGTTTTTATGTGTTGATGTAAAACTGAAAATGCATATGCCTCGATAGCTCAGCCCAGTAGGCCGTTGCCTTGTGGGCGTTAAATTGACAATTTAGTTTAAACAAGTTTTATCAGAATAATCAACAGTAATATCGATCGATAGATAGAGGTGGAGAGGAGGAAGTTATGGTGAAGGTTCTTTCTTGTAGGAGTCATTTGGATTGTAATCGGGAGTGTTGGTGGTTTAATCTTATTAGCCCTGAAAATTGGCTGGAAAGAGAGCCTTTTTTAACTTTAATTTTAAATGGCAAGGATGCTAATGAGAGGGTTGGCTCAATTATTATACCGCTGAATGGTGAGTGGCGTGAGCGTATTCTTAAGGCGCCATCTGGTTCTTTAAAGGGAATGAAGGCCATAAAGGCGCATGTGTACAAGGTGAGGCAAAGCGGTGAATATTGGATTTATTTTGGGAAAGTAAGCGACGGAGTTTACCCTGTTAAGCTCCAAGAAGAGTAACATACGCAAGGGAATTTATTTTTTATGTTCGGCTATATATTTCTCAATCCAAACCCAATCAGGATTTCCATGATTGAAAAAAGTTGAGAAGTTGTCCTTTAACCATTCGTAATAATCATCTTCGGTAAACTGGCAGAATGCTTCCACGAGTTCCTTCTTCTTAATAGATTTAGGAATCGGCGAATCGGTTTCCTTTAGCCCTTCCATAACAAATTCTTCCACTACTTTTCTGTCTAACAAGAGCGTTTCCTCCTAAAGCCTCTTATAACTTGCATCTTCTATGGGCTCCGGTCTCCGGATGAATGCGTTCTTAATAAACTTGACGTCAGCGCGTTGTCCTGAATTATCGAGCTAACAAAGCCTATAAGAGAAAAGTAAAAGCATTGGGTAGTAACTTTTATTTGGGTAAGGTTTTATGTGTTGGTGTAATCTGGGCGTCTTTGGTGGGTGCCTCGATAGCTCAGCCCAGTAGAGCGGCTGCCTTGTAAGCAGCAGGCCGCGGGAGCAAGGCCCGCCCGAGGCTCCACAAGAATTTAAACTTCAGGTGCGGGCTCGTCTTTGGCTGCCTTTGGATCCTTGCCCGTTAACTTGTATTTGCGCCCTTGTGTTTCTATGATTTCGTGCTCGAAGAGTTTGCGCAATGATTTGAAAACTTTTTTGGAGGGTTCGCCTGTTTTGTCAGTTAGTTCTTGGAGGGTTAATTCTTTTCCTTCAGTCTTTAAGGTTTGATAGACTTTTTCGTCGATTTTGTTAAGTTTCACTTTGACCACTGCCTTATGCTGTTTCTTTGTGTTATGGTACAGTTGGCTTTTTCAATTTTGCGGTATCCACCCAGAAGATGACTTGATAAGTTCACTGGCTAATTGGTGCCTTGCAATAGTCTCTGTCTTTTAATTAGAAATAAAGCAAGTATGCTTGACTCAAGAATTAGATTCTGCGTTCTCTTTCCTCTCTTATCAGCAAGGTTGAATCTTTCGTTTTTCTCTTCTCGCTTCGCTTCTCAATCTCTTCAAGGGCAGTTATCAATTCCATTTGTTTGATTCTTTGCTCTAGAAAAGCTCTAACCTCTTGGCTCCAATTCGCACTGTTTTTAACCATTTTTTCTTTAAGTTCTTGAGGCATCCGTATAGTAAAGCGTGTTGACATAATCGTTTAGACGATTAGCATTATTCATCCGCGAAGATTTAAAACTTTATTTTTCACCATTTGTGCACAAAAAACTCAATCAAATGTTATATCGAATTAAAGGAATAAAACCAACCTCTTAAATCTATAACGGCAACGTAGCTTTTACACTCGCGCCTTGACCGACTCCACGGCTCCATTTACCATTGCAATAAGTGCTGAACTCGCAGGTAATGCATGAACCCTTAACTCCTAACTCACAACAACTATCTACTTCAGGCTCTCTCATCTTCCAACCCCAATCTTCGGAAAACCAAAAATCGACCTGGCAATATAAGCAAAATTTCAAAAAGAGAATATTTCGAATACGGTAATACCTTGCTGAAGGCTCTACTCTCAGTCTTTAGAGGCATCGTCCTCTTTAGCGTTAAACGCATGTTTCTTCTCAGGCGAAACCTTCAACCCGTGATACTCATACATAATCCTTAGTGCGTCTCGGATGGCTTCGTTGCGGCTGTTGTAGACGCCTTTTTCGATTAACATGTTTAACAAGTCAAGATACCTCTTCGTGAGCCGAATTGTGATGCGTTCTCTCTTGTTGCTATCAGACACCTTTATGTCACCATTTAGACGCTTTCTAAGCGATGTAATGCACGAAACTTGTCCATATAAGTTCTTGGCAGATAAACATTCGCCTCCTGTCTGCCAAAAATAACCTGAAAAGTCAGGGGCTTCCTGCGGGTCAAAAGCGTAAACAAAAAGCGCCTCCCCTCAGACCTATAGGGGAAACCACTATTTGGCACAGAAATCCATCAACAAAAATAGGCTAAATTGTTCGGCTAACCAACAACACGCTGCCCCAACAACACACGAAACCCACTTTCTCTTGCAAGAACCGTACAGTTCCCAAAGACTTCGTTGAAGAGAGCAGGCAGCGTTTTAGCGCCGATTTTAGACCGAATCACCATCTGGAACGTGGCTTTATCCGCCATGACTTTTGCGGCTTCTTTCACAATGGCTTTCACCGTCTCCATACCTGCACTAACAGGCGGATTCGAAAGCACACAATTAAACACTAAACCTTCCACAGGCTCATACAAGTAACCAAAACGCACCTCAGCATTGACTATCTTGTTTAACTCAACATTCCTTTTTGCCAAACGCACGGCTCTCACATTCACATCCGACATAACCACGCTCAGCTTCGGGTTAAGAGCGGCTGCAACTATTCCAACAGCACCATAACCGCAGCCAATGTCAAGAACGCAGCCTGTTTTCGGCAGAACCATCGATTCGATTAACAGCCTTGTGCCTGGATCAACCCGCCTCTTCGAAAAAACGCTTGAAGCAGTCAAAAACTCGAAGCTCTTCCCGCACAGGACGGTTCGAACTAAACCGAACCTCTCCTTTGACTTGGGCTCAGCCACAAAATAATGGTCCGTGCTACGGTTGTCCTGATTTATGCTCGCTACCACTTTTCCAAACCTTCGGATAAGTGCCCCTAAGCATCAACACTCTCTCTAGAGCAGCAACAGCACCATGCCTTAAACTCAACATTTCCTCAGCTGAAACAAGCGCCCTCGCCAACGCAACTGCCTCACCCTTCAACGTGAAAATAGAGAGAATCGAATCTTTCTCAATGCCGTTTGCAACCTGCAATACGCCTGGAGCAGTCAAGTTTGCACCATGACACAACGCATCAACAGCCGAGTCACGAACCACAATCTTAGGAAGCAAAAACAACGCCTCTTCCATAGGCACAATAAATTTGTGAAGGATCGCCTCATCTTTTTTCTCTTCCCACTCACCAAACCAGTACGCAACATCATGCAAAGTAACTTTTGAAGCGCTAGTTTCAGTGAATGATCCCGAGCGTGTCCTGCGCAGTTCCTGCATGTGGGCGCCGACACCTAGGATTTCGCCGATGTCAAAGCAGAGTTTGCGTATGTACGTTCCAGCCTCGCAGCCAACTTTGAAGAGAACATTACGCCCATCAGTTTCCAAATAGTCAATGTAGTAAATGCGTCTAGTTCTAAGCTGCCGCTTAACAGAAGAACGCAGGGGCGGACGCTGATAAATTTCATCCTCAAACTCCAAAAGAACCGGCTTAACCTGTTCCTCTTTAGCGTCACCGTGAAGCTTCATCACGCAAACGTATTCTTTGCCGCTGTAGAGAAACGCCTGAACAACCTTCGTAGCGTCCTCTAAGGTGATGGGTAAAACACCGGTCACTTTGGGATTTCTCTGGCTTACTGCTTAAGCCTCTAGAGTCCCGCCGTGGCCAATGTTGTTTAGGTGCATGATTTTTTTTACCCACGCGGCAACTTCGTGGCTTGTTGGACCAGCTGGCTTGTCAAGGTTTATTGTGCCGTACTGGATGTACTCTTTGGCTGGTCTTTCAGAGGGCAGGTGCCCATACTTTGGGCTGGTTGTGTCCTCTGCTTTCGTCAACAGTTCACGTTTGATTTCCCACGGGGGAATTGTTCTAGGCATATGACTGTTTTTCTCCTAACTGGTTGTAAGAAAAATAGATACGGGATAATTAAAGCTTAAACTATTGCAGTTTTAACTGCTTGAGTCATTTCTTGCAGTTTGCCTGCAGCGTCCAAAACTTGAGCTACTTCCTCGTCTGAAGCGCCACGTTTAACCTCAATCTTATCTTGAAGAGGCATAATATGGTTTATGTTGACTCGTCTCCGCTTGACTCCCGTAACCTTTTTTGGTCCTGTCACTAAAACGAAGCTTTTATCCATTACATCTATTACGACGCATTTTTTGCCGTTCTCTCGACCGACTTGTTTTACGCATATTCTGCCAATTTCTATAGCGGGCATCCTTATTCAGTCTCCGTAAAAACAAAATACAACAACTGGCAGATATAAGCATAACATAATTTCAATCAAAAATTGAAAGGTAACCCAAAGACGATCTATTAAATAACGCATTCAAAAAGTTTTTTCTTAAAATTAAAATTTGCCAGCTGAGCCTAAACCCCACAATAATCACCGACTTGTCGTAAGCACTTGCAAAAAGCATCTCCTTGATGTTATCTCAGACAACGCTTGGCAGCCGCTTAAGAACCCGTACAGTGCCACTGTAGAGCGTGTTCCTCAACTGGCAAATAATATTCTCTCACAAAAGAATATAATATTATGCTGGCACCTTCATGCAACAAATAAAGAAATATACTCACAAACTGTATTGAAGGAATCTGCGATGGCAGGCTTGGGTGAACACTTCACAGCATCGTTAAGTTTTCAAGTTACTAAAGCTCACTTGCGGAACTACTGTGTATGCAAAAAACTTAAACTGTACTATGTTGTCACTTACGTTGCTGGTGCCGGGGTATCCGAGCCAGGTCTAAATAGGCGGCCAGATTAAGATTGCCTAAGATATGGAGGAGGACTTAAGATCCTCTGGCGCAGGCCTTCGTGGGTTCAAGTCCCACCCCCGGCACCACTATGTTGAAAGTAAGGGTTTTCGAAGCTGTTTTTTCGCTTATTTAGATTAGTTTTATAAGTGTTTCGCATAATTTAATTCAATAAGCAATTTGACAAATCTAGGAAAACAGAGAATCAAATGCTAAAGTCTTTGACCATCGGCGGCAAGTATGTAATTTCGAGATTTTGGACACATACCCCCTTCATTCTCAGTCACTCAGTGACATCAGCATGCAACTGTAGATGCAAAATATGCAACATTTGGAAGAAGAAACCAAACGCCAATGAGTTGACCGCTCGTGAAATTTTCCGGATGTTAGACGAAGCAAAGCGATTGAATTTCGTGGCTTACGTTGCATGGGGCGGGGAGCCCTTGTTGAGACCTGACATTCTTGACATTTTGAGCCATGCTCACCGCCTAGGATTTTACACGAGCATTATCACGAATGGAACTTTACTCAAAGAGAGAGCTAAAGAAATCGCAAAGATTGTTGACTTAACCTGGGTTTCTCTCGATTATGATTCCGAATATCACAGTGAAATGCGAGGTTTTGCAGGAACATTTGAAAAAACAATAGAGGGCATCCGAGAACTCAGGTCGGCAGGCGGAAGAGTTGCAGTAAACTGTGTGCTAAGCAAACTCAATATAGACGCTGTTGGGAAAATGGGGGAATTGGCAAAAAGGCATCAGCTTAAACTATCTTTTGACCCAATGGAAGTATTTCCGGGAAGCAACGAAGAGTACGGTTTAGCGCCTAGCCAACGTAAAAAAGTGTTCTCTGAAGTCGCTGTACTCAAAGAAAAGGGATACCCCATTCTTAACTCATACGAATACGCGAGAAATCAGGCAAACTTAACCTACTCTTGCGCCCAACCCTTCATTTTCTTGGATGTATCCGAGGACGGAAAGATCAGACCGTTCTGGTGTCAAAGGAGCAACAAGATGCTGGGAGACCTGAGAAAGCAAAGCCTGAACGAAATAATACATTCCTCCTCTGTCAAAGATTTCGCCAAAATCTCGCAAGGATGTTGTATTTGCACACACGCCACTGCCTTTGAAACCTCGATTTTCTATTCCGCCCAACGTTTCCTTTCAAACGTCTATCGCCTGAAAAACCCCTATTTGAGATTCATCGTAGATTTTGCTCTAACGTGAACAATGAAACTTGTTACCTTTTTAACGCAAAATGCCCCTTCTAAAAATGACGGTCAAACTTAATTTTTGTTTTTGGAAATATCAAAGTCATCTATTACAGTAGTGGTCGTAAAAAAGCAAATTAGGAGGAAACTGGGAAGTTGCGAATAATATCTCCACTGCGGTTGGGTTCAAGTCCCACCCCCGGCACCACTATGTTGATTCTGACGGGGGTTTAAACTGAATGAACAATTCCATAATCAAATTGCTGTGTATTTTGCTATGAGCGCCTAAATATTTTGGCTCATTTCAAGTCGCCGGATGGCATAATTCGTTCAGGACACGCAAGAGCCTCAATTAGCGTGGTCTCAATTCCATCAGGAACTAATTCGCTTACAGTTAGTAAAACTTAAATCTGGGCAGCTACCTAAGATTATCCGTAGCAATTTGGCGACAAGCCAGAGTGTCGCAAAGGGATATTTGAGTGAAATTTATCACCTTTGTGGTAGGCTCAGCCTATTTGTCGCCAAATCAAATTTATTTGTTTCTACAGATTTGGTCCTTCAGCTTTGTAAGGTTAATTATCTTAGCGCCGCAAAGCCTAAGATCCCAAGACGAGCTGTGCTCAAAACTCATAACCTCCACCAGTTTGCCTGCTTTTAACAAGTATTCAATCGCAGGAAAAATATCCTTGTCACCTGTGCCGAAGATACAGGCATCAAATCTTGCATTCACTAATCCATCAACCAGCGAGTCAGCCACAATTTGAGTGTCAATTTTCTTTTCTTCTGGTTTCGAAGAACCATACCTGTGAAGCTTGACGAGCTTGAGTGTGTAACCAAATCCGCCAATTTTCTTAAAGAAATTGATTTCTCCAAGAGAGTTTTCAGTGCTATCATAATAATTTAAATCAACTGGAGTTCTGCCACTAATCATTATTGGCTTAAGCTTGGAATAGTCTATTCTGACACCAATATCTTCCCCAGCATGAAACAGGTTGGCTCCGTCAATGTAAGCACTTACCCTTATCGGCGAAACTTTTCCTCCTCAATCTCAATTGGTTCAAAAAATATGCGTCTTCCAGAATATAACGCTTTAAGAGAGCTATCTTTATTTGCGTTTCGAAGAACGCGCCATACGTTTCGGCAAAAGTCATTAAGGTTGTAACTTTGGGTAGAATAACAAAACTTGGAAAGAAAAAAAGAGGATTATGCGGGTGATAATCTCCACTTGGGGCTGGGTTCAAGTCCCACCCCCGGCACCACCCTCTTGGGAAGCACTCGGGGTTTGTGTGGCGAGAGGTTGTTTTTTGGCCTGTTTTCTGCGTGACCTTGTTTTAGAATTTTTCAAGTTATTGCGATGGTTCAAACGTAACTCATCATTTTTTACTCTTGCGTGTGGCCAGAAGAATGCGCTTGCAAAAAGCACTATGAACGAAATAAAGACCAGCATAAACAAGGTGTCATATGCCTGTCCAATAGTGGTTTTCCAAAGGAAACATTGGAAGTAATCCTTAGAGTAAGCGCCAGGGCCAGGCCAACTCCATCCCGCACCACCAGGACTAGCTTGCCACCACACTGGCCCACTTACGATGAGGTCAAGTTGCCAGAGACTGAAGAAAAGCAAACCCATAGCAGCCATTACGCCTGCAAGGTTAATGATGGCGCTTGTCTTTACCATATTCCTCCAGAAATTTCTCATGCGCTCAGGCAATTCTCCTTTTTGTTCCATGCGACCAGTCCACTTGCCACTCAAGTAGCCCATTGTTGAAAATCGAGCGGTCTCAAATATCCCGTAAACAAAAACGCCTGTGCCCGATAGTAGCATTGCAAAGCCTGAATAATTCATTAGCGTGTTTTTTGCGTAGGAGCTAGCAAGTAGTGAACCAGTAATGATTAGCATTGAGCCGATGCCGATTGCCCATATGCTTCCCAATATAATTCTCGGTTCGGTATCACGGCGGTTTCCGTTTAGGCTCCAGTTGCTTTTTAGGATTGTTACAGCCGTTCCTGACATGCCTAGGCTTAAGATGGCTATCCCGATTAGTAGCATTCCAAAGCCCGTATAGTTCATTATTGTTTCTTTTGCGTAACTGCCAGCTACTATAGAACCGATAACAGTAAGAACTATTCCGATGCCGACCGATAGTATGCTATAAGTTAGAAACCTTGGTCTATCTACCCTGATGCCGGCTTGTTTTCTGTTCTTATTTAAGTTGGTCTGCAGCATCCCCAACAATGTTCCGAATATGCCTAAGACAAAAAAGCATATTCCAGTTAGCAGCATCCCGAAACCTGCGCAGTTTATTATTGTATTCTTTGCATACGTACCGCCTAGTATAGAGCCAATAATACTCAGAACCACACCGACACCGATTGCCCATATGCTTAGAAACAGCGTCTTTGGTTTGTTAACTCTAATGCTTGCTGGCTTTGCTTGGCTTAAGCGAGTTTCTACGGTTGCTGTAGCCGTTGCACACATACCAAAAACAAAAACGGCTATTCCTGCAAGCAGCATGCTAAAGCCTGTATAATTTGTTATTGTTGCTTTCGCGTAAGAACTAGATATTACAGAGCCAATAACGGCTAGAACTAAACCAATCACAATTACCTTTGTCTTGCTAGAGAGGGCTTCCTGACTTTTCTCCTTAGTTCTTGCAGGTGCACCCATTTCCCTCACCGTATACTCTTTTAATCGCCCACCAAGCCGATACCATTAGCTACTGTGCTTCTTGCCTATAACATTTAAGTCTGTATTCTATATTGGGACAGAACGCTTAAGGATTGATAGCAACCGCCTGGCTGCTAATTGAATAATCACTGCTTGAGATAATTAAGCAGCTTGGCCTAACTGTTCCAGATGTTGGATGGCAGTTTTTCCGGTTGAAAAGGGCTTTTGAAAACGTGCTTAAGGATAAAGCTGCTCGCTATGCCGGTTCTGAAGGCTTCGGAGACATGGAAAGCCATGAGCTTTAGGTATTCATCACGGCAAAGAGGCATTCCGCCAGGTGGATCTGACAGCGGGTCGAGTCAGGTTGCATCCTTAAAGATGTTTGAAAATCACCGAGTGAGAGACAGAGACGGAAGGGACCTCATTTTAAATGAAGCTTGGGCGAGTAGCTCAGTACGGATAGAGCACCAGCCTCCTAAGTTGGGGGTCGAGGGTTCAAATCCCTCCCCGCTCGCCACAGACAAACCCCGCCCATTTTGAGCGGGTGTTACTTGCGTTTTTTGAAAACTTTGTTGCTTCCGAAATCGCAAACCAATTTGGCTATAAACTGCTAGAGGAAGCACTTGGTTACTTTTTCTGTTGGTTTATTGTGCTTGTTAAGCTCGTGGTGTTTCTTTTGGGGTTGAATGCGGCTGCTATTTCTTTGTAGTTAACGATGATTAGAGACAGCAAGGTGAAGAGGGGTATGAGAGAGTAATAGTAGAGTGGTGTATTAACGGCAGAGGAAAAAACCATGCTTATGAAGCCAGAGGCCATGCTTGGGTAAAGAAGCATTATATTTGACAAGGCCAACGCGCTGATTGCGCTTGCCGTTGCAGTTTTGAGGTTTTTGCGGTTGAACATTATGAAGAGCGGTATCGCCAACAGTCCGAATCTTGGGTCAAAAAACCCAAAGGCAAAGGCAATTCCAGACAGGTATGGTCTTCCTCGGCTGCCAAAATAGAAGCTGAGTAGAAGCAGGAAGGTGATGAAGACTTTGGCTTGTCCCTCGCCCCATTGCCAATAGTAGCTTAGGGAAAGGCCCCCTTGCGGGGAGGGGAAAGGCAGCAGCAACGCGATAACCATAACCACGAAGGTTACTGCAAGAGGCTTGCCGCTTAAGAGCTTGTAGAGCAGATACGCCATTAGGGGAAGAAGCATAAACTGGACTATGTCAAAGGCTAAGAGTGCCTGCTGATAATTCAACGAGAGAAAAGGCGAGACAACAAGCAGGAAAGAAGGCAGGTACTTGTAGGTTTCAGGATGTGGAAGTATGACTGGTTCCCCATCATGTAAAGCTCCGAAAGTGTAAATGTGCGCTGGATTATTCCATAACCTCCAAGCGCCCATATAATAGGCTGAGAAATCTTTCGCCAATATAGTGCCTGAAGTGTTAATGCCCGCATTGACGGCGTAAGTCTCTGGATAAGCTACGATAAAAGTATACAAATTCAAGGCGATAAGTACAGCGATTCCTATTATGAAGACACTTTTGGTTAATGATGGTTTGAAAGTCATCTTTACCCGTCAATTGATCGCAGTTTTATTCTAATACTCAAAGTACTAGAATTTTTATACTTTGGTATTGCAATTTTTTGGCTTTAAACTTATTTGAAAACAGGGTAAATAATGTAAATTTTTACCTTTTCCTTACCTATTATCTAGACCAATAGGTCGTTTCAAACTTCCTTTTAATCTAAATCTGCGTCTATTCCGTGTAAATAGACCAATCATATTCATGCAAAAATTGCCTTATTGAATATTCCCTGTCAGCGAAAAATCCTTTCCTATTGTATTACAGTTGTAATACAAATGAAAATGCTTTTATTCAATCTCTTTCTTGAAGGCGTTGAATGCCCAAACTAGAGGATTGAATGATAAATGAATATGCTAAAACAAAGTAAAGCTAAAAAAACCTCAATAATGGCTATGACGGCAGCACTCTACGCCGTTTTCTTCTTCCTATCTTACATGATAGCAATTCCAAGGTTCACAGTTCTCTACCTCCCAATAATCCTCTTAGGCGTATTTCCACTCTGGTTCGGGTGGAGCGGCTTAGTCGGCAGCATGATTGGCGCCTTCATAGGAGGTGTGTACGTTGAAGGCTTACCTTTTTACCTTGCTTGGGTAGAAATAACCACCGCCGTCGTCATTTACGGCTTAAACTGGCTGCTTATCCCAAAGGTAGCTGCAGAACCAAAGACAAAAAAGGGGCTCGTCATACTCTCAAGCATTTATGCCTTATCCTTATTCGTAGGCACAAGCGTCATTCTTTGGCAATTCGCGACTGTTGGCTTAATTCCTACCGAAACTGCTTGGATTTTTCTTTTGCCTACTTTTGCTCTCAACTTGCCAATAGTCTTGATAGCTTGTCCTGCTCTGATTAGGGCGGTGTCTCCGAAACTTAAAACTTGGGGCTTGTACTCTGGCAACTTTGCGGATTGGAGACGCCTCAGAACCAAATCCTAAGTATGGCATCTTTTTTATTCCTCTCTTTTACCGGCATTCGTCGGTTGACTTGAACTCTGCTGTAATAGTATCAAAAAGGTTTGCGCATGAATGATGGGCAATGCTTTTAAGTTATCGGTCACCTAAAGGCAGTTTTGAGTGCCTAAACATGAAAATAAGAATAATAAAATTAACCCCTGAATTACTCATCGCGTTGTTGCAGGGAAAAGCATCCTCTTTGGCTTCCAATTTGCCCAGCGATACTGAACTATTAGACTTAAAACTTGATTTGTTTTCCAAGCAAGTGCTCGCGATAGTTAGAAGCGACAGTTTTGAGGACATTGCCGAATCCTTTCCAATTCCAGAATTCAACCTAACAAACACTGGAGAACCTAGAATTGCACCAAAGCCGATTGGGACCGTTAAACTAGAATCTAAGCCTGACCTTAAGCCTGCAAATGTAAAGTTAATTCAACCAAGCAAAACCTCATCCAAAATGGAAAATGAATTTAGCCCAGAGCAGCGCAAACTGCTCAGTTTTACAGTTAAGGGAGATTGCGTTGTGGTAAAGCCAGTTCAATTTTTAAAGGCTGAATGGGAAGATATCAATGAGGTTGTCCGAAGTTTGGGCGGTAAATGGGTGAAAGGTGACATTATCAGCTACTGGGAAATCCCAGCGCAATAGGGTTGATGGTCTGCTTTGAGTAAGAAACGAAAATCCTTTAAACAAGATGTGCCTATTCAGAATAAGAGTGGTGTTAAGATGGAAAAAACTGATAAACCTCTAACTAGAGACGCACTAATCTCTATGCAAGTCGTAGACGCAAAAGGACGATTGGTAGGAAAAGTTAAAGATATCGCTTTCGCCGTTGGAAAGACGGGCATTTCCTTGTCAGTGGAGAATGAGGCTGGAGAAACCCAACACATCCCTTGGGAAGATGTTCAAGGAGCATCAGACTTCATACTTTTAAAAGCAGTTCCACAAAGCACTTATCAACCACAACAGCAGCAGCAACCCGTTCAAACTAGTTCTCTTAGTGAGGAAGAAAAGGTTTTTGGGCCTTATGAACAGCAGCAGCAACCCGTTCAAACTGTAGTTAAGGAACAGTCAACTCAACCACTTTGCCCAACATGCAATCAACCTCTCACATGGATTCCACAATACAAAAGATGGTACTGCTACAACGACAAAAAATACGTTTCAGTGGGTAAGAAAAAGTTTTTGGGCTTTATGAACCGCAGCAGCAGCAGCAGCAACAACGTTCAAACTGTAGTTAAGGAACAGTCAACTCAACCACTTTGCCCAACATGCAATCAACCTCTCACATGGATTCCACAATACAAAAGATGGTACTGCTACAACGACAAAAAATACGTCTAAACAGCATAAACTATCTTAAAACATTTTTAATTTTTAATTTTTACGCCGTTCCATTTAACAAGGACTTTTCCAATATTGTGATTGTTCCGTTTTTTCCAAGACGGAGTTGCCTTTCAGCCTTAAACATAGCCACGTGCGCATTCTTCACTTCTATACAGTTACCCACTGAAACGGCGTTTACCTGTTGGTCCCAAAGGCAAAGCATTATTTTTCCTGTTTCATCACCTATCCATGCGTTAGAAACAAGGGCGTTGTCTCTAAATTGAGTATGAACCTTGGATGGCTCAGAAGTTTCCAGCACTTTGGCAATTACATTGACCTTTTTCATGCCTACTCGTAGATTCTCTATCTTCATATGTGGAGGGACCGGGTTTTGCTTTGCGATCTCTTTTCGGACTCTGCTTGTATCCATCCAATTATCGAATGAAACATCCTTTTGTGAGAGAGTTTCTTCGGGAACCCTGAATTGCGCAATTACTTTACTATTTTTAGTTATTAGGAAGATGGCTTCGTTGTTAACACTTCCACGGTATTCAACCGTTAAGTCTTCGCATGCTGATTTCCCGTGTTCTTTTGCCTGAATTAAAGCCTGAAACAGTTCGGTGGGATAAACGCCATGCTGTGCTGAAATGAAAGCAAGCTGATCTTCTAATGTTGGCTTTTTTGATTTCATACTTAATTTTTTCCTCTTTATAGCGAATTATCTTGAAGAAAGCAAATGTTAGGTTTCAAAATTTACTTTTTCTTGATTAATTCTGACAGTTTATTATTAATATCGTGTTAACTATAAAGGCTTAGCTATAAAAAAACGGAATTTTCAGGGTAATTTGTATGATTTGCCTTGATGCGCTATGGGTTTGTTTTTTGTCCAAAAAGGAAAAAGACTAGTACTTTACAATATATCTATGTAAACAAGCTGTTTTGAGGCTTAACGGTTTTTGGTGAAAAATGTGATGGAGGATCTAAGAGAATTAACTAAAGTCAAACTAAGCAATTTGGATAAAATCTTTTACCCAGAAGTTAATGTTAGCAAAGGACAAGTTATCGAGTACTACATTAAAATGGCGCCGAAAATGCTACCGATTATGACTGATAGACCGTTAGTTCTAACCAGATACCCTGATGGCGTTAATGGCGAAAACTTCAGTTTTTTTGAAAAAGACGCTCCACAAGGTACGCCCGAATGGATTAAAATAAAAACAATTTACTCCCCAACGTCCCAACGAGACGTCCACTATATCGTTTGCAACAACTTGGATACGCTTATTTGGCTTGCAAACTTGGCAGCATTAGAAATCCACATGCCCTTCTCCAAGATTAACGCTCTGGATAAGCCTGATTTACTATTTTTTGATATTGACCCTGAACCACCAGCAACGTTAAGTGATGCCGCAGAGGTTGCGCTTTTGCTTAAAGACAAGTTGCTAGATTTAGGACTTACACCTTTCATTAAGACTTCAGGCAAAAAAGGTCTTCATGTCATAATTCCAATAGTTCCAGAGCATACTTTTGAAGAAGCAAGGGCTTTTGTGCATAAAATCGGAATCGACTTAGCCAAGGAAAGTGACATTGTTGTTTCCGAATTCAAGGATACAAAGAAGCCAGGAAAGGTTTTCGCCGATTACCTCCAGAATTCGCCGATGCGAACAATGGTGGTTCCTTACAGCTTAAGGCCGACGCCTCAAGCCTCTGTTTCGACACCTTTAGAGTGGACTGAAATAAAGAAAGGCATAAACCCCTCCGGCTTCAATATTTTTAGTGTAGTTGAGCGGAAACTTGATCCGTGGAAAAATATTTTTGAAAAAAGAGTTAAACTGGAGATTTAATTATGACTCAGGAAGATTTAGAAAAAAAGCAAAGTGAAAAAGTTGGTGCGGCTGCTCCGAGAAGGTCAATTTGGTCGGGGAGTATCACAATTGGTTTAGTGAATGTCCCTGTTAAATTGTATTCCATGATTTATGACAAGGGAATAAATTTCCATTTCTTGCATAAAGTTGACGGTCAACCTTTAAAATACGTTAAAATGTGCACTAAGGACGACAAGATTGTACCTTGGAGCGAGGTCATCCGAGGCTATGAGGTAGCTAAAAACGAGTATATAGCATTTGATAAGAAAGAGTTAGATGCTGCAAAACCTGAGTCTGACAGCCGTATACGGATTAGCAAGTTTGTCGATTACTTCTCGGTTGACCCAATTTACTTTGATAAGACTTACGCTTTGATGCCCCAAAAAAACAAGGAAGCTTACACTTTACTTTTGAGGGCGCTTGAAAGAAAAAACAAAGCTGGCGCTGCACGAATAACCTTGAGAACGAAAGAGTATCCTGCGTTGTTGCATACGTATAGAGGCGCGCTTGTTTTAACAACATTACGTTATGCTTACGATATTGTTGACCCGCAGGATTTTGAAGAGGTCAAAAAGTTAAAGGAGCCCGATAAAGCTGAGTTAGATATGGCTATAAAAATAGTGAGTGACCTTTCAGGCGACTTTGATATTACTGAATTCGAAGACACTTACATGAAAAGGGTTGAAGAACTTATAGCGCAAAAGCTGAAAGGCGAAAAAATCCAAATCGAGAAGCCGCCAGAAGTGGAAGCTAAAGGTCTCATGGTTGCGCTGCGAGAAACTCTCAAGCAGTTGGAACAGAAATGAGCCGCCATATTTACAAGCCTATGCTTGCAAAGGTTGCCCCCAACCCTTTCTCGGATAAAGACTGGATTTTTGAGATTAAATGGGATGGCTTCAGGGCCATAGCCTATATCGATGAAGAGCTTAGCATAAAAAGTCGCAATGAAAATGAATTAAAACACAACTTTCCGGAACTGGCTGAGCTAACACGGTTAGCTAATGGCTTAGTTGTTGACGGTGAAATCGTTGTGATGAGAGAAGGCAAGCCTGGCTTCCAAACCCTGCTGGAGCGTGGTCAAGCTGTTTCAGCTGGCGTGATTCAAAGGCAAGCCAAACGGGCGCCAGTTACATACATTGTTTTTGATGTTTTAGAGAAGGATGACAAACCGCTCATTAAGCTGCCGTTAATGGAGCGCAAAAAGATTTTGAAGGACTCATTGAGGGAAGGCTCATATGTGCTCCTGTCCGATTTTATTGAGGAGAAAGGAGAAGCCTACTACCAACTAGTCTTAGAGAAGGGTTTAGAAGGAGTGGTGGCGAAAAAGAAAGATAGTCTCTATGAAGAAGGATTGCGAACTGGGAGTTGGTTGAAAATTAAAAAACTGAAAACTTGTGACTGCGTAATTTTCGGTTACACAAAAGGAGAGCAATCTAGGGAAAAAACGTTTGGCGCCTTAATTTTAGGACTTTACGATAAGGACGGCAGACCAGTTTACGTTGGCAAAGTCGGGACAGGTTTTACTGAAGAAACTCTTGGAGTTTTAAGTGACAAATTTGAAAAATTAAAAACGGAGCTTGCCCTTTTCAAGCCTGGATTTGGTGATGGGGTAACTTGGCTTGAGCCCAAGTTGGTTTGTGAAGTTGCTTATCAAGTGGTAACGCGGGATATGAGGTTAAGAATGCCACGTTTTAAAAGTTTAAGAGAGGACAAGTCACCAGCCGAATGTACACTTGACCAACTAATTGAAAACAAAAAAACGGGCACGGCCGACGGCGATAGGCTTTCGGAATATGTGTCGAAACGCAATTTCGGACAGACTCCTGAACCTGCGGGCGGAGAGAAAAAGGAGGAGAAACTTATTTTTGTGATCCAAGAACACCACGCAAGAAGATTGCACTATGACCTGAGACTAGAAAGTGGTGGTGTCTTGAAAAGCTGGGCTGTTCCGAAAGGGATGCCTGAGTCTGCTGGTGAGCGGCGTTTGGCGGTGGAAACGGAGGATCATCCCTTTGAATACGCAAGTTTTGAGGGCACGATTCCTGTGGGGCAATATGGGGCTGGGACTGTTAAAATCTGGGATAAAGGTAGTTACGAAACTAAGGTTTGGGAGAATGATAAAATTGAGTTTACGCTTAAGGGTCAAAGGCTTAAAGGACGGTATATTCTTGTGCGGTTAAAGAAGGCTAAAGACGATAAGTCTTGGTTGCTGCTAAAGGGTAAAGAGTAGCATGCAAACTTTCATTTAGTTTTTTTTATCTGGAGTGTCGCTTTTGGATGTAATGGCAGTTGGCTGCGTTAGTGGAGGTTTTCCTGACCTGACCTAGGTGTTGTGAAGGGCAGAGTGTTGTTTGATTTGCGTGGGAGAGGAAGTTTGTAATGTTGAAGAATGGTTTTGCACAATAATAGGTGTTTTAGGCTTTATTGTGCAGTTCAGACCTAAAATTTTCATGGTGATTTAAATAGGAAGGGTAATGCGGGGTTTTACGGTGGTCCTATTTTTTTAGATAATAAAGGGTAAAGATGCAACAATGGAGCTTGCTTGAGGATATTTTTGTTTCTAGGAAAGCTGTAGTAATTGTCGGGAGCAATCTGCCTGGTGATGCCCTAAACAAGCAGGTTGAATGGAATGAAGAGCTAAATAAGCGTGCAGAAAGATTACCTGAAGAGATAACGGTGATGAAAAATAGTAGGGCTAAGAAGGTGGTAAAATGAAGAAGGAAGAAACGGTTGCTGCAAGGTTGCCTGAAGCATTAGTATCGGATTTAAAGAAGATAGAGGGCGTGGAACAAATAGACCGTTCAACAGTGCTGAGAAAGCTGCTTAACAAGGCTGTAAGGGAATGGAAGAAAGAGTATGCAGCAAAGCTTTACGCTGAGGGCTCAATAACTTTGGAAAAGGCTGCCATGGATGCTGGTGCGTCTGTGAGAGAGATGATGGAATACTTAAAGCAAAAAAAAGTGCCCTCTCAGTATGATACAGAAGACTTAGATGAAGATATGAAGAACTTCTATAAGAGAATGGCCTGAAAAACATGAAGAATCAACGAGAAATGAAGACTTACAAAAAGCAGTTACTGTTGGCGGAAGCGTTGCTGGTGGAAAGGAGAAAAGAACAAAAGTTAAAGGCACCTTAGGCAAGATAGAGGTTGATGGGGAAGGGGACATACGGCTGTGGGCAGACAGAATAAAGCCTTATCTAAGCAAGCAAATGAACGTTTTCGGCTACTTCGGCAAAAATTCTTAGGTTATCCTCCTTCGGATGTAACTTCAAGGAAGATAAAGCCTTGTTGATTTTTTGTGTTTTTTGGATAGATATAATAACATGTTTGAATGAAAAGTAAGAAAAATAGTCAGTGACGTTAGAGGGGCTTGAGCGTTGGGTAATGTGCTGTATGTTGGCGCTTTCACCAATAAATTGTTAAGATTATTTTTTGGCGGTAACCTATGCCGCTTAAGCATGCGGGGTGTGTAATGGGTAGTTTCTTTGGTAAGTTCTTGTCTTCTTTGAGAAAGAATGTTTGGGCGCTTGCGGCTTTCATTATTCCTTTGGCGATAAGAAGTGTGCCTGAGTTTTTATCGTGGCCTTACCCGCTTGGGTTGGATACGCTTAACGTTGTGCCGCAAATCCAGAGCGGTTGGGTGTTTTCTTTGGGTCCAGTTGGTTTTCTGCATACGACTGGAATGTTTTATGTGTTTGCGGGTTTGCTTTACTGGTTGACTGGTAATGTTGTTTTTGTGTTGAAGTTTTTTGGGCCTGTGCTTTTGGCTGTGCTTTGTGGTATGTTGTTTCTTTATGCAAGAAAGGGATTGGGCTGGGGTAATGCGAAGTCTTTGCTTGTTTCTGTTTTGGCGGCTACTTATTTTGTGTCTTTGCGGGATTCGTGGGATCTTTACAGGCAGACGCTGGGGCTTATTTTTTTGGTGGCTGCGCTTATTTCTTTGAAGTCTTTTGGTTCGCCGCGTAAATATTATGTTGCGGGCGTGTTTATGGTTTTAACTGTTTTGAGTCAGCAGCTTGCTGCGGTTATTTTGCTTTTTGTTATTTTGGTTGAGGCTGCTCGGTTGCTGGTTAAAAAATCAGTAAGAGAGTCTGTTTATTTGGTGGGTTCGGCTGTTTTGGCTGGTGCGGTTTTCTTGTTCCAAAGGGTTTCCTTGTCGACAAGCAGCTTTGGCGCTTTCAGCGTTCCCACCAGTTATGTGGCTTCGGGTCCTTCGGTTTCTTTGGGTTTGTTTATGGCTGGGCTGCTGGTTTATTGTTATGTCCTTATTTTGCCTTTGGTGCTGGTTGGTTTGGTTGGTTTTAAAGCTTCAGCTATGCATTATTGGGCGGTGCTTTGTGTGGGTATAGTGGTTTTGGAGATGATAAATCCTAATTTGCCTTTTTATTTTTGGAATCGATGGGTGTATTTGCTTGTGTATCCGCTGTTGTTTTTTGCGGTTCATGGGTTGGATAACCTTTGGAAGTTCTGGTCCAGTCATAGGGGCAAAATTAGGCGTTTTGTTCCCAAGGTTTTTGCAATAACGTATTTAGTCTTGCTTTTGACGCTGTCTGGGTGTTATTTGGCTGTGGGTCCGGAGAATCAGATTGCGTTTTTCTCTAAAGATAATTCGTATTTGGCGTTTATTCCGTCTTCTATGCTTCAGAACACGTTGCCTATTAGTGATAATCCGTCTTTGGTTAATTGTTTTGATTGGATAAACAATAATACTTCTGCTGATTCTGTGGTGGTGATTCATTATGCGTTGGATGATTTGGCTGATATTTACGTTAAAGGCAGGTTAATAGTTCCTGTTAATCACGGTCCTTCTATGTGGGGTTATCTTCAGAATGAAAGTGCACTTGCAGATGGTATGGTTAATGATGCGAGGGTTGCTTTAAACAATGGTCATAGCGCTGCTTATACTGTTTGGTGGGTAAGTGGCGAAGGTTGGTATGGGATCCCATCTTTGCCATCAAGCTTCCAAGAGGTTTACAGATCAGGAAGCATGGCAGTGTATTCATACAACTTAAGTGATTGAGAATCCTTGTGTTTTTTGCTTGGTTTTCTATTTTGCGCGCCCTTACTACTAAGCTTGAAAAGATTTTTTATACGAAAAGCTTTTAATGTTAAACTAGCGAGTAATGGTTCTATTGCCTATGAGCATGGAGAGGAATGGGAAATGGCGAAAGTAACAGCGCATATTTTTTACTTTAAAGAAAAACTTTGCGGGCGTCCCGACCCAAGGGCGACGGCAGCAGAAAAGAATCAAGATTTACTTTCTGTTGAAAAACTTTTCAAGATTAAAAAATTTGCTTTGCGTCGTGGCGTCTGGTTTAAAGCCTTAAACCGAATTGAAAGGGGCGTCTTGGATCTCACCATGAAGTACGTTGACAACGTTAAAAGTACAAAGCTGGCCAAAGTGTTGACGGCCATAATACAAAAGCTGAAGCAGGCAACGGAAAGCATGGTTGACAGGTTGATGAGGACTGTAGGCATCGCTTTAGCTCAAAAGTCAAGTAGTATAGCGGTAGGTTGGGGTAACGTTTCTGCTAAAAGCTGGGCATCTGATTTGCCGTTTGCAGCTTTCTTGGCTGTAATGCATACAAGTAGTGACTTTAGGCAACATTGAAGCGGTTAAGTGTTAATGCGTAAATCTTTGAAAGTTTTGGTTACTGGTGGGGCTGGCTTTATTGGCAGCTATTTAGTTGATCGATTAGTTAAAGATGGCTATGAAATTAGAGTTATTGACGATTTATCTACTGGTAGACTTGATAACATTCAAAATCATTTGAATGCTGGCAAGATTGATTTTATTAGAGGCGATGTTCGCGATGCTTCGCTTGTTAGAAAGACCGTTGATGGTGTTGATGTGGTTGTTCATTTAGCTGCTGTGACGAGTGTGCCTTTTTCGGTTGAGAATCCTGATTTAACTTTTGATGTTAACCTGTTGGGTACGTTGAATTTAATTCGTGCGTGTGCTCAAGAGGGTGTTGGTAGGTTTGTGTTTGTTTCTAGTTGTGCAGTTTGTGGTGAGCCTGAGTTTTTGCCTGTGAAGGAAGAGCATCGGGCTGATCCGATTTCGCCTTATGCTGAGTCTAAGCTTATAGCTGAGAGTTACTGCTTGGGTTTTCAGGAGCGGCAGCTTTTAGGGTCGGTTGTTTTGCGTTTCTTTAATGTTTATGGTCCAAGGCAGGGCATGAATGATTATAGTGGAGTAATAACGCGTTTTGTTGACAGTGTAAGACGAAAGGAGCCGTTGGTGATTTATGGTGATGGTTCACAAACACGGGATTTTGTTAGTGTCTATGATATTGTTGAAGCAGTTTTAGCTTCCATGAAAAGCAGTAATGCTGAGGGCGAAGTTTTTAATGTTGGTTCTGGTAAGCCCACTTCTATTGGTGCGTTGGCTAAGACGGTTTTAGAGTTGGCTGGCGTGGACTTGGAGATTCGTTATGAAAAGCCCAGAGCTGGCGACATCAAGGATAGTTATGCGGATATTTCTAAGGCTAAACGGCTGCTGGGTTATGAGCCGCGGGTTTGTTTGCGGGATGGTTTGCGAGTGTTGCTTGAAGAAAAATTGGCAGTTAGCTAAATGGTTGAAATTAAAGATACAAAGAAATTATTAGATAGGTTAGCAGTTAATGGAAGCAATTTGCTAGCGCGCGCTAAAGTACTGATTAAAAAAGGCGTCAGGAAACTTTTTAAGCGTAGTACTTTAACCATTTATGTAGGGCAATCAGCATGCAGAACGTTGTGAAGGTTACTAGGAAAGGGCAAACTACTATCCCAGCGGAGATTAGGCAAAAACTGGGAATAAATGAGGGTGATGACCTCTTAGTTGAAGCTACTGACCAAGGGCAAGTAGTTTTTAGCCCGTTTCGCAGACTGGAGGATTGTGCAGGTATTTATTCAAAATATGGCAAGCCTGAGGAAATGAAAAAAGAGATTGAAAAGGTTCGAGAGGAGTACTAGCGTGAGAGAGGTTGTGGATACCAGATTCCTCATGGAGTATTTTTATTCAGATGAAGCTGATGTAAAGCAAAGAGCGTCAAGGAAAATTAAGGAACTTGTTTTGCACAAAGAAGGCATACTTCCAACGATAGTCATTGGTGAAACCATCCAGAATGTTTGCCAAAACATCGGAAAAGATGAAGCAGAAATTTGCTTTGCGCGGCTTATGAAAAGTGCGCTTAAGATTGAAGACTTAACTGCTGAAATAGCCAAGCAGGCGGGGTTTCTAAAAAGTAAACACCGAGATATCCCGATCGGTGACTGTATAATTGCCGCCACAGCAATAGCAAACCGGGCAGGAATAGTCTCTGACGACCCGCATTTCGACGGAATACCGGAAACAAAAAGAACTTGGATATAGCGCTAAGGGAAAGAGCGTTAGGTTGGATAGGATAATGATAGACCCAGAAGTTCTGTCTGAGAAACCAGTTATTAAAGGAACCCGCATTCCTGTTTATCTTATCATCGAACTTTTAGCTAGGGGCATGACGGAAAAAGAAATACTAAGGCAATATCCCACTCTAAGGAAAGAAGACATCAAAGCTGCGCTCCTTTATGCTTCTAATTGCATAGAGAATGAAGAAACAATAGTGATCTGAGAGCTGCAACTTTTGATCAAGATGATAGTGGCGCGCTAAGAAGCGGTTGCATGAAGTTGGCGGTTGCGTGTTTTTTGAATTTGTTAAATTTTTATAAGCGAGTAGATTATCGGGATACTATGAGATGTTTAGTGTCGTCCTTTGTAAGATTTTTGTTTGGTGTTTAGGTGTATGGCTGGAAGAACTTTGGATGAAATAAGAGAGGAGCTTCAACTGTTAAAGCCTACGCTTAAGAAACGGTTTAAAGTGGAGTTTTTGGAGATTTTTGGGTCATACATTCGTGGTGAACAAACAGAAAAGAGTGATGTTGATGTGCTCGTTACTTTTAGGGCGCCTTATAGCTTGTGGGAGCTTATAGATGCTGAGAGGTTTCTGAGACGGAAGCTTCACGTGAAAGTTGATTTAGTGCCGAAGGATAGCGTAAAATCAGCGTTGAAAGATCGAATCTTGAGTGAAGCTGTAGCGGTATGAAAGGTACGTTGGTTTTACGTGTTTGAGGATTAGGTGGAGCAGTCATGTCGAAGATAAGATTGCGAAGGAACTTTCCAAGTTAGGGGTTACCAAGGATTTGCTGGAGGAAATAGTGAAAGTACCTGATGAGGTTTTGTATGATTCTGTTAGCGGGCGGTATGTTGCTTCAAAGTTGAAGTGTAATGTTGCGGTTATTTATGAGCGGGATGTTGAGGATATGTTTATTATAACCGCAATCTATAGCAGTAAGCTTGATGATGTTATCCTTAGAAGGAAGCGTTCGGGGAGATGGATTTGATTATAAAGTACGATTCTGCTGCTGATGTTTTCGTCGTTAAAGTTCGGGAGGGCGCGTTGGTTAATGAAGAGTTGCTTGATAGCGATGTTGTCTTGGGTTACGACCGAAAAGGCAAAGTTGTTTCTGTGGAGATACTTGACGCGTCCAAAAAGGGGCTCCTCTCCGCATTCCTAGAGCTGGCGAAGTCGAATAAGGATACAGCTAAGCTTCTGCTTTCCAAGATATATTGAAATGAACTTTATGCATTTGAGTTTTGCATATGCCCAGGCGCTTTAAGTGTATGGTTGCAAGAACTCTGGATGAAATAAGAGAGGAGCTTCAACTGTTAAAGCCTACGCTTAAGAAACGGTTTAAAGTGGAGACTATAGACATCTTTGGTTCTTATGCGCGCGGTGCACAGGGTGAAGAGAGCGACATTGATATTTTAGTGACTTATTCGCAGATGGTGAGTTTTTTCACAGTGTATGATCTTAAAAACTATTTGCAACGAAAACTCCGCGTTAAAGTTGACGTTATTTCGAAGAAATTTCTTAATCCTTACATTAAGGATCGAGTACTGCGGGAAGCCGTACCAGTATGAGCATGTTCGATGTATTAAGAGCTTCCAATACTTTTTTCCTAACCAGAAAATTGCCTGTGCCTACACAAAGTTTGCTTTGCAGACGCTGCCTAAAACCTTGGGAATTTCATAATCTTCCGAACTTTTTTTGAGGGCACGTAGCTTTGGTTGAACTTGAAGATACTCGGAAATTATTAGGTAGGTTAGCGGTTAATGGAAACAATCTGCTTGTGGTTGCTGGTATTCCAGCTTACAATGAAGAGAAGACCATTGCCCGGGTTGTCTTGGGGGCTCAGAACCATGCGCACATTGTTGTTGTCTGTGACGACGGTTCATCTGATTTAACTGGTGAAATTGCTGAGCGGCTTGGCGCAGTGGTTGTTCGTCATGAGCGAAATCTTGGTTATGGTGCTGCTTTGCAGAGTTTGTTTAAGCGGGCGCGCGAATTAAAAGCCGATGTACTAGTTACTTTAGATGGAGATGGACAGCATGATCCTGCTGAGATTCCACGGCTAGTAAAGCCCATTGAAGACGGCGTTGCAGAGGTTGTTTTTGGCAGTAGATTCATGGATAAAAATGGGTCTGTCGAGATGCCTGCGTATAGGCAGTTTGGTGTGAAGGTTATCACAAAGTTAAGTAATGGCTCGGGTAAAAACGGCGTGAGCGACGCTCAAAGCGGCTTTAGAGCCTACAGCAAACTTGCCATGGAGCAGCTGGGAGCCATTTCTGAGAACGGTATGAGTGCCAGCATCGAAATTCTCCGAGCAGTCCATAAAAGTGGCTTAAAAGTCTGCGAGGTTCCTATCTCCTGCAAATATGGCGACAACGTAGGCGCGGAAACTTCGACTAAGCATCCGCTTGCACATGGAATATCTCTCATAATGTCTATTGTCAGACTTGTAGTCGAAGACCGACCCCTAATCTTTCTCGGAATACCTGGCATAATATCTTTAGCTGCGGGTACTTTGTTTGGCGTTTGGATGATGGACCTATACGTGGCTGAGGGTCGAATAGTCACTAATGTTGCTTTGGCATCTATAGGCTTCTTGCTACTAGGCTGCTTCATGGTCTCGACAGCTATAACATTATATGCAATAACTCGGTTATCAAGTAAAGTTAAACATTAAATGAGTAAACGAGGTTTAACCATGAGCAAAAAAGTGTTAGTCACAGGCGGATTGGGCTTCATTGGCTCAAATCTAGTTCGAGAGCTAAAAAACCGTGGATATGAAACGTGGACTTGCGACCTAATGCATTCTTGGCAACCAAACTATGTTCGCTGTGACGTGAGCAAATTCAGCCAAGTTGAGCGATTGTTTACGGAGAACGATTTTGATTACGTATATCATGCTGCAGCAGAGTATGGCAGATGGAACGGCGAAGACTACTACGAAAATCTCTGGCAAACAAACGCTGTAGGCACCAAAAATATTCTCCGAGTTCAGGAGAAGAAGAAGTTCCGAATGATATTCTTTGGGAGCGCCGAAGTGTACGGCGACTACGACGGCGTTATGCGGGAAGACGTAATGGACACTATTCCGATTAAGCAGATGAATGACTATGCCATATCCAAGTGGGTCAACGAAATGCAGATACTCAACTCCGCCGCGATGTTCCAGACAGAATCGGTTCGCGTCAGACTGTTCAACGTTTACGGTGTCGGAGAGCACTACACGCCCTACCGTGGCTGGATACCCAAATTCATCTACAAAGCAATGAACGACGAATCCTACACCGTTTACTTAGGACACAAACGCACGCTCGAATATGTCGAAGACCTCTGTAGAACCCTTGCCAACATAACCAGCAACTTCAAGCCAGGCGAAATCTACAACCTTGGCGGAGACACACAGTACGACATCAAGTACGTCTCTGACCAAATTTTGAAGAACCTGAACAAAGATGACTCCAAAGTTAGCTACAAAGAAGCTGAACCCTTCACCACAAAAATCAAAACCCCCGATGCATCGAAAGCGAAAAGAGACTTGGATTTCAAATTGACGATTTCCGCTGAAGAAGGCATCCGAAGAACAGTTGCATGGTTCAAGGAACTTTACGGCAAACAAGAAGCTTAACAAGGAGAATGACCGCGTGAAGAAAGAAGTTTATGGCGCGTTTGATGGCAAAACGGTGCTTGTGACGGGTGGCGCAGGAGCAATCGGGTCAAACCTCGTCAAAACCCTAAGCCAACTGGAAACAAAGAAAATCATTATCTTGGATGATCTATCCTCATCTTATGAGTGGAACATTCCTGTAAATTCTAAGGTTGCTTTCATCAAAGGCAGCGTTCTTGACGATGAAAAGCTCAAGTGGGCGTTCAAAGAAAAGCCCCAAATAGTTTACCATCTGGCAGCGCATTTCGCGAACCAGAATTCAGTGGACAACCCCGAAACGGACCTGATGGTTAACGGGATGGGCACGTTGAAGGTTCTTGAGTACGCTAACCTCGTCGGCGTTGAGCGCTTCATTTATGGCTCTTCCGGTTGCGGAATATACGGTGCAGACTCAAAAATGCCCTTCGAAGAACATGATATATCAATGAAGCTCTACACGCCTTATCAAGTCACAAAGATGCTTGGCGAGCTATACACCAACTATTTCTACAACCTGTATCGTCTCCCAATCGTGAATGCAAGGTTCTTCAATTCATATGGTCCAGGTGAAGTTCCAGGGAAATACCGAAATGTCATACCCAACTTCTTCTATTGGTCCATTAATAAGCAGCCATTACCAATCACTGGAACAGGCGATGAAACAAGAGACTTTACTTATGTTGGAGACATAGTGAATGGGTTGTTGGCCATGGCTCATTATCAGAATGCTGTAGGTGAAGCTTTCAATCTGGCAACAGGTCGAGAAATCAGAATAGGCGACCTCGCCCAGTGGATAATTGAGATAACTGGTAATGAAGCTGGAGTAGTGTTTAAAGAGCAGAGAGATTGGGATAAAAAGAATAGACTCTTGGCTTCAATTGAAAAGGCAAAGCGCGTTCTTGGATATGAACCAAACATGGATTTCAAAAAAGGTCTAAAGCACGTCCATACTTGGTTCAAAGAAAATTGGCAAAACATTACGGATTCACAATCGTTCAATTAACATGATATACCTAACTGTTACATTTGTGGGTCCTGCATCGTGAGAGTTCTAGTGGTAGCTCAATATTTCCCGCCCGATATGGGTGGCGGTGCCACAAGAGCTTACAACATGGCAAAGGGGCTCTCACTTGCAGGTTGTGATGTAACAGTAGTTACTGCTTTTCCTCATTATCCTACTGGAAACATACCAACCAAATATCGTAGAAAATTGTTGGCTATCGAAAACGAAGGGAAGTTAAGAGTAATACGGACATTTGTTCCCCCGGTAGCGTCAGAAGGGTTTACCAAGAGGTTTTTTCTATTTACATCTTTTGTGTTTTCTTCTTTATCCGCATTGCCGATAGTTCGTAAAGTTGACGTGGTATATGCTTCGAATCCGAACATAATTGCCATGATTCCAAGTTTAATGTATAAACTGGTTAACAACTGTCCCGTGGTTCAAAATATAGATGATCTTTGGCCTGAAGCCCTTTACGATTTAGGCATGAACAGCAAGTCTCTACCGGCAAAATTGGGTGAATTAGTAGCCAAAGTAACATATAGATTTGCTTCAGCTATTACACCAATCAGTCCTGCGTATGTCAAGGTATTAACTCAAAAATATAATGTGAAACCAAGCAAAGTTAGTGTAGTGCCAGCTGGCGTTGACTTGGCAATGTTCTCTTGTAAGAGAACTACTGGATCAAAAAATGGTAAGTTCAGAGTTTTGTATATTGGTGCCTTCTCTCCAGCATACGATTTTGGCCAGATATTCCGAGCGGCGAAGCTGTTGGCTAATTCTGAAGGGATAGAGTTTGTTATCCAAGGTGGGGGCGAACTTGCTTCGGCTCTAAAATCCAAAATTGGAGAGACAAAATCAAATAATGTTAAAGTGATTGAAAAAATTGTTAGTCGCCAAGAAGTTGTAAAAGAACTCTATGAAGCTGATGCACTGCTTCTTCCTTTAAACGGTATTGGCTCTATAGAAATGGGCATATCTTCTAAGCTCTACGAGTATCAGGCCGCAGGCAAGCCTATAATATGTTGTTCAAGTGGTCAGCCTGCTCGTTACGTTTCAGAAACCAAGTCTGGAATTATTGTTGGACCCGGAGATCACGAGGCGTTGGCAAAAGCGACGATCGAGTTGAAGGAGAATCCAAGCCTGGCTCGGATGATGGGTGAGAACGGAAGAAAATACGTGGAAACTGAAGCATCCATCGAGACCGTAGGATTACAGATGAAAGAGATCTTCGAAACGCTGTTAGAGAGAAGAGCATAGAAACGTGAGAATTTTATTCGTGACTCCGTACTTCTATCCGGCTGAAGCTTTTGGTGGTCCTGTTAAGGTTGCGTTTGATGTTGGAAGAGAATTGGTGAGGCGTGGTCATGAGGTTGTTGTGTTTACTTCTGATGCTAAGGATTTGGAGAATAGGCTTGATGTAGAACGTGATGAAATTGAGGGGATGCAAGTTTACTATTTCAGAAATTTGTTTATGTCTCTCGTTAAGTGGTCTAAGCTTTTCATAACGCCTGACTTGCCTAAGAAGATGATGTCAGATTTAAAATCGTTTGATATTGTTCATGTCCATGAGTATACTACTTATCAGAACATTGTTGTTCATCATTTTGCCAAGAAGTTCGGGGTTCCATATGTTCTTCAGGCGCATGGTTCTCTACCTAAGATAGGCAGGCAAGCTAGAAAATGGATTTATGATGCTTTCTTTGGTTCTACGTTGTTAAGAGACGCTTCGAAGGTTATTGCTCTTAGTGAGATTGAAGCTGAGCAGTATAAATGCGCTGGTGTGCCTGCAGAGAAGATTGCTATAGTGCCTAATGGAATCGACTTGACGGAATATTCTGATTTGCCGCCTAAAGGGTCCTTCAAGAAAAAGTTTGGCTTAGAAAAGAACGAGAAAATAGTGCTATACTTGGGCAGGATACATGAAATAAAAGGGATTGACATTCTCGTTAGAGCTTTTGCGAATATCCTTCATAAGTTGGACGATGTCAGGCTTGTGATTGTTGGTCCTGACGATGGTTATCTTGGTGAAATTGAAGCTTTGATTAAGGCTTTAAAGATTGAGAATAAAGTGCTAATTTCAGGTCCATTGTATGGTAAAGATAAACTAGAGGCCTATGTTGATGCTGACGTTTACGTGCTGTCTTCGATTTATGAAATTTTCGGGATAAGTCTGCTTGAAGCTTATGCTTGCTCAACTCCGGTAATTGCGTCGTCTGTTGGCGGTCTTAAAGATCTGGTCATTAATGGAGAAACAGGTTTCTTGGTTGAGCCTGGATCAATAGTGGAATTATCTCGTTCCATAGTTTTCATGATAGATAACTCTGCCAGCGCGAAACGAATGGGCATGAAAGGCAGAGAATTTGTTAAGAACTTCAGTGCGTGGACAGTTATCAATAGACTTGAGTGTTTATACGATGAGATTGCCTCAAAAACGCCTTGCAAAAACTAGAAATTACGTCAAGAAATCTGTAGCAAGGCAGACTCAATGTGACCGCTTTCGCTATTTTATGAAACCCAAAAACTGGGACTCAAATTATTGAAAGTAGTTCACGTTACATTTAACTTTCCGCCTGAGATGGGTGGAATAGGCAGATACGTACAAAACCTTTCAGACTATCTCGTTAAGAAAAATATTGAAGTAGCTGTAGTTACGCTGGCCACAAGATTGCACTATTCGTGTTCAGAGCCGAAGGCAATTCAAGTATTCCGCGTTAAGGCTTTTCGGCTTCCTCTGTCTGATCCAATCCCAATTAACCTGTTTAGTGTGCTTCGAGTCTTGACAAAAACGCGAAATCCCAAAATTTTACATCTGCATGGTCATCTTACTTTTTTTTGTTTATTCAGCGCTTTTTTTTGCAGGGTTCTCCGAATTCCTTATGTGGTTACTCATCATGGAGAGGGTTTGGAATCTGGATCGTTGAGTAAAATAAATGGAATTATAAGGCATAATATGATTGCCAAGTATGTTTTAAGGAATGCAAAACTGATTATCAGTGTAACGGAAAATGAAGTTGAAATCATGATTAAGAAATACGGGCTTTCTGCTGACAAGATTACAGTAATACACAATGGAGTTAACTCAAAACAGTTTGGTCTATCATCCGCAAGTCACGCTATTCCAGAAGAATGGTCGAATAAGAGGGTTATTCTTAGCGGAGGAATTTTGGGCAGGGTGAAAGGATTCGAATATCTCATACGTGCCGTGAGTTTGGTTGTTAAAGAGTACCGGGATGCTCGTCTAATAATAACAGGTGACGGGCCAGATAGAGCCAGACTACAAAGTATTTCTGATTCACTGGGAATGGGGGAATTTGTCAAGTTTTTAGGGCGGATAGAACCTGACCTTCTTCCATCAATCTATGATTCATCTTTTATGTATGTTTTGCCCTCGCTGTACGATGCCTGTCCCACAACTGTACTGGAAGCAATGGCTTCAAGGAAGCCAGTAGTTGTTACTTCTAATGGGGGTCAAAGAGAATTAGTTATTAATGGTGTAAACGGGTTTGTTGTCCCACCTGCCAACATAAAGGCATTGGCTGAAGCAATCTTGACTTTGTTGTCACATGAAGTTCTGGCAACCGAGATGGGATCTCAAGGAAGGAAAATGGTTGAAGAGAACTATGATTGGGATAGAATAGGCCAGAAAATACTTCAAACCTATTCTAATCTGCAAAAGGATGAATGTCTAAAATGAAAGGACCTTGCTTATGTATATGGAGATCCCATAAACAATTATTGTAGTCGGGGTAAACACAACAACTGCCCAAAAGATTGTTGATTCAATGAAGGCGTTAGAGTTGGATTTCAGGCTATCAAGGGAAGAATACGCAAATGCCCTCCTTAAGAAAATCGGACTTAAATCCCTCAATTCCCTGTTTGAACTAATAAATCCTCGGGACATAAAGTGTCTTCTTTTAACTGGTAGTCTCGCAAACGGTGAAGGCACGGTTATTAAATATGGATCGCCATTAATTGCTAGCGATTTTGATTTTGTGGTTTATCTAAACCCGTTCTATTACCTCAAGAATAAGCGAAATTTTGGCACGCTATCTCAGCAAGTTTCTACACTTCTCAAACAGAAAGGAATCGGCACGCATGTAGCCTTTTTACCAGCAACAATACCTTTTAACAGAAATCTTGGTTTTGCTGTTTCAAATATTTATGAATACGAAAACGCTGTTGCCAGCCGATGTTTGTTCGGGAAAAAACCACTGTTCAACGAATCTGTGAAACCGACAAAGAAAGATGCTCTAGAACTAACATTTACAGTTGTTGGGGAATTGCTTTTCGCGGATGTGCCGAAGCTTTCCCAGGTCGAACAAACCTATGTTTATGCAAAAAGGTCGTTGACTTTGTTAAACTCTTTACTGATTTCACGGGGGTTTTTCTCTGCCACTTATCAAGAAAGAATCGAAATCGCAAAAGAACATGCCGGAGACACCTGTTTGGACTCGAATGAAATTAAGGTTTTAGAATTTTTTACTGAATACAAGTTATCAGGTTCCCTCTCGCAGCTCCTTTCTTCGCTAGGTTATAGCGACCTATATGATCTCATTCAGTTTCAGAAGGGCTTTTTGTTTATGATTCTATTAAGAACTTTATGCTTTGAGCTCACCTGTTATAATGAGACAAAGAGCGCCCGAAAACGAATCAGTTCCACACAAGAAATGACTAATCAGCTACCAAAATTGTTGGGCGAATATTACAATAGTTCTGAGACATCATTGCTTTCAAGAGCGTATGGAACGATGTTCTATGTTATGTGGTCATTGACAGGAAATAACGATAGAAAAAACCTATTTGCAACGTTCCTTTTTCATAACAAATCACCAAAATTAATTCTTAATATTCTAATAACCCTAATACTGATAGGAAATGGCGAGATCGTATCGAGTTTTTTGGAGGAAGTCTTTCCTTGGTTAGCATTCAGTAGTGAAATCAACATTATTGAGAAAATGGCACATCTGTGGCAAATCGCTCAGGAAAGCATAAAACTTTAATTTCATCTTCAAGAAAAGTATTGTTCGGGTTATCTTGCGGTGAGGACTAAAAATTGAAGAACTTAAAAGTTTTCTTTTACATTGACGCCTTAGACTCAAGTATTCTTACTTCCACACACATGCCTTTTCTGTATAATATTGCAGCGAAACATTCACGTTGGGACTTACACAATGTCTTAGGTTATTCTTTTGCAATACAAGCATGTATGCTTAGCGGCAAATATCCGGAGGAAAACAATCATTGGATGCCTTATTTCTACTCTCCTGAGTCTTCGCCGACCCTTTTCAAATTGCTTAACAAAATTGGAATTCTTTTTCCAATAGATAAGCAACCTTCGCTTCGCTTCATCATTGAAGGGCAATGCAGAAAGTTGTTGCTTAACAAAGGCGTGCATATAAATAATGTTCCTCTAGGGATAGTCAACAAAATCTCTTTGTACCCCTATTATTATATGTGCGAGTTGCCATTTTTTGATGAACTTAGTATTACATTTGACAGAAATGATTCGAAGTTAACATATATAGGTCCGCCTTTCATTAGAAAGCATTTCTACAGTATTTTGCTTGAACATGTTAAGGCATCCCAAAGGGACAATGAAACTGTATTTGTGTATGATGACGCTCTTGACGGCCTCGGTCACAAATTTGGACCGACATCGCAAGAGTATCTTTTGTATGCGAGGTCTTTAGACAGGGTTCTAAATAGCGTGTACCGGCAGCTAAGAGCAACTTATGGGGATCGTTTAACATTTCTAGTCTTTTCTGATCATGGGCAATCTCAACTAAAAGGCAGTTTTGATATTATTTCACAGATAGAAGCTTACGATTTACATTTCGCAAAAGACTATATCTGCTTTGTTGATGCAACAATGGCTATGTTTTGGGTTACAGATAAGGCTGTAAGAGAAAAAATCACTAGTGCATTGTCTTCATTAAAATTTGGAACATTGCTTTCTAATTCGCAGAGGAAAAAATATAACTTGCAATTTAGAAATGAAAAAATGTATGGCGACTTAATATACGTCATGAATCCCGGCTGGTCACTTTTTCCGAATTTTTTTTCGCCTTTTCATCCAATGAAAGGTTTACATGGATACCTGCCAGAGGAACCTGTACAAAACGCGTTCCTTATTTCAGACACAGCTATAGATCATGATATCTTTCACATAAAGGACATAAAAGATGTCTTAATAGGGCTATCGCGTGATTTCCATTAAATTGAAATTAATAAAGTCTATAAGAAATAATCGCTTAGCTAATGTAGGGTGAGTAGAAATTTCAACTGCTTATAGTGAAAGTGCAGCAGTATGTTATGATCAGAAACGTTTTACAACTGAAGATGGCAAACTTTTTGATAAGTTGGAAAAGGACAGATTAAATGAAGCAATACATGTTGTGCCAAAAGAGTGCGAAGTATTGGAAGTAGGCGCTGGGACAGGTCGATTCTCTTTACACCTGGAAAAGCTAGGGTATAAAACATATATTTCGGATTTATCCAAGCCTATGATAACGATTTGTAAGGATAAATTCAATTCAAAACAATCGCAATTTATTGGGTTAGTTTGTTCTTCAACCCATTTACCTTTTCGACCGGAGACATTCGGTTTTGTTTTTTCAATTCGTGTGCTGAATCAACTTTCTTCTCCTCAGGCAGCATTGCAAACAATTCGCGAAATGATACGCGTTTGTAGAAAAGACGGGCATGTACTCATAGAATTTGTAAATGAATCTGGATTATCATACCTTGGAAGACGGCGCACAACTTTTTTATCTGTGAATGGTGTCAAAAACTTGGTTCGCCAGATGGACAAGGTAACTATCGAGAACAATTGGGGTATCTTGTTTTTCTCCCAATCAGTACTTAAGCGAATACCGGCAAAGGTTGCACCTATATTTATCGAAATAGACAAGAAATTTTGTACTGTTTTAAAATTCCACGCAACACGCTGCTACATATTACTTAAAAAAAGCGCTTTCGTTCAATAAAAACTGGACTAATAAACCATGAAAATAGGTCTGTTTGTTCTCGGTGCTCAATATAGACCCAAATTTTTTGATGTAGTTTCAGGGCATGTTCAGGTTGCATTAAAAACAGCGGAAATTTTGCAGAGAAATGGACATGAAGTAACCATCATAACAAATGAAGCGCCAAGTAATTGCAACGTTCCTCCGATCATATCATTAGATAAGATTAAGGTTAACAAAGTTGCAAATATTCAAAATAATTCACTAAAATTCACTGTCCCAATTCATTTCTTAAGCCTTAGGAAATTAATTTGTCAAAGTCATTTCGATTCTCTGCATTTCTTTGGAGCAAATAGCACAGCTTATTTGTTATCATCAATAAAAGCATCTAATGTAAAAATAAAATCATTGATGACATTTACTAATTATAATCAACCACGCAATAGAATTCAAAGACTTGTTGAGAGAAATTTGTTCAGTCGTATAGATCAAAATATCGCGTTAACAGAGTATACACAACGAAATATGATGAAGGATGGTTTTAAAGTCGAGATAACTTTCCCTGGAGTTTTAAAGAAATACGATTTTGACCCGTTTAAAAACATCTTTCGGAAAGAAAAAGACGCTGTTTTGTTTTGGCGTTCTGCAACATTAGAAAATGGTCTAGACGTTTGTATCGAGGTTTTCAAAAGATTGAGCGACGAGTATGAATCGACGGAGTTTATTTTTGCGATTCGTTCAACTAATAAATTCGGGAAAGAATTAGTGAACGTGACTACCAATCACAAAAACATAAAGCTTTATCTTCACCCATACAAGGAAAGATCTTTTTCGGATCTAATGAGTTCGGCATCTTGCGTTTTATTGCCGTTTCGCGAACTTTCAATAAATCCGCAGTTTGCTGTTTTGGAAACTTTGTTAAGTGGAATACCGCTAGTAACTACAGATGTGGAATCTAACAAGGAGCTTGTTTCTGACCAATCGCTAATCAATTTTGTAAAGCCTTCCGATATTCAACAAACTTATCATGCAGTAAAATCACTGCTCGAAAGTAAGACTGAAGCACAAAAAAGAGCTGAGAAGGCTAAATTACAGGTAGCCAGAAAGTGGAACTGGTCGTCATATGAGCATAGATTGGTCGATATTTATGAAAGACTTTTTTGAAAAAATTCAGTTTAGATTAAAATTAGAGAAAATAATGATGCATAGATCGCAGATATTTCCAATAATCATCCTGCTATCTTTAACTGTCATCACTCGCCTTTTATTAATAACAATTGTTCCCAATGTTTATAATATTGACGCTTATACATACATTTACAAAGCAACTGGTTTAGCTCTAACTGGAAAAATTAATTTAGCTATAGGCATCCCATTTGAGGTTTTTTTAGGAATTTTTATTAAAATAGGGTTTACTTTTGGTATCGATGCAATTACGGCTTCTAGAATTTGTATGTTGCTTATATCTTGTTTACTCGTTTCTATTCTATATCTTCTAGGCGTTAAGCTATCCGGTAGACTCTTTGGTTTTTCTGCGGCTTTACTTATGATTTTTGAGCCGTACTTTATTTCTTACTCGATAGTCCCTTATACAGATGTTTTTGCTGTCACATTGGCATTATGTGCTATTTATTTTGCCTTGTCAAATAATTGGCATCGGTATATTTTAGTTCCAATTTTTTTCTATCTAACAGTGGCGACCAGAGCTGAATTCTATCCATCTTTAGTTATTCCAATTTTGTTCCTTTATTTTTATAAACTAGGGAAAATCAATTCAAAAAAGACTATATTGTTAGGCATGCTTGCTTTGGTTATTTACATTCTTCCCGCTTTATGGATATATCCAAGGGCAGTTTTGGGCAGGTTTAGCATATTTCAACGATTCTCTTTATTCTTAAAACCGGACTCTTTAAAAATTACTTTATATGATTCATTTGGTCAATTTAATCAACCTATCTTGAACATTATCATCTTTTTTTTAATCACTGCTGGCATTTGCTTAGCACTTGTAAACTTATTTAAACCCAAAATTAGCACTCAAAGAACTGGAGAACGACTTAAAATTTCTCGCAAAAATTTTATCAAGTCAGAAGGACTAATTTTAGGGCTTTCGCTTGGACTATTTTTTATACTACACGTTATTGTTTTGACAGTCTATGGATTTGGCTACGAAGTTATCGGCAATACGGTACAGATAGCATCGACATTGCCAGAAAGATACTTAATTCTTCCAAGCTTGTTACTTATTTATCCCTTGGTCTATCCTCTAACATTTATTATTAAAAAAATTTATAGGAAGTAATAAGTAAAAATGCATGCTAAAATAAAAATTGCAAAAATATCGAAAAAAATGATAAGTTTGATCATCGTTTTTGTTCTTCTTTCTGCAATTTATACCTTTTACTGTACTTCTATGTGGCAAAATGCAGTTACGTATTCAAAAGATTCAGGCGCGGCCGCAGTTGCACGTGCCGATGTTGGCAAATTTTTGTCAGAAAATCTTCATAATAACGAGACCGCTATTGTAGCCATACCTAATGTTTACTATGTTTTGTACCCTGATCTGAGAGGAAAATTGGTTGATTACGCTTCTATATGGAATTTAGCAGGTGTGGAGATCGGTCAGCGTGCGAATCAAGAGGACGTTCTAAAAGTAAGAAATTATTTTATTAACTTTCTTAAGGCGAATCAGAATGTAAAATATGCTGTCAATGATCCAGGGAATCCGTATTCTGCTTTTCTCTTTAACGCCGCAAATTACGACGAACTCATATCTATTCTTAATGAAGTCAAAAACTATACTTACACATTGAGTACTGGTTGGTCTAGCAAGTTAACGATCTATCAGAGAGCGCAATATCATTTATCGTTTAACATTAATTTTTCGTCTATTCAGACAAATTATTCTGTAGCGCCTTCTGACACTTCAGTTCAATTCTTTAATAATAGTATTTCAATTGAAAAAGAAACTTCAAAAGTAGGCTTCTATATTCCGATTAGCGATACAGCGATTGATACCTCAAAGAGTAACCTCTTATCAGTAGAAATGAAGTCAAGTTGTCAAAACTCACAATTTACATTTGTCTTTTATTATGACAAAAACAAAGACGGCTCTTTCAGTGGTTATGGCGTTGATTATGCAAAAAGCATAGTGCTAAATCAGACAAAGCTGGGATTGACTGCTGGCTCATTGTGCAATCTATATCTTCCTATTCCAAGTTCAGATTATAAAGTTGTTCAAATAGCGATAATAATTGCCGGTGATCAAAATGGAACAATTAATCTATCTAATTTGCAGGTATTTGAAAGTTAAGACCTTATGTTTAATTATGCTTCTTAATCTTTTTAGTGGTGTTAAATGAGTAATCAGTTGAGATTAAATTTTCCAATGGCACAATTTGATTGTGAGGATGCTCCAATAAGGAATATTGCAAAGAAATCGCTTGATTTTTTGATAGAAAACGTCGGGGTTGACAATATCCAATCCGTACTTCTCACAGGCAGTCTAGCAAATGGTGAAGGTACCGTTATCAAATCTGATAATTCTTTGCTCGAAAGCGATTTTGATATTGAAGTTTACTTAAATTTTTTTAAATTCATCAAGCTTAAAAATCATATTTTGAATATTTCGGATCAAATCTCAAAAAAGCTTGAGAGAGGTGGAGTTAACACTCATGTACTTTTTCTTCCTACGCGCCAGTCCGTTGCTAAATTATTTGGATTGACATTTTCTTGCTTTATCAATTTGTATTCGATTGAATAAACAGTCTAGTATGGAGAAGAATGAGGGT
>JBEKBM010000017.1:0-70259 GCA_050015395.1 Bathyarchaeia archaeon
TCAAAATTAAAAACAAAACAAAAAACAAACCGAAAAACGAAACAAAAGGCAAAACAAAAAACAAAGGAAAAAAGACGTGGAAGCAGCAGTAAAAAAGAGGAGAAGAAAAATGAGCATAAAAAAATTGTTACTCTATCAGTAGATCCGCAAGTTGCTTTTTAGCAAAAAAGAGCCACAAGTTTTCATTGGTTTTGCTTAAAGTAACCTTTGCTATTTGGGTCTTCTTCTATTGTCATTGTTTTCAATAGGGTTGAATATACGTGTAGGCTACTACCTATCAGGGGTCAAATGTATATACGTTTTGACAGTACACTTTGTCGGTACAGTCACATGTGCCTAAAGCGTTTGAGACCTTCAAGCGCGCTGCCTTGTCCCGATATTATGTGATGTGGGAAAGATATTTTACTTTCAGGTATGTATCTGATATATGGAAATTGTATCAAATGATAAATTGATACTTAATCTTAGCCGGTCTCTCTAGCCTTAGAAACTTAGACTAAATAATCTTACTGAGTACATGCTAAGTCTCTATGCTTTCATGTACACAGTAACCTTTTTTCTACTTTTTCACAAATGCGCTAAGATATGTCGCTTCTAATTCTTTGAATATAGCTTTTGTTTCATCTGAGTTCATACCCACAACTTCTATTTCCGTTGTCGGTAATTTCACTTTTATTTTCCATGCTACACCTATTTGCTGTTCCATTTTCTCACCTCTATTCTATTTTATGCTATGCAGCGCTATAGCCTTCTAAACCTCTCCGTTTTGATTGGTTGAACGTCGTCTATATATAAGCAAATTGGTATAAAGTTGAAATGTGAAAATTTGACATTTTGAAAATCTCATTTTTCTCTTTTTCTGTTTTTCTGTTATTCAGGTTTACGCAAAAATGTTTTTTTCATTCATAGTAAATGCTTTTGTACATTGTCGCTACACGGTTTGCATCCAAAGCTTTCTCTCATTTTCTAATCGTATGTGTATTAACTCGTTGGTGTTATTTCTACGCGAAATTGAATAGCTTCTTGATAGTAACCAGCAACTGCGGAGAATGTAATGGTGGCATTGGCATGTGGAGCAATTGTAACGGGTAATATTGACGTAAGATGCACCGATAAAACGCTGAAGTAACCACCGCTAAATGAACCATTATTAAATGCAGCAAATCCTCCACCACTACAATCTTGGAAAACTATACTGCCTGTTTCAAAGTTTGGGGCAGTCGGATAGGGTATAACGCACGGCGCATTTCCATAATTTGTAATAGTTATGCTTAAAGTTGCTGTTGTATTGGTAACCACTTCCGAATAAGGAAAGAGCACAGACATAGAACCATATCCATCTCCAAAAGTTCCACTGACGTTTTGTCCACCACTATTGGTAAATACGTTGTCAAAACTTGCTGCTGTGATAACAGGGTCAGATACTAAAACCTCTGAATCTCGGAAAGTCGGGTGAGTATTAATATAAACAACGGCAGTAGTAAGCAACATTGCTATTATCAAACAAGAAATACAAATTCCTAATTGTAGATTATTCATTTTTTCACTTATTATTAGCCCTTGACCTTATGCTAAGTCACTATGTAGATTTAAGACTTATTTTTATGAAAAATTAGCTACTAAGTTCTTTTTTGTAAGTCTCAATTACTTCCTTCGCTATATCTGAACCCAAATATTTTTTCAAGTTAGAACTTAAACGAGTGAGAATGTCTATGCATTCTTCTGAACCACCACAATGGAAAGGTTCTAAAGCTATTGTTATTATTTGTGCAACGTTAAGAAAATTGATGAAAACATCCGATTTTAGAATCGTATCGATATTTCTAACATTCATCGCCCACTTTTGCTCCTCTGAATCTTCGTAAGTGAAATAGTCAAGATCAATGTCTAAAACAAAGTTTCTATCCCTTACACCTTTATTGAATGCTCTCTGAACATCTTGATGCTGATTTCTATCACCTAACAAACCAGTATAATTATCCAGTTGGTTAATAGAAGAGCCACCAATATAGAAAGAATGTAATTTCCCCTTCTTGTCTTTGTATGGTATATTGTCAGTAGTACCTTCTGTGGAGATTCCATTGATTATGTTATTGTGATTTTTTTCACTGTATATTGAAAGAGCATCACCTATCAATTCTCTATACATAGAAGGGACTATGAAATCACTGTTGTTCGGATCAAGTTTGTTTTTCACAAACTCTTTCAGTTTTTTTTCTTGATTTTCCTGTATACCTGCACTCTCAATAATTATTTCTTTAAGAGGATAAGCAAAATCTGAGTGCCAATCTATATGACAGAGGAATGCATTATGTTTAATGTAACCCTTTCTTAAGGCATCCATCCAGCATAAGCAAGCAACCCTGTGATTTAACATTACATAAAAATACTTGCCAAGATTGCTAAAGGTAAGATATTTCATGTTGTACTTTTCTGGGGCTTGTCTTTTCATATACTTCACTATTGAAGAAGCGTGGTTATTTTTCATACAATTCTTCTATTCTAAACTATACAGATTTAAAACTTATCATCAATGAAAACTTAGCCGAACACTGTTCAAAGGTTAGTTCTTGTTTATTATGTAATCTCTGATATCTGTTATAGTGTAACCAGTTACTTCTAGCTCTACCGTATGGAGTAGCTAAGTACTTACGTTGTGCGTCTGCATGAATCCTTTGTTTTTGGTCTTTGTTGGTATTCTTCATTCCATACCCTACCCTCTAAGCTAGAACGAAACCTAATATTAGATTCCTTCTTACTTTCCTTAAGACCTTTCACTCTGCACTCTTCACAGAACCGTTTACCTTTTTCTTTTAGCTTTCCACACTTACAATGAGGTAGGTCTCGACAGTTATCACAATACTTAATCTGCCCACCTTTTAATGGGGATTGGCAAATAAGACAGAGTTTACCATTAGGCTTAGTTCTAACATCAAAATCTATGCCCCCTCAAGATATTGACATTTAAAACTGCTTTTCCTTTAATAGAGGGAACTTGCAAAAAGTATTATTCTTCGTTGAAGAATCAATTTATTATGTTGCGTATTGGTCATAGGGGCGCCAGAGCTTATGCGCCTGAGAACACGTTAACGAGTTTTAAGAAAGCATTAGAAATCGGTGTAGATGCAGTTGAGTTGGACGTTAGAAAGACCAAAGACAACCAAATTGTCGTTATTCACGATGCAGATGTTAAGCGGACAACCAACGGCGAAGGCTTAGTGAGTGAGCTTACGCTTAAAGAAATCAAAAGCTTTTCTGCTGAGAAAGGCGAAAAAATTCCGACTTTGGAGGAAACGCTGGATTTTTTGGATAAGAAGGTGAAGGTGGTTATTGAGCTTAAGGAAACGGGCATTGAAGAGCAAGTGCTTTCGATAGTGCATATGAAAAGCCTAGAGAAGAATGTTGTTATCGTTTCTTTCCTTGAAGATGCGCTGAAGAAAGTTAGGGAATTAGATAAGGACATTGAGACGGGGTTGATTTATGCGAAGCACAAGAACCCAATTAAAGCAGCGTTAGAGCTAAAAGCGAACTATCTTCTTTCCTTCTATAGATTCACGCACACGGCTAACGTTGAGAAAGCGCACCAGAACGGTTTAAAAATGATAGTGTGGACCATAAACAAACCCGAAGAAGTAGAAGAATACGCTAAGAAAGGCGTGGACGGGATATCCAGCGACAAGCCAGACATACTTATGCGTGTTAATGCATAGCAACCTGCCCTTTTAGAACCTGCTCTATCCGCTCTGCTTCAATGCGGCTTTCATCATTTAGAGGAGTTAAGCGTATTTCGGCGGCTGCTTTCACTCCGAACCCCAGCTCTGCTGCCCGTCGTAACTGGGCTTGCTCAAAAATGTCGGCTTCGCCAACTTTGCCTTTAGCTCCGTACATTTTGAGAATCGCCACACCAACTGCGTCTATGGCTACTCGGTCCCGGCTTGCAAGCAAAAGGTTCGGCTCAACCAATGTGCCCCGGTCAGGACCGCCAGTTGTGAACGCTTTTATTCCATCCATTAAAACAAAGTCTAAGTTGTAATTGTTGTTTATCTCCGCAATCATCTGCCGCTGATAAGGTGAAGTATGCAGTTCCCACATGTAATCGTACATTCCGCCAGGAACCTTTTTCGCCACTAAACCCACGGAATTCTTCATTGAAAGCGTGAAGTGGCCGCCGAACCTATGAGTTTTTATGCAGCATGTCTGAACCACTTTGTCAGCGTCGTGGAATACTTTTGCCATGTAGAATCCTCTTGCCCAATGGGTGCCTCCTCGTTCAACTTTAAGCCAGTCTTCTTTGCCCACGTCATTTAAGACAACAGCCTTAAACCCTAGTTCCCTTGATAGGGCTAAAACGCCCATTTTCTCCAGAACTTGCTCGGTGTCGCCCATGCCGCTTCGTTCAGCCAACGTTATGCCGCCAGCTCCAGCGCCCTTTAGTGTTTCAACGATTGCTCTTAAAGTGTCAAGGTGGGTTGATGCTGGAAACGGGTCAGCACTGTTATAATTAGCTTTCAAAGCCACCTGCTTCCCGGAATACTCGCCCAAGCCCAACTTGTTGAGCAATGCAGGCACGCCATTCGCTCTATCGGTAGTTTTTAGAATGAAAACTTCGCCCATGGAGTTTGCCATAAAAACTTCTCCATTAAAAGTTAAAGGGCTGCTGTGTTATTAGTTTTTCACTGCATCAAGCTGCAACAACAAACCGTAAGCTCTATATTATTCAATGAAACCTTTTTCAAAAGAAGCTTTATGCGGGCCCGTGGCTCAGTCAGGCTAGAGCGGCGGACTCTTAATCCGTAGGTCGCGGGTTCAATTCCCGTCGGGCCCGCTTCAGCTTATAGATAATCTATTTTTGAACAGCTTTTTTTCTTGAGTTAAGGCATTAAAGCTTAAATTTTTGCAGTTGTTGTACATTACGTATGACATCAATGAAGACAGTGTGCGTGAGAATCTCAGAAGAAGAAAAGCGCCAATTATGTAAGTATGGGACTGTTTCACATACTTTAAGAGAAGCAATGAAACTCTACCTGAACACCAAAAAAACCGAGGAAGTCCTTTCTAAGTTGGGGGAACTGCAGGCAAAGAATCGGATAAAAACTTCAACAGAGGAAGAAGTCAAGTTAATCCGTGAAGATAGAAGCCGCTGACAATACTTCTAAGTCCACTGGAAGCCCAATGCCCGAATTAATGCAACGCCAAACTTGTTGTCAACACAATGAACACAAAGAGAGTTATCAACACGTAATTGCGGTTCTTTTCCCATGCAAAATAGACGACAGAAGAAATTGCTCGGATGTAGGGGGTTAAAATTAATATTATTAGCCCTATTGTCATGAACCAGAGAGCGTTTTGTGATACGAGTAAGTGTTGGATTTGGTTGTATATGAAAGCGAAAAAATCCTGTCCAGTAATAAACACAGCCTTATTTTGAGAAACTTGCAGGTTACCGTAAGCCTCATAGAAGAGGGCTATTCCGATAATTTCCAGCAGTACACTGATGACGACGCCTATTATTAGAATGTAACTTACAGCGGTTTCTAGTTTTGATTCGCCGCTGCCTAAGCCCTGAGAAGTCATAGTGTGGTCACTCCTTTGTATAGCATCTGAATGATTAGCAGTGTAACTATGACGAGGAAGAGTATTCTGAGGTTTCTGTCACGGATTCTATTTAACAGTCTTCCGCCAACTACTGCGCCGATTGTTGTGCCCACAGCCATTGGCGCCATTAAGGTTAGGTTCAAAAGACCTGAAAAAAGGTAAACGCTCACGCCAGCCAGTGCAGTCATGCCTATGATGAAGCTGCTGGAAGCGCTGGATACTTTTGAGGGTATTTTTAGGACTTTCTCGTGAACAATGACTTTGAAGGCTCCCGCCCCTATTCCAAGCATTCCCGCGGCAATGCCAGCTACAAACATTCCTAAGCCGCCTAGGAGCGAGTTGGTGGCTTTGTATTTTATTACTTGATTTTTGGCTTTATCAAAGTAGCTTCCCTCAAGACCGAGCCGTTTGGAAATTTTATCTTGTTTCTCTGGCGGAGTATAAACTTCTTTGAATGAGCTTCTAAAATTAATGAAAGAAGTAAGTAGGAAACCTGCGAATAGGAAATAGAGGAAAACTGGCGCGACTATTACAGTGATTGTTGCTCCCACGATGGCACCAATGATGGTGAACATTTCAAGGTACATAGCGACTTTTATGTTTGTAATCCTGTCTTTCACGAAGGATGAGGCTGAACCGCTGGAGGTAGCGATTATAGCTACCATTCCGCATGCCACCGCCTCCTTAACGGGGAAGCCCAGTAAAACCAAGATAGGAGTTAGAATGCTGGCGCCGCCCAGACCTATAAGGGAACCTATGAGGCCAACAGCGATAGACAGCAGAAGCAATGTAACCATGTCTAGCATGCTTTTCTCCGCTATTGATAATTAATAAGTTATTAAATAACATAATTGGTGACTAGCTGCTAGGCATCATACCCTTATACATCTCTACTTTTTGAGACGAGTTTCACTAGCTAAAAATGACGGGTCTCCCCTTTCTGAAAAGCTTGTTTTGGGCTGTTTTTTTGGTTTAGGGTTTGTCAAAGTAATCGTTTTGATTTCGGTTTAAATTCACTTTTTTATCGTATTTCTTGAAGGTCTATTTCAGTTTTAAGTTTGTGTCTCAATAGTTGAAAACGTTGCTTGGAAAGTCTTTTATGCTGTTTGGATTAAAATTATACACGTTATGTTTGATTTAGAGGAGTTACAGTCAAGACTCATCTCTTTTCCAGAAGAATACGTAAGCAACTTCAATTACGTTTGGAAAAGAAAAATTGAGATAGAATCCTCAGGCAATGCTAGCGTTCTTGACGACAGTCACCGCGACGAGATCTATCGAAGATTATGTTCCATACTTCCTAAGTGGCAAACATACCGTCCTATGGACAACACTCCTTGTCTCGCCACTTTGAAAAATTCGCTAGTCAACATTTCCGAAGCCTATAACCAACTGAGAAAGCATACTTTACTTGACTTTGAGAATATTCCTAATGAAGCATTAGAATCTGTTTGGCACGAATTAGGTAAGGCAAAGGAAAATGGCGGTGAAATGAATGATTACGGTTCATACTCAGTTATCTCTATTTGCAAGCCTCTTCTTCTCATTTGGGGACAAACATTAGCCTTTGACTCCAAAGTTAGAAAAAACATGCTACAAAAATATCGAATCGACAAATATTCAGGCAATTGGAACCTTAGAGAATGGAAAAACATAATGATATTACTGAGCAGAGAACTTAATGAGGACAAGAATGCCATAGAATTTATGAAGAAAAAAACGGTCGAGTGGTATGGGAAAAACACGCCCGTGCCTTATGGCAGATTCTTGGACATTTACTATTTCGAAGGAGCTTAGCAAAAAAATGAGTGAAAGAAAAGCTTTGAACCTGTTACCCATTATTCAGCAGTTTGCTGGACAAATTGCCGCGGATAAGATTGAAATCTACAATGAAGCCAGTATCCAATATGAATTGGCAATTTTTTTTCGACGAAACCTTAGCGAGGGCTACAAGGTTCAGCTTGAAAGAAACACACGTTTTTTTTGAACTAACAAACAAAGACGACGAACCTTTCAAGAAGAAAGAAATGGACATTGTAGTTTTCGATTTAGCAAAGAAAGAAAAACATTGCATTGAACTAAAGTACCCGATAAATGGGCAATACCCCGAACAGATGTTTAGCGCATGCAAAGACATCAAATTTCTTGAACAATTAGTGTTGTCGGGTTTTGATGAATCCTATTTCGTGATGTTTGCAAAAGATACGCCATTTTATTCAGAAACAGGTGATTCAGGAATATATCTGAATTTTCGTAAAGAAAAGCTGATAAAAAACTTGATTACAAAACCCACAGGAGCCAAAGATGAAACGCTGAACTTTAAGGGAAAATATGCAATTAATTGGATGGACGTTAAGAACAAACTGAAGTGGTTTGTAATCAAGGTCTAATTTCTGCTTTGTTGAAGTTACATCCCTGAAAACGACACAGCTAAACTATTAACCCCATAGATTTCTATTACCAACGCATTGCGGGAACAAGCTGTTCCTCAAGGAGAATATTGTCGTAGGAAACTATTTTTTATGCTCATTTTTCTTCTCCTCTTTTTTACTGCTGCTTCCACGTCTTTTTTCCTTTGTTTTTTGTTTTGCCTTTTGTTTCGTTTTTCGGTTTGTTTTTTGTTTTGTTTTTAATTTTGATTGCCCCTCCTGCACTCTTCTTTCCACTGTTCAATTGTCCCGCACCCTTATTCGTTTTGCCTCTCTCGAAGCCAACAAATGGGTATACATTGTTGAAAACGGCACAGCTATAGAAATCTAAGGGGTTAATAGTTTAACCAACGCATTTCTGTTTCTTATCTAAAGATTTCATTACTAGAACTCTAATTTAAACCAAAATCATAAGGAAAAGCTTGAAAAATTAGGGTTTGAATTGTTTGCAGGTTGAGGGTAGAAAAGGTGCAAAAAGGTTAAAAAAGGTGGAAAAAGGCAAAATTAGGCAAAAAAGCTAGAAAACCATGAAGAGGGCTAAAAAAAAAAGGGCATCTGACTGTTTATTGTTGCTTGAATTCTTCCCTAATTTTCATCTGCCGCCTCTTAAGGTTGTAACTCAACGAAAAGTCATGTGCAGCGTCACGAATCTTCCTTAGCAGAAGCATCATTCGGCTATTCTTGTCAAAGTTTCTTGGCACAGACTCATCTGGCAAATAAATTTCCTCATGCTCCTTAGCCAAACCAATAAGCGGAATCTGCAATCCAAGCGTTTGCAATGCCGCTTTTGCCGCGCTCACCTGCCCTGGTCCGCCATCAATCATCACTAAATCGGGAAGTTGACTTTTTTCTTCTACCAGACGCTTATACCTTCTTGAGACGACCTCGTTGACTGCGGCGAAATCGTCTTGCCCCATGAAAGTTTTGATTTTGAATTTACGATAGTTCTTCTTGTCAGCCTTTGCGTCCTTGAAGCTTACCATGCCTGAAACCACATGCTCCTGTCCCAAGTTGGAAACATCAAAGCACTCGATTATGCGCGGCAGCACTGGAAGGTTAAGCGCAGCCTGCAGGTCAACAAGTGCACTATCAACTTCCAATGTGGATTCCAAGTTTTTCTCCGCCAGCTGCACAAGCGCAAGCTTATCTGCTCGCCTAGGAATCGTCAACGAAACAGGCGCGCATCTTTTCGCTGAAAGAAAGTCTTCCAGGGCTTTTTTCTCTTCCGTTTCCTGCCAACACGGCTTATTTAGCAATATTTCGCGGGGTATTTGGTTGGTTGTGTAGAAAGCTTTCAGAAATTCCTGTTCGATCTGAGGCTGAAGGTCAACAGTGAACTGATTTTTGCCACGCAAAACGCCTCTTCTCACTCCCATCTGAACGGCCAGCATTTTTTCGCCAACCTGCCTAAATGCCATAATGTCTTGGTCAAACCGCCGTTCATGGTCAACAATCTGATGTTGTGTCAAAAGCTTAATGGAAGCGATTTGGTTGCGGAGATCAAGTGCAGTCTCGTATTGCTTTTGTGCAGAGGCGGTTTGCATTTGAGAGTTGAGTTGTTCGATTGTTTGCTGGTAATTGCCGTTTAGAAAAGAGCGGGCTTGCTTAACTTGATTGGCATATTGTTCAGCAGTGACTTTTCCGATGCAGGGTGCAGTGCAAATGTGGATGTGAAAGTTTAGGCACGCGCGTTTATGCATGGTCTTGCATGTGCGTAGTTTGAACACTCGCACTACTAAGCGCTGAAGATCCTGTCGTATGAAGCCTTCAGTGTATGGTCCAAACGATTCGAGTTTGCGTGACACTTTGCGGCTGGTCAATATCCTTGGATAGGGCTCTCTTGTGAGTGAGATGTAAGCGAAAGTTTTAGCATCCTTAAGGTCAATATTATACTTGGGCGTGTACTGCTTAACCAGCTTGTTTTCCAAAAGCAAAGCTTCAACTTCATTGTTCACAATAATCCAGTCGATATTTCGAATCCTAGAAACCAGCTGTCGTGTTTTCGCAGGCTGGTCAGTGTTTGAAAAATAGCTTTTGACGCGTGACCGCAGGCTTTTGGCTTTGCCAATGTACAGGATCTCGCCTTGCTCGTTCTTGAAGAGGTAAACTCCAGGGTTTGTTGGCATATCTTGGCTTTTAAAGTCCGAGGGGCATGTTATTTGGATCATGCAGACTGTTTCACTGCCAAACTAATTTCTTCTCGCGGACGGTTAAGCATTTTCTTCAAAAACATACCCGTATAAGACGCAGCCTTTTGCGCGACTTCCTCGGGCGTTCCCTGCGCCAGCACTTCGCCGCCAGCAGCCCCGCCTTCAGGACCCAAATCGACAAGGTAATCGCAGCTTTTAATCACGTCTAAATTATGTTCGATGATGTAGACGGTGTTGCCGTTGTCAACAAGCCGATTTAACACTTTAATCAACCGTTTAGTATCATCAAAATGCAGACCCGTGGTTGGTTCGTCAAGCATGTAAATAACGTGCCCAGACTTGTTTTTGCTAAGTTCACGGGTGATTTTGATGCGTTGGCTTTCCCCGCCTGACAAGGTAGTTGAGCTTTGCCCAAGTTTAATGTATCCCAATCCAACGTCTAACAGTGTGGTTAGTTTTCGTGAGATTCTTGGAGTGTTCTCAAAGAACTTTGCCGCTTCCTCCACAGTCATATCTAAGACTTCAGCAATGTTCTTGCCCTTATAGAGAACGCTTAAGGTTTCCTTGTTGTACCGTTTGCCCTTGCAGTCGCTACATTGCACGTAAACGGCAGGCAGAAAGTTCATTTCTATGCGCAGAACGCCGTCGCCTTGGCAGGTTTCGCATCTGCCGCCTTTCACGTTGAAACTGAATCGCCCTTCCTTGTAACCGCGCGCCTTTGCCTCTTTGGTTGAAGCGAAAATGCGCCTAATCTCATCGAAAAGTTTCGTGTAAGTTGCAGGGTTGCTTCTTGGTGTTCTGCCAATTGGATTTTGGTCGATAACTATAACATTCCTGACTATGTTTGGGACATCAATCGATTCGTGTTTACCGACTTTGTCAACCCGTTCCCCGAACATTTGCCGCAAAACAGGAATAACAGTCAAATTCATCAGCGTACTTTTGCCCGAACCAGAAACACCAGTAACTCCACACAATACACCTAACGGCAGCTGCAAGGTGAGGTGTTTGAGGTTGTTTTCTTCTGCTCCTTTAACGGTGATGCAGCCAACGGGTTTTCGCCTTATCGCGGGCACTTCAATTTTTAATTCTCCGGAAAGGTATTTGCCTGTGAGGCTTCGCTTGTTCGCCATGATTTCAGCTGGCGAGCCCTCCGCGACAATGTGTCCTCCATGGACTCCTGCGCCAGGTCCCATATCAACAATGCAGTCTGCATTGCGTATTGTTTCCTCGTCATGTTCTACAACAATCAGCGTATTACCTAAATCGCGTAAACGGTGAAGTGTGCTTATGAGTTTAGCATTGTCCCTTTGATGCAAACCAATGCTGGGTTCATCAAGAATGTAGAGTACACCCATCAAGTTGCTGCCAATTTGCGTAGCCAAACGAATCCTTTGCGCTTCGCCGCTGGAGAGTGTTCTTGCCGCACGAGAAAGCGAAAGGTAGCCCAAACCAACATTCTTAAGAAAACCCAATCGCTCGTTGATTTCCTTTAGCACCTGCTTAGCAATGGCTAATTCTTTCTCGTTCAGCTGGACGGGCAGATTGCTAAAGAAGTCAACTGCTTCTTCAATTGAAAGGTCAGTTACATCGATTATGTTTTTGTCCAGTATTTTTACGGCAAGCACTACTGGCTGCAATTTTTTCCCTTTACACGCGTTACAGGGTCTAGAGGTCATTAACTTTTCAATGTCTTCTTTCCGCCATTCACTTTCAGTTTGACGATAAAGCCTTGCTGTTTGCGGGATTACGCCTTCCCAACCTTCACGCATCCACATGTTTGCCCCATTCGACCAGTGACCGTTCATGGGTTCTTTGTCACCGTGCAAGAGCACATGCAGTTGCTGTTCCGTAAAATCCTTTATTGGAGTAAAAACGTCAAATCCATGTTTTTTGCCAACCGTCGCAAGCTGCTGAGCCCGCCAGCCAAGATCCATACTGCCGTAAACAGCTAATGCTCCATCCATAATGGAGAGATTCTTATCTGGAATCACTAGGTCTTCAGAGATTTCTGTGATTTCGCCTAAGCCGTGACAGCTTGGACAAGCACCAAAGGGCGAGTTAAACGAGAACATGCGCGGCTCAAGGCTTTCAAATACTATTTCTGGATGGTTAGGGCAGGCTCCAAAAGTGCTGAACATTGTTTCATCTTCAAAGCGTTCAAGCTCCTTCTTCTTTTCCCCGTCAGCTTTTTTGGCGTCGATGACTATTATTGTTCCTTTGCCGACTTGAAGCGCCTGCTCGACAGCTTCAGAAATACGTGAGCGCTCTTCATCGACCATTTTTACCGTGTCAATAACGGCTTCAATCCAGTGCTTTTCATAACGCACAAGCTTTACTTCTTCTTTGATTGAGTCTGAATCGTAAATTTTTTGGTCTGCCCGTATTTTGGTGTATCCTTGTTTTTTGAGGTCGTCAAAAACTTGCTCGTGTGTTCCTTTTATTCCGCGAATTATTGGTGCTAGGAAGGTGAGTGTTTTTTCTTTCTCAGCCATAATTAGGCTGGTTATGTTTTCGGGGCTTTGGGGATGAATTGAGCTGCCGCATTTTGGACAATGATGCGTGCCAATGCGTGCGTAAAGTAGCCTGAGGTAATCGTATATTTCGGTAACTGTGCCAACGGTTGAGCGTGGGTTTTTGCTGGTGCTTCTCTGTTCGATGGAGATTGCTGGAGATAACCCTTCAATCGAGTCAACGTCAGGCTTATCCATTAAGCCGAGAAATTGCCTGGCATAAGCGGAGAGGCTTTCAACATATCTTCTTTGGCCTTCAGCATAAATAGTATCGAAGGCAAGGGTGGATTTTCCTGAGCCTGAGAGCCCAGTGATCACTATAAACTTGTTTCTTGGCAAGTCTACATCTATGTTTTTGAGGTTGTGTTCTCTTGCGCCTTTGATTGAAATGGTATCTCTCATAACGTTAACCAGTTCCCTACTCCGCTTCTGTAAATTGTAACCTGTTTAATCATGAAAGATTTCAACCTTTTGTCCTAAATACTCATTTTTCTGGTTTAAGTTCGCTTTCCATCTTCCTAGACAACGCCCTATTCAACTCCGCAATCGCATCCCTAAGCTCAATAGCTCGCTCAAACTCCAGTTTCTCTGCCGCCTCCCGCATTTGCGCATCAAGCTCAACCAACTGGCGCCTTATGTCTGTTTTTGCCAGGTGTTTGGTGCCCTTGATTGTGCCCTCTTTCAAAGAGACACTCTTCACTATCGTCTTTGGCGTGATGTGATGGAGTTGGTTGAAGCGTCTCTGGAAGGAGCGCCTGTGCTTCGTGATTTCCATGGCTCGCTTAATTGACGCTGTTTCCACGTCAGCGTAGAGTATTACTCTGCCGTTAACGTTTCTCGCTGCTCGCCCGATGGTTTGTATGAGACTTCGCTCGTCCCGCAGAAAACCTTCCTTGTCAGCGTCTAAAATGAAAATTGTTGCAACCTCAGGAATGTCTAAGCCTTCGCGCAGCAGGTTTATTCCGACTAAAATGTCGAATTCGCCGACTCTCAGTTGCCGCACAAGTTCTATTCGGTCTAAGCTTTCGATGTCAGAGTGCATGTATCTGACGCGGAAGCCTTCCTTAACAAGGTAATCCGCAAGGTCTTCAGCCATCCGCTTGGTCAGCGTTGTAATCAGGATGCGGTCGCCTCGCTCGATGGTTTTCTTAGCTTCCGCCATTAAATGCTGCATCTGCCCAGCTATCGGGTGAATCTCCACTTCAGGGTCCAAAAGTCCCGTCGGTCGGGTGATTAATTCGACTGGTGAACCACTTTTTTCTAGCTCGTATTCAGCTGGAGTTGCTGAGACGAAGAGGGCTTTGCCCATTTTTCGCTCAAACTCCTCAAACTTCAGTGGCCTGTTGTCAAGTGCGCTGGGGAGTCTGAAGCCGAAGTCGACGAGGTTCTTTTTTCTTGAGTAGTCACCGTTGTACATGGCGTGTGCTTGAGGAATCGTCTGGTGGCTCTCGTCAATAATCAAGAGGTAATCTTTAGGAAAGTAATCCATCAACGTGAACGGTGGTTCGCCGGGTTTGCGCCCGTCGAAGTGTCTGCTGTAATTTTCCATTCCTGCGCAGAAACCAATTTCCTTTATCATTTCTAAATCATAGTTTGTTCGTTGTTTGAGTCGTTGCGCCTCAAGCGGAGCAAGATTGGGCAGCCTCTCTTCCAATTCCTGTTTGATATGCTCAAGTGCGAGTGCATGTTTCTCTTCAGGCACCACGTACTGCCGTGCAGGGTAAAGCGTAAGCTTATCAAGCGTTCCTGTAACATCTCCCGTTAACAGGTGGACTTCTTTGATTTTACCGATTGTATTTCCTGCAAGTTCAATCCGAAGAATGTCATTCTCGTAAGATGGCACAACATCCAGCACATCGCCTCGCACGCGGAACCTGCCCGGCTCAAGCACCATATCATTCCGCTCGTACTGCATGTCTACTAGGGCATGGATGAGTTTCTGCCTTGTAGATTGCTTTCCAACCTCTAATTCGATGGCCATGGTTCTGAAGTCGTCTGGGTTTCCAAGGCTGTAAATGCAGCTTATGCTTGCGACTATTATGGTGTCGTTTCGGCTAACGATGCTGGATACGGCGTGCATGCGCATTTTTTCTATTTGTTCATTTACGGATGAGTCTTTCTCAATGTACATGTCTTGGGCTGGCAAATATGATTCTGGCTGATAATAATCGTAAAAAGAAATGAAGTATTCCACGCGGTTATGCGGGAAAAGCTCTTTTAGTTCACCGTAAAGCTGAGCAGCCAATATCTTGTTGTGTGCGATGATGAGCGTTGGCTTTTGCAGCCCGCTGATTACGTTAGCCATCACAAAGGTTTTTCCCGAACCGGTGATTCCTAGAAGGGTTTGCTTGTCTTTTTTGGAGAAGTTGTTCACTAACTGTTCTACTGCTGCCTGCTGCCCTGGCGAGGTTTGATACGGCGCTATAAGCTGGAACTGCATGTTGCTTCTCCACAAATAACTAGAAATGTTCCAATGAAGAATTGATTTAATAAGTTTTTTCCAAAAAAATAGTGATTTAAGCCTGTTATCTTTCCAGTTGGTATTAAAATGAAAAAAGAATTTGGTTGATATTGAAAGCTCTGTTTCCTGCAGGAGTGTTCCATGTCCGGTGTGGTGTCATATTTGGCCAGTGTAGCCGTTAACGTTTAACAGTCTACAAGGTTTGGCTTGCGCAATTAATTATCTGCTGTATATGACGTGCGTCATAACGAGTTTAAGGGCACTTCTAACCAAACCACAGTAGCTACATGCAAAAACAAAACCCCTAACAAACTCGGCACATAAGAGGTAATCATTATTAGTAAAACAATCGAAAGAAAAAAAATGCGTTCTTAATTGAATGTTTACCCAACGGCTAATTTTCCGAATTTCCCAACGTTAAGCTGAATTTCACCCTTAAAACTGGTGACGTACCCGTTGTCAATTTTAATGTTATCGCCAACGTTAACTTGGTCAATCTGCTCATTCCAGAGCGTCAGCTTTACACTGCCTGTCTCGTCTGCAACCACAGCATCAACTATCCTGTAAGTCTCATCCTTAAAACGTGATTTGACTTCTCGGGGGTCACCTTTTTCAACAACTTTCGCTTCAACGCTAACCCGTTTCATTCCATTCTGCAAATCTTTAATTGCCGTCACATTAAGTCACCTAAACTGTGAATTCCCTACTGAGGGTTTTCACTTGCAAAAGTGACCTTCAATCATATAAATCTTGCCTAGCTACATCTGCATCAGCCGGTAGAGAGGAAAAAACTGGGAAAATTTAGGTTCAGACGCATTAGTACTGGTTTAAACAATACCCACCAGCAAAAGCAAGAGCAAAACCACAACTCCTATGCTGACAGCCGAAATCACTATCCTCTTTATCATTGAAAACTCTGGTTTCAATGTTCCAATGATTATTGTGCATAAGCCGCCTAACCAGACATACGAAATGGCAAACATTGCGAAAACCGCGTCTCTGAAACCTGCAGTCGCCGAGTTAATGCTGTTGAAGATGGCTTGAGACTGCGCTGATAAGACGCCCACTGCCTCCTGAGGATAGTATATTGCTCCGTAAGAGTCAAAACGCACACCAAGCGATAAATCATATGGATAGTAGAGCGGGGGCAAAGTGACTGCTACAACAAGATTTACTAATGCTCGAATAACCAGTACGAACAAAGCAAACGCTAAAGCAACAAACAGAGGTTTCCAAAGTACACTGCTTTTTAGCCCTTTAAAGAACAGGTAAATGAACCCTGTTATTAGGAACCAGCCTAAAATGAACTGCAGGGAGAACGCCTGCAAAAACTGCAGAATGAGGCCAGTGCTATTGTATTGGATGGGCGTTTGGTATTGGCCTCGGAAGAATAAGGCGCCGATACGAATAGTTATGTTAGAACTGGCTGGGTAGTTGAGGCTTAATTGTAGAGCTGTCACATTCCCCCATGAAGGTGAACCGCTGCTTGTCCAGCCTTGGGCAGTTGGTCCAACGGGGATGGTTAAATTGTTCCAAAGACCAATTGCTGTCGTGTTTGATAAAGCAGAAGTTAAGTCATATTGGTAAGAGTTTGAGTCGCTAACTGAGTACAGAGTTAAAGTTGCACTTTGAGGCGCTACCGTAGGCTCCACCTGTTTTATTGTCATTGAAAGGTTTTGGAAGCCTGAGGGGGCGCTGCAGTCCACGTTGAAAACGTTGCCTAAACGTGCTGAAATGTTGTTTGTGTTTGTGGTATTCATTTCTAGGCTGCTGTTTCCAAATATACTATAGTACCCGTTCGGGTCTGTTGGTGTGGTTCCAAGCGCTGCTACATAAATGCTATAATTGAAGAAATCATTGTAATTGTTGCTTAAGACTACGTTTGAGGTACTGTTCCAATAAGTCTCGTTGATATACGTTGGTAAGTGGTCAACGGTAGGCGACGTGTTCTCAGTGTAGGTTTTAGAAAACTGCACATACTCGTAGCCTATTTGTACGCCTATGAAAAGAAGCAGAATTATTATTGCGCCCAAGTATTTTGGGTTCTCAATTATTTTCTTGAACACTTTCACAGGCGCATAAACAACTTGCGGTATGTCATCGAGAATCAAGAGTCTTGGCTCCGTCGTTATGAAGTTCACAGGTGATTTATTAAAGTATTTGTTACATCCCAAGTTTAAGCCGGCGATAAGTCGTATAATCCACATATTGTATAAACGGGTTTTCAGCTTGGAATTTAACATTAACTTTTTGGCGCTTTCGCTTATCAACAAGTTGGCTTGTGGTTCTAAGCAAATACGCGTCGCTTCCCGCACCTGAACCGTAACTTGCAACTAAGATGCGCTCTTCAGGTTCTGCAATGTCTAACACTGCAGCTAAACCCACAGGCGAGCAACCTGAATAAGTGTTGCCGAACTTGTTAATTTGAAGCGAAGGCAAATACTGCTCATCCCTAAAACCAAGCTCCTTCGCGATCTTAACTGGGAACTGGGGGTTAGGCTGATGCGCCACAAAATAGTTCAAATCACTTGCCTTCAGGTTAAAGCGTTCCATAAGTTTACATGTTGCTTTGCGGACATGCTTGAAATAAGCTGGGTCACCAGTGAATCGTCCACCATGCATCGGGAAAGGTTCACCGTCTCTGCGCCAAAAATCGGGTGTATCAGACGTGCATGAGTACCATCCTTCAACTTCAGCGATAACATCATGTTTTCCGAAAATAAACGCGGCGCCGCCGTACCCAACAAATGTATCAAGTTCACCGCCAGGGCAGCCTCTGGGTGCTGCTTGAGCGTTATCTGCGCCAATAACCATAGCGTATTTTATGCCTGACCGTGGGTAGCTAACAAGGGAGGCTGCGTCTTTAAACATGCTTGTAGCCGCTTTACAAGCAAACTCCGTGTCCACTGCGTCAACACCTTGAACGTCGCCTTCTTCTTCGCCAAGTTTGAGAACTTGAGCTACCTTTGACGCGATAGGCTTAACCGCGTATGGGTTAGACTCTGAGCCAACATAAACTTTGCCAACCAGCCTGCTGTCAACACCTGAATGAATCAGCGCTAGTTTCCCAGCCTCTACTGCAGCTGTAACTGCATCTTCGTCGACGAATGGAACAGCACGTTCGAATCCGCTTTCTTTTATTCGAAACCTTGAAGTGTAAACGCCGTAACCTACCACTCCAGGGATGTCGTATTCTTTGTTTGGCGTGAGTACGCTGTACTCTTGGTGCGGATAGTACTCGTCGGCTAACGTGAAAGCCAAAGAGATTGTTGGAATCAAATCGCTTTTGCCGACTGAATAGCGTCTTCTAAAACGCGGAACCACTTCTCTTCCCTCAAGGCTTGAAAAATCAACATCGTCATCATCAGTTATCAACTGGTCAGTTAGCCTTCCTGGAACACGGATTTTACCGTCATGAAAAGAAATAATTCCATAAATGAAGCAAGAGAGTTTCATGAACTTGTTTGTAGGCTCATTGATGAAAGTGCATAATTCAAGTTTGCCTTTATCATAAAATAGGTCTATATTATCCATTTTTCCGTAGCTTTTTCTGCCACAGTTGCTACAGTAATATCTCACTTCAAAATATTCTTTGCCGCAACTTTGACAGCGGCTTGCTCTTAACCTGTCACCTAAATAAGAAACCCGTCGCTCTATCGGCTCACTACTCAATCTTTCTTCTCTCCTAGAATACTAACGTAAGCTTTAGTTCCAAAACCCTCAAACTCTAACACACAACCACTCTTAGGTGAACCATTACCAACATTAACTTGACGTTCGCCTGCCTCACCTCTTAACTGGCGGTAAATCTCAAAAATCTGTGCCCCGCCAGTAGCGCCTAACGGGTTTCCATCTGCTTTTAACCCGCCATCCGTATTAACGAAAAGCTGCCTTCCGTTTATTTCATAGCAGTTTTTGTTGTTTTGGCAGCTTTCATATATGTTCTTCCAAGCTGTTCCCGGTTCGCAGAAGCCTAAATCTTCGAGAGAAACAAGCTCCATCATGGTTGACTGGTCGTTTACTTCGATAACCTGCAGGTCAGACAAAGCGGTTTTAGCCATTTGAGAAGCATTCTTCATGGCAATTTCAGCCGCGACAAAACGGGATAGATCTTCTCTTGCTGAATAATTCAGGTAATCAGTGGCTGAAGTGCAGCCTAAAACGTAAACTGGATTGTCACTCAACTTTTTGGTAACTGCCTCGCTTGCAAGAATCAAGGCTGATGCGCCGTCAGAAATTGGGGCAAAATCATAGAGCCCCAAGGATTTATGCGCTGCTTTCCGCGCGTTTAAGACTTGGTCAACAGTGATTTTTCTTTGGAACTGAGCATACTTGTTTTTGGTTGCGTTCGCATGGTTTTTAACTGACACCTGAGCTAGAGCGATGTTGAGTTTGTCAAGGTTTTCGCCGGTTATGTTGTGCTTTTTTATGTAAGCTCTCAGCATAAGCTCATGGTTTGCTTCTGGAGTTCCACCTGTATAGTAGCTCCATGGGTCTTCCAAAAGCATGAGGTCATCACGTATTTTGTCCCAGCGGTCAGTCATTTTTTCTATGCCACCAACAAGAACCGTGCTGTAAACTCCAGCCTGAATTGCGTGACAAGCGGTTAACAATGCAGCGCTGAAAGAGCGGGTTACTTCCATGGGCACGTGAAGTTCGGTGAGTTCTGAGAGAAAGCCTTCTTCTAAGCCTAGTTTATTTGTGATTGGAAGAAAACAATCTGACATGTAACAGGCTTCTAGGTCCTTGCGTTCTATGTTGCATTCGTTTGAAGCGGCAAGCCAAGCTTCCTCAATTAGTTTTTCTGGTTCTTTGCCGTAATGCTCTCCAAACTTGGTTCTGCCAACAGCAACTATGGCTGGGCGATTTTGCATGATGGTTCTTCCCTTTTTGAATAGCAATTATCCTTTTCTGAAAAGACTATTAAGTGTTTGCCATATTTCCACGAAATAAGGGATTAACTAATATGTGGATTGATTAATAATTTCATCAGGCGTTTTACGTGGGGAGAGTAAAGGAAGTATTTAGTGGTCTTAAAGAGAGAATTGACGCGGTTTTCTATAAGTGCGAGTATCTGAAAGAATGTGATAAAGTTACACCACAATGATGGGAAGGAGGAAACAGCTATTGTGGCGAATATAAAAAGAGAACCAACAAGAAACATAAGAAAAGTTAAGCGTGAATGCCAGAAACTCCATGGTTTATCTCGTTTATGGTTAACTGGCGCTTTAAGGTTTTAACCAGGTTCAGCAAGTTTCTGCTTAACTCTACTGGATAAACAGGCGCACCCGTTAACGCCTTATACTCCTCTGGAAGTTTAGACAGGTTCTCTGCGGCAGTGGCTCGAATGTTACCCAGCGACGGAAACTTGTAGATTAATTTGCCCTTTTCTATGACTTTAACAAGCAACGGTTCGCCCTGCACCTTCTCATCAGCCAAGGCAATGGTGTCTTTTTCAAAATTTCCCGCAGCGTCCATGAAGCGGTAAACTTGTTTTCGTCCTGGCAAAGTAATTTTGTCCTTGCTTAACTTCATTATAGGCGAAAAGCTGCCGTCAGCCGTCATGGTTTCACAGAGTTTGTAAATTACATCCAAATAAGGTCTATCCGCTGAAGTGCCCATTTTAGTCCCTACCCCAAACGAGTCTATTCTTGCGCCTTTGCTCAGCAGTTCTTCTATTTTGAATTCATCCAAGTCGCCGCTGGCAAAAATCTTCACATATTCCAAGCCTTGGTCATCAAGGATTTTCCTGACTTTTTTGCTGGTTTGCACCAAATCGCCGCTGTCCAAGCGGACGCCTCCAAGCCTAAAGCCCTTAGCCTCAAGCTCTTTAGCTACAACTGCGGCTTTTTCCGCGCCTGAAATGTCATTATAAGTGTCTATGAGAAGCGTGGACTTGTTTGGGAAAGTTTTAGCGAAAGCCCGGAACGCATCAATCTCTTTTGGGTAAGACATGATAAACGAGTGCGCCATGGTTCCGAAAACTGGAATGCCATAGACTTGCCCTGCTAAAACGTTACTTGTGCCTTGGCACCCAGCGATGTAGCTGCTTCGCGCCACTTTCATTCCAGCGTCAATACCAGGTTCTCTTCTTAAGCCAAACTCAATCACGGATTTTCCCTTGGCTGCGTGTACTACCCGCGATGCTTTGGTGGCTATCATGGATTGCAGGTTAACAGTGTTAAGCAAAAAAGTCTCAACTAGCTGAGCCTCAATAATCGGAGCTGTAACGCGAATTAAGGGCTCATTTGGAAAAGCTACAGTGCCCTCAAGAACAGCCCAAACATCACCCGTAAACCTGAAACCACGCAAATAATCAAGAAAATCCTCTTTGAACCCCTGCTTTTTCAGGTAAGCCAGATGCCCCTCGGTGAATTTGATATTTTGCAGATACTGCAGGGCTTCTTCTAACCCTGCAAATAAGAAGTAGGAGCGGTTTTCAGGCAGCCGCCTAATGAAAAGGTCAAAAGTGGCAGGCTCAAAGTTTTTGTTGTCAAAGTAGCTTGCGCACATGGTCAATTCGTAAAAATCGGTGAATAAGCTCATATTTTCCTCTTTTAGGTAACAGAGAAAAGCTTTCATGCGTTAATAGTGGAAAGCTAAGGGATTTAATGCTTTCTAACCGCGGTAAGATAGCCTCAGCATTTCGTATAATGGCAATTTGCGTTTAACAATTTTTATCTATGCATGTGTACACATACACAGGTATGGTCACTAAGACTATTTCAATAACGGAAGAAGCTTATGACGCATTGCTTCGTGAGAAAATAAACAAAGAAAGCTTTACAGACACCATTCTACGCATAACAAAGAAATCAGGCAAAATAGCTGATTGCTTTGGATCTTAGAAGATGACAGACAAAGAAGAGGAAGCGATTCGCATTGAACTCTCTAAAAGATGGCATTTAATCCAAGAGCGAATATCTAATGAGATGCCTCGATACTGACCTTCTCGTTGCCATTTTAATCCTGTAAATCCCTTTTTTGTTGCGAATACTTTTTGTCTATCTAACCCGCATAAATAGCCATAAGTGAAATGTGTGCCGTTAATTTCAAGGTTTGACCCATGGCGTTCTGGGATGTGTACTTGTCCGCCGAAGCTTACTTTTAACCCTTACACTGGATGCGACCACCAATGCATCTACTGCTACGCTTCCAGCTACATCCCGAGCTTCAGCGATTGCAGACCCAAAAAAGACCAGCTTGCAGCTTTAAAGCGTGAAGCGGCAAAACTCAACGGCGAAACAGTTTCAATAGCCAACTCATCGGACCCCTACCCGCGTGCCGAAGAGTCCGCTGGCTTGACAAGGCGATGCCTCGAAATTTTAGCGGAGAGCAACTGCAAAATACAAATCATAACTAAAAGCAATATTGTAGTTAGAGACGATGACTTGCTAAGCAAGGTTCCCTCAACTGTAGCGTTAACCATAACCACAGACGACGATAACTTAGCAAAGCTCATCGAGCCGCATGCACCCTTGCCGTCTCAGCGTCTTAGAGCGGCGCAAGATTTAATTAAAAAAGGCATACCCATCTCAGTGCGAATAGACCCAATCATACCCTCCGTAAACGACCAACCGCAAAAACTCGTCGCCGCTCTAGCAAGCATAGGCGTTAAACATTTAACATGCTCAACGTACAAGGCTAAACCAGACAATTGGATGCGACTCGCCCAGGCCATGCCTAAAGTAGCGGAGAATCTGAAACCGCTCTATTTTCAGCAGGGCGAAAAAATCGGCGGCAACACACTTTTGCCAAAAGAATTCAGGTTTAAACTTCTAAAAAGCGTTCGTGACCTAGCTGTTGCGAATAATATGAAGTTTGGTGTTTGCAGGGAAGGCTTACCCGAGTTGAATACGGCGTCATGTGACGGGTCTTGGCTTATGCCTAAGAGCAAAGGAAAGTGATTGGATGCAAAACCGAGTCATCATGCTGGTTGATTTCGACTATTTCTATGCGCAATGCGAGGAGCTACGCAACCCAACCCTGAAAGACAAGCCTGTTGTCGTAGGCGTTTATTCAGGACGCACAGAGGAAAGCGGAGCAGTAAGCACAAGCAACTACATTGCCAGAAAATACAGCGTTAAATCGGGCATGCCCCTCTTCCTTGCTAAGCAGAAACTAGAAGGCACAGACGCAGTTTTTCTGCCAGTTGACCACGAGTACTACGACCAAATAAGCAACAGGATAATGCAGATTCTCCGCGGCTACGCAAGCAGCCTGGAGCAAGTCAGCGTTGATGAAGCTTATTTGGATGTTACAGAGCAAGTTCAAGGCAGCTTCGAGAAAGCGAAAGATTACGCTCAAAAAATGAAAAATGAAGTCACCAAAGAGGTCGGAATTTCTTTCTCCGTGGGAGTTGGTCCCAACAAGCTTGTCGCTAAGATTGCTTGTGACAGTCAAAAGCCGGACGGCTTAACAATTGTAAAATCTGAAGAAGCAAAGAATTTTTTTGCGCCGTTGCCCGTGGACCGACTCTTAGGTGTCGGAAAGAAAACTTCGGCAAGAATGGATTCCTTAGGCATCAAAACAGTCGGCGACTTAGCAAATTATGACGTGCAAAAACTCGTAGACATTTGGGGAAAAATTCTCGGTGTCTATTTCCATAACGCCGCTAACGCAGTTGATAATGAACCTGTTCAAGAGCAAGGGGAAGCCGAATCCATAAGCAGAATCGGCACATTAAAGCAGGACACAAAGGATTTGGCGTTTATTTTGCAGAAAACAGATGAATTAACAGATGATATCTCCAAGGAACTAGCGGAGAAGAACTTGAGCTTTAAGCAAGTTGCAATTTACGTGGTCCTGACTGATTTAAGCAGTAAAAGCAGGTCAATAACACTTGAGCAACCAGCAAAAGACTCAGAAACAATCAAGAAAAACGTAAAAGAACTATTCGGAAAATTCCTAAGCGAAACCCAGCTTGAAGTTCGAAGAGTCGGAGTGAAAGTCTCAGGCTTCAGCAGGGAAGAACCGCAGCAAAAACAGCTGACAAGCTTTTTCCAAACAAGCTAAACATCAAAGCAAAGTTTTTCTCCCTGTAAACCCATTTTAAGCTGGGTCAAAATTTTGTCTTGCGAAGAACAAAAGAAAAGAAAACTGCCGCCCAACCAAGTGGCTACCGACCATATTTTACGGTGGGGCATTGACCATCCAGGCGTAACCTCAACTAACCCACAGCTCAAACTTGAAACCTACACACTAACAATCGATGGAGAAGTAGAGAAACCAGTGAAGCTAAGCTGGAATGACTTCATGAAGTTACCTAAAACCGTCTCAATCAGCGATTTTCATTGCGTTGAGGGCTGGAGCGTTGTGGATTGTAAATGGGAAGGCGTACACGTCCGCGAAATCGAGAGGCTTGTTAAACCTAAAGATGTTGCTAAAAGTGTAACTTTTGAATGCGCTGACTCGTATGTCACTTCGCTTTTCCGAGAAGAACTCTATGGCGACGATGTTCTTTTAGCCTACAAGCTAAACGGGGAAGTGTTGGAGGAAGGGTACGGGTTTCCAGTGCGTCTCGTAGTTCCGAGTAAGTATGCGTATAAGAGCGCGTTGTGGGTGGTGCATTTGCGGTTTACTCGTGGCAAAGAGTTAGGCTTCTGGGAGCGACGGGGATACAGTGACAGCGCGGACGTGTGGCGAAACGACCGTTTCAAACGCTGATTAAGAAATGCTGTTTAAGCATAATCAATCCATATTCATAATTTTTATTAACAATAAATTTATTGATTCAAAAGGTCGCTTTTAAAATTGGGATAACATTTATAAGCTTACTCTAAGTTGTCTGGACTCTTCAAGAGGTTGAAAAATATGTCTCAGAAAAATAAAGCAAGGCACCTTTCAAACTGCCAGATGGCCGCCGAAAGCGCAGTTATAGCAACGGATGGCAGCACATCAAACGTGCCTACGCGAAAACGAAAAGAAGACGCAAAACAGATTCTCTACTTAAACAGGATATAAATCACAAAAGGCTTGCTTCTCTAATATCCCGAGCACTTTTGCCAAAGTTGAAGTCTTTTATATTTGACTACCCATCAGTTTTGATGAAAAAAGGGGCAAAACCTTGAACTATACCGAAGCCAAACTCGGAAGAATCTTCATACTCAGACTCCACCAAGGCGAGCGCTTACATGAAGTTATAGAAAAATTTGCTGCCGAAAAGCAAGTTTCAAGTGCACTCTGCTTCTTCTTAGGCGGCGCAGAAGACAAAAGCAAAGTTGTCGTGGGACCAAAAGACGGAGCAGCGCTTCCTCCTGAACCGATGGTTACGCTTTTGAGGGGAGTGCATGAAAGCTGCGGTGTGGGAACAATCTTCACCGATGAGCAGGGCAAACCGAAACTGCATATGCATGCAAGCTTTGGAAGAAATGACACAGCCGTTACAGGCTGCGTGCGCATGGGAGTTGATGTATGGCAAATAGGCGAAGCAGTCATTTTGGAACTGGCTGGTTCTTCAGCTAAAAGAGCTAAAAACAAGGATACGGGTTTTGAATTTTTAGAAATCGGCTAAGTGTCAGGTTTATTATGGAACAGTTTCTTATCAGCTACAATTTCGAATTCCTATAAGTCGAAGGCTAACCTAAGAAAGTCAGGATGAAGATTCTACGGGGGTCAGTGCCAAAAGCAGGAATCAAACCCTGTTTAACAAGGTCTTCTATCATCGCATTGCCTGAGAGATATTGGAATTTGCCAGATTCATACAGCATCTCATAAACGCCCATCGCGGTAAGCGTCGTGTTGAAGTAGGGCACGTTGCCGCCGTACTCATAAGTAAATACGTACTTCACATTGTTTTGACTACATTTCTGCACAAACTCAGTTATGTTGAAAACAGGCGTGTAAGCATCCACAGGCTCCGCGGGATATTGGACAACTGAGATATTCTTGCCCTGCGCATTAAGGTAAAACTGGACCATACCACTGCTGAAAAGGTTCTGGGGACACATAACCATAATCGACTCATTCGGAGCAAGGTGGGCAGCCGCGTAATCTGTGGCTTCCTGAATAGGGATGTGGATTTGGTCTTGAGCAACCCAACTGTAAGCATCGCTGACACTGTAAGTTGTGCCCACCAAAGTGAAGACTACAAGAAGACCAGCGGCAACCTGCACTAACCGTTTCTTGCTGACGCTCAGATGAGGGAGTTTCCAGGTTTTCTGCGCTTTTTCCAATGCAGACGTAATCAAGCTTGCCCCGGAGATGGCTAGCACTGGGAAGGCCGGTATTAGGTAGCGCCACTGCCTGTTCGGTATGGCGGTGAAGAAGATGTAGACCACGACGAACCAGATAAGCAGGTACTTGTCTTCGGCTTTTCGCCGCAACGCCAGCCAACCCAAACCCACCAGCCCCACAGCATACAGGAGGAACGAAATCGGGTGGACATTCGTGTATGGCTCCGTTATCTCTATGAAATAGAAAATCGACACTCGGATCCAGTTGGGCAGCGGGTCAAACCACGCGGGAAATCGATCAAGTCCAGTACTGTAGAGTGTCTTGTCAGGGTTACCTATGTTCATGGCGTATAGCCACTGGTTCAGCAATCCAGCTGAATACAACCAGTAAAACACCAAAACCAGAGGCACCGCCACAGCCACAACTGTTATGGCTAAGCGGGGGACAGTGCGAAACTTCTTCTTCAAGTAGTCCCTGCCCAAAAACGCCAAGCCCACAACCGCTATGACAGCCACAATCACCGTCTGATACTTCGTCGCCACGCCCAAAGCAAACGTCACAATGCTCAACGCCAAGAACTTGTTTTTGTGTTCTTTGAGCCACAAAAAGAAGAACAGCGTCGAAACCGTGAAGAAAAACACAAGCGTCGTCTCAATCATAGCCATCCGGCTAAGCCAAACGTAACCCGGCATAACAGCGAGCAGGATGCTGGCAAGCAAACCCGTTTTCGCGCCATAAATGCGATAAGCAAACTCGAACACAGCGTACACGGAAAGCAGCGAGAACACCACGGACACAAACCTGCCCATGAACAAGCTCACGCCGCCCGCTGCAAAGAAACCCGCCGTAAATATGTCGTACATGGGTGGGTAGAAAGAGTTCCAAGATAGATACTGCTGGAAGTTGCCCCGTAGCAGAAATAAGCCGCCGTTCAGGTTGGTTACTTCATCCCATTGAGGGGACATATAGGAGAGGTTATAAAGCAGAAAGGCGACATAGACGAAGGCAAAAATCAAGAAGGCTATTCGCCACTTGTTTAAGCCACCCTTAAACCACTTTAACAGCGAATTTAGATTCAATCTATCCCTCTCAGCGAAGCACCCAAGCTGATTAAATAATTACCGTTTATGTCGGGAGAGCGAGACCTCGTCTTATTGATTAAGATGCACAGGTCAATTCCTCCCCCAGCCTTTTATTTAAGAACTTGGATTTAACTCTTCTTTTCTCCTTATTCTGGGAAGACCTCCATACTATCGTAACGAAAATTTTTAAAAAGGATTATCCACATGAAAGAGTTTCAAATATAACCCTTCTATCTAAGCTTCTTGAGAGCATGCTTTTAGCAGAATCAAAGTTGAATTATATGTTTGGGGTTTCTATTTTGTGCAAGGCTAGAAAATAGGTCGTTTTTTCCTGATTCTGGTTGATTCTATGTCTGTGTAAGTTTAAAGCTGGGGAGATAGGGTAGGCTTTTTGCTTGGTCATCCTGATAGCAAAAAGAGAACATTTTTGGACTGGTAATCTTCTCAAATAAGCCTTTTGATGCCAAACTGATTTTGGAATGCGCATTAAGCGCCAGAGATTCTTCTTTTTATCAGTTTGTATTGCCTTTCCAAATTCAACGTTAACGGCACAGGCTGACCGAAAGGCTGACATTTCCCGTTTACAATTGCTTTAACTATCGAGTCAACGTTGGGTTCAGAATCAATAACCGTGTAGCCGTAACCGATTGTCGGACCGTAATGCGAGTCAGTTCCGCCCACACACGGCAGATTAAGCTTCTGCGCTATTTCTCCTGCCTTTTTCTTGCAACGGTTAAACGGAAACGCCGAAGCATTGAGGGTTTCCACAGCGTCAAATTTTACATCTGCAACATGACTATTTAAGCTACCTTTAAACCAAGCGTAAGGGTGAACTGCAATAGCTATCCCGCCCGCCTCATGGATTCGGTCAACTGTTTCCCTTGCACTTAAGCCTCTTGGAATTAAATCCTGAAGGTTCAGGGCAACTATGTGGCCGTCTGCGCTTGAAACCTCCATGCCTGGAATAACAAGAAAGTCTGCTTCTTTAGCTATTTTGCAGCTGCCCTCAATCTGGTTGTGGTCTGTGACAGCAACAGCATTCAAGCCGCGCTTTTTGGCATAAAAAACGAGCTCTTTTGGAGTTATCAATGAATCCGTGGAGTAGTTTGAGTGCACGTGAAGATCGGCACTTATTCGATTCGACATATAATCCCTCTGTTCCAGATAATTTTTGACGTTTTTATGATACTAATTCAACGCTTGAATGTATCTATGTAGTCACTTATGAATAAAAGAGACTCTTGTTCGGTCTTCACTTGTATTTCTGTTATTTTCTTAAAATCCACGTCATCACTTAGCATTATTGCATCATTGTAAAATGCAGTCGCCGATATGAGGGAGTCTGCTATAGGAATGCCATATTTTCCTTTAAATTCGCCTGCTTTAATTGCTATTTTTTCGTCTATCTCAAGCTTTTTGAGATAGGTAGCGTACTTTAGCTCTTCAACCCTTGCCTTAGCTAAGTCCACTCTTTTTTCATGCAAATATTTATAATAAATTTCGGTTAGCGTAACCACGCTTATAGCTGCTTCTATCTCTCCGCTTTCAATCCGTAAGAGTATTTTTTGAACTGTTTCCCAACCTTTTTCTTTTGCAAACAGTTTAATCAGCGGCTCAGTATCTAGCAGTAACCTATAGTTTTTCGATTCTTTTGTCAAATTCTTCCGTCCACTCCTTCCGCATAGCCTTTAATTCCTCAGAAGGTTTTCTGTTTGCAAATAACTCTTTGTCGACACCAGCTAGCTTGGATAGTTTGGGAACAGGAACCAATTTGATGATGTTATCTTCGCTGACAACCAAGAGTTTTTCGCCCTTGACTATCTTTAGTCGTTTTCTTAGTTTTGAAGGAAGAGTAACTTGCCCTTTTGATGAAACTGTAACTGTTTCCGCATCAGTCAAAGAACATTCACCTTACGAATTAATATGACGCCTTACATTTATAATATTGTCGGATAACTTGATTTGCAACTTAGTATTTTCAAACCAATGAGTTACTATAAGCAAAAAAACTTTATACTTTCTACTTATTTTGGCTGGCTTGCCAGTTTAGCTCTAATCTGAGCCAACTGTTCATCAAGTTTTGCCTCGTCAGTTTCGATTTTGTGGAATAGCGGTTTTGGCTTAGCTATTTTATGCCCAGCCTCAAGCGGTTTTACTGCTTCGTTCCAGTTGCTTTTGTTGACGCTTCCTGGAAGGTTGAGTGTTTGCCAAAGCTGATCCGCCGTATCAGGCATGAAAGGCGCTGAAACCACCGTTATAGCTTTCACTACTTGGGCGGCAACATAGAATATGGTCGCTGCTTTTTCCTTGTCAGTTTTCATCAGGTTCCATGGTTCCTTATCGTTAAGGTACTGGTTTCCAATGCGACTTATTCCAATTAGCGTGTTGGCGGCAGACTGAAGCCATGAGCTTTCGATTTCTTGGGCTGCAACTCGCACTTTCGCTTTGATTGCCTGCAACACAGCTTCGTCGCTGTTGTCTAGTTTAGTGGGGTTTGGAATTTCGCCATCAAATTTTGAAGCAATAAAGCTTAAGGTTCGGTGAATAAAGTTGCCGAAGGTGTCGTTTAAGTCAGCGTTGATTTTGTCGATGAAAGCGCTCCATGTGAAGTTGGTGTCTTTGCTTTCTGGTCTTGTGGCGATTAAAAAGAAGCGCCAGTAATCCACTGGAAACATCTCGAGCGCCTCGTCTATCCAGATGCCGACGCGTTGGCTTTTTGAGGCTTTTTCTCCTTTGAACTGGAGGAATTCGGTGGCGGAAACGTTCCATGGCAGGTTATAGTCTTCGCCTGAAGCCAACAGTAAAGCGGGCAGAATTATGGTGTGAAATGGGATGTTATCTTTGCCTACGAAGTAGAGGGTTTTAGCTTGCTTGTTAAACCAGTATTCCCGCCATTTTTCTGGTTGCCCCATGCGTTGGCATTGCTCTATGGTTGCTGAAACGTAGCCTAAAACGGCGTCGACCCAAACGTAGATTGTTTTGCCTTCGGCGCCCTTGAAAGGTGCGGGGATACCCCATTCTACGTCGCGGGTGACGGCTCGTGGTTTTAAGCCTTCTTTTATCCAGTTTAAGCTGAAGTTTTTAACGTTGGCTGGAAGCTGCTGATTATTCTGCAGATACTCGGTTAAGGGCTCAGCAAATTTGGATAAGTCAATGTACCAGTGACGTGTTGTTTTCACTGTAGGCGTGTTTTTGCAGATTACACAGTACGGCTCGATTAGCATGGTTGGCTCCAAAAGCCTGCCGCATCGGTCGCATTGGTCTCCGCGGGCTTTTTCGCAACCGCAGTATGGGCATTTGCCTTCCACAAACCTGTCGGGCAGGAAGCGCTGGTCATGCAGGCAATAAAGCATCTGAGTTTCTTGCTCGAAAATGTAACCGTTCTTTTGGATTTCAAGCAAGATTTTCTGGACAAATTCTTTGTGCACCGGACTTTCAGTGCTGGTGTAATTATCAAAGGAAGCATTCCATCTACGAAAAAGTTCGGCTACGCGGGCGTGGTTTCGGTCAGTTAACGCTTTAGGCGTAATGCCTTGCTTTATCGCTTCTACCTCGATGGGTGTGCCATGCGTATCTGAACCGCTCACCATCAACACGTCGTCGCCCTTTAGCCTGTAGTATCTGGCTGTAACGTCGGCTGATAGGACTGAGCCGACAAGGTTTCCTAAGTGGGGCGTGACGTTGATGTATGGCCAGGCGGATGTAACTAAAACTTTTTCAGGCAAATGGCATCTCCAACAAACCGTTTAGTAGCGCCCTTATTTAAAATTACTAGGGCTTAATTATTACCAAATGAAACATCACAAAGTAAGAGAAAATTTTGGTAAAGGCTTAAATTTTTCAAGTTGCAGTACCCGTAGCTTGAGGTTTCATGCGATTTGCCTTACTGCCGAATATGCGGAACTAAGCTGGAAGAAAACGCACGGTTCTGCCATAAATGCGGGACACCAGTTGCCACTTTTACTCCTGCACCTCCGTCAGCAAGGCCAATGGAGAAAAACCCATTTCTGGTACCAGTCATTATTTTGATAGCCGTAGTGACCATAGCGGTAATTGTAGGAGTCTTCATTTTTTGGACGTTTTACTCTGTGAATATTAATCAAGCAAACGGAGCAAACCAAACAAACGTTAACGAGTTAAGCTTCAATTTTCAAGGTGGAATGGCAAAAGCAAACTTTATAGCCCAAAACTTGATGGGTAAAAGCATCCTCATCAATACTTTTGCAAAAGGATTGGCAACATACTAATCCTCAATCGCTCTTAGCGTAAGAAATTAAGCATAAAGTGTTATTTTGCTCTTGTCTTTTTATGTTTAGTGCAAGTTCTTTTCCCCTGCTTAAATCTATCCGAAATAATCGGAACCTGAGAGCTTCCGTCTATTTGGAGCATTTTTGAACATCTAACAATAAAGTCCATGTTAAAAGTAAGCTTCTTCAACATGTAAAACAGCTTAATTCATGTAGAAAGTGCGGGCATTAATTCTATGTTGAACTATGTTGAATCATATTTGAAGCATATTAGAAGCATCTAGTAGACCGGGTAGGTAGGCTGAGCACACACAAATACCCTAAGACAAGAGACAAAAGCTAAATACATACAGCATAAACATTTTAAATGCAAGTCTCAACTTTAAAATGTAAGAAGTGATTTTTTTTGACCGAACTAAAAAAGGTAACCGTGCAAGAACTTGAAGAAAGTAACGGGAAAAATGGTAAACCAGCCTACTTCGCCTATAAAGGAAAAGTCTATGATGTCTCGGAAAGCGGCTTCTGGCTTGATGGAGACCACTTGGGAATGCATCAAGCGGGCAAAGACTTAACTGAAGAATTAGAGATGGCTCCGCATAGGGAAGAAAATTTTCAGAGAGTTAAGCTGGTAGGCGAATTAGTCTAAGCACACAGCGCCACTAAAAGATAAATTGAAGTACAGAGTCAATCCTGCGCAAATCATCCATTATATTTTTTACATCTTTAACGCTTAATGACTCACGCATCTTGTTCAATCTACGGATTGTTTCGTATAGGCCGTCAAAAACAGTTTTCACGTCTAAATCGTTATTCATGCCATTCTCGAAGACAGAAACGATAGTGCCATTGACCCCCTCCGTCTCTGTCTCTGTATTGGAATTGTCTGATTTTTGCTCTTGCAGGTCTTTAACCATGCTTTTGAAGGAATCCAGTTTTCGACTAGTTGCAGCCAACTTTTCAAAGGTAAAGTTTAGTTTTTTCCTGTAGGGTCCATATGTAAGAAAGAACCTTAAATGTTCGCCACTAAAACCTTTCTTTAAAATGTCGCTTGTGTAATACACGTTGCCAGTGCTTTTAGACATTTTCTTGCCATCAACAAAAAGGTGACCGCCGTGAAGCCAGTAACGCGAGAGCTGTTTACCTGAGACGGCTTCTGCAATGGCAATAGTATAATCATGATGCCTGACCAAATTGTCGATTCCGCCGCAAGCAACATCAATTGAGAAGCCAAGATGCTTAGTTACTATTGCTGCGTCTTGAATGTTCCACGCTGGCCTGCCACTGCCAATCGGCGCCACATAACAAACGGCGTCTTGTTTGCAGCCATCCCAAATAATAAAATCACCCATGTTCCATGGTGTGCCATGATAAGTGTCCTTGTGAAAGCGGCGTTTCTTTTTCGGCCACTTGCTCATGTCCAAATGCGCCAGTTTTCCAAAGTCTTTGAATTTTAATGGGTCAAAATAAACGTTTTTTGCACCCTTGTACGTGTACCAGTACGCGTAGCCTTTTTCTAACAGTTGAGCAATTAGTTTTGCCGCTTGGTCCACAGCTGAGGAAGCCCTTATGGCGTAGTCTGGCGTTTTGATTTTTAGGAGCTTGAAATCTTGGAAGAAGACGTCTTCGTTTTTTCTTGTCAGTTCTTCTACGGTGAGATTTTCTTTTTTTGCCTCTGCTATGGCTTTGTCTTCAACATCTGTTAAGGTAATTAGCCGCGTAACATGGTAGCCCAAGTATTCCATGTAGCGTTGAAGTATGTCTTCAAAGAGGAAAGTGCGGTAGTTTCCAATGTGCGCTTGCTGATATGTCGATGGACCGCAAGTGTACATTTTAACCTGCATGTCTTCTGCTGGTTTGCATGGCTCGATTTTTCGTGTAAGGGAATTGTATAAATTCAGCAATTAGCAAGGCTTCTCCACTTAAACGGTGACTTGCTGCTCTTTTTCCAGATCCTTCAGCGTGTTTTTTGCTTCTTCAACATGCCGTTGAGTTTGGGTTTGGGAAGAGAAAATGTGCCTGACAACACCTTGCTTATCAATTATGTAGGTGACTCGTCCTGGAAGTATGCCCATTGTTGAGGGAACACCGTACAGTTTGCGAATCTTGTTATCTTCGTCGCTTAGCAGTATGAAGGGTAAGCCATAATGAGTTGCAAAAGACTTATGGGACTCCACACTTTGCCCACTTACGCCGAGTACTTCAGCACCCAAATTTGTTAGTTCTTCGTAGCTATCTCTGAAACTGCATGCTTCCCTTGTGCAGCCGGCTGTTTCATCTTTGGGATAAAAGTATAAGACTACGTTCTTTTTGCCGAAGAATTCTGAAAGAGTCACATTGTCCCCCATTTGCGAGGGAAGCGTAAAATCTGGCGCTTTATCGCCAACTTTAACAGACAAAAAATCACCAATTAATGAAACATTAGAGGGCTATTATTCTTTTCGCATATCCGTTAGTAAGCAGTCAAATGTTATAAGAAGCGAAAACTTAGTAGAAGTTATGGAAAAAACATTATCCGCCGCTGGTCATAAATGTCAGGCTTTATACTTCGCTCCGCCAGGCGTTCCGATTGTTTTTCTGCATGGATTATCTTATACAATAGATATTTGGCATCGCATTGGAGTAACAGAACTATTAATTGAGAAGCGGGTGCCGTTTTTAGCTTTAGATATGCCTTACGGTTTGAGAAGCCAGTGCCAACCTAAAACCAGAAACCCCGAAGCTAACGTGGTAGTTGCGGCTGAGGCTGTCAAGAATGTGTTCGGTTCAGCGGTGCCTGTTCTTGTCGGCGCCAGCATAGGTGGAAACATAGCATTAAGGTATGCCACTCGGTTTCCAGTAAAAGGCTTACTTTTGATTGCGCCTGCCAGAGCACTGGACAAAGATTTATTGAAGCTTTATGGCAAGTTTAATTTTCCAGTTAAGATAATTTGGGGTTCACAAGACAATTTCATTTCAGGGGAAGAAATGAGAACCCTATCGGATAAACTGCCTAACGCTAAACTTTTAGTCTATAATGGAGCCTCTCATTCAGCATACAGAGATCAGCCTGAACTGTTCAAACGAGACCTGCTGGAACTTTACGCTACTGCTGAGCAAACATGATTTTACTAAGGCAAAGGTTTTGCGGTAACAACGTAATGGTAGCTTCCAACATCTTTAACGCCTTCAATTTGGAAGCCTGCCTTTTTGATTAAGCTTGATGCATGCTCTTCGCTGAATCTAATTTTGACTGGCGGTCCAAAAGGCATGTCTTGTTTTTTCCAATCCAAATCAACTAGCAGACCAGTAGGTTTTGTCATCTGTTTCGCGTTTTGTAGCACTTTGGCTGGATCAGCGAAATCGTGAAGCACCATGCTATAGAAAACAAAATCAGCGCATTTGCTGCAGAAAACCGTTTCTTCAGCCGCGTCAATCTTGGCAATAATATTTTCCAAGCCTTCTGTTTTGGCTTTGCAGTTTAGTTTTTCAATTGCTGAAGCGTCTGAGTCCACGGCGTAGACTTTCCCTTTTCCACCTACCTTTTTGGCTGCTAAAATGCTGAAGAAGCCGTCCCCGCAGCCTATGTCTATGAACGTCATGCCCAAGTGTAAGTCTTGCAGGATAGCCTCTGGAGTATACCATGAGCGTCTAGTTGCTTCGTCAAGGGCGAAACCGCCGTGGCAGACCATAATAGAAGACCGCTACGTTATGGCTGAAGGAGTACTCTTATTTGTTTCTCATGCGTTTGCCTTGTCGTTAGCGGGTAGATTTCGCGGTCGCATTCAAAAAACAAGGGGTCTTGACCTATGATTTTTGAGAGTTTCTCGTCTGAATCAACGTTCACTATCAACATGCTGCCCTGCTGCCCGATAAGGTGATAGTATACTTCAAGCGTCTTCTCTTTCTCCAAGTTATCGAAGTACTTGAATTGCAGTGGAAGCAGTTTAGCCCATTTCTCGATGGTAACCTCACGTTTTACTTTTTGTATGATTAAAAACTTCATGTTCATCCTTAAAGAACAGTGCATGTTTGGGTATAAAATCTTTCTTTAAAACACAAAAAGAGTAAAAGCGTTTTAGAAAATCGATCATTCTTAGCGCGAAGCAAGCCAAAAATGAAATCGCTTACTTGTTTTTTTATGAATATTGTATTTTATGCTAGATTTCCCGGATTAAAATATTCAGATTTAGAAATAAACCTTTATAGATCCGACCTATGGTACGTGGAATGCTCTTTGGGAAGGTTGAAGCTGGTTGGATGTTAATGTTTCCAAGAAGAATCCAAATGGTAACGCTGGGTTGCCTGTAATTAAATGTTCTTGTGGGGCTGAAATTTTGTTATTTCCCAACGTTAAGCTTATGAGCGAAGCGATTGAAGCCCACGTTGAGGAGCACAAGCAAAAAGTGAAGGATCCTAAGGAAGCTGAAGCAGAAGCAGAATGCATACGCGACGATTTGATAGTGAAGGTGCTGGATAAAGCAAGCAAAGCATAGGGTTTTCGCTTTTTTGATGAGCAGATGAGAAAGTTATATTGATATTGATGAAAAAACGTTTTTCTTAAAAAATAAGAAAAAGATCGGCCATTTCAAGTTCGGAGCGTTTACTCTTTCTTTTCTCCGCCGTGCCCCTTCCACATTTCCTGCATCCTCATAGGCATCTTAGACATCGCATCTTTAGCTAAATCCATCAACTCCTCGTTTACTTCAACCTCTAATGTTACTTTCAATTTGCCTTTCTTTTCTGCTATTTCAGTCATGGAACCACCTCCTGAATCGGCTTAATTGTTTGGGGAATAAGTTAACGAAAAGATGAATCGCCTGAATACCAGTTAAATCCAAATCAACTTCAATACGGTAATGGAACTTTCCTAAGCGTTTAGTTTTAGTTTTGTAATTTCCAATTGCGCCCGCTTCCTTGAACCTGTGCAGCTGTTGATTCATCAATATAGTTATGGCTGTCGGCGCCAGAGGTTCAAAAACAAAAATAACTCTTAAAAGTACACGAACAGCAATTCCGATAAGTGATTCAGATACGGACTCTTCCTCAGTCATTTTTCATCCTTCGAAAACATTAAAATTCCTATTCGCTCCCATTAGAAAGAAGCAAGAACTTAATTATAAACTAACGGGCGCGATTTTTTTAAGGTTGTGTGACTGTCATAACCCAACAACAAGGCGACTTATTTTGGCGCTTGAAGATTTAAATTGGCAAATTTACTGTTGCAGAAATTGCAGGCTTTGGCAAGGAGCAAAACATGGTGTACCCGGCGAAGGACCATTAAATGCTAAGGTCATGCTGGTAGGGCAGAACCCGGGAGCTGACGAGGACGAAACTGGCAGGCCTTTTGTTGGGAGAGCAGGAAAATTCCTAACTAAAGTGCTAGCTGAGAATGGCATAAAACGTGAAGACGTCTTCATAACCAACATTGTCAAGCATATTTCTCCACAGAACAGAAAACCCTATCCCGACGAGGTAGCGGCATGCTTACCCTACTTAAACACACAAATAAGCGTTATCAAACCAAAAATAATCGTACTGCTTGGTGCATCGGCAAAAGATACCCCACGGTTAGAGGGCATAGAATACATGCAAGTTATTCATCCTTCAGCAGCCATGCGTTTCAACAACATGAGAGACAAGTTCAGAGAACAAGTCGCTGAATTAGCAGAACGAGTGGCAGCAATTAGCAATTAATACTTGAAAATTCCTCACAACCATAGCGATAAAAATATTCTAAAAACCATAGCAACTAAGAATAAAACTGCTTTCAATTTGAAACTTTTATATATTGCAGATGCTAATTCACTGTTGAGTGTCATGGCTGAAGTTTGTTCAACATGCGGGCTTCCAAAGGACTTATGCGTTTGTGGAGAAATAGAGAAAGAGCAACAGAGAATTCGCATTAGGCTTGAAACTAGAAAATTTGGCAGACCAACCACTATAGTTGATGGTATGGACGATAAAAACATAAACTTGCCAAGTGTTGCGCAAAAACTAAAAACATATTGTGCATGCGGCGGAACCAGCAAAAACGGGCAAATCATGTTGCAAGGAGACCACCGAGACAGAATACGCGACTTCTTAATCAAAATGGGTTACCCCGCAGAAAACATCGAAGTCCAATAAAGCGCAAAGTCGGAGCAGTGGTGCAAATTGACGAAAAAAGTAGACGGCATTCGCGAAGTATTCAAATCGATCAAGCATCGAAAACGAACGCAGATTTATTGTCCGAGATGTTGTAGCCCAAAGTTAAAGCTGACAAGCAGTCTAGCTGTTTGGTTAACGGGTGAACAATATTACTGTGAAGACTGTGGTTACATTGGAGCCGTAGTTATGGAGCTTGAAGAAGAAAAAGAAGAAACTGATGCTTGATTGAAAGAAAAAGGGTTTAATCGGGCAACTCAAGATTCAATTGTTTCTTAAGTGTCTTGTAGCGGTTGCGTACGGTTACTTCAGTTACGCCAGCAGCTTCAGCGATGTCTTTTTGAGTCTTTTTCTCGTTGTTCTGCAAGCAAGCAATGTAGAGGGCAGCAGCAGCTAAACCCATCGGGTCTTTTCCAGCAGCAGCACGTTTGCGTCTTGCGTCTCTGAGAATTTGGATGGCTGCACCCTGGGTCTTGCCTGAAATTCCAGTTTTCTCTGCAATTTTAGACACGTAAGTGAGTGGGTTAGCGATAGGCATGCGAACATCAAGCTCACGCAGCAATAGTCTGTAGCATCTTGCGACGTCTTTCTTATCGACGAGACTAGCTTCAGCTATTTCCCGCAGTGTACGTGGTGTTCCGCTTCCGCGGCAAGCAGCATAAAGCGCGGCAGCAGCGATAGCGGCGATTGATCTTCCTCGAACAAGGCCTTTGTCTAAGGCTTTTCGGTAAATTACAGCGGCTTTTTCTTTGATTGGTGGTGGAATGTAGACTTTGTCGGAGAGACGATCAAGTTCTGCCATGGCTTGAGCTAGGTTTCGGTCGACGGATGAGTGCACTCGGCTGCGTATTTGCCATTTCCTAAGGCGCCACATTTGCAGCCTTGTGGATAGGGGCAGTTTTCTTCCAAAGGCATCTCGGTCGACTTGGCTAATGGCTGTGGATAAGCCTTTGTCATGAACAGAGTAGGATGTGGGGACTCCAACTCGGCTTCTTGACGCTTTCTCCTCTTGGGTAAATGCGCGCCATTCTGGTCCTTTATCCATCATTTGTTCGTACAGGACTAAGCCGCAGTCGCCGCACACGGTTTCTCCGGTGTCGTAATCGTGAACTAGGTTTTCGCTACCGCACTCTGCGCACTTGTCAGACAAGCGCGTTTGTGTTTTAGTTTCTTTTTTGCTCATTTTTTTGACTCCTTTTCAACATGCGTAGAACCGTCACTATAGGCCAATCTGGCTAGAAAACAGTACATTCGGCCCGCGCAAACTAAGGAATGGAATGTTAGTTGTATTTAAGCTTTGTGGTCTTAATAAAGCTATTGCACACTTTATTTAACAAATTTATGCACTATCGACATCTGGCTGATGGAGATTAGCATAAAAAAAATGTTAATGAAAAACAAAGTGCCAACCCCCATCTCTCATGAAGAACGCTTATTAGGATAAAAAATGTCCTAAAACTCTAGCGTTAACAAAAAAGAAGACTTGCAGCCCGGTGGTGTAGTGGTCAAGCATAGCGGGCTTTGGACCCGCCGACGAGAGTTCGAATCTCTCCCGGGCTACGTTAAACCCTGGTCAGTTCGACTTTCAAACTCTCGGGTAATCATTGAAAACCTACCCAGCTTCTGGGGGTGAGCCCATAGAGACCCAAACCAATTCCAGACCGTGTGAAAACTCAAGTTTAGTTTTGGAAATTGCGTCTTATATGTCGAAAACACGTCCCTAAGCCCTACCACTTCGCCATAAACTTAGCAATTTTATAAAATTAAAATTAGTTTTCACACAGTCTCATTCAGGTTCGCATCTCCACAAAATTGGGGTTAGCACCGAGATTTACCCGGTGCATGAATAGCCGCGGATGCCAGCGGCTAGTTTGTTTTCACTGCAGATACTTTTACGCTTACCACCGAGTTTGCCGCTTCTTTTACTTCTTCGAGCGACATATCTAAACTTTTGACGATTTCTTGGGTTGCGGATTCGCTAATGATGTATTCGAGCGGATACGTCTTTTCTTCAATTATTCTTACTTCTTGGAAGCCAGCTTTTCGTATCAGTTCAATATATTTGTCTTTTATTTCTGCTCCTGAGATGCATCCTGCGTAAGCTTCAACGTTTTTGCGTATGGATTCAGGCAGCTCCCTCAAGAGAACAATGTCCGAAACCATCAATCGCCCCTTAGGGGATAGAACTCTGAAGGCTTCTTCAAAAACTCGCTTCTTGTTTGGCGAGAGATTGATTACGCAGTTTGAGATTATGACATCGACCGAGTTATCTGCGGCCGGCAGGTTCTCGATTTCTCCAAGTCTGAACTCGACGTTTGTGTATTTTCCTTTTCTCGCGTTCGCTCTTGCCTTATCGATCATTTCAGGAGTCATGTCTACTCCTATTACTTTGCCTTTCTTGCCCACTTTGTTGGCGGCCAAGAAACAGTCAAATCCTGCCCCTGAACCTATGTCAAGAACCGTCTCGCCTTCTTTTAGCGACGCCATAGCAGTTGGATTGCCACAGCCAAGACCCAGATTTGCCCCCTCAGGAACGGCAGTCATCTCATCTTCACTGTAGCCTATCATGCTGCTTACTTCCTTGCTGGTTGGACCTGAGCAACAGCTAATAGGCGATGCGCAGCAAGAGCCGCTGGTTTTGGCGACTTTGGCGTATCGGTTTCTAACGAGTTTTTTAATTTTTTCTTCTTTCATAAAATCAATCCTCCTTTTTTAATCGCATCTTTAAACTGCGCACGTAGGTTTTCCGCTTTAAGATCAGATGCGCAAGTGGAGCATCCACCGCAATCCTTTTGGGCAGTTTTCAGAACTTTTTATCTGTCTCCAAATCGTCCATCTCCTTCTAGCTGCATGTCATATACTCAAAAACCTCTTTCGTAAGAGCATCCACAAGTTCTGACGTTAAGTCATCGGTAACATCGTAAATTCTTTGGTCAACAATCGAGTACATTCGTTTGGTTCCATCCTTTCTGCACCTTACTAATCCGGCGTCTTTGAGGATTTTTAAGTGACGCGAAACTACCGGTTGAATGAGGTTTAAATGCGGAACAATTTCGCATACACACTTTTCGCCATCGCGCAAAAATGAAAGTATTTCCAGTCTGATTGGATCGGAGAGAGCATGGAAAACTATTGATTTGAAACGATTCTGATTTTCCTTCTGATTTTCCACTTTTGCGGACATGACTTACTTTAGAGTCAATAACAATATTTAAAAGTTGCTATGGATGTGAGTTTATATAACAAGCATGTAAGGCGGCAAAAAAGATGTCTGAAGAAACTTGGCACGGAATTCCCCGAAGCAAAATACCCTGGTACCCAACGATTGATTATGAAAAATGTGCTAGCTGTGGAAAATGCGGTGAATATTGCAAGCTTGGTACCTACGCATTTGAAGAAAAAGAAGGAAAAAAGATACCTATAGTCAAAAATCCTTACAATTGTGTTGTTTTATGCAATGGATGCGATGTGATATGCCCCGCTGGCGCGATAACACATCCATCGAAAAAAGAGACAAGAGAGCTAATTCGAGAAATGAGAAGATCCCAAACGAGCAGTAAACAGTATGAAAAAGGTCAAGCTCATGAACGAGGGCCATATAAGGATTAAAAGCTGGGAAGAATTCAAACGCTTAGTCAGCGAAAAGAAACCAGGCTCAATAGTGTACATTCTTGAGCAAAACGGTTTTTCCCCCAATAAGGAACTAACAACGCTAAGAATTATAATGCTTCATGACAGGCGCTACTATATCTTTCTTGACTTTCCCAAAGGCGAAAGGCTGAGAGAAACAGGAATTCCCTTGCACAAAGATAAAAAGGGCATTTTTAATTTGGATGAAGACGAAGTTAAGGTCATTTTGAAGAAGCAGTTTGAGAAAGAGAAGTTAGAAGTTTTTTCTTTCTGGACTGCTTGAAAAGGTGAAACAACTATTGCTATAGAGAATATATCGATGATGTTTTTATATTTCAAAAAGAATCTTTTGGGATGAGTCTAATGGCTAAAACCAAAATCTTGTTTTTGTGTACTCATAATTCAGCTCGATCTCAGATGGCTGAAGGGTTGCTTAGACACTTTTATGGTAATGAGTATGAGGTTTTTAGTGCTGGAACGAATCCTACGCAGGTGAATCCATTGGCCATTAAGGTTATGGATGAGATAGGGATAGATATTTCTAGGCAATATTCTAAGAGCCTCGAAAATTTCAAAGAAGCCGATATCGACTTGGTTGTATCAGTTTGCCACAGCAGTTCAAAGATAAATTGTGCAATTTGCTCTTCACCGATAGTTATGGGCAGACCTGAGTTGATTAGCTCAAGATTGCCTGGAGCAAAACATTATTTCCAGCACCCTTTTGATGACCCTTCCGAAGTAGAGGGAAGCGAAGAAGAAAAGATTGTGGCCTTCCGTCATACAAGGGATGAAATTAAAGAGTGGATTATCGAGCGGTTTGCTGATTTGAAAATTGATAATGAACAATAGTGATTTTTATTAACTCAACGCCGTTTGAGGTTCAGCTAAGCATTCCTTTTACTGGTTCTGGTAACTTGGCGTGGAATTTGTTCTCCATGTTAATTTTCGTGGGATAGGTTGCTACAACGGTTCTGTTAACCTGGCGTGAGATTTCGGCTTAGATAGGGTATTTGTGTGTGTGCACAAGCTACCTCCTCGGTCTACTAGATGATCCTAATAGACGCCAAATATGATTCAACATAGTTCAACATAGAATTAAGTTGCGCACTTTTCATGCAGAATTGGTGAAATTACATGTAGAATTGCGTGTAAATTTGTTAACTTAACATCCTTGCTTACAAAATTGAAGTAAGCGTTGATTGACGATTTCTCACAGCTTAGGGCTCGAAGCCGTCGCCTCACATCATCCCGACACTTAAATGGGTCTTGGAGCGCTTGAAATATATTTAGAAAAAATGTTATAAACTCAGTTGACATCACCACTTGGGGCGTGGTTCAAATCACAGCGACCCCGCATCGGTCGAAAAAAGGGAAGATTTCGGTAGAAATTACAGTCCGGAAACGATAACTCCCAGGCTACTACTGCATAAGCTCTTGTATACCGTTTGGTTTTTTTTGGGGTTCTTTGACTATTGCTTGCTTCAGCGCTTCATCGGTTTTTCTTAACCATCCGCCTTTTTGCTACTATAACCAAGACCAAAGACACAACAAGGATCACAGAGACAGCTAACACGATCACAGCAGGCGAAGGCGCAGTAGTTATAGCAGATGGGATGCCGAAAGCGTACACACTATGATCCCAAGATCCTACGTAGACATAGCCACCAGCTATAGCAGGAGAAGAACTTACAGCCGCTCCAGTTGTGTAGTTCCATATTTTTACACCTGTGGTTGCGTCAAAGCAGTATACATTGTGGTCCCACGATCCTATGTAGACATAGCCGCCTGCAACTGCAGGAGAAGACTCCACGGTACCTCCAGTTGTATAGTTCCATATTTTTGCGCCAGTTGAAGCATCAAGACAATAAACACTATTATTGCCTTCAGATCCTATGTAGATGTAACCATTAGCAACTGCAGGAGAAGACTCTCCTATCCCTCCGGTTGTGTAATTCCATACTTTTGTGCCAGTTGAAGCGTTAAGACAATAAACGTTACCATCTTCGGATCCTACATAGATGTAACCATTAGCAACTGCAGGAGAAGACTCCACGATACCTCCAGTTGTATAGCTCCAAACTTTTGCGCCAGTTGAAGCATCAAGACAATAAACATTGTTGTATGTTGACCCTACATAGATATAGCCATCAGCAACTGCGGGAGAAGACTCGACAAGACCCCCAGTTGTATAGCTCCAAACTTTTGCCCCGGTTAAAGCATCAAGACAATAAACATTGCCATCCCAAGACCCCACGTAGACATAGCCACCGGCAACTGCGGGAGAAGACTCCACAGTATTTCTGGTTGTGAAATTCCATACTTTAGCGCCGGTGGAAGCGTTAAGGCAATAAATATTGTGGTCATAAGAACCTACGTAAACGTATCCACCGTCAACTGCGGGAGAAGAGCCTATGGGTCCCTGGGTTGTGTAGTTCCATACTTTTGTGCCGCTTGAAGCATCAAGACAATAAATGTTGCCATCGTCGGAGGTTATGTAGACATAGCCATTGGCAACTGCGGGAGAAGCCCAGATAACACTTTTCGTCGTGTAATTCCAAATGGGAGTGGCAGAAGCTGCTTGAGCAGTGCTGGTTGAGTAGCCTGTATGAGTTAGATCATGATGAAACATTGGCCAGTCATCTGGGGAAGAACTGGCGAAGATCAAGTTCGGTGGCATAGCGCAAAACGAAAATAAGATTAGAAATAGGGGAATGAGAAAGACAAGCATTCGCTCAGGTTTTTTCATTGCGAGGTCACCCTAACAGTATTGAACTGTATTTGTATATTTAAGTTCTTAGAGGTGCGCGGGGTTGTCGCCTAATTCTAATTTAAGTATCTTTCAAAGTTAGATCTCCTCTGGAAAGAGAGTTGGGTAAAGTCCCAGCGGCCCACAATAGGCGTATTTTCATAAATAAAGGCTGCCGTAGTGAGTATTCTGAAAATAGCATGTCTAGGACGCCTAGGCTTTTGGGTAGCCATAACATGTGCAAAACATGACCTCTGAAAATTGTCGAACTCTCGGGTAAACCATCAAAAAGCGAGAAAAACGTTGCCATTTCAATTGCAATTAAGCTATTTCAATCGCAAATTGGTAGTACTTGAAAAATGTTTGAACGAGAGTTTGAAGAACCTATCCCGGGCTACTTTGGATTTTTCGTTCCTTCTTATGAGAAAATCGTTAAGTTAAGTTCTTTAGCGTGCATAGGCGGTTAGGCAGAACTTTCATTTATATAATCTGTCTATACAGGTAGCGAGCAATTTTTGGTTAAGGACTGCATTTTTTAGTGCGGTTGCTTCTTCTTTTTGGTTTATGCGTCTTTTGGCTTTTTTAGGATGGATAATAAGAAAGGGGCATGTGTAAGCTGGGAACAAATGCAATGTTGTTCTTTCAGTTTGTATCATCGGAAGGAATGATTTTCTAAGTTTAGCAATTTTCTGTTAACTGGGGTTTATGGGCAACATTTGCCTTTTGGGATAGCGTGTCCATGGGGGCATTTTCTTGGATGGTTAAGTTGTGTGCATAAGGCATCCATGAATGCTTCATCCATGTGGTGTTCCATGCCGCAAACGCTTTCTTCTTGGATGTCTGTCTTGAGCGTTTCTTTCATCAATACTTCAGTCAGTCTGTGGGCGCGGATAATTCTTTTGGCTATTTTTCTTCCCTTCTTAGTAAGTTCGATGCCCTGTCTTGCCCTGTAAATTACGTAGCCTTCTTTTTCTAATTTCTTAAGCATTTCTAAGGCGCTTGGCGCTGCTATTCCTAGGTGATCTGCCACCCACGTGAGGTGCGCTAATTTTTCGCCTCTTTCTTCCGATATCCAAAGTGCTTCTAGGTATTCTTCAACGCTTTCGGAGGTTGGCATGAGTTGTGTTCTCATTAGTTAATTGTTGATTTTGGATATAAGTTTTGAAGTCTGAGCGTTTGTTGTGTATGGGGGAAATGATTTAGGTGTGCCTAAAAGTTAATATAGCATGTGTGTTACTTAGGTTGACCTAAGTGTGCGCGATTTGACCTGCGACTTTAAAGAGGCGTCAACATGAATTTCAAAGTAGGCGACTGGCTTAGAAACTTCGGTCCAGCCTGGATCGTAATGATAGCAGACATAGACATAGCCTCAATTATCACCGCACTACAATCCGGCGCAAGCTACGGCTACAGAATGGCATTCATTCTTCTTTTATTGATCTTTCCCCTCTTCATTATCCAAGATGCGGCGGGTAGACTAGGAACGTGCGCAGGGCTTGGACTAGGAGAGGCAACCAGAAAACAATTCGGAAGCCGCAAGGCAATACTTGCAGCTGTCCCCATGGGCATAAGCGATTTCCTCGAGTACCTAGCCGAATACGCGGGCATGGCCATTGGCCTTTACTTACTTGGCTTTCCTATCATTCTTGGACTTATACTAATTTTCTTGATCCATACAGCTGTAGTGGTTGGCAAGCAGTACCGTAAAGCAGAGATGGTGCTCATACCCTTAAGCTTCATGTTAGTTGCAGCTATAGTAGCATCTGCCTTCATATTTCCCGTCAATCTAAAAGAATTCATTTCGGTAGGACTCTCCCCATTTCAGCCATACACTAAACCATCCTTTGACTTCCTTCTCGCAGCCAGCGTAGGCGCAGTAATCATGCCATGGATGCTCTACTATCATTCTGGCGCCGATGCCCGCAGAAAGAAACAGCCAAAGGACCTTAAGAACGAACGCATCGAAACGCTCCTCGGAGCTATAGTATCAGAAGTTCTAATGGTCATACTGATTTTTCCAGGAATACGTCTTTCCAACGGAGGCAGCGTGATCAGTGCGTTAGCCCTGTCAAAAGTGCTGTCATTCTTTGGACCGTATGCAATGCCCATTATGGGAGCGTTGTTTCTCTTCGCGGGCTTTCTTGCACTTATCGTTATATCCCTTGGCTCAGCTTGGGGGGTCCTCGAAGCAACAGGCAAAACATCACAAACCTCTTTCGTGACAGTGTACATGCTGGAAAGTCTTCCAGCTATAATCCTTGTAGCCACAATAACAGGTTACATCCAACTCATGCTAAGTCTAATGGTTATCTATCCGATAGTGATCATACCGTCTTTGTACTTTCTGGGGAAACTTGTCTCGGATAAAAAAGTGATGAACGGATACCACTACAACAAATATGAAATAGCAGCCTTCGTTATAGCATCAATCATGATTGTAGCGGGCGGAATCCTCGGCTTGTCCTCTCTGCTCTGAAAACTCGCCTTTGCTAACGAGACGAACAGTTTTGAGGCTGGGCGCCAGTAAGAGCTCCTTGCTCCCAGCAAAAGTTTCTTTTGCGAACTTGCAGAAACCTCGCTTGGCAAAGAAGGGTTCTGTTAACTTGGTGTGAGATTTCGGCTTAGATAGGGTATTTGTGTGTGTGCAACAGCCTACCCCCTAGTCTACTAGATGATCCTAATAGGCTCCAAATATGATTCAACATAGTTCAACATAGAATTAAGTTGCGCACTTTGCATGTAGAATTGGTGAAATTACATGTAGAATTGTATGCAAATTTGTTAGCTTAACATCTTTGCCTATAAAATTGAAGTCAGCGTTGATTGACGATTTCTCACAGCTTAGGGCTCGAAGCCGTCGCCTCACATCATCCAGACACCTAAATGGGTCTTGGAAGACTTATTTATTTTGATATTCAAAAATCAAAATGGTACTAAACCACTAAAAAGCATTATGAAATTTGACGGCTTTCCAAGAGAAAAGACAAACTTATCCTTCAAGCTAACAAATGGTGTAGGCTGGTTAACCACTCATCGCCTCATCATCCAAAAGGAGACACTTAACCCGCGCTTTAACATCATGGAGAGGCAAGACCCTGAAATGTACCTTTTACGCGATTTTGATAAAGCCGAAATAAGTCTTCTTACGCTTCCTGCAACTTCAATCCTGTCGCATTGAGCTTCGACAAAAAAGAGAGAAGGGAAGCTAACTGATTATTTTCCCATGACTTTTCTAGCGGCGATCTCTATATCTTCCGCTTTGATGGTTTTTCTTCCAGCATGCATCGCAAAATCCAGTGCTTCTTTAGCAATTTTAACGCCGATTTCTTCAAGTGCCTTTGCAAGTTCCTTTGCTGCTGCTTCACTTACCCTGTCAGCGCCAGCTTTCTTACATAATCTGTGCATGGGAGCTACAGCTATTTCTAATTCAGTCATAACGACTTCTCCGTAGTCTCTTTTTCTTTTTAAAACTGTATTTAACCTTTGTTATCGCTTTTTCCTCTAAATTACCGTCAGCATCAAACTTGCCATTATAAACAAGGGGGTTTCTAATCAGCTTTTTGAGGGTTTGCTTCACCTTCAAGAGATGTCAATACAGGGGGTAATTAGGGTTTTCTTGAATTTTTCTCGCTTGTAAATCTTCTTGAAGGAGTTTTTCCAGTTTTTGAGACGAAGCATCCGCTAAGACGCCTTGTCCTCTCTGTTGTCCGAATAGAAGCTACCTGATGAACGCCTGGCTTGCCAAGCTTTTGAAGGTGCCGTTCTGCACCCTGTCGTAGGCCGCTGCTACGCTATCCGCGACAGATGGTTCGAAAAGCCCAAAGGCCACATACTAATCACGCGCAAGTTTAAGCAAAGACTAGGCGACATAAGCGAAGCGGAGGTGCAGAAAGAAGGCTACAGTAACCTCGAAGAGTTTAAGCAAATATGGACGGAAATAACCAGATCGTGGAATCCTAAGCAGGTCGTAACCGCCTACGAATTCAAACGAGTGAAAAAAATAATAGCTAATGAAATCCTTTAGTTTGAACCTTACTGGTACTTTTTCGATAATGGACAAGCAAACGAAAACCTGAAACTTTTAGACTATACTGACTTAATCCTTGCGATTTCGAGTAAAGATTCTCAAATACAGCGCGGGCTGTAACAAATTATAAATACAAATTACTGATATATGTAGAATCCCGAGGTTATATTAGTGACCAAGAAACCAGTTAAGAAAGAAGAAAAGAAAGCCCCAGCAAAGAAAAAGTAAAACCTCGGTATAGGTACATTTACTTCTCTATTTTTCTCTTTTTTTCGCATAAAGAAGCGGGCTTACTCGCCAAGATTCTCATGGGAAATGGAGAGGCAAAAGAAACCCTAAAATTTTTGGAGATTATGCTGGCTTAGTCCTTGCGATTGTCATCGTCACACCACACCTTCAGGTTTACCCCAGAACAGGTAAACCTTCGTCTGCAAGAGCATTCCAACAAGCTTGACTAGCTTTGCCATTTTCACATGGTCTGCATTCTCAATGCGCGCTGGTTTGTCCCTGAAATCCTTAATGTTTATTTTTGAGTTGGGGCCTCGTATTTTTTTTAAGCGCGCGCTTGCTTGCCTCGTGAAATTATTTTATGGTTGGGTTGTTACAGTCACATAGCTTTAAGAATTATACTTCGACTAGAAACTTGCTTTTTCTGTAATTGAATGGAGGTGTTGGTTTTGGAATCTGAAAAATCTAATATGCCTAAGCCGAAAAGGACGGGTGAAGGCAAATACAAATGCCCCAAGGACAATGAAGAGTACGATACAAAAGAGGACTATGAAGCGCATTGCATGGAAGAACATGCTGAAGGCATGTAAAGTACATTGTTGTCTAAGAACAGTTTTTAACACTTACCTTTTTTTTAACTTATAGTTAGACAGAATAGAAACAAAAAATTGAGCGGAAGAGTTTTTGCCCTTTTTGCTACTTGATTTCTTTCTCTTCTGGCTCTTGGAAGAGTTTCTTGATTGCGCTGATTCTTGCTTTCTGCGCCAGCACGTCGCTTGTGACTAGTGTTAATGCTTCTTCAGGGCACCATTTGATGCATTGTGGGCCGTCGGCTTTTTCTTTGCATAGGTCGCAAACGTAGACTACTTTGGTTTCAGGATGCAGCATTATGGCGCCGTAGTCGCATGCTTCGATGCACCAGCCGCAACCGTTGCATTTGTCTTTGTCGAGGATTATTGTTCCTGTTTCTTCTGACTGAGTAAGCGCGTCTCTTGGGCAAGCTGCTACGCAAGCTGGATCTTCGCAGAGTCTGCATGTAACCGACATGTTGGCTAACTGGTTAACGCGCACAACACGGATGCGTGACTTAAGCGGGTTGAAGGCTTTCTCCTTCGTGAATGAGCAAGCGTACTCGCAGACTTGGCAGCCCACGCATTTTTCTGGGTCAACTGAAACAAATTTTCTATCATGAATCTTTACCATTTTTTATGCCCCTTTCCCTTCTATTATGTTGAATAAGTCTTCCATTCCCAGTTTGTCTAGTTGAGATTTTGTAGGTATACCGTCTGCTGTCCAACCGCGTGATTGATAATAATCATCCAGCAACAAGTCAAGTTCATCTTGGGTTATCATGGCGCCTTTTGCTGGTCCATCGTCAGGGATTGGCTTGTTCATAACTTTCCATGGCAACGTGTCATCCTTGCGGCTTAATCCTTCTCTAACGTTAATTAGCCGTGCAAGAGTGTTTATCCTTTGGCCGGCAAGGCTGAGTTCTTCAGACGTCATCTCGTAGCCCGTTACTAAAGTGTAGAGCTTTGCCATATCAGCTAGTTCCTTATAGAAGGTACCTTTGGCATTCTTGCAGACGATGAGTGAATCAAGCAACGCGTAAACATCTTCTGAATCTTTGACAAGTTTACCGCGACCCTTTTCAGCTTTCAAACGATCAACTTTACCCGTCATGTCAAACGCGTAAGCGCCGCTTCGGTTATGGTCTGCTCCTCGGAACGAGACTGCAAAGCCTAAAGCGGCAGTTTTGAGGCATCGTAAATCATAGCCTGTGACTTCCAAGCCCTTAATGTTTTGAGCAAGCTTATCGGAGCCTTTGCCGATTTTTTCTGCAGCTACTTTTACACCGTCAGCGAGAACATCGCCGATTCCTTCCCGTTTGCCCATCTTCTCTATAAGTTGCAGGAGCGCTTCTGCGTTACCAAAGTGAGCGTCAATCCCACCAAGATTCTCATGGGAGAGGATGCCCGTTTCATGGCAGTCCATTACGAAACTTACGGTTACACCTGTGCTTTGCGCGTCAAGACCATAGTAGTTGCAGAGTTCAGCAGCTTTTATTATCGCATCAAGTCTATCTACACCACAGTTTGGTCCAAGCGCCCACAAATTGTCATATTCCATTCGTGCCATAGTTCCCTTGTAGGGTCCGTCGCGAACCACAGCTTCATGTTCGCACCGCATGGCGCACGAGTTGCAAGCGATTATTTTTGCGATGTACCGCTCGTTTAAAGTTTCGCCGCTTACTTTTACAGCGTTCTCAAAATGAGCATTATTATAGTTGCGTGTGGGCATGCAGTACAAAGCGTTTTGAATCATGACGTTTTCGGCTGACCCTAAAGTTCGGTATTTCTGAGCTGCAGGTCCCTTCATTCTTTCATGGAATTCTTTCACCATTTCCATGAATTCGTCAGGCTTGGCGACAATAATGTCGCGGGTTCCTCGAACAGCGATTGCTTTAAGGTTCTTGGAGCCCATAACTGCGCCTAATCCTGTTCTTCCAGCAGCACGAGTTTTCTCGTTAATTATGCTAGCTATTTTTGATAGTTTTTCACCAGCTAAACCTATAGATGCTACACGTACGTAGTAATCGCCAATTTCATCTTTAATTGCGTCTTCGGTTTCAGATGGTGATTTGCCCCAGATTTGTTCGGCGTCAAGTAATTGGACTGAATCATCATCGATCCATAAGTAAACAGGTCTTTCAGCTTTCCCAGTTAAAATAACCGCGTCATATCCAGCTCTTTTTATTTCTGCGCCAAAAGTGCCGTGGCTTACTGCTTCCCCGACACCGTTGGTGGCTGGTGATTTTGATATGAATGCATGCCCGTTTCCGCCTGTTGGAAACATTGTTCCTGAAACTGGACCGACTGCTAAAACTAGTGGATTGTCAGGGTTGAATGCGTCAACGCCTGCTTTTGAATTGGCTAGCCATAGTTTCATGCCTAATCCTATGCCGCCAACGTATTTTTTGGCAGTTTCCTCGTCTAGTTTTTCAAGGCGAGTTTTGCCTGTGGTTAAGTCAACGCGTAAAACTCTTCCTGCGTAACCAAGCAAACATTGTTCCTCCATTATTTTTAAAGTTATTAGTCAGTTGAAAAGTATATTAACTTAATGGGTTTCTAATTTGGAAATTCACGGCTAAAATGGAGTCTTCTGCTTGCCGTCATGTACAAACAGTCATAACGGTTTTCTTGGCTATTGCAGGTTAAAGCTTCATTTGAATAGAGAAAAAAGATATCAGATACCCCCGCTTAATTCCTTTGTATCTACAACTCGGCACCGGATTGAAAAATGAGGATAAAAGTTCACTATATCAGCTTGGTTAAAAGCTTTACAAAAACAAGCCAAGACGAATTCGACCTAAAAGAAGCTACCCTGCTATCAGATGTGCTATACAAAGTCGCTGAGAAATATGGGAAACCGTTCACCCAAGAAGTTTACGACCCAGACCGGAAAGAAATGAAATCAACCTTTGTAGCAATGGTTAACGGCGTCTTAATGGACCAATTAAAAGGCGTTAACACACCGCTAAAAGACGGCGACAACATAATATTAATGTCGCTCATGACAGGCGGATAAAAACACTCGTTCTATCGTTGCAAGCGGTTTTTCCTACGAGTAAAAGGCAATCAGGAACTGTTTTTGGCGATTACACGTCCACTAGGGTAACAGCTTAGCGTTTAAAGCGCAAGAAAAATGTTATAAACAAAAGCAAATGATATAAAAATTGAGAGTTACTCATGCAAAAAAAGCCAGAGGAAAAGCCCGACCTAACAAAAGTGAACTCAACTTTAGCAGCGAAAATTTTAATTGCGATAAAGGCTCACGCAATTGTTCCACATTTATTAAAAACCGCAGCGCCACCATCAAAATACGAATTGTTAGGGCAGAAATTAAACTCATACAAAAATGCCGTTGATTCTAAACTTAAAGAAACTCGCGACAAGGCAATTATAAACTTGGTTTTCATAACTGCAACATTTGTCTTTCTAATTTTGGCGATTGTTTTCTCAAATTTAGCGAGTCTTGTTGGTTCAGTCGGCTTGGGAACCACAAGTGTAGTAGCCCAGACGACAAGTTGGAAGGATACTTTGATAGCTTACGTTACTGATAGCGGGACGTTAAAAAGACAGGTGGAATATCTTGAAGGCGAGTATAAGAGCTGCGATCCTAGCGATGACGCTCAAGTGAAAAAGATTGACGATATGATTGAAAGCGATTTTGGGGCTCTCGACAAAGCTCAAGCAGCCTAATCCAAATTCACCCTATTTTCCAAGTACTTTTGACTACCGCCGACCCCCCGATTAAGTTAAACGTTACATAACATTTTACTTTCAAACCAGACACCCGTGAAGAGCATGGATAAAAGCGAAAAATCCAAAACCGTCTACTGGCTAGACAACAAGCTTTACCTAAACATAACTAATCAGTGCTCAAACTGCTGCTTTTTCTGCCTCAAACGCTACAAGCGCGGCGTCGGCGGCTTCAACCTTAAACTAGCTGAGGAGCCGAGCATTGCCCAAATCACGGGTGAGCTTGGCGAGGTTTTGAACATGAGAAGTTGGAATGAATTGGTTTTCTGTGGTTTTGGCGAGCCAACGGAGAGGTTGGATGTTTTGTTGGAGATTGCGCGGTGGGCAAGGCAGCATTATGGCAGGCCACTGAGAATCCGAGTTAACACGAACGGACATGGTTACGTTCGTAATAGGGGCAGGGATGTGGCGGCTGAGTTAAAGGCTGCTGGCGTTGATGCAGTAAGCGTCAGCTTAAACGCTGGCGACAGGGAAACCTACATGGAAATTTGCAAGCCAACTTTCGCTGATGCCTACGAAGCAGTGATTGATTTCATAAGAAAAGCCAAGCCTGTGCTCGAAGTTGAGGTTACAGCGGTAAGAATGCCCGAAGTAGACATAGCAAAAGCTGAGGCTGTGGCTGATGGTTTGGGTGTTAAGTTTAGGGTTAGAGAGTATATTCCTTGCTTCTACTGACAGATTGACGCCATGGGCGAGTCTAAGCTTAAATGTTTAATTTATGCAATTACAGAAACTTAACTTCAAAAGATTTGATAGCGGCGGATTGAAAAAGCGTTCTTGTAAGAGCGATAATGGTAAAATATATATTATTTGTTAACAAGATATTTCTTAATTGTGTTGAATGAGGAATAAACAATGGTTTCTCTTAGATCATTAGCCCCATCATTAACAAGAATAACAGTCGCAGCAGCAATAGGCGCTGCTTTGCATGTTGGTCAAGGCGACTGTGACTTAATCGATGCAAAAGCCATTGAATATTCAAGAGCAGTCCTTGCCCAAACAGATGTAGAAGGCGAAGTAATCTGCTGCGAAGGACCAAAAGACCACGCGCCATCATTTGAACACCGCGAAAAAGTCGGAACAGGCGGAGGACCCAAAGTAGAGTTCATTATTGATCCAGTTGACGGAACCACAGCCGCCAGCAAAGGCAGAAAAGACGCCATAGCCGCATTGGCATGTGCGCCACCAGGATGCTTCCAAGTTTTGCCCGATGACGGCTACTACTTTAAAATTGCCACAGACTACCATTCAATAGGCAAAATATCCCTAGACATGTCCATTGAAGAAATTGTGCACAATGTAGCCCATGAAAAAAAGCTCTCCCTACCTAACTTCACTGTCATCATGCTGGAACGCGACCGCCACAACGAAATCCTCGCCCAACTCAGAAAACTCGGAGTACGAATTTTACTCATCCCAGACGGAGACATCGCAGCCGCAGTAGTCAGCTGCCAACCGAACAGCGGAGTCGACTTGCTGATTGGCGCTGGCGCAGGACCTGAAGCCACCATAGCCGCAACAGCAGTAAAGATTCTCGGCGGAACCATGCTCGCCAACGTTTGGCGGGACAAAAAAGATGACCCAAAACGCTTAGAACGTTTAAAGAAAACTGGGGTTGATGTGGATAAAACTTACAACCAAGATGAACTTGCCAAAGGCAAAGAACTAGTGTTTGCAGCTTCAGGTGTCACTAAGGGCGAACTGTTAGATGGCGTAAGAATAATTTCTGGTGGCGCAGTTGTCTATTCAATTTGCATGCGGTTGCCAAGCGGAACCCAAGAGAAATCTGAAACTACATTGCGGTTCAAGGATCACCCGGTTTACCAGCAGTTCCAGCCATAATCCTTCTTTTCTTTAGTAGAAGGCGTATTGTTATAGTGGCATGAACATTGCTCGTACTTGTTGGATCCCATGCATGCCTCTTAGTCGGTTAATTAAGTTAAGTATTCTATCGTTGTTTCCTTCAGCGACGAATATTTCTACGCAGTATTTTCCATTTATGTGTCTGTGAACGTTTTCGATGACTACGTCATCAAATTCATGTCGCAACTCTGATATCTTTAAGTCAACATCCTTACGTGCATAATCACATGTTGTCATTACAGTGGCAGCCACGTTTCCTGAAGAAAATTTCGCAATTTCAGCTTCTGAGATGAGGTTTCTTATGGCGTCTCGGAAAGCTTCTGATCTGCTGAAGTATCCTCTTGACTTCATAAATTCGTCAAACTGGTTGAGAAGATCCAACGGTAACGTTATACTTATTACTGTCAAGGTTGATTCCCCTGTTATTAACATTCAAGAGAATAGTTAATATCTGGATATTAATTTTTGCCATCATCTTAGCACTATCTTAATATTTTCTCAGCCTTTTTCTTTAAAAGATAACAATGACTACTGAAGAAGAGAAAATCTGCCTAGAAAAGCCAGGGCAGAAAGAAGCAGAGGAACATGAAAATAAACGTGTAATGATTTTCTTCGCGATTTTACTAGGCTTAACTGTTCTCGTAGGCGGTTTACTGGACTTTTTCTTTGCAGGGGTTCCCCTTAACTTCACCTTACCGATTATAAATGTTCGAGCAACCTTAAGCACGATTTTGTACTATGCGTCTGTTCTCTTTGCTTCCACGTACATTGGTATAATGGGTTTTAGAGAGCTGTTTGTTGAAAAAAGATTTTCTGTCGAATTTTTGATGGCTGCCGCAGCGCTAGGCGCCTTGTACCTAAACGCGCGATTCGAAGCGGCAACGGTACTTTTTCTTTATTCTATCGCTGAATACTTTGAAGGCTACATTGAGGACAGAGCGCGCCGAACAGTTGAGAAATTATCAAAGTTCATGCCAGACCAAGCCAGAATCGTAACGGATGGAACGGAAAAAACTGTTAACGTCAACGAAGTCGAGCCTAACATGACTTTGCTTGTGAGACCCGGCGAGCGGATACCTTTAGACGGCAACGTTGTTGACGGTTTCTCACATGTTGACCAAGCCATAGTCACCGGTGAATCCGTGCCTGTCACCAAGAAAGTGAACGATTGCGTTTATGCTGGCACATTAAACATGAGTGGCGTTCTAAAGATAGCTGTCACAAAAAAGGCCAGTGAAACTCTTGTCTCAAGGATTATGGTGCTTGTGGCTCAATCGGGCAAAAGAAAGGCATCCATGGAAAAACTTGTTGACCGATTCGCAAAAATTTATGTTCCAATAGTTATCGTGTTAGCCGTTTTAACCGCTGCTTTGCCAACGTTGATCGCTGGCATGTCTTTTCACGTGTGGCTATATCGTTCGCTTATTCTTCTTGTGGTTTCTTGCCCAAGCGCCTTCATTATTTCGGTTCCTGCAACAGTCCTTGTAGCCATAACAATCGCGGCTAGAAGAGGAGTCATAATCAAGGGTGGAATCTATGTTGAAAAATTAGCTAAAGTAAAACGAGTGGTTTTTGACAAAACAGGCACATTAACTTTGGGCAGACCAACAGTTCATGAAGTAAGACTTGTGCAAAGAACTGAAGAAGACGCGTTGGCTTTGGCTGCGTCACTTGACCAGTTTTCAAATCATCCCGTCGCTCAAGCCATTGTTAGACGCGCCACGGAAAGAGGCATTGACCTAAGCAAGTTCAAGGTAACCGACGTGGCTGAGGTCCCTGGAAAGGGCATCGTGGGCAACGTTGACGGGAGTTTTGTGGCGGTTGGCAACTTGGAGTTGATGAAAGATTTCGGTTGCAATTGTAAGGAAGCCTTTGAAATCACTGAAAATGACACCCATACTACAGTTTGTGTTTCCCTGGGTAAAGAAGGGTTGGCTACAGTTTGCGTTGTTGACCAAGTTAGGGAAGATGCATTAAAAGCAGTGAATGATTTGAAGAAAAATGGCATAAAAACCGTCATGTTAACTGGCGACAGAACAGAGATTGCCAAGGAAACCGGGGATACATTGCAGATTGACGAGGTCTATGCGGAACTGTTTCCTGAGGATAAACTGAAGTGTATTGAAGAGATGAAGGGTAAAGACGGGCTAGTAGCAATGGTCGGCGACGGCGTGAATGATGCTCCTGCGCTTGCCGCTTCAGACGTGGGCATTGCTATGGGTGCAGCGGGGGTTGATGTTGCTTTGGAATCTGCGGATGTGGTGTTGGTAAAAGATGAGTTGGCGCAAATTCCATACCTAATTAAGCTCAGTAACAAAACGATGACTATTGCAAAACAGAACATCACTGCATCACTTATCATAAAATTAATTTTAGGAGCACTAGGAGTACTCGGCGTGACAGGTTTGCTGGCAACTGTGATTGCCGGCGACGACGGACTTACAATGCTTCTTTTGCTAAATTCGCTTCGTCTTGAAAGAATAAAATAGGGTTGCTGAAACGAAATCGCGACTCATGCAAACCTTATCGGAGATTGAAGTGGGTAAAGCCTTATGCTTTGCCTATCTTGCTCGTTTTTCGGGGTCTTTTTAATTTTGGGCTGTCGCTAATTTAGCCCTTTACACTTGTTTTTTACGAAGTTGACTGAGGACTTTCTTGTTATTCAATGAAAAATTAATTAAGGGAAAAAAGTAGTCAGATGAGTCATGCTTAAGACTTATCCGAAGACTCAGCCTAAAAAGAGCAAGCGTAAGAAGCCTCAGCCTAAGACTCAATCGAAACCAGTGAGCATAACAACGCGGAAATCTTACTGGATATCGCTTACGTTATTTACAATTGTTTTTGCTTCTGTTTTCGGATATTTCGTGAACATGTCTTTAGAAAGAATAGTAATGATGCTTGTTACTGTTCTGTTACTGATAGGCTTTGCATTCCATATAAGATTTAAACCTTCCACTGCAACGGTCAACAAGAGAGCACTATTCATTTTTGTTGGAGCATCCGTCATCGGTTTCAGCATCTGGGCTGTAATGGTACTTTCCTTAAACGCAACTGAGCTTCAAACGCAAATAGCAAATACAATAGGTGACGATTTCTTTGCCATAACAAGCCTAATGATTTGCTTGATTTTAGGAGCATTTATAGGTGACTGGATAGGCGAAAAGAGAAACCATTACTTTAGCACTTAATTTATTATTAAAAAAATACATGGTTTCTTATTTTTACATTGCATTGAGCCTTCCCCAGAACTGTTCGGTTGACTTGGCACGCCAGGTATTACAGTTAAACCCGCGTTTTCTTGCCTAAACATCAAAAGAAATCTCCAGGGGCTTAATTGAGTGGCTATGATTTAAGGTCTTTTGACTAAAAATCTCGTCCAAAGGACGCATGCAAGCTTGATTGATCTTGTCCTCTGATTATTGGTTGGTGGAAGAGACAGAATAAGCCGTAATTTTCCATTTTCGGTGCTTTGTCACAGAAACTTTAAGAGCTTAATCATTAAGCATTTTCTAAAAGACCAACCAAGGATAGACCTGTATTGAAATTTGGAATAATGACTCGGAACATGGAAGCATGGAGCAGCACGCAAGTTCGGGAAGCCTTAACTAAACGGGGCATTCCATACGAGTGCTTCACTTTCCCAAAACTTGTTGCAAGACTTGCATACAAACCCTACTTCAAAGTTAACGGCACCAGCATCCTAGACGATTTAGACGCGCTTATTATTCGTCCAATTGGGCGCGGTTCACTTGAGGAACTTGTTTTCCGAATGGATATGCTCTACAAGCTTGAACGCCAAGGCTTCTACATGGTGAATCCGCCAACTGCAATCGAGCATTGTGTTGACAAGTACGATATTTTGGCTATCCTTGAGGATGTGGGTGTTCCTGTACCGCGGACGTTAGCCACTGAAAGCGTAAATGAAGCGCTAAAAGCGTTTTCGGAACTAGGCGGAGACGTGGTAGTTAAACCAGTTTTTGGTTCCAGAGGACAAGGCGCAACTCGCATAGTTGACGTAGACATCGCTGACACAATTTTCAAAGCAATAACCTTCCATCACGGCGTAATTTACATGCAGGAATTTGTACCTCACGGATACTCAGACATACGGGCATTCGTAATCGGCGACCGAGTAGTTGCATCCATGCGCCGCGTAGCTAAAGGCTGGAAAACCAACTACAGTCAAGGAGCCAAACCAGCACCAGCAAAAATCAGCAAAGAATTCGAAGAATTAGCAGTTAAATCTGCCAAAGCTGTAGGCTGCAAAATAGCAGGAGTAGACATCCTGGAAGGACCCGAAGGACCACGTATAGTTGATGTGAACAGTCAGCCGGGATGGAAAGGTTTGCAGGTAGTGACAGAGGTCAACATTGCCGAAGAAATAGTAAGCTTTATGCTATCTGAATTGAAAAAGTAAATTATTTTCTAGAAAGAATCAAAGCGTAAGGGTCGTCGGCAACTTGTGGAAAAGATGTTTCTTTTCCCGTTTTTATTAAAACACGTTCTTTACTTTCCGTGAATTGCCCCAAAAAACATGCGGAAAGCCCGTTCTTTCTTAATGTTGCTTTCACTTTTTCTTGCGCTTGAGGATCTACAGCAGCCAAAATCGTGCCCGTTGAAGACGCAGCCAATACTTGTTCATCAATGAACTTAAAGTAATCCTGCAAAGCCAACACTTCCTTGCAGACTGGTATTTTTTCCCAGTTCACTCGAAAGCCTACTTTTGACGCTTCTGCCAACTCGTTTAGCGCTGCTACGAATCCTCCTTCAGTAGCATCGTGCATGGCGTGGACACCGCTTATTTCAGCCAGTTGCATGGCTTCCTTTACGCAGGTTTGCATGTGAACTTGCTTGGAAAGGTTTTCTTGCTGCTCAACCCCGAAGAGCTTTTGCGCGAATACTTTGTCTGTGAGCGAGAAATTAGTGGCTGTTTCTAAACCAAGCGGCTTAGTGCATAATATTAGATCTCCCGGCTTAGCGTTTCCTGGCGTAATCAGCTTTTCAGGTTGAACCGACCCATAAACCGTTGCGACGCCAAGCAAGTCTGAAAGACTATCGTACATGCCTGTGTGTCCTCGAACGATGGCTATGTTCAGTTCGTCTGCTGCCCTGCATGTTTGCTCCATTATTTTTTGGAAAGTGGCTGGTTTAGTTGATAGTGGTCCTAAGAGGTTAATGGTGCAGAATTCTGGTTTAGCTCCGGAAAGTGCTACATCTGAAGCAGCATAGTTGATTAGTAGCCAGCCGAACCATTCTTCTGGGACGCCAGTGCATGGGTCACTAGCAACTACCATGTATTTGCCGTCTAAGAGGTGCACGCCTGAATCGTAGCCAATCGTGGGCGGAATGATAACTCGTGAATCCTTCTTTATGCAGCTTAACAGTGTTTTCAGTTCCTTGTTGGACAGTTTTCCCATGTTTCTTTGAACCTTACATGTAAATTTTTAGCGTTTTGCTTTTTTGCAGTAGGAAGATTGCAAATGCACAGATTATAATGCTTGGCACCATGTAGATTCCATTGTATACTGCGGAGTAAACGATTGGGCTCATGCCTGGTGGTCTGTACTGGGAAAAATAGATTACGCCTGAAGTAAAGTGAGACATGAAGCGTGCTGTACCGCCTACGACTACACCGGTGACCTGACCAGCGACTGAAAGTTTTCGGAAGAATCCTGCGAGTCCAAGACATGCAAACGCTAAGGGATAATCAAGAATGAATTGAGCAGGGTTGACAACGAAAGGCTCAATCGCAAGGTCAACCACGCCAAGCACGGCACCAGCGAATATGCCGATTTTTGGTCCTCTTCTAAGTGCCAGCCAAAAGATAGGCACCATCCCAAGGTTAATTGTCCCTCCTTGCGGCATGACGAAGAAGGAGTGGCTAACCAGAGCTAACGCTCCTGCCATTGCGACAAATACAATTATTTCTGCAAGTATCTTGGTTGAGAAAATATTATTATTTTTAGTCGGTTCAGTTTGTTGTTTCATTTTTTTCCCTCCGCCAGTATTACCTGGTTCAGGTTCTAAGGGTCGACAGCACTTAGCCGTCCTCTCAGCCGGGTCATTCTCCCAGCTCCCCGAGACCTTATCTTAAGAAGATATTGCTGCTATGTCGCATATTAGTTTTGCTAAAGTGTTGATTTTCCGGGTAGCCGAATTTTTCGCCGCGGACTATTTTTTGCTAATGACATATTTTTGCTTTAAATGATTGTTTTGGTAGAAATGTAAAAACTTATTTACTTGTAGAATATTTTAGTAATATATGACAGAGCAAATCGAGGATATAATCAAGGTTTCACCTAAAGGTCAAGTAGTAATCCCCCGAGAGGTCCGCAAGAAATTGGGAGTGAAAGGCGGCGAGAAGCTTTTGGTGCTTACGCGCAATGGAGATATACTGCTTAGGAAAACCAAGGAAGTATCCATTGAGGACATAGCTAACAAAATTGAAAAGGCAACCAATGAAGAATCTATTGATGTTGATGCAATTGTGGCTGAGGCAGTCGAGTGGGCAAGAAGGTCAAAGTAGTTTTCGACACGAATGTTTGGCTTTCAATCTTCATGAAAAAGATCCTTAGCGACGAGTTTTCGCAGGCAAAGCAAGATCTAACAGTTTATGTTAGCAAAGACATCATCTTGGAAATGTCTAAAGTCCTATTATACCCCAAAATCGCTGAAGTCCTGAGCAAGGCAGGCGTAAACGAAAGAGAAATTCTACGAGCCATCGAAGCGAACTCAATAATAGTTAAGCCTAAGATGAAACTACAAATTATAGATGAAGATGCAGAAGACAACAAAATACTAGAATGCGCCTTGGCATCTGGAGCAGACATCATCGTATCTGGAGACAAACATCTTCTTAAACTTGGCAGGTTCAGAAAAACCAGAATTCTTACGCCCAGAGAATTTTTCGATAGCGTCAATAGAAATTAGCCTTTTTAGACTGATGAAACATACCCACAACTACCTCTCAGCGGCTTGCGTTGCGGATATTGTTTTTGCATCAGGTTGGAGTATGTATTGCCTTCTGGAATTACTAAACCCGAGTGCTGAGTCTTTTTGACCGTATGCTTTCTTTTTGCCAAATGTTATAAGTAAATCGGGAGTATAGCAGGATGTACTTGGATGGATGCACACATGACAACGCATCTTTCTGTCAGATTATGTTGGCATGACTCTGGATGGGACGGTAATGTTTGCAAAGTGCCTGAAAAAAACACGTTTTGCGTTTCTGTCGATATTGTACGAAAGAAAAGGGACAAGGCATTTGCAAAAACAGAAAGTAAGATAGCAGGTACTCCTCTAACGGAATTGGTTGACTCGGATTACGACTTTGTGACTACTTTTCCATGCCGAGAAGATGTTTGCGTCTTCTCAAAGAGCAGTATTCCAATAAAATTTGAGCACCCCTTAAAAGAAAGACACATTCCAGGGTATGATCTTCCACCCTGTTTTATTGATGCGGCACCATTTTCATTTTGTCCCGCACCCTATCGATGGATGATTGTCGACAACTATGAATCAATAACAAAAAAAGAAAATCTTCAATTGAGACCACTAACAAATGAAGATAAATTTCGTTTTGATAAGAGAAAGAGAAAAATAATAAAGCAAACGTGGATTTACGATGTTCGTCTCCAGAAGCTCCTTCTCGATCACTTTTGGAACGAACTTGAAGAGAGGAAATCTTTAGTCGCATTTTATGTAAATTCGACACCAGCAGCCGAAGATAAAAAAAGAGTAATTATCGGATTAGGCAGACTTGATAAGATTTACAAGATGTCCTTTTTTGGCACTAATGAAGATATGCCAGGTCCAAATCCAGCGTGGCAACGACAGCTAAGCCATAACTACCCCGAAGAAGGCTTCAGGCTACCATACCAAGAGTATCTAGAACAAGGGCTCGATACTCAAGAAATACTTGTGACCGCTCCAGAAGAGATTGACGACCAATTCAAATTCGTCGCCGAACACGTTTCTGATGGAGCAATGCTCTCACTTGTGGAAAAAATAGGTAAATCAATTGAAATTATAATAAATGATGTTAAATCAGGAAAAGTAAAATTAATTGAAGATTGGGAAAAACACAGGCGCTGGTTGCAAAAAGTAATTGAAGAACTTTGGGACAATCGTGGACAGTACCCAGGAATTGGGAGCGTGCTTCAATTTCTTGGATTCAGCTTAGGTCAAACCTACCAAAAAGAAGTGCTCGTTCAAATGCAAAAGCTGAACCTTGACGTTTTGCAGCATACAATAGATATCTTGGAAGGAAATTTAGACCCTGAAGAATTTTATAGAGATGATTTTGACGCTTCAAAGCAAAAATGGACAGCATATTCCTCAGACCTTGATCACAGACGATTCTTAAACTTACTCATGAGAATGGAACTATCGGAAGACCAAGTTGAACGACTAATAAAACCTGATTTAAGATTGGATTCAGGGATTAAAGCTGAAATCAGAGAAATGATCGATAACCCCTACATTATATGTGAAAATGACAAAGGTCGTTTTGATGAAAAGGGCCGTGTCATTTCTGATAAAATTTCACTCGACACAATAGACCAGGCAATGGTTCCATCTTTTAACATAAAGGGAAAGTACAAGCCAGACGATAACAGACGAGTAAGGGCAATAATGATTGAGACCTTGAAGGAAGCTAAAGAAAATGGCGATACCTTGCTCAGCATGAAAGAACTTATCGACAACGTTCATAGTAGATTTTCAGGAGAAAGAGAATGCAAACCAGATCTATTCATGGTGAAGGCGGACAAAAAATTCTTTGAAAAAGAACTCGAGTTTGTAAGCGATGATGACAAATTCGTTGCGTTAAGAATGGTTAGAGGCTGGGAAAAGTTCGTCTCTCAGAATATAAGAGAATTGATTCAAGTCAAGTATAAGGACAGAAGCCCAAACTGGTCAGCAGTAATGAATAAGCGATTTGGAAGGGCTTTAGATACCCTTGAAGAATCCGCCAGAATTGAGAAAACCAAAGCTCTTGAAATTTTGTACCGAAATAAGTTCTCAGTGTTAACAGGTCGAGCTGGAACTGGAAAGACCGAAATCGTGAGCCTACTGATAGAAGGCATAATTCAAAATGATGAAGCGGTTCCTAGTGATTTTCTAGTTTTGGCACCTACAGGAAAAGCTAGCGTTCGATTGAAAAAGAATTTCAGCAAGAATCCAGTTTTGTCAAGGATAGAACCAAAAACAATACATAGCCACCTAAACGAATCTGGCTGGCAAGGCAACAATTTTGAACTCAAGGAAAAAGGAGGAACAAGAACTTCAGTCGAAACGGTGATAGTTGATGAATGCTCTATGCTTCCAATTGATCTGCTTGCCACGCTGATAAAATCTCTTAACTTCGGCAACGTGAAAAGGTTTATTCTCGTCGGAGACCCCAACCAGTTGCCGCCAATTGGACCTGGAAGACCTCTGGATGATATTGTAAATTGGCTTAAAGCCGAAAACGCTCGAAGAGAAAACTTGGCTGATCTCAAGGTCCGAATGCGTCATGGTAGAAAGGAAGAAAAAGGGAGAAAACACGTGTGCCTACAGCTGGCCGATGGCTTCCTTAGAGACCTAAAATCAAAGGATGTTGAAGAAGTTTATTCTCTAATAAACCAAGGCAGACTTGACCCAACCTATGATTTGTTTTTTGCCGAATGGAAAGACTATGATGACCTAATGGAGAAACTTGAAAGTGCTCTTCAAGAAATTCAGGTAACAGACTTCGATTCATACGTGAAGAGCGTGGGCCTAGCTGACGGTGATTTTAGCAAAAGTGAATCATGGCAAGTTTTAAGTCCGCTTAAGCACAGGGAAGTTAGTGGAACAATATCGCTCAACAGTTTTCTCCAGAATAAATTCTTGGCAAATACCTTGACAAAATGGCGAGCAAGAGATTATGACGACAACGGTTGGAGATGCCCTACTCCATTCGGCAAAACAAAAGACGTCGTGCAAGGAGACAAAGTAATACAGACACGAAATACACGACAAATATGGTGCTCGCCTAAGAAGTCTGATCCCTACTTAGCCAATGGAGAAATAGGAATCGTAGAATCGTTTACAACCAAAAAACTCGATGTAGTGTTTTCTGATCAACCGAATTATCGATATAGCTTCTTCAACGGAGAAGGAAACCAAAGCGTCGAAACCAATTTGGAGCTTGCTTATGCAATAACTATTCATAAAGCTCAAGGTTCCGATTTTGAGAAGGTGATTGTAATAATTCCCGAAAGGGCATTCAATATTTCTATGGAAATGATGTACACTGCCCTTACTAGGTTCAAAGGCGAAGAAGGGAAAACTTTTTTGTTGGTACAAGGGGGAATCGATGCCCTAGAAAACTATAGGCGAGCCAACCGCTCGGACACTGACCAAAGGAACACCTACCTATTTACAATCACCGTAAGAGACGACGTCGATGATATCCCCTATGCAGAGAACAGAATTCATAGGACAAAAAATGGCTTTTATGTTCGCTCCAAATCAGAAGTAATCGTAGCCAATGAATTAATCAATGCCGGAATAGACCTTACAGATAAAAGCTACGAAAACAAACTTCCATCAAAAACAAGTTCCTTAGACTACAAATTGCCAGATTTCACATTCATGAATAATGGCAAAAAATATTATTGGGAACATTTAGGCATGCTACAAGTGGATTCATACAAAAGGTCGTGGGAAAGAAAATATCAGTGGTACAAGGAAAACGGTTATGCTGAGAACCTTATCACTTCAGAGGATGGACTTGATGGAAGCATAAACTCGAAAGCGATTGATGAAATAATCCAAAAACGGTTGAGTACAACAAAAAGCTGAGAAAGAGGGAGAAGGGTTGCATTATTTGAAATTAATAAAGGCGCACGAGTTTTATGACAACTGTGAAGAAAGGGCCTACCTTTATGATGTCTATATGCATAATCGAAACGGGGAAGAATGGCGATCAGGAAAAGTTTCGATAGAGGAAATAGAAAAGTTATTCCATTTCGTTAGAGAATGGGAGCGTCATTTCCGAGGAGACCCAAAGGTCTTCAAAAAGATTTACGACGGCAACTATCCAATCATAAAATCTTTCATGAAAGAAAGTATTGAAGATGCCAACCTTGAAGCCCTGCGGAGAAAAATTAGGGGACTCTTTGATGTAGTTGCCGGTTGTGTGCGCGAACAAAGAACTCGAAGATATGAATCCACTGATGCCTCAATAATTTTACATACACTTTTGCCTCGTCTCTTCGTTATCTGGGACAACGATATCAAGGAGGGGTTGGGGGTAGATACGAGAGGCGCTAACTACTCAGGGCGCTTTTTGTTCGATATGCAGAAAGAACTCAAAGAAGCTGTCAAAACGTGCATGTTTGATGAGAAACTAAGCCGTTCAAATGCCGTGTCATTTATTGAATCTCGATGTGGAGACAAAACATTAGCAAAATTGGTTGATGAGTTTAATTACATTAAATATGTCAAGAAAGACCCAGATTTTATCTGAGGAGAGGAACGGATAATTTATATTCTTTATAAATGCTACCTTTGTATCTCTGACACGGGGTAATGTTTTTAGGTGATTTTCTTGTTTCCCTAAAGCCATTACGTTAACGAGGAACAAAAGCATGCAGCCAATGCCTAAAGAATACAACTTTACAGAAATAGAACGAAAATGGCAGCAGAAATGGGAAGAAATGGGCATCTACCACTACGACTGGAACGACAAAAAACGCGTCCCCTTCAGCATAGATACCCCACCGCCCTACCCGTCAGGCGAACTCCACATGGGCAACGTACTCAACTGGACCTACTTTGACATGGTAGCAAGGTACAAACGCATGCAAGGCTTCAACGTGCTCTTCCCGCAAGGCTGGGACTGCCACGGCTTAGGCATAGAAATCCAAGTTGAAAAAACATATAACATACGCAAACGAGACGTTCCGCCTGAACAGTTCCGCAAGTGGTGCATGGAACTTGTCGAGAAATACATTGTCATTATGAAAGAAGGCATTCTCAAGCTGGGCTGCAGCATAGATTGGACAACAGAGTACCGCACAATGAACCCAGATTACTGGAGACGCACGCAATTAAGCTTCATTTTGCTCTACAAAAAAGGCTACATGTACCAAGGCACGCACCCGGTGAACTGGTGCCCCAGAGATGAAACCGCCATTGCGGATGCTGAGGTGGATTATCACAAACGCGAGGGCATACTGCACTACATCCGTTTCCCATTCGACGACAGCAGCGACTACGCGTTAATCGCAACCAGCAGACCCGAGTTTATTCCAGCATGCGTCGCCATCGAAGTCAACCCCAAAGACGAGCGGTACAGCAAGTACGTTGGCAAAAAAATCGTTGTACCAATCGTCAACCGTTCAGTGACGGTCATCGCTGATGAATGCGTTGATCCAGCCTTCGGCACCGGAGTAGTAATGATATGCACCTACGGTGACAAAGAAGACGTTAAAACAGTCATCAAACACAAGCTTCCAGTAATAATGCTCCTCACCGAGAATGGTCGCATTAGCGAGAACGGCGGCAAATACGCTGGCTTAACCATAAACCAAGCCCGAGCAGCCATAGTGCAAGACCTCACAGCAGCTGGGTTGCTTGAGAAAACCGAGAAAATAACTCAGGAAGTAGGAGTTTGCGACCGCTGCAAGACTCATGTGGAAATCCTTGAGCGAAAACAATGGTTCATGAACACCCGCAAACTAACCGACGCCGTAGAAAAAACGGCGAACGAGATAGTTTGGTATCCTGATTACATGAAAAACCGTTTAATCGACTGGGCGAAATCGCTGGATTGGGACTGGGTGATTAGCCGCCAAAGGCTTTTTGCGACGCCGATTCCAGTTTGGTACTGCGAAAACTGCGGCGAACTAATCCTAGCCAAAGAGGACTGGGCTCCCATAGACCCGAAACTTGAAAACCCACGCATAGACAAGTGTCCAAAATGCGGCGGCAAAGACTTCACTGGCGAACAAGACGTTTTCGACACTTGGATGGATTCGTCGATAACATGTGCTGTTCACGCTGGCTGGCCTGACCGAGCAGACTGGAAGCATCTTTTCCCAGCGGACGTTCATCCCTCAGGCACCGACATAATCAGGACTTGGGCGTATTACTTGATAGTTCGGCACTTGGCGCTTTTTGATGAGGAACCGTTTAAGAGTTGCCTTATCAACGGCATGGTGCTTGGCTCAGATGGTAGAAAGATGAGTAAGTCGCTGAAGAATTATGCCGCTGCGCCTGAAGTGCTAAACAAGAACGGAGCCGATGCTACTAGGCAATGGGCTGCTGGCGGCGGAGCAACAGGCTCGGACATTCCTTATCGAGCGCAGGATGTTGAGTATGGCAGACGCTTCTTAGTGAAATTGTGGAATGCTGCAGGTTTCACAAGCAAACTTCTAGCAAACTACAAGCCTGATGCAAATGCCCATTTTGAACTTCAGCCGTTAGATAAGTGGATTATTAGCAAAGCCGAAAACTTAACATTGAAGGTTTCGGAAGCTTTTGAAAAATGCCAATTTAACATTGCCGTTGAAGAAATACGCAATTTCACATGGCATGTCTTCTGCGATTCTTACTTAGAAGCCATCAAAGATAGGCTTTATCGACAGGAGGTACAAGGAGAAACAAAGAGACAAGCTGCTCAACAGACGCTTTACGAAGTTTTGTATAGAATCTTGCAATTACTAACGCCGGTGACGCCCCACTTGGCAGAGGAAATCTACCAAAACATGTATGCCGAAGACAAAGGTTTCAAAAGCCTGCAGATATCACCTTGGCCGCAGTTTAACCAAGATATGGTAGATAAAAATGTCGAAGAGCAAGGAGACAAAGTAATAGCATTAATCAACGAGGTCCGCAGAAAAAAAGCAGAGCAACAGTTGCCATTGAATGTTCCTACTCCATCGCTTACAATCTATACGGGAAGTCAAGCAAATGCTGATATAATAACTGCCAGCAAGGACGATATTGCAGGAACACTCAAGGTTACGGGCAATTTTAATATTATTCCAGAAGCAGGTTGCGGAAAAGAAGTAGCACAGTTTCCAGGAGTGATTCCTGTAGCCACTTTTGGGACGGTTACTAAAAAATGAAGATCGTTGGTTTGATAGGGTGCGGTGCGATTGGCACTGTACTGGCAGAAGCTATCGAACGAAAACTAGTAATCTGCGACGAGCTGGTTGTTTACGACTTTGACGCCTCAAAAGCACAAAAGCTCAAAACCGCACTCAATTTTCCTGTTACAATTGTTGGAAGCGTTGATGAATTACTTGCACTAAAGCCAAAGGTTGTTGTGGAAGCGGCGTCGCAGCAGGCGGCTAAAGATTACGTTCCAAAAATCGTTTCGGAAGGAGTCGAGTTAATTGTGATGAGCACTGGTGCACTGTTAAATTTAAATGTTGATTTGGGCAGGGTTCATGTTCCTTCAGGTGCTATCGGCGGTTTAGATGCGCTTTCCAGTGCGGCTTTAGCTGGGATTGACGAGGTAGTTTTGACTTCACGCAAGAATCCCAAGGCTTTAGGGACCGACAATAAAGAGGAAAAAGTTGTTTACGAAGGCTACGCTGAAGAAGCAGCCAGGCTGTTCCCAAGGGAAATGAATGTTGCTGCCACTTTAGCGTTAACTGTTAAACCAGCCAAAGTAAAAGTACGAGTTGTCTCTGACCCATCGGTTAAGCGTAACACACACGAGATTCAAGTTAAATGGCGGTATGGTGAAATGTTTCTGCGTTTTGCAAACGACCCTCATCCCGATAATCCACATACAAGCGCATTGGCTGCATGGTCTGCCATTAAATTATTGCAGTCTCTTTTGAAAACTTAATGTTGACACGATTGAAAGTTGAGCGAAAATAAAAAGAAAAAGAAATTATGAAATAGCTTTATTCTGTTCTTTCTTCACTGGAGTCTTCTGTTTCGGTTGCGGCTTCTTCGCTGCTTTGCTCTGCTTCCGTCTGCGCCCCGTGAGGGGCCTCTAAAGGGTGGGCTGGAACTGTAGTCTCCTCTACTATTACTGGCTCGGCAATTGGTTCATTTAGTGGCTCCATTACTTTCTCAAGTGTTGTCTCAATTGGCTCTGGCTCTGGAATGACCTCAAAATCTTGCAGTGGAACCTTAACTTCGGGCTGTTCTGGTTCTGCTTCAGCGATTACTTCGGTTGGGGTAATGTCTGCTGTTTCCGTTTCAACTGCTGGTTGTTCGACTGCTGGTGTTGCTTCTGGAGCTTCTGCTTCTATAATTATGGCTGGTTCTTGCAGTGTTGGCTCGGTTATTGCTGGCTCTTGAGGAGCAATTTCAGGTGTTGGTTCGTTTATTACTTGTACTTCTGGTTCTGGAGGAGCAATTGGGGCTGATTCTGCTGGAGTAACCTCGATGGTTGGAGTCTCAACTGGAACAACTTCAACTGGAGCGGTTTCAACTGGCATATTTTCAACTGGAGCGGTTTCGATCGGGGCTGAAACAGCTTCTACTGGGAGAGCTTCTACTGGAGCAATCTCTGCAGGAGCACTTTCAACTGGAGCTGCTTCTGCTTTTACAGTTTCAACTGGAATCTCAGCGGGAGCAGTTTCAACTGGAATCTCAGCGGGAGCAGTTTCAACTGGAATCTCAGCGGGAGCAGTTTCAACTGGAATCTCAGCGGGAGCAGTTTCAACTGGAATCTC
>JBEKBM010000018.1:0-65888 GCA_050015395.1 Bathyarchaeia archaeon
TGAGTTGTCCGTAGCCTGGGTTTCCGCGTCTTTTGGGTTCTGCTGGAATGACTGTTTTGTTGACGATTAGCCTGACGAGTTCACAGGCTTCCATGATGACAAGAAGGCGCTCTCTAGATTTAAAATTATGCACACCCCTCGTTAGTCTTTTAAATGATCACCACTTATTAGTGATTTAACTTGAATATCAAACACAGCACCCGTTACTAGTAAACTGGGGCTAGAATCCCACCCTCCTCACCATATAAAAAATCAAATCATGGCTCGTTTTCAGCTTTTCTTGCGAGAAGAACTTACATAATTGTTGCTTGCGAGTCCTCTAATTTCCCCAACGCATCCTTAGTTTTTCTTCTTAGCCATGACTAGGAAGAGAGATTATTGGTAAAAAGGCATTGTACCTATCGAAAACTAAATAAGAAATCAGCGACAAAACAAGATATATGACAGACAAATGCGCTGGGCTACCCGTTCGCCGACAGCAACTTATAGTGTTCTTCTCGGCAGATTTGGTGAATGCGACTGATTACAAGACGCGCCACCCCCCGGGTACGGAACCAACCGCGTGGCCTGGAAAATTTGAGAGGATCTTTCAATCGTTTCATGATGAGTTCTTGCATCAGATACAAACAAAACGAAGTGAACTAGAGCAACCAAGGCAGGCTACCTGTAATTTCTCGATGCCAAAGCTTTGGAAGATCAATGGAGACGAACTTCTTTACCGGGACTTTGTTTATCCAGGGGAGGAAAACGAAGGATTTCCGTCGTTTGTTACTTCGGTGAAAGCTTTCATTGATACAGTATCTTTGCTGGATTCAAATCTGCTCGAAGAGGACCTTGGCATCAAAGGCTGCGTGTGGACTGCCGGATTCCCTATTCGCAACAAGCAGATCAGCTTTAGAGCAGAAACAGCTTCCCCTGTTATCCAGGGGAACTCTGACATCGTGGACCCTGACGCTGGTGACCCCAATAAGTCAATCATGAAGGATATTATCGATTATCTTGGTGTAGACATAGATCTAGGATTTCGGCTGTGTAGCAATACCCCTCCTGGCCGTGTCAGATGCTCCCTGGATGTCGCCTGGTTTCTAACCTTTGATCAAAACAGAAAGATGACCAATGTGTTCCACCTAGGCTGGACACGACTAAAAGGCGTTTGTGGTGGCAATCCATATCCACTACTACTGCTCAGTCAGGAAGGATCTTTAAAGCCACGGACGCCATGGGAACCATCGGACGATAATACACTTGCCGAGCTTCGAAATGCACTCTCCAATTCGCTTAGACCACTATCTGTTCAGGACGTCCGTGACTTAGCTGAGGAACTCTGGAAGACGCTGAAACTCTATCTTATCAAACCCTACGCATCTTTCAGCAGGATGCACCCAGCTCACACACCGATATGGACAGACAAGCATGAGATTAAGACCCTGAAGGTCAAAAATGAGGATTAGTGAGGTACCAGAATGTTTGTTCAAGAAGATGTGCTGAACCAGATTCAGCTTGAGTTGGCCAGGGACCTTAAGCTACGTGATGGTCTCGTGAATATTATACGTTCCATCGCTTTCTCAAAAAACTATCGGAGCTGGGAGGACTCAGAGCAGTTTGAAGGCTCCCAATTTCATCTCCCAGATAGCATGGTGTCTAAAAATGATTTCGAAGCTCGTCTTCTGAATAGGCTTGAGCTCGAACACGATGACCTTCTTCAGGTGAAGATTACAATCTTTGGAAACAAAGTTTTTCTTACTGATGGCCTGTGGGTTCCCAGTCAATTCAGGGTTTTCCCGTTCGCTGATGAGAGCGATCTTCTTTCAAAGGCAATCCAAGACCTTGGCTGGCAAAAGTGGGCGACGACAATAATCGATCCTGCATGCGGCTGTGGCCACAATATGCTGAAGTATCAAGGAAGAGCTTGCCGAGTTGGCTTAGACATAAATACTAGAGCCATGAGCTTTGCGGCAATTAACCGCCTGCTGAACAGAGTCAGCAATCAAACGCCTGGAGGGTGCCTTATAGGACTTAACAATATCACTGAAGGCATTCCACTAGTTCTTCGTGGAAACTCAGGAGACCGAGTGCTTTTCATTGTTAACATGCCGTTCGCCATACAACCTGAGTCTGATGTTTTGCCGATAAGCGCAGACGGAGGACCGCATGGATATGAAATGACAATGGCTGCACTTGAGGCGATCCGCGGATATGAGGAATTATCCAAAGGCGCTTCCGTCCGTGCTGTGGTTTTAGTATACACGCTGGGAAATAGCGAAGAAGAAAGATGGTTCGTGCATGAAAAGGCGAAAAAACTATTTGGTGATAACAGGGTTTCCTGGAAGTTGCTTCGTGACGAGAAGTTATGGCGCATTAACGGCAAAAAGGAACAAGAAAACCCTATGCCAATCACTAAGCTTCACCTTAAGGCAGACTGTAAATTCTATGTTCGTGACCCAAAGCGCAGAGACGAAGTTAGGAAACGATATCTTGAGTGCGAGGCGAAGCTTCAGAAAGAAGGATTCGATCATCTTGCATACGGTATTCTTTCGATTGATTAGAGCTAACTTACTCCCGGTAAAGCGTGCTAGGTCAATTTACTGGTCGAATTGACCATTGTCAAGGAGGACTGGCAGTCTTCCATAAAGTCAATTCAGTAGCAACTCCCATAGGCCGCTTAATCTGCTTGAGCCGACCTGCACGACTTATCATAAGATGATGGTTATTACTAGTGCTATAGTAGCCAACAAAGCCAAGACAAAAAAGGTTACAGCCCAACCAACTATCTCCAATTTCTTTTGGGCAACTTTCGAAATTGACCATATTAGCTGACAAAGCTGAGCGCTAAAGCCGTCGTTATTTTTCATGGTTTCTTTAACACATATCAAATATGCATTAGCATCTCGTTTTTTTGCTATTTCAGTGAAGGAGACCACGTCACTTCCGGAAATTTGCACCACTCGTGGTAAGAGACAGCGTGCAGAAAAACTGGCAGAACTGATTATGAAAAAAACTGAAAGCGCGAGAGGAATGTACTCAATCGGTTTTCCGGCTAATAGGTTCCGCAAAGTGGTTGCATTGGAGAAATAAAACCCACTCATTATACCATCAACCGCTAAAATCGCTGTTGCTTTGGTATCTGCGAGACGCGTCAATTCATTTATAGCGTCGTAGACCTTCCATAAGTTCTCGTCTTTCTTGGTCAGATTTGTTGCCCCCTTATTTCTTTATTACTTGTTTTGTTGATAACTTCTTTCAAAGAATGTTACCACGTTGAGCTATCATGTTAGTAATTGAAATCATGTTCTCACTATTTTACTTTTATCCTCGAAGAGTTTAACTCTCGAGTTGCTATGACTGGCAAAAAATCTTTTTTACGGAAAGTGAAGACCCAATATGTTAAATTGAACGTGAAGGATTGACATCCAGTATTATGCATGCAATAGTTAACGCTTAAAGGTTTGCATATTGAAGCATCAAGCGTGGTTTTGTTTTTACTATAACAAAAGGTTTACTAGTAAAATGGGGTTCGAATCCCTTCCCTGGCGCCTACCGTTTTGGGTTAACATAAGGATTCTGCTCTCTTCAAGAAGTAAGGTCTATTATTCTAGGATGACGTATGCTTTTTTAGATTGAGAAAGCGTAGTCTGTGGTGCTGAATTAAGGGTATTGAAAATTCATGATAAATGTTGGTTCAAGGATTAAACGGTACGTGGGCTCAGATGTCATCGTTAAACTGTTGCCGCTGTTGGCTTTCGTCGCTCCGTTAGCTCTACTATATGGGCTGAACCCAGCTGATCCGTACCTTAATCTTAGCGCTCAAGATTCTTTTCAGTTAATGTGGAAGGGCAGAACCTCCCAGTTATTCTTTATTTGGTTGATAGCGCTGGAGTTTATTCTCAATTGGGAAATCTTCAAGTCAAAAATAAGCAAGCAAAACAAAGCAAAGCTCGCCGCTGTTGCCATAGCCTTGTTACTTCCTACAATATACGTGATTTCGGAGTATTATTTCGGGTTAAACGCTGCAATTGCAAACTTATCCCTGCAAAACGGCGTTGCTTTTTACGATTCAATGCCTCTTGCAATTGAATACCTTGTTTTCGCAGGTCTTTTTTGCTTAACTATTTTCCTGTCTTTTGGGAAAAAGGGTTTAGCAGGTTTTGCTTTACCCGCTTTGTTTGTCGGTTTAGTCGGAGTTCTATACACTATCGATAACGTTTTTCCCAACGGGCAGTTTACACCATTCCAAATATTTGTTCCAACAACCGCCACGCTTGCCGCTCGCGTCCTAGGCTTAATGGGATGCACGACTTCGCTTGTAACGCAAAATGGCATGCCAACCCTGCAAGCTACAGGACCATTGGGAACAGCTAAATTCGCTATAGCTTGGCCTTGTGCAGGTATTGAAAGCTTTCTTATTTATACGGCTGTTGCTTTGCTGTTTTTGCAGCAGATGCCAATCTCTTGGAAAGCTAAAACAGGATACTTCATCGTTGGCGCCACCGTCACATATTTCATAAATGTTATGAGGATAGTCACAATCTTCACTATTGGCATGCAGTATGGCATAAACTCAAACCAAGTACAAACGTTCCACTTCTATTACGGCCCACTATACGCGATAGCATGGATTGTTTCTTATCCATTGATTATTCTTGCAAGCCAAGGTTTATGGCGAAAAATTAAAGGTGGAAAATCAGCTCTAACCACAGAAATCTCAGGAAACCTCAACCATCACAGCTAAGCCCTGTTTAACAAAAATCTTCGCATTCTCAACAGGCAAAGAAGCAACATCCTCAGCCATAAATGGCCCATAAGTTTTCATGTCTAAACCAATGATGGCTGGAGTGCTTTTTGTAAATCTTAAAGTCATCCGTTTATGACTCACTTCAGCCTCCACTTTAACAGTTTGACCTTGCATGAGACCTTCAGCAAACTTCCGATACGCGCCACTGAAAGTGACAAAACTCTCGCACATCTTGGCTTCTTCAACCGTTAGCAACTCTGACGGCAATGTTTGGTTTTGGGTGATTGTTTTGACTAGTTTTTTGTATCTTGCCCAAAGCAGCTCCTCAAGCATCCGCTTTACGTTCTGCGCTTCACGGTCCAGCAGGTTTACTTTAACTGATTTTTTGTCAAGCATCTTGCCCTCTTCTCTTATTCGCCTTAGGTAATCTGCTATTCTAGCGTAGAAGTCAGGCGGTAAACCTCCAAGCGAAGCCTCTTCAATTTCTCTTCGCCATGCCGCGTAAAGTTCATTGTACATTTAGTTCGCCACCTTAGCCCTTCCCTTACAGATAAGCATAACTGCCGCAGCAACAGGCAACTCTTTCGTCTCATTCTTGTATGGACCCAAAGTTTCTCCACCCAACTTAAACTCTGGCGCATCAGAGACCAACACTTTTACCTTGCCCTTTTTAAAAGCTACCGCTCCAGTGAACGGATCAAAATCCTGCAGGTTTTTAGCTGGAAACTCCACTTTTTTTAGTCCTGTTTTACCATGCAAAGTGCCGTTCATCCTAATTAAACGGTGAACATCGGTAGTGACAACCGTATCAATCTTTGACGACTGCAAATCCTTCACATGCTCAGCCAGTTTTAGCCATGTTTGAACGCTGACTCCGTGAATGCTCTCCCATCTGCCATCGTTTATGCAACGTTTAATGATAGCTTCCTTGTTTTTTAAAAGTGCATTATTCTTTAAACCAATGTCTTTCAAATCTTCCTGGGTTGCGTTGAGGAGAAAATTTTGCATTCCTAATTTTAGTCGTTTGTTCCAGCCAAAGTTGTGTAGGTTAAATTTTTTAGTCGCACGCTTTCCTCGTTTTTCTTTTGCGTCTTTATCGAGTATAGTTAAGCCTAATCCGGTAACGTAATCAACGATTTCCTTTCTTGCCATAGCATCTAATGAACGTACTGCTTCATTCTCAACATGCACGTGGTATCCTCGGTGACCAGAAAAAAACACATGCAACTCATCTAAAGAAAAACCAAAATCGTTCTCTAACATATCAATCAGTTTGGCGGCCTCTTCACGAGCCGATTTAATGCAAAGCTCGCAGGGCCAAGTTTTGGTTTCAAATTTTGTCGCTTCGCAGGCTGGGCAGATTTCGGGAGTTATTCCTCTGCCGCTGAAGCCGCATTTGCTACACGTGAATTCATCGTGGATTTTATCGCAAGAAGTTGGAATGTGATCAGCGTCTATGTCGAAGACTAAGTCAGCGCCTAACCAGCCTTTTTTGTCCATGTCAAAATCTGGGTTTTCATAGTAAGCGCAAGAATGATAAACATCTGATGGAACAGTTTGATTCAGCACTGATCTCAGGCTGCTGATTCCCTCAAACCTTTTGTGCCTAACCATAAACCGTTCCTTGAAGAGCAGATAGCCAAATTCTCTTTGGCCAAGAAGAATTGGTGCAGGAATAACAGTGGAGGGGTCTCGGTAGTATTCGCAGAATTTTTGATAAACGAAGTCTCGAGAAGCCTCCATGTTCCCCTGCCCCTTTGCTAATGATTATAGTGATTACTCTTCCTAAATTTATCTATATACCGCCTGCATAGTCAAATTATATATTATTTCAGGGTTTAAACCAAATGCTCCAATCCATTTAAAATCTGCAGTGGATTAAAGGAGATGCTACCGAAAGAGAGCATGAAAATCATAAAGATTAACCAGAGCATGGTGACTTCTAACTCTTTTTTCTGCTGGGGAATCAGCGCGTATATGAAAATGAAAGGTAAGTACCAATTTTGGAAGTAAGGCAGCATAAAACTTGGTAAGAGCAGGAAAAGCGCTGAAAGAAAAAGCAAACTATTCTTGTTTAGCATGTAAACTGCATAAGCAATGGTGACCGCCAGCGTCAGCAAAACTGAGAAGGATTGAAGTGTCCAGGTGATTTGCGTGTTGGAAGAAAAAGCGTTGATACCATTCATTATCAATTGTGGATCGGTTGCCAGAAAGTATGGCGTGCTTAAATAAGCAGTGAAGATGCTGGCAAACCCGAAAATGGCGCCAGCAATTACAGCTTTATTCCTTAGTAAACTGTTTAACTTGTTTGTCTGGAAAAGTTTGATTAAACCAACAATGATTAGGGGCAAAAGGAAAATGCCTGCTTGATATTTAAAAAATACGGAAACAGCAACAAGCAAAAAGAAGTAATCGTAACGCTCCGTCATAAACATGTATAGAGCAAATAAAGAAAGCAGGAAAGCAACTGAATCAAACATGCCATCAGCTGCGTAAACTACCAGACTAACATAAATAATGTAAACTCCTACAAGTTTGAGCAGCAAAGCCATGTCCTTTTTCAAGAAATTTTTAAGGAAAAAATAAAGGCAAACAGTGGCAAATACCAGAAATATGGCTATCTCAATTTTGTAAATCAAGGATGGGTCAAAACCTTTTTGGAGAAGAACGCCAAAAGGTAAGAACAAGAAAACGCTGCCTAATGGGTACAGGTGGGGCATTTCTGGCCATGTTACAAACTTGTAGTATGAATTGTCAAGGTTTGCTAGTTTGCCTAAGGGTTGATTAAAAATCGAAAAACCATCTTTAAGAAACAAACTGGAAGCGTAAGAGTCTCTGGCATTATCGGTATACCAATTTTGGAATGTTGCAAGTTGATTAGAGTTTATTGCGAGAAGGAAAAGCCAAATCGTCAGCGATAGCAAAAGTAAGATTAAGAGGCGTCGGCGGTTTTTCATGCTAAGAGATGGCATGCTGAACTTGGTTAGCTTGAACTTGGAGGAGTTGGAGAATAGTATTTTTAACGTTACAAGCATTGCTAGACCTAAACTGAGCAGGAACATGATTTTTGAGGCTTCATTAAGCCACGAATATGGAAAGAGAGCTTTTGGTTCTTGAACAGAAGCTTGAAAGTGAACCATGCCGGCATTAGGTGAGTCAGTGAAAAAAACTGCGTCGTAATAGTCAGCGCCTGCAGTAAACGAGTAGTTAATATCTGATTGTGAAGAATTAGAATAACTCAAGTCGTTATCAGTTACTATTGAAAAATTTTTCTGGAACGCTATTGGGGATTGTACTAAAAGTGAAATGTTGTCGCCGGCACGAAAAGCGCCCAAGCCTTGTCTGTATGTTTCATTTGGACTTAATTTGAAAGTGCTGTTAATTAGAACACTTGTTTGGTTACCGCCTGGGTTTATAGGGAATAAGCTAACGGCAGCGAGAACTATGCTTAGCGTTAGGAATAAAAGAGTGGCAAAAAGAAGAATTTTAGCTGTACCAGAGTGTTTCGTCAACTGCGCCGCCCTTTAGTCGAAAATAGCAACCAAGGGGTATTTAATTCTGCTTTTAACTCAAAATAAGTGTTGGCTAACCAAGCTAGGAACGTGCGATTGCTTTTAAAGTATATGTTATGTAGCTTTTGATTTCAGTCCAAGAGAGTTTGGATTTTCCTCGTTTTCGGTTAACAAATAAAATGGGGGTTTCTTTTACGTTAAAATTCCTTAAAACGGCTTGTCTTATGGTTTCTATTTGAATCTCATAAGTATGACTGCGCAAGTTGCCAACAGTTGCTCTTAGAAACTTTGTGGAGTAGCAGCGAAAGCCGCTGGTGCAGTCGTGAGGTTTTAAGCCAAGGGATAACTTGGCTATAAAGTTAGCAATTCGGCTAATTACTTTTCTGGTGAAAGGCCAACCGTTTATGTTGCCTCCTTTGCAGTATCTGCTGCCGATTACTATTCCGTAATCAGCCTTATACATGCTTGATATGAGTTGTGGGATAGCTTTAGGGTTGTGGGAGTAGTCAGCATCCATTGTAACAATATATTTTGGTGCTTGTTTTGAGGACAAAAAAAATTTGAACCCATCGGTTATAGCTGTACCTAATCCGCTTTTTTTAGGTCTAACATACAGAAGAATATTACTGTATTTGTTCTGTTTTTCTTGCACGATTTTTGCGGTTTCATCTGGGCTTGAATCATCGATGACAAGTATTGAAGCATTTAATTTTAAATCTTCAATGTCTTCAATTAATTTAGAAATGTTATCTGCTTCTCGATAAGTGGGTAGAATTATCCCAATTTCGGAGTTGGCCACATTATTATTGCCAATTAATTGATAACTCATAAGGACTCTAAACCTATTTTACTGTAGTGACCTAATAAATCTTAGCTAATAAAACCGTTTTAAGCAAGCTTTTGTTTCCGCTTATAATAGGCAAGCGGATGATAAATTCGGCGGCACAAATCATCGCTGTTTTTGCATACACCATGCGTTTGCAAGATGGAACATTGAGGAGGAGTATAGCGTGTTCCAGAACCTCTTTCGCCTGCAATATGCTCAATTTGATAGAGAGTTAACCTTTCATTGTAATCTGAGAAGCTTTTGAACAGTTCATTCACTTTCTCCGATGACATTCCAATGTTAACAAGAAAAGAAGTCAAGGTAAACCGTCCAATATGCGAAAGATGATGACTTGATGAAGCTTCTTCATAAAGCGCGTTTATGCAAGGTGGAAATGCGGTTTGAACAACAATTTTTGGAAGATCGTCGATTTCCATCGGCCCAATCACCTCAGAAGCTAATTTTTTCACTCTTTCCGCCACCACAATCAATTCAGGCGGATATTTTGGAAGCTTTACATCCAACCTTTTTTCTATTCGTCTGCGAACTTCTTCCTCCAGTAATCTTACCACATCTTTTTTGTTTAAGAAAATATTGCCGTGTGATAGAATGCTGTTTGTGAGTTTCCATTTTTTGTCATGCAAATGGGCTGCGTTTCTTAAGTAATCCGTGAACTTTATGGTAAATTCTAAAGGTGAGCTTCCGTCTTCCTTAGGAGAAAGTTTTATTTTCCAATCAAAATCTCTGGCAATTTTTAGGATTCTCTCTTTCGGTTCTTTAGCTAGATCACTGGATGCTTGTTTTGCCTCTGCCAACGCGTATCTTTTTTTAATAAAAGAGTTTTCAGTAGCTATTACAATTAAGAGCGCGACTGGAAAGGATAGGATTTCAAGATCGATTTTTTTTAAGTTTCTATTGACACTTCTGTTTATTATCGCTTCATTAACCCGTTCTTCGGCTCGTTTCAGAAGCTGGCCCATGCCCATGCTTGTTAAATCGTCTATTTGCAGGTCTAAGGGTTTGATGTACTCGGCGGTTTCCTTTAAAAAGGGATATTTTGCTAAATCGTTCTTTGTGAATCCCGCCGATTCCATTTGCAATGTAGTCACGTTATTCTGTTTCGATTCTTGGTGCCAAGAAGAAGGTCAACTTTCCCTCTTTTGTTTGTTGTTGGAAGTCTATTTTCACAGGCATGTCGGTTGAGAATTCAAGCGTCGCAATGTCTGATGTGGCTGATGCCGCTTTTATAATTTCAGACAGGTAGCTTAAGCTGAATGTTGCTTTGGCGTTTTCTTTTACTTCCAAATCAAGCAACGCATCGCTGCCTTTCTGGAGAGTTATGGTTGCACCCATTAAGTCGCCTGAAGCACTTAGAGTTAGTTTTTCTGGTTCAGCTTCAATTCGCACATGGTCGCTTACGAGTTGGGCATCTTCGATTGCTTGGCTTAAGCCTTGAGTTGTGGTTTTAGCTTTTACGTTGAAGGTTATTTTTGGAGTGGGCACTTCTTCTTCTGAGGCTTCAAGCGTTGGCATTGTAAAGTCACGGCTATACTTTCCAGTTATTGTTACTTGTAATCGCCCAGTTTTGTCATCGAGAAATAACTCGACTGCCTCGTCCCTTTGTGCGCGTTTGAGTAGTTTTAGTAGTTCGCTGATGTTAATGCATATTTTCGCTGGCTCTGTGGACAAGTATTCTTGAAAGATAGATTTTGGCCATTCAAAATCAATCATGGCAACCCGTGACGGGTCCATGGCGCGTAGTTTTAAGCCTTCGGGGTCAATTTTGAATGTTGCTTCGTCTACTAGGATTGAGATGGCGGTAGCCATATCTCTTAAGAGTTTAGCGTCAGACACTTTAAGCTTAAACATGTTATTCTTCTTCCTCGCTAATGCATATTACTGTAAAGTTATATAGCTTATGATTACACTTTGAGCTAATAAATAAATTGTTCTAGCCAAACCAAAAAACATGCACTTAAAAATAAATCATATGAGAATTGGATAAATTTACAGTCAAGCGTCGCTTCAAAATAGATGAGTTATTGCTTAACTAAACAAGAGAGTTCGAACAAAGAATCACAAGTAGAAAACAGAGTCTTAGCTGTATTCTCTGAACGTGTAATTGCATTTGGTGCAGCGGAGAAACTGGGTTGAAGATTCATCTGCTCCACGTGTTTGCACTTGCCAAACATAAGCCGTGTTGTTCCCGCATCTTGGGCACTCAATCCGCACAGTTGGCAATGTATTCAATTTCTGCTCTTCTTTACCAATAACGGCTACAAACTGCTGAGGATTATGCTGAATAACTTTCGGCGCCACTTTGGGTTCAACTTTTTCGCCAGCTTCAGGCTTCTTATACCCACATTTTGGGCACGTAAGAATTAAAGAAGCATCTTTACCATTCTTGGATTTCTTTGGTTCAAGACGCGAACCACATTTAGGGCAAAATTCCATATTCCGTTATCCACTATCCGTTTTTGATTCCCTTAGCATTGTGACTTTTAAACCTTTTCCAACTCGGGCCAAATCAAGGACTGATTCCAGAGGCAATAAGATGTGCAACACGCAAAGGCTCGGGAAAACTGCTTCTTATCGAAGTCAATTCAACAATCTCTCGGGCATCAACCAACGAAATTCCAGCTAGCTCCATGTAAATCTTCTTACCGTGGCAACAGACTTCATGGATCTCTCCTGCCTCGAGAATCATTTTCCAACGCTCTTCACTTTTAGGCAAATTATTAAGCGCCTTGCGAATGGCTTCTAAATCAGGTTTATCACGCGTTAAGGCAATAACTGGAAGCTTTGTTGCCAAATTTAGCCTTTTGATATCCACCACGTTAAAGCCAGCAAACGTTATTCCGTTTAACATTACTAAACGCAACTGTTTACAATGAGGCGAACTGTTAATCATGGAGGCTATCCGTTCAGTAGCATCAAAGCCATCAATTGCAATTCGAGTATGCATCACTCCGTCAAGCCAGCAGCCTCCCCTGAAAACAACACCAACAACAATCACAACACCCTCGGTATGCGGAACAAATTTTCCGTCGTCCACACCAAGCATGCGGATTTCAGATTTTATCACTCGAAAGCCTTTAACTTCCAAAACCTTTCCCCTGAAAGCTATAAGGCATATTTTAGCTTTTAAATGAAACCTCAGTAAACTGCTTCTTGACTTTAATGAACGAATATTAAAAACTAAGGTTGTGTATATTTAGCTCTTGTTTTTTCTTCTTTAGCGCTTTTTTTCCACATCAAAAAACAGACTTTTCTATGTTGAAAAGCACCGTTCTGCATGCAAAGTGCGCGGTCTTCGTTCTATGCACATCTATGTTGAATCATATTTGAAGCATATTAGAAGCATCTAGTAGACCGGGTAGGTAGGCTGAGCACACACAAATACCCTAAAACAAAAAACGAGAGCTAAATACATACCTAAGCTAAAAGTTAAAACAAAAGAGAACTAAACTTTTAGAACATGATCTAACTCTTTGCTAAAAGCGTCATTTGATTCTCGAATTTTCTCAACAGCCTTAATCAACGCGTCTTCAGGCTTAGCGTTCCCTTTCATTCTAACGTAAATAATGGGGTTTGATACCAAAGGATGCGGAACATCGTACCCTGCAAAATCCACCGTTTTATCCTCTAAAAGCCTCTTTTGTAACAAGTTACATAAGCCGTGAGTGCCGCCTTCAATTTCTATTTTAAGCTCATTCCCTGATTTTTTTAGCACATTAATTTTCACTTGACAGTTCCCCTTTTTTTGCTATATCGGTTCTTTTCCATAATCGGGTGCGATTTTACGATTTTCTGTATTGCCGCATTTTGGACAATGCAGTTCATACCGTTGAGGTTCCAGCAAATTGCCGCATCGAGAACAGAAAGCATACACTATGCCTAAGTTCTTGTCGTTGGTTGATAGATGGAAGATGCGGTTTTTTCCACTGATCACTTTAGCTCTGACAATGTCGCCGGGCTTGCATACGTCATTCATTGAATCGATATACCTGTCTGAAACATCGGAAATGTGCAAGATGCCGCTAAATTCGCCTGAGAGCCTTTTGTTTTCTATTTTAAAGATTTTTACCAAAACATTATCAGACTGGGCATTACCAATTTGCCCCACAACCGTGTTTGAAACTTTCGGGATTAGTTCACCGTTGACTAGTGGGTAAACAGAAACACGTTTGTTTAGCAAGTCGAGCAATGCACGACCAACAACTTTGGAGTAGATAACGCCGTCTTTAACGTATGTTCCGGAGTCTGGAATAAACTCTTCAATAACACCTAAGCGTTCTCCAGGCACCACTAAATGACCGCTTTTTTGTTCAGGTGATTTTAGACTCATGATAGTTTCCCTTTTATATTAAATAAGCTAACAGTCGCTAATTGATAAATGCATATGCTTAGTTTCCAGTCGCATCAATAAACCTTTTGATTAATAAACAAAATTAATTCCAGACCCAAAGGGTCTAAAAATTTTATTCAACCCTTACCTTTTCGATAACATATATGTCAACGACAAAGTCATGCTTAATTTTTGTGTGAAAATCAAACATTCGGGGAATAGTCATGAGCATAGCATAAACTGCTTTAACAACGCCATTATGTTGCGCCACTAACCTTTCTAAAAAGGGAGAAGGCGAAACCTGCAAAAACCCATTGCGTGCTTTAAGCTGCTTGATTAATTGCTTATCGGTTTCTGGATGGTTATGAAGAGAGTAAACGCAATTCCCAACGTCCAACGCCTTTACTAAAAACGCTCTGTCAGCCTCCCGTGTTTGCACCCCAAAAGGCGGATTCTGCAAAACAGTATCAAACCTGCCCATGATAGCACTTATGTCGCCAATAACCCACTGAACGTTACCAGCTAAACCCACTTTCAAAGAGTTTTCAACGGCAGTTTTAATGGCTAACCTATCAACATCAACTCCCACAACGTTGTCAGCGCCAAGGTAAGAGGCGCCTAAAGCGAGCCTACCTGTTCCGCAGCCTAAATCCAGCACTGTTTTGCCAATAATGTCGTTGTTCGCATAGGTAGCGATGTACAGCATGGTTGATGCAATCGATTCTAAAATAGTGTACTGTTCAAGTTGCGCTTGAGGAGAAGGCTGAAGAGCAATTTTTGAGAGAAACAGCTCTAAATCTAATTTTCGAATAATCCTTTTTTGAGCATGTTCTCCCATAAAGATTCGCCAGAAGCCACCATGAACTCGTTAATAGTTAGCACAGGCTTTGAAAACTTTCCTGAAGCATCAAGAGAAATGCGAGGGCATGCCGTGTTGACATATGCATCTATAGACGGAAACTCGAGGAGTGTTTCAGGAGTAATTTCCCTAACAGCTAACAGATAAGCTGCTTTCCCATGTTTCTCTGCTAACGCCTTGACGCTTAGGGCTTGGTCTAACCGTTTTTGTCCCGGTTTCAAACCAACAAGAACCCCGAAAGCTTTAGCGCCTTGCGCTTCTTCAATGCATGCCCAACGTTTCTTGAGGATTTTTTGGGCTTCATCATTAATTGCGAAAGCCCTGTTATCGTATGGGTCAGCTATGAAGGTTGGTTTAGAAGTGCTTAAAGCGATGCCTAAAGCGTGGAACATTCCGCCGCCAACGAAAAGGAAAGCTTCTACCTCGTCGGCGATTGATTTCACGTTGCTGTAATTGCAGCCGTTGACTTGCCCAGGATAACTCATTTGCCCACTGTCGCCAATTATTACTGTTTTCCCAGCCCTGATTAAAATTTCTCTCGCCTGATTTAGCGCTTGCAAATGCTGCACTGAAGTGGCTAAACCAATCTTACCGTACTTGCTCAAGAGCGGTAAAGATTTTTTGACAGCCTTCTCAACTGTTACTGTTGCTCTTGCTTCAACATAGATTGTTGGAATCTGCTCATGCTTTACAAGTTTTGAGTGCCCAAAATGCACTATCAAATCTACGCCTAAACTTTCTGCTTCATTAACTGCTATGTCGCAGGCGCCGTAGCAGGGGTCAGCGGAAATTATTGGAAGCGCACCGTTCTTTTCGATAATTTTAGCTAAGCGTGGACCTTCAGGTTTTAATCCTTCTGGCAGTTGCAGTAGAACACGTTTGGCGCCAAGTTTGGTTATCTCTTGCTTTATTCTTTCTTCTTCAAAATCAAACCCTTTCATACTTTAATCCGACCACTGACGGGTAAAAAAGAAACTAAAGAGAAAAGAAAGCAAAGGGCAACACTGTTGCATAAGGACTCTTTATGCTAGCGTGGCCATTCCCAGTCTTGAGTTGGCTTTTTAAGAGGTTGCCCGCGAGCTAAAGCAGCTTGTTCAGCGAGCCGTTCAAGAATTATCTTTTGTTCTATGCTGGCAACATTCTTTCTTGTAGCAGTTACAGCGTCGTTGTTTACGGATATGCTATCAATTCCTGCGCGAACGAGGAATTCGGCGAAGTCTGGAAGGTTTGATGGTCCTTCACCGCAGATTGAGACAGTGACTCCGTTTTCATGAGCGATTTTGATGAGATGTGCAATTATTCTTTTTACTGCCGGGTCTCTTTCATCGAAGTAGCCCATTTGACCTAAGCGTTCAGAATCGCGGTCAATCATTAGTACGCCTTGAGTCATGTCGTTTGAGCCGATTGAGAAGCCGTCGACGATTTTAGAAAATTCGTCAGCCATTATTGCTATGGATGGCGTTTCAGCCATAAACCAAATTTTAAAGTCGCGAGAGCGCTCTAGACCTTCCTCCTTCATAATTTCGAGAGCTTTCTTGGCTTCCCAAAGAGTGCGAACCATTGGAATCATGACATAGATATTTTTGAGACCCCATTCTATACGGCATTTTTGGATGGCTTGGCATTCAAGTCGGAAGGCTTGGATATACCATTTGCTTATGTAGCGGCTGCAGCCTCTCCAACCGAGCATTGGGTTTTCTTCGACTATTTCGTATTTTTCTCCACCTTTCAAGCCTCGGTATTCGTTGGTTTTGAAGTCGCTTAAGCGTACTACAACTATTCGGGGCTGGATTGCTCGAGCAACGGTTGCAATGCCTTCGGCAAGTTTGCCTACAAATTTTTGGCTTTCACCTGTTTCGACATACATCATTGGGTGCTGACCTATGGCGCTGGCTAGTATGAATTCGATGCGCATTAATCCGATGCCTTCGAAGGGCAGGTTTTTGTAATCTTCAATTTTTTCTGGAACACCCAAATTCATATAGATTTTTGTGGCTGTTACTGGAGCGGCTTCCGCTGCTTGCATAACCATAGCTGGTCCATTTGATGTTACTGCTGGTTGAACTGCTTGGGCCATTATGCCTTCGTAAACTATGCCGTTTCTTGAATCCACAGTGTATTCTTGGCCTGTTTTCATTACTTGAGTAGCTGTTTCTGTACCTACCACACATGGGATGCTAAGTTCGCGGCTTACAATTGCTGCGTGCGATGTGACTCCACCTTTGTCGGTGACTATGGCACTTGCGATTTTCATGAATGGCACAAAGTCAGGGTCAGTCATGCCTGTTACGAGAATATCTCCTTTGTGCATTACTCTGTTTGCGTCGTCAGGATTTAGCACAACTTTTGCTATGCCTGCGCCGTAACCTTTTCTTCCAGCCGAAATACCTCTCACTACTACTTTTAATGTTTCTTCAGCTTTATTTTCTTCAGTTTTTATGGGTGTTTCCATTGTTTTTGAGCTCCAAACTGTTTCTGGGCGAGCTTGAACTATGAACATGTTTTCTGGGAAAGATAGGTCTTGGTCAATTGCCCATTCAATATCCATGGGTTTGCCGTAATGCTTTTCAATTCGCTTGGCAAATTCTGCAAGCGTAAAGATTTCCTGATCGCTTATGCAGGTTACTTTCTGCTTATCCTCGGGCACGTCCAAGTGCACTGTTTTGCCTGTTTTGGGGTCACGAAGATACATTATTGTTTTACGCGAAATTCTTCTTTCCGTAATCTTGACTGTGTTCTTGTCCACGACAAAATCGTCAGGGTTAACAGCGCCTGAAACGACAGTTTCTCCTAAGCCGTAGTTGCCTTCGATTACAATTTCATCCTGGTTACCAGTTACAGGGTTAATGGTAAACATGACTCCAGCACATCCGGAGTTCACCATTTTTTGGACCCCGACGCTTATGAAGACTTTTTCATGCGCAAAGCCTTTTTCATTTCGGTAAAAGATTGCACGTGGCGTAAATAAGCTTGACCAGCATTTTCTTACTTTATCGATAAGGTCATCCGCGCCTTTAACGTTTAAGAAAGTTTCTTGTTGACCTGCAAAGGACGCGTCAGGTAAGTCTTCGGCTGTAGCGCTTGACCGCACAGCAACGAAAACGTCCTTTAACTCAAGCCGTTGGTTTAGTTCTTTGTAAGCTATTCTTATGGCGTTTTCAATTTCTTTAGGCATCGGAGTTTTTTCGATAAGTTCACGTATTTTCTTTGACGCCGTATCGTACTGTTTGGGGTCGTTTGGGTTTGTGACTGTTTCCGTAATTATTTTATAGATTTGCTCGGCTATTCGTTTTTCTTGAATATATTTCTCATAAGAATAAGCAGTTACCGCAAAGCCTGGTGGAACAGGTAATCCGGCATTAATCATTTCGCCGAGGCTGGAGTTTTTGCCGCCAACAACAGGAATATCTTCTTTTCTTACATCATCAAACCATAAAACCAATTCTTTCTCTTTAACGCTCAAGTGTCTCCGTCTCCGGTTCGGCCTTCTCTGTTTCGTTTGGAGAAGCTTGAATCTTGGAGATAACTATTTTGCAGGGTATTGGAAGTTTTGCGCTTCCTCTTTTGAGGGATTCTTTGGCTGTTTCAGCAGCTGATGCTTTAACTTTGACCGTTATGATGGTTTGTCCTACCTCTACTTTTGCTGCAGTGCCGATCGCTGTTCCGAAGGAACGTCTCATTCCCTGTTGAAGCCGGTCAGCGTGAGCGCCAAAGATCATTTTGTTTTCTCTCAGAATAATATGAGGGTATGGATGAACAACCATAAGATAATCATTTATGAGTTTATCAATTAAGACACGGTTTGTAGCCACACGCGCTGCTTCTAAGGCACTATGGCGTATTTGAGCCCGTTCTAAAGCTATTAATTTAGCTTCGCAATCAAAAGTGCCCTTCGGATCACCCATAGTGAACTTTACTATTTTGGGTGGCGGAAAACCTCTAGCGTATTCTTTTCTTGTGTAGGCTCGATTTTTCACGTGCCTGTAATTTTTTGCGTGCATGCAACGTCCCTTTTTAGCATACTCATTCAGCGGTATTTAAACGATTTGTAACTTCACGGTGAAGCTTCGTGTGAATTTTTTAATTTCTAATCGTCTACTTTAAACATTTGTTCAGTTAAACGGCGGCGTTATTTCTTATATACTTAGTTAACTTTTCTTTTCCAGATGCCAATAGAGTTGTTTATTTCAGGGAAAAACTGGAAGCTCTCGTTAGCGGAGCTTACTTCTTACTTGAAAGCTAGAGAAATCAAATTTGAAGTGCAATTTTTTTCTAAAGAATTCTTTGCGGTTAGCGTTGAAGAAGGCTTTGGCGCTTCCGTTATTGAGGATTTAGGAGGAACAATAAAAATTGGTGAGGCAAAAGCAAAGTTTCCTACTCTAATTGTTAAGGAAGCGTTTCTTGAAAGAAACAAGCAAGCCCAGTCACAAATAGCTGCATCGTTAGCATCAAGCGGTTTAGTTGATGATATGGATAAGTCAGCTGAGAAGCAGTTTTTTGGAGTAAGCGTGTACTCTGCTGAGAAAACGCTGCGTCCATTATCATGGGTTATTCAGCGGTTTATCGGAAGCACTGTAAAGGCTGAGTTAGCTGGTTACGGCAAGAAATCTAAGTTTATGGGTTTTTCTAAAGATAGGAGGTTTGCTCAGCTAAGCCATATTGAAGTTTTAAAGAAGAATTTAGTTGAAAACAAAGCGGAAGTGTTGCTGTGCATTGGCAAAGAAGAAACGTGGGTTGCCACCACAGTTGCCGTGCATAACCCGTTTGAATTTCAAAAAAGAGACATTTACAAGCCTAATCAACGCAAAATTTTTGCTATGCCTCCAAGGTTAGCTAGGATAATGGTTAACTTATCCGCTTGTACGCCTGGAAAGGTTTTGCTTGACCCATTCTGTGGTGTTGGCACAATTCTTCAGGAAGCACTCCTTGCGAGGGCAAAGGTTGTTGGCGTAGATGTTAATCCTTGGTGTGTTAAAGCAGCAAATGAAAACCTTGAATGGATCAAAAGAGAGTATAGCCTTGAGGATACGGAGTTTAGGGTTGTGCAAGGAAACGTTGGCAGGTTGGCAGAGAAAATTGGACAAGAAACAGTAGATTGCATCGTGACGGAGCCTGATTTGGGTCCAGCTTTGCGGCAAGTGCCAACTGGACCATACGCATTAAAGATTATCCAGAAGCTTGAGCCCTTGTATTTTACTTTTGTTGAAGAAGCGCATAGAGTGCTGCAGAATGGTGGACGATTGGTTCTTGTGACACCTTACATCATAACGCGTTCTGGACAATCGGTAACTATGCCTATTGGTGAGAAACTTGAGAATTTAGGCTTTAGGAGAATTCAGCCTTTCTCAAAAGATATGTTTTCTGAAGATGCGATAGGTCTTGAAGAGTTGATTGATGCCCCCTCTTTGGTTGAGGTTGATGAGCGGCACAAGATTTGCAGAGAAATTCACATTTACCAAAAATAAGCCGTTTGTTTTCAGATATGATTTATTAATTTGTTTTAACGAACTAAACTGGTTGAGGCAGGAGATCGTTGGATAATAATTCAAGGCCTGATTGGGATAGATACTTCTTAGACCTATGTGAAGCTGTGGCTAGACGTGCTACCTGCGACCGTGGGAGAAACGGTTGTGTAATTGTTAAAGACAAAAGGATTATGACCACTGGGTATGTTGGTGCTCCTGCTGGTTTGCCACACTGCGACGAGGTTGGGCATGACTTCCGCAAAGTGTTTGACAACAACGGCAACGTAACCCAGCATTGCGTACGGACTCTTCATGCTGAACAAAACGCCATCATTCAAGCAGCCAGGTTCGGCATATCACTTGAGGGAGCAACACTTTTCTGCAAAATGACCCCGTGCCGAACTTGTGCCATGATGATAATTAACGCCGGCATAAAACGAGTAGTTTGCGAAAAGCGTTATCATGCTGACGCTGACACTATAGAGTTGTTCAAGCAATCAGGTGTTGAATTAGCCATAATGAGTGATGAAGTCGAAAAATACGACAGACAATGAACGACGACAATTTAGATTAGTTTTTTTAGTAGGAAAATGAGAGGGGGTAGGCTCTCTGTCTGTCTGGGCGCTTAATTGAGGGTTTTTTTATCTTGTTTTTGAAACAACTATCCATTTAACGTTATCAAACCCATACTTTGCTATTAAAGGATCAAGGAAGTCTGGGGCTAAGTCATCATCTATTTCTGAGAGAACCACGGTGTCGCCTATCCTGTAAACGTCGCCTATTTCTGTGAGGTCTTTTAGGGGAGCGTATTTGCCTTTGATTACCCAGTAGCCAGGCTCATCTCGCCCAACTTCCATAATCCAAGAATACTGATCCTCAAGATGCTTGCCTTGTGTAAAGTTGAAACTGCAAACAATATCTCCAACAGCTTTTGGATCGTCTTTTGTTTTAACGTAAAACCAAATCGTCATTTTGCAATCACCGACAATAATCAATGCACTATACCTTTATTTGCTTTTCAACACAACCAACCAGCGCTTGCTCACCCAAGTTATGTTTTGGCTTCTATAAGTGTTAAAGTCTCAAAGAAAGGCAGTTTGCGTTGGGCTTTAATGCTTGCTTTAAGATTGTGCTCTGCAAATTTGCTAATCGTTTCTTCAACATTTGTAAGCGTAGACTGCATTAAGAGAATCCGACCGTTGGGTTTCAAGTGTAGTGGAGCTTCGGAGATGAAGCGGTCGATAACTTGCCGTCCATTAATGCCTCCTGTCCATGAGCGCCCAATCCAAGATTCCGCTTCACACTCAGCAGCAGGGAGATACGGTGCATTAAAGAGGATTAAATCAAATCTTGCGCTTTCGTTTAAAGCGGTTAATAAGTCAGTTTGAATGAAAGCCAGTTTACAACGAAGATTATTAAGCGCCGCATTCTCCCTTGCGCAGCAAACAGCATAGGGATTTAAGTCAATCGCAACCACGTTGCCAGCTTTTTCTGCTGCCAATACGCCAAGCATACCACAGCCAGTACCAACATCCAATACCTGTGAGCCTTTTTCTACGTCGAGGTTTTCAGCGAAAAGAAGGGAGTCCTCTGCAGGCTCGTAAACATTCTCCCAAACATTAAAAACGTAATTGCCAAAATGTACTCTCTTAACTGGAAATGGCATTTGCTAATACTCCGAAGTCATTAGGGGATAGCTCTCTTGCGCGCCTATCGTGAAATGGCAGGGTAAGAGCTAGTTTTTCTGCGTCTTGTTTGCTTAACTTCAAGGTACTCTTAATGAATGGCGCAAGCGCTTTGCCTAACTTCTTGTTACGCTGAGTAAAAAGCCACTTAACCATTTGCTTGAAAAACATTTCATCCTTCACTTCAAACGAACTTTTAAGCCAAGGCTTTATCCGAACGATTACCGAATCTACTTCCGGTTGAGGATAAAACATCTCTTTAGGAACCGCATCCAAAAGCTCAACCTCTACATGCAGATAAGTCAATACTGTTAACCAACCATAATCCTCACTGCCTACCGCCGCTATAAGTCGACTGGCAAATTCTTTCTGTAAAATCATCACTGCACAATCGATTCTGCCTTCTACAAGCCACGTAATGAGATGAGAAGACAAATAGTAAGGGGGAATCGCTATGACCTTGTTAAACTCAGGCAAAGCTGCCTTCAACACATCGCCCTCTATTACAATCACATTGCCAGTGCCTTTGACTTGTTCACGAAGCGCTTTTGCAACCTGCGGGTCCTTCTCAACCGCAATTACAGCCTTACACTTATCAGCCAAGAAACGACTCAGAAAACCGAAGCCTGCGCCAGCATCCAACACCACGTCTGAAGAGTCAATTGTGGCATAAGTGCACAGTTTGCCGTAAAGTGAAGGTTCAACCATGAAATTCTGCCCCGAAAGCTTATTCGGGGTAATTCGATAAGCTCGAAGCAGCTGCTTCGTTTCCTCAAGGCTCATCGCTTTATGCCTTACTGCGCCCTTGTGAACAATCGGTACTTGCTGTCGCCATCAAGTTCTTCCATAACTCGCTTAGTAATCAACTTTACAGGATTAGGCAACTCTGTTCGCTTCTGCAAATCCTCAAAACTCTCAAACGGCTTTCGAGCACGCTCATTGATAACCTGCCACATATACTTCTTGCCGATACCTGGAACAAGCTCTAAAGCATGCATACGAGGGGTAATTGCTCGTGCGGTGTTGAAAAAGTTCACAAACCATTTTTCACGATTCTTCACTATAAGATTTATCACACTCGGAAGCTCCGCTTTAGCGGATGCAGTTAACTCACCAAAACCAATGCGGCCAATAATGTACGTAACCTCTTCACGAGAATCCTTTCCCACGTACACGCGGTCGCTGGGCTTAAGCATTAAACCCTCTTTCACCAAAGCCTCCAACAGCGTAAAAAACTCTTCGCCCACGCACTGAATTAAAGCTCCCGCTCGGTAACCTGCCCGCCCACTCGGACGGAACCCTGGCTTGCCATGTGGCAGGAAATCTAACACGTAAGCGTACTCTTCATACCGCTTTTCCATAACAGTCACTAAGCCCTCTAGTCTATTGCGCTTACTGCTTAAAAATACTTAGCCGCTTTCCGCTACTTCAAAGTTCTATTCTCATTCAAAAGCGAAACTATAGCGTGTAATTTTGCAGTCTCGATAATCTTGCGACCGCCAGCTAAGAAAACCCTCAGCTCATCAACAGTTTCAGGCATACAATTTATAATTTGAACCGCTTCAGCTTCGTCAATTTCGTATTCTTTAACAAGAGTTTGCAAGAGCTCTTCCGCCTTCTCAGGATCAACTTTGGAGAACTTATTCACATAATCTAGTGTTCGACGCTGGAATTGGTCTAGATTTTCCTCGCCAATCCCTTGTAAAATCTTTTTAACCTGCGGTAATGTCAAGCGACTTTCGCTTATTTCCCTCTTGCTCATTTTTCTCCACTGCCCATGTATGACTCTATATGTTCTGAGCGAGTAATGATTTGTTTAATTGAATTACCTTGAGGCACGGAAATTACGTACCCTCGACCTTGCTTTTTAATTATGGTGCCTATCTTACCGTGGAACCGTTTATGTGGCATACTTTTCTGTACGCTAGAATCCATCCTTATTATCACTTGAGAACCAGGCTGATACTCTTGAAGTATTTTGCCAATGTGTAGCTTACCTTTTTCTCGAGTTGGCTTTCTCAGTAGACTGCGAGTTCCCGTGTAATATCCTTTTGAACCTTTCATCCAATTTTCACCTTTTACTTAATCATCCATTATAACTTTTAAAACGTCAAGCTTAAGCGTCTTCGCTCTGTTTCCAAGCAGATCCGAAACGTTCGGTATTGTTCTACCTTCATCTCCAGACACCAATTCTTTAACATAGAGGCCGCCTTGGCAACGAATTTCCATAAGAGCCCTCTTAAGCGACACCTTCTTAACTTTAACCTTATATATGTACCTTTCTCGGATCAAATCCGCCCTTCTATGCAAAACACGAATTGGCGTCTGCTGCTTTATTGAAGCTCCACTTAGCGTTTCTTCCAACTTGCGCAAATCCTCATCGGAAACTTCGTTCTCAAATTCAGCTAGTAACCGATACTCTTTCTGTGCACCTTCACCTTTCTTGAGCCGCCTTACGACATCCTTAGTGGTAAAACGCAACCGCGAAACCTTAACCTTACCGACAGCTTCAGCGTTGATTTTGGCTTCAATTTCCTTTAAATCAACAAACCGCTTTTTTGGCTTAGAAACCTCAATAACAAAAGGTCGACCGGTACCAAGCATCCGTGCATCAATATCTTCGCGGCCTGAAGCGTGAAATGCTGTTTTTTCTCCCTCAGTTGCTTCCAACAGGGGTTTTGAAGATAGTTCCTCGACCGATTCAGGATACATTTTGCCGGTTCCACCACATTTCTCGCAGCCTCTTCCACGGCAGCTTGAACAGAACCATTTTGACTGCGGAATGGTGCGCACGAGCTTACGGTATCTGCCGGCGACAAAAAGGGGGTTAACTTGAACTCGTAGCTTATCAAGGAAAGGGTTGATCACTACGACCAAGTCTGGCACTAAGTATTCCACTTCTTTACCAGTCCGTATAGCAAAGGCTTTGCCGAATAATCGTCCAAATTCATGTTTAATACTTTCGCTGTAGCCCAGGTTGAAGGCAGCCTTAAATTCGTCCTCACGCTCCTCAACTTTAACTGGTAATTCAATTCCTACAAGGAACGTTGTAAACTCATAACCCTCAATAGCGCCTAAGGACTTCTCGGTTAAGCTGCTAAGAAGCTCAAACTTGCCTTCACAAAGAAAACACTTGGCGTCCAAGCCTTTTTTAGGAACACGTTTCTTTAGGTGTTTTAGGGTTTCTTGTGCTTCTCTTGAAAAACCATTGGTGGCCAAAATTTTAAGTTGTTTAACGCCATCAAGGTTTTTTTCTTTAGCAAGGTCGTTAGCTTGCAAGGTTAAGCTGATTTTTAACGCTGAGCCTCGAACGTTATTTTCCATGCTGTAACCAAGCGAAGCAAATTGTCTACCAAGGCAGTGGTCGCAGAGGGGATATTTGCTGAGAAGTTCAAACGCTTTTTCGAGTACATCCATTTCATGAAGCCTACCTGCCGAAAGTTGCTGACATTCCTTGTCCGCCGAGTCCGAAGGGCAGTTTCTTTTTACGCTTAAACGTCTTTAGCATTTTACGCATCATTACATACTGCTTGAGGAGTTCTTTAACGTCTTTTTCAGTTGTTCCTGAACCGCGTGCCACACGCTTTGCCCGTGAAGAGTTCAGTACTTTGGGGTTTTCCCTTTCTTTAGGTGTCATGGATTGAATTATTACTCGCCATTTATCCAAGCGGCCTTCAGCTGTATTGAGCATATCTTGTGGAATATCATAGGACATTCCAGGTAACATCTTTATCACTTTACTGAAGGGACCCATGTTTTTGACGGCTTGGAACTGCTCGTACATGTCTGTTAGGGTGAATTTGCCGCTGAGTATTTCCTTGGCTTTCTTTGGTGGAACTTTAATTTCGGCATCATGCACTTTTTCCAAAAGGGTTTCTAAATCGCCCATGCCGAGGAGTCGACCGACAAAGCGTGAGGGAATAAACGGCTCGATATCTTCGATTTTTTCGCCTGTGCCAATAAACTTTATGGGAGCGCCCGTTGCTGCAACTGCTGAAAGCGCGCCTCCTCCACGCGAGGAACCATCGAGTTTTGTTACGATAATTGCGCCTATAGGTGTCGCTTCATGGAACGTTTTCGCTTGAATAAGAGCTTGCTGACCGATGGTGCCGTCAATAACCATTATGACTTCGTCAGGTTTGACGTGTTTTTCAAGGTCTTTCATTTCTTTGATTAAGTTTTTCTCTTCCTTATGCCTGCCCGCCGTATCCACGATTATTAGGTCCTTGTCGTTGAACTGTTTTAAGCCTTCCTTGACAACTTTAACTGGGTCTTTAGCCTTTAAGTCGCCATAAATAGGAATGTTTATCCTAGTTGCTAGTTGCTGAAGCTGAGCAAACGCGCCGGGACGATAAGTGTCAGCGCAAATCAACGCTGGCTTTAAACCTCTTTTCTGATAGTACCGCGCTAGCTTTGCTGCCTGAGTGGTTTTTCCTGAGCCTTGGATTCCAACCAACATTATGATCTTCTTTTTCCCAGGCTCCATCTTGATTGGAACAGGTTTCTCGCCGACAAATCGGGTTAATTCTTCGTAAACGACTTTTATCACGTGCTCGCGTCTTGAGATGCCTGGGGGCACTTTTTCTTTTAATGCTCGCTCTTCTATGCGCTTGGATATTTCGAGGACAAGTTGGACATTAACATCTGCTTGGAGTAACGCTCTTTGTATGTCGCGGACGAGTTCTTTCACTGTGGCTTCGTCCACTACGGAAGCTTTGAAAACCTTTTTCAAGGCGTCGTAAAGCGAAGAACCTAACTTGTCTAGTGCCATTAGAGTCTCCAGCCTTAAACATTCTGTAATTCTTTTAAATAAAGATTACAGCTGAAAAACAAGATAATAAGCCTAATTTTTTCGATTATCCTTAAGGTACGCCTTTTTTGCTTAGAGAAAAGTGCGCTAAGTCTATGAAGCCTCAGTTCCCCATTATAGCTATCTTCACAATTCAGACGGCTCTTCATGCATCATTGGCTTCACCATCAAAATGTTCCAAGCTAGAACATAAACGTTAATGGAAAGTCTTTTAACGATACAGGAACAATTAACATTACAAACTGGTGGATAAGCTGGGAGCAGAACGCGCAATACACGCAAGTATTTTTGTTTTGTTACTTGTAGGTTTAACGGTTTTGAGTGCATGGGCAAGCTATACGTACCTGTATCCACGCTATAACCTTATACCAGTAATTGCAAGCGTTCCATTAAGCTGGGGAATAATTCTCTTAATAATGTATCTTAGTTTCAAAAAGATTGGTTGGAATTGGTGGAGCTGAAAAATAAAGAACAGGTAAACTCTCGTATGTGAGAAGGGAAAATATTAGTTGCTTGCTAGTTGATTATTTTACTCTGACGATTTTTACTCTTCCAAGTATTTTCCAGTATTCAATTTCTGCGCCGGCGGCAAGCTTGGCTTTGAGGTCTTCCTCTTCAGGAAATGGAGCATCTAAGTACTCGTAGGTTTCCAGATCCATTATTTGAACTCCTGTGGGGTTGATGGCGAAAACTTGTCCGGGTCTCTTATCAATTAGCGGAATTTCAGCGCCTAAATCAACGGGTTTAACGAACTGTCTTTTTTGACCATCAAATACGCCGATGGCAACTATTCTGAATTTGGCGGAGCCGTGTTTTCCAGGCTTTGACTTTGCAATGTCTACTATTTTGCAGGGTTCGCCTTCAATCATCATGTAGCCGCCAACGCGTAATTCTCCGACATCAACTGGTCTGCTCATACACTCACCAACAGTATAGTTCTATGAATGCAATTCTGAACAACACCCATATATAGATTAAGGTTTACGCTATTACTGAACGGTGGAATTATTGTTCAAAAGCGTGGGATTAGTCGCCCGCTACGATAAAAAGCCAGCTTTAAAGCTTACCGAGGAGCTAGCGGAGTATCTTAAAAATAAAGGACTGAAGGTTTACATAGAAGATACTCTATCAGGAAAAGTCACCACAAAAGAAGAGATGATTTCCCTATCAAAAATGAAAACTGACTTCATAATAACAATCGGCGGTGACGGAACAATACTGCGAACTTCTATTACGTTGCCTAAGCCTGAACCGCCAATTTTAGCAATCAACATGGGTGTCAGAGGATTCTTAACAGAAGTCGAACCTAAAAACGCCTGTGAAGCAGTCGAAAAAATGTTGAAAGGCGAGTACAAAATCGAAAAGTGCGCTAAACTATCTGTAAGAGCGGGCGAAGAAACAATGCCAGACGCTTTAAATGACATTGTTATTTCTGCTGGCGAACCATCAAAAATACTTTACACGCAAATATGCAAGGATGGAAAACCAATTCTTAAATGCCAAGCAGACGGACTAATCGTAGCTACCCAAACAGGGTCTACTGGCTATTCCCTTTCAGCAGGAGGACCAGTTTTAGACCCAGCAATAGATGCTTTCGTTATTACGCCGATCTGTTCGTTGACTGTGTTCCATTCGCTTGTTTTTCCAGCCGATTCCACCATTACCTTCAATGTGATTAGGCCAAAGGAAATGCTTGTTTTAATTGATGGAAACTACCGTAAACTTGTAAGCTGTAAAGAGGCAATGTTAAAAGTCACTGTATCAAAAAACGTAACTTCTTTTATCCGGTTCGAAAGCGACTTTTATGACCGATTGAGAAGTCGGTTACTTTTTAAGGGAACAGAATGAAAACTCAGAAAGACAAGCCATGCAAACGAGTCATTGTTCTAGACACTTCCGCTTTCTTGGCAGGCTTTGATCCTTTCTCTTTGAGCGAGGAACAAGTAACCGTTCCCAAGGTTGAGGAAGAAATAAGGAAAAATTCCATCATTTTGGTAAGATTTAAAACAGCATTGGAAAATGGAAAGTTGAAGGTTAAGGCTCCTTCGGAAAAATTTTTGAATAAAGTTAAAGCGTCGGCAAGTAAAGTCGGCGACTCGTTCCTATTATCGGAAACTGATATACAGCTTTTAGCTTTGGCCTTAGAATTGAAAGCAATTGGTTATACGCCTCAAATTGTTACTGATGACTATTCAATTCAGAATGTTGCGACGCAGTTAGGAATGGAATTTTTAGCACTCGCCACTTTCGGTATCAAGCGCCTTTTAGAGTGGATAAGATACTGTCCAGCGTGCCACCGGGAATACCCTGCCAACTGCTCATCCAAGGAGTGCCTAGTTTGTGGTACAGAGCTTAAGAGAAAGCCGAGTAGAACAGTGAAAAGCTTGAAGCCAAGATAGTCTTATGTTTCTTTTGCCACCTCATTAATCGTATCTTCAACGATGTCCAGCGCTGAGCCTAGCAGGTCACTTTGTATAGTAAGCGGTGGAACTATCCTTAGCGTTGAAGCACCACAAGTAACAAGTGCTACTCCACGTTTCCAGGAGCGCAAAATAACCTGATAAGCCTTCTGCGGTGCAGGCTTTTTTGTTTCCTTTTCTTCCACAAGCTCGACACCAATCATTAGACCTTTGCCACGTACATCTCCAACTATGTTGCTGGTTTCTTTCAAGTCCTCCAACCTTTTCATTGCATAAGCTCCTTGCTTGTTGGCGTTATCAAGCAACTGCTGCTCCTTAATGACGTCTATAACTGCGGCTGCCGCTGCACATGATAGTGGATTTCCGCCGAAAGTGCTTGCGTGCGAACCACCAGTCCAATCCATAATTTTCGCTTTAGCAATTGTTGCGCCGATGGGTAAGCCTGAAGCTAAAGCCTTTGCAGCGCAGATTATGTCTGGTTCGATGCTCCAGTGTTCAATGGCGAACCATTTTCCTGTTCTGCCTATGCCAGATTGCACTTCATCGTCGATAAGCAGTAAACCATTCTTGTCAGCGATTTTCTTTAGCTTTTGGAAAAACTCTGGCGGAGGAACCACATAGCCCCCTTCTCCCTGGATTGGTTCAAAAAGAATCGCTGCCACATCTTCAGGAGGCATATACTTTTGGAGTACTTGCTCTTCGATAAAGTCTGCGCACCAGTAGTTACAGTTTGGCTGTTCCAATTTGAATGGGCAACGGTAACAATAGGGATAAGGAACATGAGATACACCAGGCATAAAGGGAGAAAAATGTCTCCTTTGCGCCGGTTTGCTGGTGGTAAAAGCTAACGAACCCATCGTGCGCCCATGGAAAGCGTTGATGAAGCCAATAAATAATGGTTTACGCGTGTGCCATCTAGCAAGCTTTACTGCCGCTTCAACCGCTTCAGTGCCGCTGTTGCCAAAATAGGTCTTTTTCTCAAATTCGCCAGGGGCTATTTTTGCTAATTTTTCTGCTAGGTTGATTACTTCTTTGTAGTAGAAGTCAGTGTTAGAATAATGCAGAAAACGGTCACATTGACCTTTTATGGCCTCAACCACGCGAGGGTGATTATGACCAACGTTCATACAGGCTATGCCAGAGTTAAGGTCAATGTACTCGTTTCCATCAACGTCCTTAACTATGCAATCGTTTGCTGACTCAACAACAAGGGGGTAATACCGCATGTATGATGGGGAAACAAACTGTTCATCCTTCTGCACAAGCTCTCTAGCTCTAGGACCAGGTGGGGAAACAACAATTTTTGGATAAACAACCATTTCGAATAACTCCAACAAAAGCGACTAGTAAAGAGGCAATATTAACCTTTACGCACCAAGAAATACAGCGGTTTAGCTTATAGGAGCACTAGGAGCAAGATTAAAACCAGTCCTTCCAACCCGAAGACTGGAAGCAACGTTTGTTTTGCCTTTTTAATTGACTTATCGACAAGAATAGTCATTGATTGCAAACGGGCTTCTCCGATTACTCTAACTTGGGGAACAACAAAATGTATGCATCCAGCCTTGGATGTTTCTAGGTTTGCCTCTGCCTTTTTTGCCACGTCACAAATATAACGAATCAGTATCTCGTGGCTCATAACTTCACCGACAGGGTGGTAACCACGCCGTCCAGTAACTATGGCGCTTACAGCGTGAGTGTCTGTAGTGAAAACTTCGCTTTCATCAAAACCTACAGAAGTTAAAGCGGCAAGGATTTTTTCCCTTAAACCAGAAATCATGTTGTTTCCATCAATTACTACGTAAGCGGTTTTCTGTTTCTCTACTTGAACAACTATCGCAGTAATTCCGCCAGTACCCATGCCATCTTTTAAATTAAATTCTTCAGGGAAAACAGTGGCGGCGCCAACCATGAACCGTTTAGTTGGCAATGCAACTGCTTTTTGAAGGCATTTAGAAGCTGACATCTGCAAGGCATCTAAATATTCTTCAGTATCGACTATGTCGTTGATACTGTTATGGGTGTTAACAACCATAGCTGATTTTAACCCATACTTTGCAGCTTCCTCACTAACCATGCGTCCTAACTCCTGCGGTAAATCTTCAGTGGTTTTTGGAGCAAGCGTAAAAGAAAGAAACGCAGTATCCCCAAAAATTTGGCATGAAGCGGTAGCTACACCCTCAGTAACTTTAACAAAAGGAGAGGCTAAATCAGCTGTTGCCTTAAACTTCGCAGAAGCCATTACCTGCGAAACTATTTTGTGATTTTGCGCTTGCGAGGCTAAATCAAGCTCATGCCCAAGAATGCCTAAAGGAACACAAGCGTCACACCCAAATTCTTTTTCAAACTCGTGCTTAAGAAGAGACGGCAAAAGACTACTGCCTATATTCTTAAATGGACCGGGATGCACAAGAGGAAGAATCAGAGCAGCTTTAGGTTTAGAAGCGTCAAATTTTAGAAGAGTAACTTCGATATCGGCATTTTCGCCAGTCTTTTCAAATAACTCTTCAAGAGGCGCGTTAAGGCCAACTACCCAGTTAAGCATAAAGGCTCTAAATAATGGCAAAGAAGGCATCGAATAGGTCTTCTGACCCAAACGGTCTAGGGATGAAAGGAACAGGAAAACTGCAAGACAGCCAATTATTGGAGAAATAACTAAGAAGGGTAACAGATTTAGAATGGCACTTGAAATGCCAGTCCAAAAAGCAGTCCAAAAAACAAGAAGTGCTACTATGCAGAGGGTTGGATTTAGCAAAACGGACACCAGTTTTCTCCACGTTGCAGCCGATGATGTTGCAATAAACACGACTGCTCTCAGAGTTATGACAGCGGCATAACCTAAAAGGGAAAGTTTAACACATAATATCAAACCAAATGGAAAACTTAAAGCAACACCTATAACAATGAAAAGGAGCCAAAAAAGCCACCCGAATAAAGAGAGCACTGTAGTGCGGCGCAACGAGTAAATTGGATCACCTCTAAGAAGCAGCTTGCTTATTATCAAATCAGCTATAAGCGTTAAAATGAAAAGTGAAAAGCCAAGAACCAAAACACCAGTTAACCCTTGGGAAGGGGAAGCAACAAAAGTGGAAAGACCAATTACAAAACAGATTACAGCGACTGCAAAAAGCGCTTTTTTGAATGATGGAAGGGAAAACATGGAGGAATAGTGTTTCGCTGCACCATCTATTGAGCGATTAAGTGAACTCTTACTCTCCATATTTCCAACTCAGTTAGGCTTCCTTATGGAATTAGCGAGACTTATTAAAATTTAGCTAAGGTAGCGCTTACATTTTAGGGCAGGAAACACAAATTTTTCTATAACACAACCTTAGGGCAAGTTTTAATTTAGCATGAAAGAGTTAAAAAACAAGGAAACAAAACGCCACGTTGCCATTTTGAACACAGAAGGCAACATGCTTTTACAGGGAAACTGTTTTATCTTTAGAAGAACAATCATATTAGTTTGCGAAGTCTATGGCAGATCAAGATTTGCCCCTCTCAATATTTCACATGCTGGAGAGAAACGTGGGCAAGAAAATAAGAGTTATTATAGATCCAGCTTACGGTTTTGAAGGCACCTTAGCCGCTGTAACGCATGATCCATCAGGAATCTGGCTTTCAGACGCAGAAGCTATCGTTTTAAGATCAACCATTGCACAGCCTATCCCGCAAGTTACAAGTCGAGAAGAAAGAAGCGAGCTATTTCTTCATTTAAATTCGGTTCAAAGAATAGAAGTTTTACACGCCACTGCACCGAGGCGGTAAAGTCAGCGTTTAACCTGCCTAGAACACTTTTATTAAAACAGAAAGAACTATCAATGAGACGGCAAAGACGACAAGCAGTTCAGGTCTAATTTTTATTCCTTCGGTCTCTTCCTCAAAGAACCTCAGCAAACCCGCACTTGCCGCAGGCATTGGACCTGTATCTTTCTTCTTTTTTCGTCTACTACTCACCAAATATCCCTGCCCTTTCAATGTACTATTTGCATTAATTAATGTTACGCAGATTCCAAATTTTTTAGGGTATTGATAATATTTAACTTGCGCAGAGTTAAGAGTAACCACTAAATCTGGTGGATCTATGCAAATACGTGAATTCCAAGAAATGATGCGGCGGCTATATTTCAAAAGAGACACCGAACGTGGAGTAGGCGGAACATACAATTGGCTTGTTGATGAGGTTGCAGAGTTAGGAGAAGAATTGAAAGGAGGAACAGATAAAGAGGCTGCTGAGAAAGAATTTGCAGATGTAATTGCGTGGCTTGCGTCTCTTGCTAACATAATGGGAATCGACCTTGAAAGAGCAGCCATCAAGAAATACAACTACAAATGCCCAAAATGCCAACAATCACCATGTCAATGCACATTCTAACTAACTAAGCGTTTCTGCCCTAAACCTGTAGACGCCCAATAATATGGTCTACGTCCTTTATGGTGAACTATGCCTTCGTTTTCAAGAAGGTGCAAGTGATGCATGACAACACCATAAGATAAAGACGCTTCCTTTGCTATCCTTACTGCATCACATGGCTCGCTCTCGAGAGTGTCTAGGATTTTGGTTCTGGCTTTAACACCGTTACTTACGTTTCGTACATTTCTTAAGTAGGCATTCGGATGCAAAGAGGCCCTTATACCATTTCACCGATAGATAAACAGGCGGTTTACATTGAAAAGCTTTAGCTTAGGTAAAATCAGAAAGGCTGACCTGCTTTGGCTTTTTGTTATCGAACATGGAAGCTATTTCTTCTTTTATGAGGTCCATGCGCTGGGTGTAATAGTTTGGTAAACCATATGTGTCAACAAGTTGCTGAGCCGCCACCAGATACTTCTCTATGCCACCACGGTAAACAGTAAGAGTCAGCTTTCCACCACAGAAGGGGCATTTCCCTTTGAGAGGCAGTCGACGGAACTTTTTGTTGCATGATTTGCACCTAAACGCTTGCGTTGAGAAAGCACGTAAATTCCCTGCTATGTCTCTCATGAAATGAGTGGTTAAAACTTTTAAGGCGACACACTTGACATCTACAGCGTCAATTTTTTCGCCTAACTCCAGTTGCATATTAAGTTTTTCAATCATTGATTTGAATTCTTTGTAGGCGCTGTTAGCGTTGCCGAGGTTTATGTTTGTCACGGGAGTTGTGTACTGGAAGCCTTCAAACTGCGCTTCAGTCCCAAGCCTATGACTGATAACGTCCATAATTGAGCTCACTGGTCTAGCTTCAGCTTTCTCTAGAGTTTTTTGGTAAAATTCAAGCGGATAAGAAGCGTCAACGTCAAAATCATGCGCTTGTCTCTGCACTTCTTTTGTGTTAACAAACGGAATTAAGAGTATCGGAGCATCCATAATTCCGCCTATCTGAGCAGGCAAATAGACACGAGAAAAGTTCAGAAGCGTATCCAATGCCAGCATAATCGCGTCTTCATCACCATCGCAGTCACGACGTTTGGCTGAGTGCCAAATCGGATGAGCGTAAATCACGTTACGATCCGTGTAACCAACTATGCGGCCTAAAATGCAAGCACATGTGTGGGGAGCTAAGCCAAAAACCAAATGCCCAACAAGGTCTTCAGGCTTCTTAACGTTATAGTAAGCTGGAAGCTTGTAGACCCTTGCCAGCAGGTCATCAATGAAAGCTGCGATCTGAATAAAGTATTCCCCTGCCTTCCAAGGAATTACAATATCCTGAACCTTAAGCTCACAAACCTGATTAGGATCAGCCAAAGATGCGCCGTGCGTGTCATAGCAGTACCCTAACTGCCTGATCTTTTCAACGGGCACTCCAACTTCGGCAGGCGTAAAATGCGTTAAAGGAGCATTTGTAGCATCAAAACGAATTGTTCCATCCTTGTAAACTGATAAATCGTACCTTGCCCGCAACACTCCTTTTTCGATAATTTCAGGTGTTTTATCCTGATTAATTAATCCTTTAACACCACGTAGCATTTTTGGAACAGGATAATTAAGTGACTTGCATGCTGCATCAACCATTTCTTTAAAGTTAATCGGTTGCCGCTGGTACTGGACAGCACCCGTTTTACAGGTGGGGCAACTGTTATCCTTCAAAGCTCTACCACAACGAGGACAACTATTCTCTGCTATAGTGGCGCATCCGCAACTGGAGCATTTTACCCTTAAAGCATAAGTTTTACAGTTAGGACACTTCCTCTTAACCATCTCGACAAACACAGGGCCCTGCTTTGCAGCTTCCAAAAGGTCTCTATGTGAACCGCCAGCTAAGCTTACTGGAAAAAGAACGTGGACAAGAGGCTTCATCTCCCGCCTTTTAGCTTTCTCGGGTCTTCCCATGCGTGCACCCACAAAGGTAGGCGCTTTGTCCTTAACTTGCACTCCTGAAAGCTGACTAATTGCCCCAAACACTGTAGCAGTCTGGGTACTGTCAACCATGTTTGTGGTACCGTAACCAAGACAGAACGCTAAAGCGGCAGCATCTTCGCCTTCCAGCAAAATCTTATTACTTATTAGTTTATGTGGAGCAAAGATCAGCCTAAGTAATCTTACAACATCTTCGTTGGCTTCGCCGGAAATTTTGCAAACGACTCCATCTTCAAAGGCAACTTCACAAGAAGCCAACCACTTTTTCAGCAACTCAACCTCTTGAACACTGGATAAGCTTGACCAAAAGAATGTACGAGCTGGGTGCAAAGGTATGCTCAGGCGCACGCTGAGAAGTATTGCCTCTTTAGTCGTAGGTTTATTCCTAAACGGGTCATCCAGAAAACTATTTAGCCTTCCCACAGAAACCTGAGTAGCTTCTGCTGCTTTCTCATAATCTAAGCTAAATTTTTCCGTAAGAGCCCCCTGTAGGTCTTTAACCCACCATTCCTCAACGTACCCTGAAGGAGAAAGCCCCTTGCCAGTATAGAGAAAATCGCCAAAACTAATCAGGATATCCCCTAAAAACAAGATTTTTTGGACCTTACCTTTAACTTCTGCAAAATTTTCCAATGTTACTCGTACCACAGAGTTATCATTCAGCAAAACAATGGGAGGCTCAATAGTATCCACAGGGAGTGTAACGCAACCTTTTCCTGGAAGCTCTAAACGCATTTGGGTGCCTGCAGCAAGAAAACTCTCTACAACAAGCATAGTGGCGGGATGAATGCCTACAGCTGAAAGGCCAGTGTTTCGTGATCTGCCATACCTTAACCTAAAGCCACCACGTCTTGAAGGAAAAGCGAAAATTGGTCGTCCGGCAATCACATCATCCATAAAGCCGCCTGATTTCTCTTCGGATTTCTTTTTTAATTCTCTTAGCCAGTCCCAACCTTGAAAACCAAGCTTTTCAATAATTACCAAAACTTTTTGGGCACGTCCAACGATGCCGTCGTTTACTACTCTTAGGGCTCCGCCTCTTACACGGTTAGTTTCTATCCGTGGAAGGTTTCGATATGAGGAAACTTCTACTGGGTCTGATTCAGTGCCTGTGACTTCAACAGGAATTAGATTAAGTGCCTTCTTTAATTCGTCATCAGGAATGTGATATTGAAAACGGCCCACTGACCGTTCATATAATCTTAACTCTTCTATAAAACGGGAGATTTCTTCATCTGTAGGCTTGTATTTATCTAAGCCTAATTGGCGGCGTACGAAATCGCCTACGACCAAAGTTAACGCTTGGTCTGTTCCGCCTGCTGACCTGATTGGCCCTGCAAAGTAAATAGCCAGATAGCGTGTTCTATCGGCGTTTGTTTTTATTTTAACTTGAGCTATGCCTTGTATTGGCGCTGCAGTTAAGCCTTCAGTGAAAATTGCCAGGGCAGTTCGAATCGCTTGTTCAGCCGCTTTTTCAGGTTCCATGTGACCGAATTTGCCCAGAACGATTTCTTCAGCAACTTTAAATGCGATTTCTTCTCTTTGCATTTTAGTGCCTAATTCTCTGATGCTGAGCGCCACTTCTTTGGGCCCTACTAGCCCTTCTACTAAGTCAGCAATGTCTTGGGCAATAATGCACTCAGTTTTTAACGAGGGATCAAAGCCTTCTGATCTAGCGCTGTCGCTTATAGCATACAATCGCTTTAGCTCATTTTCCATTGCGTCAACGTAGTTTTGATAGCCCTTGCTGATATTCAAAGCGCAACTTCCAGTGGCAACATATAGAGTAATGGCTTATTTTGGCTTTCTAGAAACTAAATACAAAAGGCAAGAGGAACTTTGAGCATTAAACCTTAATACCTTTAATTGCCCCGATGATTTCAGAAACCCTTTGCTTAGCATCACTCGTCTCAGTGACGTTGCCGGTGACGATTATGTCTGCTCCTGCAGAGACAGCAACCATTGCTTGCTCTTTAGTTCTTATTCCCCCGCCTACTATGAGGGGAATTTCAAGCAAATGTTTGACTGCGTGAATCATTTCTGGGGGTACAGGGTTTGCTGCTCCAGAACCGCCTTCCAGATAAATGAAGCGCATCCCAAGGTATTGACCTGCAAGGGCATGAGCGGCTGCAAGTTCAGGCTTTGTATACGGTACTGAGATAGCTTTTCCTACTATGCCGGCAGTGCCGCCATCCCCAACGATTATGTAACCCATAGAAATAGGTTCCAAACCGTACTTTTTAACAATTGGGGCGCCAAGAATCTGGGCGCCCATGAGAAAATAAGGATCAACCGAATTCAGAAGCGACATAAACCATATGGCGTCTGCATAGCTACTAATTCCAGTTATGTTGTTTGGGAACAGTATTGTAGGAATTTTTACGGAAGACTTTATGGCTTTTACGACGTCGTCAAGGTGGGCTTGAGACGCAAATGTTGAGCCTCCAATCATTATGGCGGCGGTTCCGCTATTTTCAGAGTTTTCAGCAATGTGCGAAGCTTGTAGGGCTGATACTTTTTCTGGGTCGATGAGGGTTATGTGGATTGAACCTTCGGTTTTTATTTTTTCGAGTAAGTACTTTTCGATAGGCCCTAGCAAAGTGATAATCCTTCGATTACTCTTTTTTTACGTTTGTTACAGGTGTTCTTTTTGTAGAACCATAAACGCGGTCTGTTAGCATACAGTAAACGTCAACTTCACCTTGGGCAGGTTTAACTGGGAATTCTTCTTTAAGACCGCAGCCACTGCATTGTGCAACGGCATGGCCACCGTCTTCTCTGAATATTTCAACTTTAACTGTCTCTTTTCCGCATGTTGGGCAAGAGAAGAATTTAGGTAAACGTTTCTTAGGAATATGAACTACTTTTTTCCTTCTTCGCCCCAATTATAACAGCCTTCTAAATCGATGGTAATGTTGATTAATATTTATGCTTGTCCTTAAATACTTGCCTAGAAACCAAGAATATGAGGCTGCGTGAAGCCAAGTGAAATTAACGCCTTCTGTCTTAGAAATGGACTTCTCAGAAGCTCAAAAAAGAATTTGCCGCTTTATTAAAGAGTACGTGGAAAACGCTGGAGCAAAAGGCATAGTGCTTGGCCTATCAGGAGGAATCGACAGCGCAACAATAGCAGCACTTTCAAGCCTTGCAATAGGCGGAGACAATGTGTTAGCTCTTATGCTACCGGAAAAAGAAAACTTTAACCAAAAAGACATCGACGATGCAAAAGTTGTTGCAGACAAATTTAAATTGCAAACACAAATCTGTGACATATCAAGTGTTTTAGAATGCTTCTACAAGGGTATTCCAGTGTTTGAGCCAAAAGACAAGCTTTGTAAAGGTAACATTAAAGCAAGAACTAGAATGATTTACCTCTACTATTACGGTAACAAGCTTAACAGAATCGTTTGCGGAAGTTCCGACAAATCAGAAACAATGATGGGTTATTTCACTAAGTGGGGAGACGCTGCAGCTGACATAACGCCAATTATGGATTTATACAAAACACAAGTCCGCAAACTCGCAATTCATTTAGGAATCCCAGAGGAGCTTGCATTAAAACCCTCCACACCAGCGCTTTGGCCAAACCAAACTGCAGAAAACGAACTTGGAATCAAATATGAAACATTAGACCTAATTCTTTATGGGCTGGAGCGGTTTATGATTACTGAAGAGATTGCTAATCAACTCATCATTCATAAATCAATTGTAGAAAAAGTTAAGGCCCGATGGCTCGCAAATGAACATAAAAGGAGAAATCCGATAGCCCCAAAAATTGGGTATAGAACTGTGGGAAATGATTTTAGGCTCCCAAGACATACATATTGAAAGTGGAAACGACATGAAAGATAAGATAAAACTTGCCCTTGCCCAAATAAGTAGTAAACGCGAAAACAAAGAAGCCAATCTGCAGAAAATAGAAACATTAACCTTCAAAGCCAAAGAGCAAGGGGCAGATCTAGCTATTTTTCCTGAGCTTTCATTAACTGGTTACGTGGTTAGGGATCAATTCTATGAGTTGGCTGAAACAATCCCCGGACCAACAGTTGAGAAGGTGGAGGCGTTAGCCAAGAAGACAGGAATGCATGTTATTTTTGGGATGCCTGAGTTAAGCGAGAAAACCCGAGCAACAGTCTTTAACACTGCAGTCTTTGTTGGTCCCAAGGGTTTAATCGGTAAATACCGTAAAATGTATCTGCCAACCCACAGCGTGTTTGAAGAGAAAAGATATTTCCGTCCAGGTTATCAAACAGCCGCGTTTCAAACGGATTTGGGCAACATTGGCTTATGCATTTGCTATGACCTTTTCTTTCCTGAAGTGCTTAGGCTTATACGTTTGAAGGGTGCACAATTAATCGTTTGTATATCTGCATCTCCAGCGGTGCGTAGGAGTTACTTTGAAATTTTAACTTGCGCCAGGGCATTGGAAAACACTGCTTACCTCGCTTACGTGAACCTGGCCGGGGTTGAAGATGGCTTGCAATTCTGGGGAGGAAGCAGACTGGTTAGCCCAACCGGAGATGTTCTTGTAAAAGCAAAGTACGATGAAGAGGACTTTGTCACCTGTGAAGTAGATTACAGTGACCTAAGAACGGCAGAGACTTTCATTCCTACCTTAAAGGACTTGCGGCCTGAACTTTTTGATAAATTAAAAGAGTACTCAGAACTTCTCTAAGCAGGCATGTAAACGGCAACCATTGAGAAAGATAGCGGCAAGGCAAATCACAAAAACATCACAAGCTCATCAAAATCCGTGATATCAAGTGACTTAATTGTAAATCACCGTGATTTCAACGTGATAGATGACGTCACGCTCCCTCCTATTTAACGTCACACGCTTAACGCTGGGTATAAAAAAATTAAGGTGTTAAAGATTACCAAAAGAAGTAAACAACGATAGTAAAAGGGAACGCAAAATTGCCAACTAAAGCATGAATATTGGGCAAGAAAGCGTTTGTAAAACTACATTTTTGTGTAAAATTCACGATAAAGCTCGCGCCAAATATTCAATAATTTTGCCATTTATCTGTTAATTACACTCTTTAGAGTCTTTACCCCCTTTAATCGGGAAAAAGAAGCCGTATTTACTTTATTTTGCTGTTTAATTCATATTTTGGCTTTATTAGTTACGACTAACTGGTGCATTCTTACGTGGATAAGACTTAAAAAGTCGACTCAGTATACAAAAGCGTATCCATTCAGATAGTTGAGGAGACAAGGAGTTTGAAGCTAAAAGACGGCGTTCAAGCCTGGTTAAACGGGGCATTAAACGACCCCATTGTGAAAATATTGGCTAAAAACAGCCAATTAACCAAAACCCAGCTTGAAACACTGTTAATCGACATTTTAGCCGAGAATATTTCAGGGAAACAGCTAAAATACGATGAAAAAGCCAATTTAAGGCTAACCAAGGCTAAAATAAGCCGCGGATCCTTCAACAGGACGTTAAAACAGTCTAAAGAAAACGTGATAAAATCGATCTATACGATACTACTTTTAGGGTATTTAGGGGTGTTTGACAGCACAACTCTCGACCCATATCTCGAAATAGCCAATAAACTGCACGAATATGTGGAGGCACACCAAGAGACCCCCGACAAGGAAGAGGAGCTAAAAGACCATCTAAAAGTCATAGAAATCATACGGGAAGAGCTTGAAACGAGCCTAAAACGGCTTTCTAGTCCATCAGAATAGCCCTTGTGACGTCACAAATCACAGATAAAATCTACAGTTTTTAACCAACAAATGGGATTAACAAAAGCCAAAACAAAAGCGCCACTATCAAGTCTTAAATGGTAAAATAAGCGCGAATCAAGGATATCTTAGCAAGCCATTTTCAAGGAGCAACGGCTAAGAGAGCAGCTGTGACGTGTGATATCATAGTGACCATCTGACGACATCACCGCAAACCTTAAAAAGTCCATGGATAACTGTGATGTGTGATGCAACCGATTAAATCACGCATAAATCACAGGGATGGAAAATCACGGTTGACTTTGTAACGATACTCTTAGGCGTTTTGCTGACGGCGACAGTTGCAGCGTCAGTTGAGTATTATAGGCAAATACGTAAGGCACAAAAAGAGTATGAGAAAGCCAAGGGTATTGTCGAAGACATTGTTCTTAGTTTTAACCGAGATCTCAAGCGTGGAGCCGACAAATTAGACTTAATCGCGTTCAAAATAGAGGGAAACTTGGCTAAAGCGGATACAAGCCTAAAAAAAGTAGATACCTTAGAAAAAAGGATGACGCCCATAGAAAATCAATTTGGCACTATTTCACAGACGGTTTCACAGAGCAGCACCAGCATTCTTTCTGGATTAACAGGTTTAGAATTGAAAATCAAAGATATTGAAGCGTCACAAGAGACATTAAAGGTAAAGATAGCAGGTTTTGAAGAGCAAATTCAAAAGTTCAATGTTACTCCAGAAATTAGTGAACCCGTCATACCCATTAAACGTGATAAAGCAATGGCTGCATTAACAGATACAGAAATCGCAGTACTGGAAATGTTATCTTCAGAAGGGCCCAAGACAGCGCCAGAAATCAAAGCCAGAGTTAAGCTTAGCAGAGAACACACAGCAAGACTAATGAAGAAACTCTATGAAGAAGGATACCTAGAAAGGGAAGTAGGCAAAATACCCTTCAGATACAGTATCAAAAAAGAGATGGAAAAGCTGCTAAAGAAACCCGAAAATAGTCAGCCAACATAAAGCTACAAAGAAGGCTTCTCTTGACCGCTCAACCGTTTCAGACGCTCACCTATCTGGTACGTTTCGGTGAATCAGGAAGCTCATAACCAACCTTGCTGCGCTTATCGAGGTACTCTGGATAATGCTCTACCTTGATTGGAACAGCAAACTTGATCTTTGGGTCTGAGATAAGCAAAGCTGCAACAGGTTTTACCGCTATTAACGGTTCTTCTTTTACTTGACTTCCAAGAGCGATTATTTTTTATCAAATTAGCAGTAAGCGATGTCCCATTCCAACGCTAGTCTACATCTATACTCTTACCCAATTGTACTCTACCTAAATGTGCGCAAATTAATTCTTAGTTATACTAAATTTATTTTATGCTTTGTGTCACTTAGCCGCTCAATTCACTTTATTCTTTGTTTTATAGTTGCCTGGGAAATGATTGCAGTTTTATACTTCAAATTATTTGTTCCACCAGTCCTTAAAAGTATACCTTTGCTAGTCATCCTTGAAAGATAGGTCGAAACGGTACTAAGGCTAACTGGCTCCTTAAGCTCCTGCTCATAAACGGACTGAATGTCCTTTGAAGAAAACCAAATCAACGGAAAACTTTTCTGAATTACTAACTGAACTTTTTCAAAGCGGGAAAGCATGCGATTTTGTAAAGAAGCCCCTGCGCCTACGGTCGGACCCTCACCCGGTGCACCGCCTAGCAATTCAACAAGATCTAAGAGTCGTAGAGCTTTATCGCGGGTTACTTGACCCTCGAAAGCAATAGTATATCGATTACCATCGCTATCGAACAGCTCAACGCGTATTTTACGAGCTGGCATTTGGTGTACACCACAAGGGTTGTTCACAGCTTTACACTTCACAGCTTATAGCTGTTATGGTGAAGGCTGAAAAGTAGAAAAGGCAATAGACAGCTTATTCTTACGAAAGCGTCACAATTTTCATTCTTTTAAGCATAACGAGCTTCACAGTAAATCAGAATGGCTGGAAAATTAAAGTTATTGCCTGATTCCGCTTTTCCAGTAGAAGCAGAGGGGTGGCTTGTTCACAGTAAAGAGACAAGAAAAAGGTAATATTAAGCAAAACCAAACAGATTAAGCGGCAAATTTAATGCTATTTCATATGTATTCACAATTTTGTGAACGGAAATTTAGAACTGCTTAAAACAAAATTCTCGAAAGGTTACTGAACTTAGAATGTAATGAGATTATTGCCAATAAAATTTTGTTTCCATTCTCATAAAGATAAGTTGCCATGTTAAAAATCATCCGACAGGCACCCCTGTGTTTCCTGTCGAAGTCTTCAAGTAAAAAAGGAGTAAAGAAAATACTGGAAAAACATTTGCAACATTTTTATCTAAAAATTTGGATAACAATTATTAATATATAATATTATTACTTAACTGTCACAGTATGTTTAACTAATTATAGTAAATAGATATTTTTTCATTAGTCCAAGAATTTTTTCCAGTAGAAACTTTGGGGTGTGTCTTGCTCTCAATTTACCTATTTGTTATCTGATGTTTTCATTGTTCTTTAGGATAATTGTGCTTTAAAACCATTTTTTTGTACTGCATGCTTTATCTGTTCCACACGAAATAACGGTTGAGCCTCTGAAAACGAGGGAATAGGGCAATGGGAAATCCAAGCATATTAGACGATGTATTCGAAAGCTTCGTTAATGGAGTTCGGCTGTTTAAGGACAGAGAAGTTCTCAGACACGATTATCTTCCCGAAAAATTACCACATAGAGAAGACCAAATAAAATTATTAGGACAAACTGTCGCACCAGTCCTAAAGAATGCGAGATGCTCTAACATTTTTATTTATGGAAAAACCGGAACTGGAAAAACTGCGGTAACAAAATACGTCTTAAGCCATCTAGAATCTAAGGCAAAGGAATATGGTGCACCCGTAAAATTTTGTTACATAAATTGCCAAATGGCGGGTTCAGAATACCGAGTTTTCGCAAGTCTAAGCCAAAACCTTGGTATGACTATACCTTTTACGGGTTTATCTGTTGGTGAAGTGTTTGATAGATTCAGAGCAGGTTTAGATTCTTCCAGAATAATTTTCATAATAATTCTTGATGAAATTGATGCCTTGATCAAAGCCCGTGGAGACGCGTTTATGTATGAGTTAACAAGGATAAATGAAACTCTAAGTAAGAGCAAAGTTTCGATAATCGGCATATCAAACGACCTGCGCTTGAAGGAATTTTTGGATCCTAGAGTTTTTAGTTCTCTTAGCGAAGAAGAACTAGTTTTCAGGCCATATGACGCAGCTGAACTTCGAAACATTCTTCTTGAACGTTCAAAATTATCTTTCCACGATGGAGTTTTGTCTGATTCAGCATTAAATATTTGCTCAGCTTTGGCTGCTGCAGAGCATGGCGATGCGAGGCGAGCTTTGGATTTGTTGCGTGTCGCTGGAGAAGTTGCTGAGAGACAAGGCGCTAAGTTGATTACAGAAGAGCATGTACGCCAAGCAGAGAAGCATATTGAACACAACCGAGTGGTTGAAGCGCTCAAAAATTTAACATTGCACTCAAAACTGGTGCTTCTTAGCGTCTATCACTTGAACAAGCCAGGTGCTACTACAGGCGAAATATACGATGTTTACAATGAACTGTGCGGCGAAATGGGTGCTGGTCTTCTGACACAACGCCGATTAGGCACGCTAATTAACGAGCTTGATTCCATGGGACTTGTGAACGCGAAAGTTGTAAGTATGGGTCGGTATGGCAGAACCAAAAAAATCAGGCTTGAAATTTCAAGAAGCCTCATAAAGGATGTATTTGGCAGTGACAACAGATTTGGCAGCTTACTCGATTATTCCCTGCAATCCTCGCATAAAGGATCAAGTGATACTTAGCTAAACCGCTTGTAAAATTAGTTAAATGAGAGAATAGTAGTCTCCAACGTTTGCAAGTTTACAACTGGAACTTTTCCCGGTGTAGGAACCAACCCTAATTTCTCCATATAATCAGTCTGTTCTTGCCAACCGCCTGAATTCACAACCAGCACTCCACGATAATTGCAGTAACCTAAAACGTGAATATGCCCGGCATGAAAGATGTCTGGAACCCTATCGATGACTAGGTAATCACGGTTTTCTGGGGACAGCATGGTTTTTCCACCGTATACTGGAGCTAAGTGGCGGCTTTGCATAAGTAGCCTCATTGCCTTTTCTGGGTGATCATGATCCATTCCAGGTATAACCTCGATAATATCATCTAAACTGCGACCATGATACATTAAAACTTCTACGCCGTGTAGACTTAACAGGCATGGGCTTCCAACAGAGTGAATGTTTTTTTTACCTTGCATTCCAGTCAAATAGCCTTCTGGTATGGCAGGCTGGGGTAAAGCTTTGCGCGACGCATCATGATTACCTGGGGAAATAATTATTTCAATGTAATCAGGGATTTTTTCCAGATATTTCGCGGCAAAACTGTATTGTTTATGAACATCTCGTATGGATAGTTCTTTTGCTTGGTTGGGGTAAATTCCAACTCCGTCAACAACGTCGCCTGCGATTAGTACGTATTTTACTCTGCTTGCTATTTCCTTCATTTGCTCGTTTCCATATTTGCCTTTAAGCCAGAGTATGAATCGTTTGAATGCTTCTTTTTGGAATTTGGTGCTGCCAATGTGAAGGTCTGATGTTAAGACAGCGTAAACTAGTTCTTGGGCTCTTTGCTGGGTCTTTCTGCCTATTTCAGGGAAAATTATATCCTCAGCTAGGAAAAGGTTACTTCTTGTTTTTATCACTGCCAAGCATACTACTTGGTCCTGCAAAAGAAGGAGCGCTTTTTTGCGGACTTCTTCTGGTGCTTTTTGAGGCACTAAGACAGTTGTGCTTCCTTGCAAGTCTTCTACTGATAGTATCATTTGGTTTTTTGATTCTCTTTTTTCTGTTATCATGCAAATTATTTTGAGTTTTGTTTTAGCTGGTGATTTGAGTGCTTCTATTATTGGTGTTGCAGCTTTAACGTCGATTCTTTGTCTTAGCAAGCGTTCGATTCGTTTAAACCTGTCCTGGAAATATTCCAGATATTCTTCAAGGGTGCCGTTGGAGGTAAGTTTGCCTGTTGAATCTTCCAGAATGTTAATGTTTGCTTTTATGTCCTTGGCGTAGGGATAAAAAATGCTTTCAACCGTACTTATTTGCTGTGGTGCTGGTGGCTCTACGGCGTTTTGCTGTTGCTGAGGCTGTGTTTCTATGGCGGGTGCTGTTAGCTGTTGCACTAAGGTTTCTAAGAATACTTTGTCTATAAAGAACGGTTTTTCTTGCAAGTCTGCTATCCTTTGAAGTGCTAAGTTTATAATGCCAACTGGATCGGTTGTGTCTGAGTTTTGGCTTAAGAATTCAAAGGCTTCGCTGTTTAGTTGGTATCCCGCTGCGATTGTTGCTTCGATCGCTTTTTGTAGTTTTTCTTTTTCGCTCATTTTGATCGTGTTCTTGTTAGCAAGTGGGGTGAGTGCATGCTTAATGTTTAGGCTCTTATGCTTTTGCGTTATTTACTGTTTTTTGTTTGGAGAATAAATTTTTGAAGTTTAAGGATTCTGTTGATTTTATTGGTGAAGTTTAATAGCGTTTACTGTAGCGTTGATTACGTATTAATCGTTAATTATTCAAAATCAACTTAGTTTATATAAACGATCTATAGTTTAGATATGTTATATCTCGCTTGGGGTACCATTATGGGTGAATTACGCAAAGTTCAACAAACACCAACTGGCACTTTTTTTGTTTGTGTGCCTAGAGCTTGGGCTCAACAGAATGGTTTAAAAAAGGGCGCTTTGGTGAGTGTGGATGTAACTAGTGATGGCAAACTTATTGTTGATTCTGAGTACAATGTTGAGCAGCAGCCGAGAATTGCTTCTTTAAATGTTGGTCCTTTCTTGGGTCGGGAGATTATTGGTCGTTATCTGCTTGGTTATGACGTGATTCGTATTGAGGCAAAGGACCGAATAGCTTATGACGTTAGAAACACGGTTAAGTCAACTGTTAGTTCATTGATTGGATTAGAAATTGTTGAAGAGACGTCTTCAGCAATAGTTTTACAGTGCTTACTGGAGCCATCTGGATTTTTGCCTGAAAAAATTTTGCGGCGCAACTATGCTATTGTCGCTGGGATGATTCGTGACGCTGCTAATTCCTTTGTTAGTGGTGATCTGCAGCTAGCTAAAAGTGTTATAGCCAGAGATGATGAAAGTAACAGGTTATATTTTTTATTAGTTAGAATCTTACGAACAATAATTCAAAATCCACGCTTAAGTGAGAAGCTAAGGATTACTCCGATAGACTGTTTGGATTATCGTTTGGCTGCAAGTTTAATTGAAGGCATAGGTGACGCATGTGTTCAGGTGGCTACAAAAACCATAGCACTCGATGGAGTGAAGCTTTCTGGGGAAATGCAGAAATTACTTGTTGATTTGCAAGCTGTCTGTTTTGAAGCTCATGAGCAAGCGTTGAAAGCGTTTGTAACTAAAGACATCTCTTTAGCTGAGCATGTACGCAACCTCCGAGGAAAAATGGATGCAACTTATTCAAACATTGAGCGCGTCGCAAAAGATTCCTCTATAGATTTGATGCCTCAAGTTCTGGCAGCTGTATCTTTCCTTAGGCAGATTTATGAACACAGTGTGGACATGGCAGACTTAGTCGTTTAACTTGCTTTTACTTAATCCTTCTTCGTGGTAAAGGGTTAAATTTGCTGGTTTGTATTAAATTCTAGGATGATTGATATGTCAAGTATTACCGATAAAGTGGCTAACGCTCTCTACTCTTCTGGATGCTTAAAGTTTGGAAGCTTTAAAATTAAGTCTGGAGCAATCAGCCCATACTATATTGACCTTGCACGTTTGCTTTCTTCACCAAAACAAATATGCTTTATAGCCGATTTAGCTGCTGAACAGGTTAGGCAAATAATGGTTTCTGACAGAATAGACAAATTGGCCTCTATTGAACTTAAAGGCGCGCTAATAGTGCCAAGTATCGCCTGCAAAGTAAACCTGCCCTGTATTGTAGTTAGGAAAGAGGAAAAAGCCTACGGCGTTACAGGCAGAATCGCCGGCGCAGATATAGCCAAAGGCGATAATATCCTTTTCTTCGATGACGTCATAAGCGAAGGCTTATCCAAAGTTGAAGGAATCAAGCCTCTGCAAGCGCTAGGCGGTAATGTTAAGCACTTGCTGGTTGTTGTTAACCGGGAGCAAGGCGGCAAAGAAAACTTGGAAAAGCTAGGCTTTAGAGTTCATGCTTTAGCTAAAATCTCTGAGATCGCTGATTCACTGTATCTCAATAAGCATATTTCGAAAGAGCAGGCTGATGACGTATTAGATTTTGTAAAACAATTTCAAGAAGTTAACAATACCACCTGACTATTTCCTCTACCGTGTCACTAGAATAACCGCTCTTTATGAGTGCCTTCTTAAGGTCCTTTAGCTTGTCGCTCTCCACTCTTTATTCCCTCGTTATATCTCAATCAAATGGCCGCTTAAAATAGATATACCCTATATCAGTAGATCCGTAGGTGGGTTAGCCTTTGTGTGTGCTCTCTCAGCTACCTACCGGTAGGTCAAAATATATACGTTTTTCATATACGTTTGTATATACGGTGGGGTTAACGGTGGAGTGCGAGTGGTATGTGGGTATGGTTGCTTTAGGCTTATGCAGGTAAAAACACTCTTAGGCGTCGTTGAAGGCTTTCAAGCAGCCTTAAGCTGGCTTGCAACTATGCTTAGCAAGTAAAAGCGTTATACCCAAGCAGGTGCCAGACACTTTCGGAACTACTGTATATTTATGGATGGCTTTCACAAGAGTATACACTCCAAGGGAAGAAACATAACAGATGCAAGCTCAAAAACCAGTGGTAGAAGCTCTTCTTAGTCCGGAAAGTTACCAGGAAGACCCCGGCAAAATCGAATTAATCCAAACACACATATCATTTGTCTTCTTAACCAAAAATTTTGTTTACAAAGTCAAAAAACCCGTAAACTTTGGTTTTCTAGACTTTTCTACACTTGAAAAACGGCGGTTCTTCTGCGAAAAAGAGTTAGAGCTCAATAGCCGACTTTGCCCAGACATCTATCTTGAAGTCGTGCCCATCAACAAATCAAATATTATCAAGATAAACGGTATCGGCGAAACAGTTGAATATGCCTTAAAGATGAAGCGCTTGCCCCAAGAAAAAATAATGGCAGTGCTCCTCAACGAGAACAAAGTGGACAATACAACAATTGACGAGATAGCAAAAAAAATCGCGCAATTTCATTCCAAAGCACAAACAAGCACCGAAATAAAAGAGTACGGTTCCCTTAAAATCATAAAGACTAACTGGGACGAAAATTTCTCGCAAACCCAAAAATACGTCAACCAAACAATCCCGGTCGCTGAGTACCAATTTATTCAAAACAGAGTCAACAACTTCATGGAGAAGAATAGGTCGCTTTTTGAAAACAGATTAAAAACCGGCAAAATTAGAGACTGCCATGGCGATTTGCATTCAGGAAACATCTTTATTACAGACAAAATCTGCATTTTTGATGCCATAGAATTCAACGATCGCTTCAGATACTCTGACGTAGCCTCAGATGTGGCCTTTTTAGCGATGGATCTAGATTTTCAACAGCGGCCTGATCTGTCAGCTTATTTCATAGACAGATACATATTGTACTCTAAAGACCAACAATTAACAAAGCTGCTCCCGTTTTACAAGTGCTATAGAGCGTATGTACGTGGTAAAGTAATCAGCTTCAAACTTGACGACCCCAACGTTAGCAGCGAGGAAAAGATAGCCGCAACAAAAGAAGCACAAGCCTACTTCAAACTTGCCGCCGACTACGCGAAAAACCTGTAAACAATCATTCAATTATGCGAATTGGTTAGCTACCCAATCAGGAACTTGAACTGTACCCATAATGATTGGTTTTTGGTGGCAATCGCTTCCGCCAGTCATAATTAACCCATGTTCCTTTGCGAATGTCACATAGTGGTTTGTTGTTTCAGCCGTGTTTCTCGAGTGCCAGCATTCAACGCCGTCAATGTACGGTAACATTTTTTCTCGGATAATTTCCGTTTGCTCAACTAACGATTTAGTTAATGCAACTAGCGAAGTTCCATGCGGATCGTTAGGATGAGCCAAAACCAATTTTCCGCCCGCGCCCCTGACAAGTTTTGACGCTTCTTCCAAGTAAAGCGGGTACTTGGTGGCATCACACTTTACAAGGTATTTATCAAAGGCTTCTTGCCTCGTTTTAACGATGTTCTTCTTCACCAAATAATCTGCAATGTGGGGTCTGCCAAGCACTCCATCAACCGACTCTTCAATCTTCCTCAAATCATCCTTAGTTAATGCTGCAATGTGTTCTTTCTTAAATTCCGCATTTAGGTTGTCAAGGATTTTTGCCGCTCTTTCTTCTCGATATTTTGCCATCGCCTCAAGTTTGCTTTCCAGCGCCTTATTGTTGGCATCAAATTGGTAGCCTAAGAAATCCAGAGAAACAGCTTTGCCTTCATGGTACTTTGGGTGGACAAAGGTTATGTTTAGCTCGACTCCAGTAACATATCGAATGCACTCTTTTTTTGCAGCTCCGATGGCTTGAGTTTGGCAGCCAATAGAATCGTGATCCGTAATCGACATGAAACCAATGTTTCTGTTTTTTGCTTCCTTAAAAATATCTTGAACAGTTAACTTTCCGTCTGAAGCGTTGGAGTGAATATGCAGGTCGGTTATCATTATCGAACTGTGTCCCCGTTACCTTTTTTCCATTCCTATAACGTACCAGTCCTCAGAGTTATCATGGCAAGTGTCAACTGTTAAATGCAGTATCTTAAGTGTCGGATACTTTTTCTTTAGGTCATCAATGTCAACCGGTTCAAACTTGCTCTTATTAGCAAGATAAGCCTCTACTGTTAAAGCGTTTGACTCATACTTCTCTTTCGTACGTCGCTCAATCCTAGCGATCGACACTTCTTCAGGACAGCTCGTTTGCAGAATAATAAACGTCATGTTATGTTTCGCTGCAATTTCAGCCGCTCGCCGCCTTAAATCTTGAGCAACAAAAGTTGCATCCAAAATAATGCCAGGAACAGTTTTCTTAGCAAGATCGTCTGCTCTTCGAAAGACTTCATCATAGACAGACAAGCGTTTATTCATGTTTCCTGCGACTTTTGCGTCAAAAACATCCTCATTCTTTAAAACTTCTAAACGGATTAAATCGCTTCGGAGAATGGGGTACCCTTTGATTTTTGAGACTTCCTCTGAGGTTTCTGTTTTCCAAGTTCCAGGTAATCCACATGTAATCAGTAACGTTTCGGTGCATAAATTGTCTTTAATAAATTTGGCAAAAGGTTCCTTCAATCATACACCTTCTCACTGTTAGCTTTTGACGAGTTGTAATTAAACTTTTTCCAGCCCATAAACCGAGTTATGTGCCGTTCGCCTGATTTTAACTGCCCTTGACTTAAAGTAAATTCTAAATAGGTAGAAGACACACTCTTCCTAAAAAGAAGGAATATTTATGGAAGAATTCCAAGTTAAAGATAAAAGTTTAGCACCGCAAGGTCATTTACAGATTGAATGGGCATCACGCCATATGCCCGTACTAAACCTGATTAAAAGCAGGTTCGAAAAAGAAAAACCATTAAAAGGCTTAACTTTGGGCGCATGCCTCCACGTAACAAAAGAAACAGCCGTCCTAGTGCAAGCATTAACTGCCGCAGGCGCCAAAATCGCGTTATGCGGTTCCAACCCGCTCTCAACCCAAGATGATGTCGCCGCAGCTTTGGCAGATAAGGGCCTTCATGTTTTTGCTTGGAGAGGACAAAACACCGAAGAATACTACAAGTGCATAGACAAAGTGTTAGATTACAAGCCATCTATAACTCTAGACGACGGAGCAGACTTGGTCGGTACGTTGCATAGCAAACGTCAAGCACAACTGAAAGATGTTAAAGGTGGAACAGAAGAAACCACGACAGGCGTAATCCGCCTAAGAGCAATGGAAAGAGACGGCAGCCTCAAGTACCCAATCGTAGCGGTAAATGATGCGTACACAAAATACCTTTTCGATAACCGATATGGAACAGGGCAAAGCACCATGGACGGCATCTTGAGGGCCACAAACACATTGATAGCAGGCAAAAATTTTGTAGTCTGTGGTTATGGTTGGTGTTCAAGAGGTATAGCCATGCGCGCTCAGGGCTTAGGCGCCAACGTTATAGTAACGGAAGTCCAACCTACTCGCGCGTTGGAAGCAGTAATGAACGGTTTGCGTGTTATGCCAATAGCTGAAGCAGCGGCTGTAGGTGACATATTTGTAACGGCCACAGGAGATATCAGTGTAATACGAAAAGAGCATATGCAAAAAATGAAGGACGGCGCCATAATGGCCAACAGTGGACACTTCAACGTGGAAGTGAACATAAAAGATTTGGAATCATTATCAACCAGTAAAAGAACCATGCGCCCCAACCTAGAAGAGTACGCACTAAAAGACGGCAGAAAACTCTACCTTTTAGCCGAAGGCAGACTAGTAAACTTGGCAGCGGCAGAAGGGCACCCTTCTGAAGTCATGGACATGTCATTCGCTAACCAAGCGTTATGCGCAGAATACATAGCTAAAACAGCGAAGTTAACGCCTAAAGTTTTCACCGTTCCCAAAGAAATCGACGAAAAAGTTGCCGAACTAAAACTGAAGACAATGGGCATAAATATCGACGAGCTTACGGCTGAACAGAAAAAGTACCTTTCAACATGGGAAATGGGAACGACATAAACGGGGTCACGCTTAAAACCATGACAAACTTTAAATTGCTTGACATTATACATGGCTATAAAGTGGTGACTTAAATGGTTAGCAAAGATCAAGGAATAGGTGGAGCAATACTTGCTGTCTGCGTTATAGTCGCTATAGTCTACGTCATTCTAGTAAGTGTTCCTCAACAGGTGTTCAAACTTAATGGGACCACAGTCAGGCTAGATGCAGTACTGGTTCTTGTGTCCATAGCATTTATCGCTATTCTGGCGATCGGTGCATGGATAGGCTGGACAATGGCAACAACACCGCCTCCAAAACCAATTGAAGAAATAACAACTGAAATTGAAGAGAAAAAGGAAGAAGAGAAAAAAGAAGAACCAAAAGTAGAAGAGCCAGTTAAACCCGCTGAAGCAGCTGCCACCGAAGAAAAAACGACCAAGAAAAAGAAATAAATTAAAACATTTTTCCTATCTTCATTCTTTAATTTTTTTAATTTTAAACATCTTTCTCTCGAAAAATGAAATATTATTTTTAATTAGGTTCTCATTTTTCTAAGCATGCATTCAACGATATCTTTGCAAATGATGCATTCATCAGGGATTTGCTGATTTTTTTCTCGTTCACTTAAGTAGCCAAGGTGGTATTGGCAGGCAGGTGGTTTTTCTGTGCTTCTAGTTGGCTTCTCTTTAGAGAGAATTGTTTCAACTTGTGTTTTTTCTGGTTTATTACTATCTTCTATTTGCGCTTCAGTTATTTTTGTTAAACAGAATGGGCAGGCGGCATATGTCTGTGTTGAATCCTGCTGTAAATTTAAGGTTTTAAGTGGCGTAGTGAAAGCTTTCCTACATGCAGGATTCGGGCAGGTAAACGTTCTTTTCCCTCGCTTCTCTTTAACCAACGATAAACTGATTTCATTATGAATGGTGCTTACTGGCTTATAGTGTTAATGAATCTGAAATAAAGATGCTAACTATTCGACACTGCACGTTTGGGCTGGGGAAGCAAGCTTCTTTAAGTCATCAGCGCCTTCAGCGTATCCTGAAGCAACTAATACGTCGCCAACTTCGATTTTTGAGTCTGCTCGAGGACGCAAACATTTCTCTCCTCTTTTAATCACTAAAACCCACATGCCTGTTTCCTCATGAACACGTGCTTCTCTTAGTGTCTTGTGTACAAGGGGAGAATCCGCAGTAACACAAGCTTGGGCAACTGTTTCCTCAGCTTCTTTAATTGTAAGTTTCAAAATTGGATGCGGTTCAATACCTCTTAGAACAACCTCAGCCATATCTGCAGCGGCATCAGCGATTTTTTCTGTTGCTACACCTAACCGAATTAAACCTAGGAAACCTGATGCTTCTTCTTTTTTGAAGTCGCTGGTTAAAGCAAGCAATTCAAACTCAGTGTGCAATTGGTCCATGCGCTCTTCAAGACGCTCGACTTCTTCAGCTAGTTCCTTACTGTTTAGCAAAAGGGAAGAATAAGCTAAATCCAACATTAATTCAGATGTGTCTTTGAGTTCCACGAATCTTGAAACGATTTCCTCGAACTTAGCGCGTTCTTCAACGTTTAATTTTGCAAGTTCGCCCTCAGCTAAATCTTTAAACTCTTCAATGCCTGATTGCGCTCCACGAGTAATTAGAATGTCCCCTTGGAATACTCTCTCTGTCTTCTTGGGGTTGAGTATCCAATCATTATTTCGGCGGATGGCAATAATATCAACGCCCATTCTTGTAGCCAAATGGAGTTCTTCTATGCTTTTCTTAACAATCGCTGAATTAGCTTTAACAGTAACTTTCATTAAGCGTTCTTCTACTTTTTCAAAGATTTCGCCAACTATGGGGTGAATGCCAATGTTGCGGGTTACTATGGCTGCTATGTCGGCGGCAGCATCTGAAATTTTATCTGTGGCAGAAGCAACTCTGGAAATGCCAACCATTTCCTCTGCGTCTTTTGGGTCTCTTGAAGCAACCATTATTTCCATTTCTAAAAGGTACGCCAACGTATCTACTCGGCTTTCAAGCGCAAGAACGTCTTCAGCAAGGTCTTTATCATTATATAACGCTGCGGAATAGGCTAAATCAATCATTAGTTCCGATAGATTTTTCATTTCGAGCAAAAGCTCTCTGACGGGGATAGGTTTGTATTCTATTTTTTCAAATGATTTAGGCATATCCTCGAGGTCGCTCTCCATAATAAAATATGCTATGAATTATTTTAATCATGCTCCTAGCTACAAGATTAGAAGTATAGCTACTAGTAAAGCTATTGAGGTTATTATTGTTGCAAATGAGGTTTCAATTGGGATAACAAAATTTTCAGGGTTTAAGCCTCTTCTGAATGTTATTATCGAGATCCCGTAAGATAAAATCACTATGCCGATGACGGCTATTATATTAGATAACCAAATTATTAGCATAAAATCAAGTACGCTTGATACTAGAAACACTCGGTTAATTGCTAGAGATATTAGGGCTAAAACGGTGAAAATTAAAAGTGAGGATGCCCACGCGCTACTAATATTTTTGGCATGATTTTTTATTGAGGAGAAAGAGGGCTTAAGTAAACCTAAAGCAAGCTTAGTGTTAGCGGTGGAGCCTACAACTGAGCCTACATTACTTACCATATTAATTAAGGCTGGATAAATCGTGTAAACTTCTTTTCGGTTTTCTGCCAAGCGACTTATTCCTTTAAAAACGGTTCCAGTAAGAGTTAAGATTAAGGCTACAAACATCAGCATAATCAGGGATTCACGTATAGTTTTTAGAAATTCAGGTTCCTGCTTGTCTTTCGCTATCAAATATAGAACGAGAAATACATGTGTAAAGCCGATTGCAAGAATTGCTAATCTGCCAAGATAGGGTAAAAAGAAAAACAAGTTTAACACTCCAATGTAACAGAGGGTTATGAAAATGCTGGCTGCTGCGGATATTATTGGATAAACTATGATGTCAGGGTCTAATCCTCGTTTGAAAGAGGTAAAGGCAAGTTTAATTGTTACTAAGGAAAAAAGCAGACCTATTGCCAATGTTGAAACCATTACTGATACAAGGGCAGGGAAATCGGCTAAAGTTATCCCCCAAAGCCAGTAACCGAAAAATAGAGAAATTACGCTAACCGTTAAGCTTGTTACTAAAGTTAATACAATTATAGCATGAATTAATTTATGGAAGCTTTTTGTATTTCCAGAAAATTGCGGATGAATCGTGCCAAGATGCAAAGCAGTGCTTAAACGGCCGCTAAGCAAACCGTTAATCACTCTTGTACTTATGAGTGCTGGATAAAGAGCCAAGGCCCAAGGTGCAAGCCTGAAAACATTAAGCTGGTAAGCAATCAGAAAACCAGCGAGCAATCCAGCAATGTCAAACGAGTAAGCTAACGAGGTCTCCTTGAACATTCCCCAAAAACTTTTAGAAAGGCTACCATTTGAAATTCAGGTTGCCCCCATTAACTTTCAGAAAAGGGGAAATTGAATTTTCTAATTAATCTCGGAAAATTATTGGTTATGGCATGAGTGGAATTAAAGTGCCTTTCTGTTATAATTATCGAAGCTGTTGCCATAGGGGCATATTTCGAATTTGTTGATTTGTGGACTCTTATCATATTTTCGTCGCCATCAGATTTTTTGGTTGGCGGTCCACAGTTACCCAATACCTGTGTTTTGCGGGCTGCCAAAGCCATTTTAACTGCCGATTAAAGTTTTTGAAAGGCATGATGTCTTAAATAGTTTCTGTCGCTGGCAATTTTTAGCTAGAGCGGGTTTTCTGTTACTGGCTTTGCTTGTTTATGGCTTTGCGAGTTGTTTTTTGGCTGGTAGACGCACCATGGATCTTCAGTTAGATAATCGCTTTTTAACTCTGTAGGTTCATGGAGGTCTCCGCAGTAATCTATAAAATCGTTAGAGAGGCCGTAGGCGCGTGCTCGGCAGCCACCACATATGGAGCGGTATTCACAGGCCCCGCATTTGCCCTTCAGTGAATTAGGATCCCTTAGGGTGTTGAAGATTTTTGAGTTGAACCATATTTCTTTAAAGCCTTTTTCCCGTATATTCCCAAGCTTAATTGGTAGGTAGGGGCAGGGTGTTACATCTCCGTTGGGATAAATGCGGCAATAGTATAATCCGGCGATGCAGCCGCGAATCCACTGTCGCATATCTAAGCCCATGTCTTTGGCGATTCGCATAAACTGCGGTGCACAGGAAGGTCTCACGTTTAGTTTGTGATTTGCGGTTTTTGCGAAGGTTTTTGTAATCATTTCCTCGTATTTTTCTGGGGAAATATCGTTTAATTTTGTGCCTCGACCAGTTGGAACAAGGAAAAACAAGTGGAAGTTTTCAACGCCTATGCTCTCAGCCAATGACATTATGTCGTCTATCTGATTGTAGTTCTGCTGGGTTAATGTTGTGTTGACTTGAACAAGCACATTGTTTTTCCTCAAAGCCTTACAGGCTTCGACCGCTTTCTCCCACGCGCCAGCCACTCCTCTGAACTCATCATGCTGAGCTGGAATATTGGAATCCAAGCTTATTGAAACAGTGGCTATACCGGCATCCTTGAGTTTTCTCGCCACTGCCTCATCAATGAGGCTTCCGTTGCTTCCTAGCCCCATCTTCAAACCTTTCTTTGAGCCGTAGCTTATTAGTTCAAAAATGTCTTGGCGCAAGAGAGGTTCACCGCCACTTAGTATTAACAGTGGTCTGCTAACTTGGTAGATTTGATCCATGAGATTTTTGGCTTCTTGAGTGGTTAATTCATTGTCAAGTTTTTTCTCTGTAGCGTTAATGTAGCAATGGGAACATTTCATGTTGCATTCGCGCGTGATGTTCCATGACATAACAAGCGGAATAAACCGTTCAGACGCCTTTGCCACAGGCGAGTATGAAAGTTTTAGGTAAAACTCGCAGTTGCCATGTGTCGCTATTCGTTTAGGCTGCCACAGTGTAAATGGGAAAGGAAGAACCGTGTCCAGCATTGCTTTGGCATGAGCAAAACAGAAATGGGTACAAAAAAGAGCAGCTGCCTGAGGGGTTATGCCGTATTTTTCCTCGGCATATTTGTGGCTTCCAAAAATCGGGCAATTCAAAAACTCCATGTGTCCGTCCAATGTATCTATGTTCATGGTGTAATTTATGAAGTGGTCGCTTAACATGATTGATTGCAGTTTTTCTCTTTTCATGCCAACTTTAAGCGTTACGTCAAGAGATATGTCAACGGTTTCTTGACCGAACTTGTCCTGCAACCTTTCCATTGCATTCTCAAGCGCTGGCACGCCGATACTTTTTGCCAGTTCAGCTGTAACTAGTAAACCCTTTATTGTTTCGTACTCTTGGATTAAACGCATCCGTATAATCTGATCGGTCCAGGAACAGAATAATTTTTTTAGTGCAGCAGACGCCTCGGGGTTCTTGTTGTCTAGCAGGCTTTCGACTGCTTTGTTTTCTTTGGTTAAACTTGTAAAAAGGTTGATTTTTTCAACTGTTCCAAGATGTGGGGTTGAGGCTATTTCCTGAAAGTCTAAGGTAAAAGGCGTAACTTCATTGGTCAGCTCTTTCACGTCAGATTCAAAATCGCTGTAAATCTTGCCAAGTTTTAGGGATATATCAGGTAAGTCTACATGCAACTCATCAATAAGCACGCGTGTTTCCGATTCCATCTTGGTAACCATCGCCATATGATACAAGAGTGAACCAGCCATGCCTGGATCAGCTTGTTTGCCGCCGTTTACTCCGATAAAAATTTGGGAAAACAACCGCTTTGCTAAATCAAAGTCTTCTTCTGTTATTGCAGTTAAGGCTTGATTGAGTTTTTGTTGCCTTGCAAGCAAAAGTTGAGCCCATTTATGGCATTGTCCCGCGTCGAATTTTGTTAACACATCCACATCCTTAAGGTAGTAAAGATTCTCATATGAAGGTAAAAAAACCTAACGGTATTTATGTACTGGATTAACGATAATGCGTCTTTATCTGAGGCTTGTATTCGATAAGCTAATTAGGCTCTAAATTAACCATAAGCCACATTAAAGGGTGAAAAGTTTGAGTTACGATTGGATCTATGCTTTAATTGGCTTCTTGGTTATGTTTGGCTTGTTAGGTGGCATTGGCATAAATAAGCCTAGAGGAATGAGCGTTAAAATGTGGTGTGCTGGTTACTTGGCAGTTGCGTTGGTTTTTGATGTGTTTGTGGTTTTGGGGTTGGTTGGGCAGTATGCGCCTCTTAACAATTTGCTTTTGGGGCTTTCTGCAGGCGCCGCCACGGGGTTAGCGATTCATGTTATGCATCACATTAATGAGGAAAACGAACACCCAAGCATTATGGGTTAAAAACGCTGAGTTATTTGACGGCCTGCTTGCCGTTTGTTTTCTTGGGTAAGCGAACGATGAACTTTGTTCCTTTATCTACTTGGCTATCGAAGGTTACTGTGCCGCCTAATGCTTCAGTCATACGTTTAACCACAGCTAAACCGAAGCCTTGACCTTTCGATTTAGTTGTGAATAAAGGCGTGAAAAGTTTGCGTTTGGCTTCTTCAGGTATGCCTACGCCAGTGTCCTCAACGGTTATAATATTGTCCTTTCCTTCGCAAAATGCTTGTACTGTTAGTTTTCCGCCGTTTGGCATGGCCTGAACAGCGTTATTCACTAAGTTACTTAGAATACGCTGAACGTAGGCTGAATCTGCAACAATTTTTTCAGCACCCTTTTCAACCTTTATTGAAGCTTGGATGTTTTCTGGGATTCTATGGTTACTTACCACGTCATCAATTATACGTTTTAAATCAGTTTCCATAGCAATGGGGTTGAGAGGTTTTGCGAAGTCTTGTAGATCTGCAACTATCTTGTTAATGTATTCAACGTTCTTTTCAATTTCTGATAAGTTTTCTTGAACCGAGGCTTTTTGTTCACTTTCGGGGCAAGAGGACAAGTCTGTTTTTGCCAAAAAGGTGTCGCCAATAATAGCCTGCAGTGGATTGCGAATATCATGCCCAACCATACTTGCCGTTGCGCCAATAGCGGCAAGCCTCTCTGAATCCCTCAGTTGCTTTGTGCGTTCTTCAATCAATTGCTCCAAGTGCTTTGAGTATTCTTCAATCTTCTTTTCCATCTGCTTGCGCGCGGTAATGTTCCGTGCCACGTGCACTGATCCAATCATGCGTCCATGCTCATCCTTAAGAGGAGTAGCGCTCACTATGAAATCTCCTCCAAGCGCATCTTCATGCACTTCTGCTGTGTGTTCTTTCCCATCCAGCAAGGCTTTTAAATGTGGGCAGGAATCAGGCGGTTTGTCGGTTCCGTGCACATATTTGTAGCATTTTAAGCCGATGCATTGTTCTGGCGTTATCCCTAACGCTTGTGCCATTGCTTTGTTCGCACGCGCAATCTCATGTTTGTTATCCAGAATAACGATTAAGTCTGGAACGCTGTTAAAAGTGCGTTCCCAATCGAGTTTAGCCTTTTGGAGTGCCTGCTCAATTTGTTTGCGTTCGGTGATGTCGTTTCCTTGAGCGATTGTAGCTATAACCTCTTTGCCTGTTGGGTCGTATATGTTTGCTGAATTCCATAGCACTGTTTTCACGTTTCCATCTATGTCGAGGATTGGAATTTCTACTGTTTCCCAATATTCGCCTTCAAATGTGTGCTTTATATATGCAATTGCCTCTTCTTTTTTATCTTCTGGGAACAGTATTTCCAAGGGTTTTTCTATTACATCGTTAGCGTTTAGACCGGTCAGGCGTTCAAATGCGTGATTAAACAAGGTAATTCTGAATTGTGGATCCCACACTATTACAGGCGCGTTAGCATAATTGAGTAGATTCTCAAGGTAATCTCGTGTTTCTTGAAGCTCGTTCTTCGCTTTCTTGCGTTGAGCGGCATCTTCGATGAGGCTCCATTTTGTGTCTTGTTTGATTAAAGTGCCTACATGGTTGCGAACGGCGTCCATAACATCTGTGCCGTTGCAGTTCTTTAGGCAGTAAGTGCACAAGGCAAGCATACGGTGCTGTCCAATGACCGAGTTCACGACTTCTTCGTAATCGACAAAACTGTTCCACTGTTCGCGTTCAATCCCAAAGGTGTTTCCTGTGACCCGCATTCCCTCGAAGCTGTGTTTCAGTGCTGTTTTCTCTTTTTCTACCCAGCCCTGCAGGACTCTGTTTAAGTCGAACTTGCCATCCAGCAAGTACCAGTTGTTGTAAGAGGTTATCTCAATTTGCCCTTTCTTGAAGTATTCATCTAAATCGGGCACAGCTTTTTGAAGGGCTTCTCTTGCTTCTTCTACTTCAAGAGGCGGCGAAGTTATCCACATGCAAAACTCGTTACTATACAAGCCCTCAGCAAAATAGGGAACTAAAATGTCAATGAGGTCTTGTTTTGACTCGTAAAACTGGCAAAAATGCGTGCCCCAAGGAACAGAACCGACGAGGCTTACTCCGAACCTCCTAAAACTGCCAGTTTTTTCGTGTTTAATTTTACGTCTCTCCCATATTTTTTTAAATGTACAAACTTCGATTTAAAAGTATGTAAAAATTTTTTTAAAGCAAACAAATTAAAAATTGCAGAAATTCGCTAAATTTTTTGATAGGCTTCTAAAACCTTGAGGAGAATCAGCCCCGTAGCTTGCTCAAGATCTTATCAACATCTTCTAGCTTCAGCTTAACGAGCGTCTCTGATGTGGGAATGCCGTTCTGATCCCACCCTGCTTGCTCGTAGTATTGCCGCACTTTCTGTTTCACGCTTGCCTTGTCAGCGGCTTGTCCCTTGCAGGGTCCTGAAGGCAACGGCTCGTAGAACCTCTCTGGGTTGTCATCGTCAACTTTTGGGTTCCACTTTAAGTCTGGTCCGCCTAGAAGCAGAAGAGCGCGTTGTATCTGCAGCGTTTTCATTCCTCCGCCGTTTAGCCATCCCTTGCGACTTAAGCTTTGACCTGTGACTGCATTATAGAATTCATATCTAAAGTTTGGCGATATGCTGAATGAAGTGAAAATGCACATTACTGCTGAGTCGTCGAATATTTGCCAAATCTCACTGCCCCATCCGTCAATGGGCAAGTCAGTCATGGATGAATGGTCGCCCCCCTGTACGCTGCAGGCATAGCCTATTTCTCGTGAGAAGTCTCTTCCGCTTCGGATGCCGTGCGCTCCAATACTGATGCCCTTGCTAGTTATAGCGTAAGGCAGAAGGTTTTTGCCTTTCAACTTTCCAAGCTTAAGTGCTGCGCGGTATGTGCCTTCAGCCAACAAGTCACCTATGCCTTCTCTATACGCGATTTTCTTTGCCAAAGTGGCAAAAGCGTCAACGTCGCCCCATTCCAACTCTAAACCATCCAGGTCAGCCTTGGTTAGGATACCTCGTTGGAACAGTTCAGCCGCGAAACCCAAGACGCTGCCCCCTTGGATGCCGCACATTCCTAAATCTTCAATAAGCGAGGACAAGTACACGTTCTCTTCAGGCGTAAACAAACCCAAATTTGGACCCAGAAAAGCCTGCAACTCATAATCAGGATTATCCGTTATGGCGCCTTTGTATTTGCCTGCGCGGATGCAGCTGATTTTCAAGCAGTTTGTGGGGCACCCGAAATCGCTCCATGCAGGTTTGACCCAAACTTTGTTCTCAAACTGATCCACGCCGTAGCTTCTTTGGTCATGCCACTCTTCCTGCCAATTGCGAACAGGCTCAGAACTGGTTTCGGCGCCGAAGCTATAGCCTCCTCCTCCAGTTCCCCATCTGCGCCACAACACGTTACCGTAGGAGCCCTTGCAGACAACATCAATCATCTGCTTGATTTTCTCCAAATCTGCGACTTCAGGCAGCGGTCCTGTGCCTTTAACCGCAACGGCTTTGAGGTTTTTTGACCCCATAACAGCACCGTAGCCACCGTAACCAGCCGCATGAGTCCACTTAGCCACAACCACCGAGGTCCGAACTTTCCGTTCACCCGCAGGCCCAATATACAGTTTAGCTGGCTCCTTCCAAACACCCACGCGTGGATAACGCTCAGCCAACAACCGCCGGCATTCACGGTTCAACAAAGCGTCAGTTTGTTTGCCATCTTTGCCCCAGATGCTGCTGGCATCCCTGAGCTCCACATCAGAATCCTTAATGAATAAGTAAACTGGTTTCTCAGCTTTTCCTGACACGATTATGCCGTCGTAGCCTGCACATCGAAGTTCCACCCCGAACTCGCCGCCAACCGTGGAGCCTACCATACCGTTGCTTTGGGGCGATTTGCCTGTTACACAAGTTCTGCCGCCTGGGAAATACCCCGTGAAAGGCCCGGGCATAAAAAGCAGGATGTTTTCAGGTCCAAGCGGGTCAACGTTATCCCATTTGTGGATGAGCCTATCGCTTAGGATTTTTGCGGCTAGCGCTCTTCCTCCCATATAGTCTTTAAGCCATTCTTCGGGAAGCGTAATGTTTTTGAAGCTTGATTTTGAAAGGTCAACTTCCAGGAATTTTCCAGCGTAACCGAGCATTAAAAGAACTCCTCCGCTTTTTCGCCATACAACTTAATCGCAAGGTTTCTAGCAGTCTCTTCAGGAGCACGTGCGTAAAGCTTGAACTCGTGATCTTCACGGTCAACGGCTTTTAAGCAGTTCCAGCCGCCTTCCTGGCAGACTTTGGTGCACTTCGGGTCGCCGCCACATAGGTCGCAGATCAAAACCTTCTTACTCTGAGGGTGAACATGCGGTACTTTACCTGGGCAGGCATCAATGCATTTGCCGCAGCCCGTGCACTTGTCCACGTTAACAATGACGGCGCTGGTTTCCTTGTTTACGGCAAGAGCTTTGAATGGACATGCCTCAACGCATGGATAATCCTCGCACTGCGTGCATAAGTGGGGAAATTCTGCGCCTGGAACTAGCATAAACACGCGAACTCTCGACGCTTCAGGCCAGATTTTATTTTCATGATGCAGAGAGCAGGCAATCTCGCATTTGCGGCAACCACTGCATCTTGATAATTCTCGGCTTATCCAGATCGGATTGGAGTTCTTCACTGTATTTTCTACCATTCAGTATCACTTTATAATGGGATTACGCGTCAACATACCTCAACCTATAAGAAGAAAAACGTTTTGGAAATACATGCTTCATTATCAGGCATGATCTTCTGAGCAACTGATGCTCATACTATTACATATTTGCCTACAATGCTCTGAAGATACGATGCAACCTCTCAATATGAGAGCCCGAACAATGCGTAGATGCAATTCAGAGAAAAAGTGTAATATATTATTCAGCGCTAACTGTATAAGTACAAGTGAAAAAAAACTTGAGGCGAAAATCAATAATCCTCGGCTTAGCCGCTGTGCTTATCATCGTAATTATCGGCGGATACTTTGGCTGGAACTATTACATAGGCCACCCCTCAGTGGAGCAAGTGCGAGACATGACCATGGCATACATCAAAGCGCACCATAACGAAACGGCGCAGTACATGCAAAGTTTCTCGTGGACTGGCGGAGACATAACGCCTGAGGGCCTTGTAGGCGGACAGTGGTATTCCTATCAGAGTGCAGGCTGGAACATAACAATCCAGTATCCAGTCGCGTTACCTCCAGGCGCCATCACAGTCTACAGTGTGACGGCAACCTATATTTCTCAAGTTACACCCGGAGAAGTCATCGTTTCTTGGCAGGGCACCCTGAAAAACGGCGTCATCACCGAGACGGCCTACACCTTCAACCCATAAAAAACAAATCCCAGTTCATAGTTCTTTCCAACTCTCTCAACTAAGGCTTTGCAAAAAACAATGAGCTTGTAGCGCTCGGCGCCATACAGAAGGAATCAAGCGCACCCGTTTTCAAGGGCAGCTACCTTTCGTAACTGGTCATGTGTATAAAGCACCATTCAATCTTTTAACGTTAAAGAACTATTAAAGATCTTTTGCTATCGGTTCTCTAACGCACCTTCCACGGCTAAAAAGTAGATCAAGATTTTAGGCTACGCCCCAATCGGTTATGATATTCAATAATCTCTTTTTCTGTAATTATCAAACCTACAACAAACACCATAAATCCAAACAAAGCAAAATCTATTATTCCGTTAACAGAACCAAACATAATCCCATTAACATAATTGGGATTGACTATATAATTGAACGCACTACTAAACATCAACGCTCCTATAATCATTAGAATAATTCCAACAACTGTTAACTGAGTATTCATATCCCACTTTTCTTAGGGTCAGGAGACGGTGGACTCGTCGGCTTAGTTTTCAATCTCTTTCGAAACCTTGAGGCAACCAGCGTGGCAACAATAACGGCTGCCGCTATGCTGATTATGATTAGCGTGAGGATAGGTTTATAATTAGGCGGCGGAGGAGCCCACAACGCAACGTGGGTGGGTACTTCAGAGCCTATGTAAACTATTCCATTGACAACTGCGGGAGAAGAAAAAACTTCGCTGGCGTTAGTATAATCCCAGAGTTTTGCGCCGTTAGCTGAGTTTAAGGCATAAACGTGGTCGTTGTCTGCACTTATGTAGACTACGCCCCCGACAACCGCAGGAGAAGAATAAACTGCGTTGCCTGTGGAGTAATTCCAAAGTTGGGCTCCGCTAGCAGCGTTCAAAGCATAAACGTTACCATCGGCTGAGCCTATGTAGACTACGCCCCCGACAACCGCAGGAGAAGAATCAACCGCGTTACCAGTAGTGTAATTCCAAAGTTGGGCTCCGCTAGCAGCGTTCAAAGCATAAACGTTACCATCGGCTGAGCCTATGTAGACTACGCCCCCGACAACCGCAGGAGAAGAATCAACAGGTGCGCCGGTGGTGTAATTCCAAAGTTGGGCGCCGTTAGCAGCGTTTATAGCATAAACGTTGCCATCATCGGAGCCTACGTAGACGACGCCGCCGACAACAGCAGGAGACGAATAAACAGTATTGTAGGGAGCATAGCCGCTGGTGGTGTAATTCCAGAGTTTGTCGCGGTTGGTGGCGTTTAAAGCGTAAACGTTGCCATCGTCTGAGCCGACGTAGACTACGCCGTTGACAACAGCGGGAGACGAAGTAAATACACCTAGTATGAAAATTTGGTCGTTGCCAGTAGTGTATTTCCAGAGTAGTTTTGGAGTGAGCGCTGGACTGCCTGTGCCGGCGCCGCTGTGAGACGGATCCGAGCGGAACATTGGTCAGTCTCCTGAAGATTGCTGAGCCATCACCTTTGGCGCGAACGCTGAGAACATTGATAAACACAAAATCGCAATAATTGCAATTGCGAATGTTCCCTTCAAGGTTACTTCTCCTTTTAAACTAAACAGTTACGCTTTCATTGAAATTTACTTATAACATTTTGCTAAGTGTCATGTCAACTTTCCAACGTTACACTCATAGAGGTCGGCTGGGAATGCTTTTACTCCTCTGTGAAAGCGTGAATGGTTAAACCAGTCTCTGTAATCGCCTATTTGGCCGTTGAGCCATTGAGGAA
>JBEKBM010000019.1:0-60265 GCA_050015395.1 Bathyarchaeia archaeon
CCCATTTAACGTCGGTCATGGCGCTGGTCAGACACCAAACCAATGGTACAATCGGGCGTAACCCCAGACTGCTCACCAAATAGTTCAGCGAACGAACTATAAAAATTTTAATTGTGCACACCCCTCGACTAACTAGTAAATTGGCGCCGGGGAAGGGATTCGAACCCGTGCGGGCACAGTGGTCCACTGGCTGGCTTGCCCACTTTTGTGCAATTTTTGAATCTCGAGATCAACGGGTTAACCATTTTGCCCCTTGATGTTGCAATAAAATCGTCGCGTCAGCGGTGTAAAAACGTTTTTCTAGTCCAAACCACCCCATTCTGAAAGTTCACAACCGCGGAAAGCCTCAAGCCTTCCAGTGGGAATCCCAGAATCTAGGTAACCGCGAACCCACCCACCCGCCGAGAAACCCCATCGTGCCCATAACTGACGATGCTGTCAACATGGTGTCATCATGGAAAGTCGCAATCCGCCCATCCGAAAGTCGCATCCAACCAAGCCCTTCAAACCCCAAACCAAAAAGGCAACAAGAAATACAAACGCCCAGGGCGGAAAGTCTCAACTTTCCCGTAGCAAAAGTCTCAACTAAAAAAACACAAAAACCCAAAGAACTCAAAAACGCTTCATTTTCGAAAGCACTTTTTTAGCTGAAAAGCGAAAAGGTATAAGAATGCGTATGTTTCTTTTATGCAAAGCTGGTAGTGAACAAGGTGAACGTTCCTAAGGAAGTTAAAACTTACTGTCCGAAATGTAAAACTCATCAAATTCACAGTGTAACCCTCTACAAGCCTGGAAAGCGCAGAGCCTTAGCTCATGGCGAACGCCACCACGAAAGAGAAAAGCATGGTTACGGTGGACAAAAATATCCACTTCAAAGAGAATTCGCGAAAACAACCAAAAAACAAACTCTGCGGTTAAAATGTAAAGTTTGCAATTACATGAGGCATAAAGACGGTATACGCCTCAGAAAACTAATTATACAATAATAATGGAGAAAAAAAGTCATGTCTGAATGGAGCAAACTTATCCCAAAACCAAGAAGCGTCTTCCTTAGAGTCAAATGCTCAAAATGCGGCAACGAACAATTACTCTTCAGCAATGCTGTCAACAAGATAACCTGCAATGTATGCGGAGAAACACTAGCTGAACCATCTGGCGGAAGAGCAAAAATTAAAGGCGAAGTACAAGCGGTTCTTGAATAAGGGATGACGTAATGAATGGCTGAGCGTAAGCCCGAATGGCCAGAAGCCGGTAACCTAGTGATCGCCACCATAGAAACCGTTACGGATTATGGCGCTTACGCTAAACTTGATGAATACGACAAGAGAGGTTTACTTCATGTCTCAGAAATCTCGTCTGCAAAAATCAGCAGAAAACGTCATCTCAAACGTCACAGCTGCAGGCGGGCAAGGGACTTTTAGAAGGGAAAAATAGTTGGTTTGGCAATTACGCAAATGCGTAAACTGCGAAAAATATACACTTAACAAAAAAAGTTGCCCTTACTGTGGTGGACCCGTCAGAATTCCACATCCACCCAAATTCTCGCCTGATGATAAATACCTAAAATACCGAATGGCAATGAAAAGGAGTAGCACAACATAATGAAAGAAACCTACATCAAAGAATTCATCCAAATTGAACCAAACAATCCTATTCTTATCGAGGGTCTTCCAGGTTTAGGGCTTGTTGGTAAAATCGCCCTTCGCTACATGATCAAACAGTTAAAAGCCAAAAAGATTGCTTATCTCTACTCACCTCATTTCCCATATTTTGTCCTCGTCAACAAAAAAGGTAACGTCCGCCTTTTAAGAGGTGCATTCTACTACTACCAAAATCCAAACGGACCAAACGATCTGATTCTATTTACCGGCGATAGCCAATCGCAAACAATCGAAGGGCAATACGAAATCGCTGACCGATTGCTTGACTTCTCAGAAAAGTACAAAGTTAAAACAATCGCAACAATCGGCGGTTACCGAATGGAGCCAAAAGAAAAACCTAAAGTCTTCATAGCTGCAACTTCACAGGAAATCTTAAACAAAGCACTGCAAGCAGGCGCAACTCTAAGCACTTCAGGAAGCCCAATTGTTGGAACAGCAGGATTAATACTTGGCCTAGCAAAATTCAAAAAAATAAGCGCTCTTTGCCTGCTTGGTGAAACACGCGGTTACCTTCCTGATCCTCTTGCGGCAAAAAGCGTTTTGGAAGTTTTAAAATCCACTTTCAACTTCGACTTAGACTTGGCAGGATTGGATGAGGAAATTGCCCGTGCAGAAATAATGGTGACTCGCCTGCAGCAAATTGAAGAAAAACGAGCCTTGCAAGCTGAACAAACACGTAAAGAAGAAGATAAAAAAACCACTTACATATCTTAAGCAAAGCTTTTCTTTATTATATCAACGGTTTTTTGGGCTGCTGTGCCGTCGCCGAAAGGTGAAGCATAGGGCAACTCAACTTCATTTTTAACCGCTTCTTTCATAGCTGCCAAAATATTTTTCCCATCTGTTCCAACCACTTTGGCGAATCCTGCTTCCACTGCTTCTGGCCTTTCAGTTGACAAACGCATTACCAGTACAGGCTTTCTTATGCTTGGGGCAGTGGCTTCCTCTTGAATACCGCCTGAATCAGTAATTATCAATTTACAGTTTTTCATCAAAATTAAAAAGTCCAAGTATCCCAAAGGCGGAAGAATTAACACGTTCCTCAATGCTTCTATTTGAGCAAGCATCTTATTTTCTTGAAGTCTCTTTTTTGTGCGTGGATGCATCGGATAAACTATTGGAATTGGGGATTTTGAGAAAACATCCATAAAGGACTCAAGAACCGACACGTTATCAACATTTTCTGCTCTGTGGGCAGTTGCTAAAGCGAACTTTTCAAAAGGGATTTTTTCCATTATGGTTGATTTTTTTTCAGCAATTGGCAAATGCTGGATTACCGCGTCTATAGCCGTGTTCCCGGTCAGGTAGATTTTGCCCCAAACATTTTCTTTCAAGAGATTTGCCTTTGCTCTCTGTGTTGGCGTGAACAAGTATTCAGATATGTGGTCGGTTAAACGTCGGTTATGTTCTTCAGGCATGCGCAGGTCAAAGCTTCTCAAACCAGCTTCTACATGCCCAATAGAAATCACCCGTTTATTAGCTGCTAAAGCTGCGGCTAAAACGCTGTTTGTGTCGCCTTCAACTAAAACAATTGAAGGCTCAATTTTCTCTAGCAGCTGGTCCATCTTCATCATTATTTCTGCTGTTTGCGCTCCAGGCGAAGAAGCTTCAATTTTAAAGGAGTAGTCAGGTGTTAGCAACTCGAGGTTTTCAATGAATTGCTGAGCCATATTGTAGTCGTAGTGTTGGCCGCAATGGACAAATACTGATGGGATTTTGGTTTTGTTTAAGGCTCTGATTATTGGAGCCATCTTGATTATTTCAGGTCTAGTTCCAGCAACAACTACTACTGGCTTCATCGTTTTGTCTCGCTTTTTTTAGGTTTTCTTTAGGCATCCTTCTCTGGGTTCATAAATTGTTCCTTCACGCAGCAATTGGCTTATCATGCGTTCAATTTCGCCTCTGGGTATCTTATGCTTTGTTTCCAGTTCGTTGACAAGTGCGTCCTTCTCAACTATCCCTGTCACTTTCTCCATGTCCATCAGCGTTGAAAGTACAATGGACAATCTATCCCGTAAAGTTTTAGGTCGTCCAGTCATTATTAAATCAATATCCATTTTGTATGAGGACAAGTCAATTCCAACTTCTTCCAGAGACCTCTTCATAATGACTACAGCCGCCTCTGCATCTTCACCAGTCACTTCCTCTCGTAATGCAACGCGTGCCCTGGCTTCTGAGATACGAACAAGCGATTCCAACTGGCGTGCGGTTATTGCCACTGGTGAACCTTCAGTTTCGCTTGCCGCGCGCATGGCTAAGTAAAAGTCGCTTAGCCGCTTTAACGCTTCAGTACCAAGTACAGGCTTAATCCCTTTAGCATAACCAACATATTTCCGCAGCAATTCCGCATCTACCGGTGCTTCTACAGGGCTTACTCCTCTACGATGAATTTCCAAGATGTGATGAGACATTTTTTCATCCGCTTCCTTGTTGGGCACATCACGTAGCACGAAAATTAAGTCAAAACGCGAAAGAATAGTTACTGGTAGTGAAATGTTTTCGGCAACTGTCCTGTTTGGTTCATACCTGCCTAAAGACGGGTTGGCCGCTGCTAGCACTGCTGTTCTGGCGTTCAGTGTGGCGACAATTCCGCCTTTTGCAACTGAAACCGTATGCTGCTCCATCGCTTCGTGAATGGCGACTCGGTCTTCAGGCCGCATTTTGTCCATCTCATCAATGCATGCAATTCCTTTGTCAGCTAGCACGAGTGCACCTGCTTCAAGGCTCATGCTTCCACCTTTTTCTCTTACTACCGCAGCGGTTAAGCCTGCGGCGGTTGTTCCTCTTCCCGAAGTGTATAATCCCCTTGGAGCTATTCTGGCCACGTACTGGAGAAGTTGCGATTTTGCAGTGCCAGGATCACCGATTAAGAGTGCGTTCATTTCTCCTCTTATGTTTATGTCTGGCAGGCTTTTTGCAACTCCGCCGAAGAGTAAATACATTATTGCTTCTTTGATGTGCTCGTAGCCGAAGATTGATGGTGCTATGGAACTCATGATTTTCCTGTGCACCCATGGGTCTTTTGAGAGTGCACGGATTTTTTTTTCTTCTTCAGGTGTAGGCGGTGACGTTTCTGGCTCTTTGCCAAGCACTTCTGCTGAGTTAGCATCAAGTTGAAGAATGAATGTTCGAAGTTTTCCCATTCCTATCAATGAAGGCGCAAAAGCACGAACGATGCCGACTATGGAAACGTGGTCTCCTGGTCTTGCAACGTCAACTATGTCATCACCGACAAGTTTCACGGCTAATGCACGTGGTAATTGCCCTGGAGGTAAATCTTCAGGCTTTTCCTGCAACCGGAGATCTTGGGAATCTATAAAGGTTGATTCTTCTTGGACAAACTCGAATGGTCCATCTCTTCCGCAGTCTGGAGCTTGGCATATGGCTGGTGCCTTTAGGAATTGTCCTGTTTGTTCTTCCATGTTCATGGTTCCACAGCGTTTGCATTTGAAGGCTGCTTGCAAGACCATCGGTCGGACTGACGTGGCTCTGACTACTATGCCTTCAACCATTACTAGTTTAGCCATTTGTCTTGAGCCGAGTTTTCTTAGCTGTTCTTTTCCGAGAAGCTTCACGATTCTGGCATTAATTTTTTCTATTTTTTCAGCGTATTCTGCATCTTCTATGCGGAGTTGTTCGTAGGCTCCTTTTCCTGCATGCTGCAGGTATTCTCCTGGTTTGTTGAGTAATTGTTCAGCTAGTGCTTGGTCAAATCCATAAAGTTCTTCGAAATCGATTGTTACTGATCCTTTTCCAGTGATGGCTAACTGCGCGATTCTTTGGCGGTACTTCTCTTTCTTAAAGAACTCTTGAAAGCGCTGCTGCGGGTCTACTGTTACCTGTTCGTTAGCCATCTTTACTTTTCTCCTTCACTTTCTAGAATCTTTGTTTTCCACTGAGAAATTATTTTCACTAGTTGTTCATATAGGATTTTTTCCTCGCTTGTAAACTTTTTTAGAACCTGCTCACTTTGGGTTGGAGCAGAAGATAGGGCGACTATTTTTTTTAGCCTAGAATTTACGATGTCGCGTGCTAATTGCTTTGCTCTATCGTATTCTTGGTATTTCTCCGATTGCCTTGAGGCTTGATCTTTCAAGTCGGAGATAAACCTGCGAAGTTTAGGATAAAAATCATCTGAAAGCTCGGAGATTTGTCCCGGGATTTGTACGCCTTCCTTCCATTGCACCTTAAACAGTTTAGTTGCATCCAAAACATCGTCCTCTCGAAAATGAACCATTCCCGAGTTCGCTAACTCTTTCGCCACCCAAAAATAAACTTCATACTCGTTTCCTTCATCAAAGGGACCAACAGTTAATCCAGCAAGCTTAATTTCCGGGCAGTTCCTGTTTGCCACAATTTTAACCAGCGAGTTCTCATAACAGAAATCTAAGGTGCAAATTTTTGCTGCCAAATCCCTTTTCCCTCTCAAGTCCGATTGTTTTCCCCTTTGTGGGGTTCAACAGATATAGCAAGAACAGTTTTAAGCGTTTGCACTAGAAACAAATAATACTAAAGAAAGTTTGCCCTCTACTGCTCGGAGGCACTATACCTTTCTTTTAACTCATCTCCATGCTCTGTTTCCGTGTTTATGGCCAAAGTCCTAGTGTTTTTATGGCATTAGCCACTCTTCCTACACCCAGCATTAACGCGCCCGTGCGCATGTCGCTCTCTTCCTTCTCCGCGATAGCGACTACGTCGTTGAATGCTTTGGTCATTTTGGCTTCAAGTTTCCTGTTGACTTTTTCCAGTGGCCATTGCTCGCGGGTTAAGTTTTGTACCCATTCAAAGTAGCTTACGGTTACACCGCCAGCATTTGCGAGTATGTCTGGAATCAGACAGATGTCTTTTTCGTATAATGCCTTGTCAGCTTCAGGTGTAGTTGGTCCGTTTGCTGCTTCAGCGACCATTTTTGCTTTTATTTTGTCGGCGTTGTTGCGGGTGATTTGGTTCTCTAGCGCTGCAGGAATAAGCACGTCGCAGGGCAATTCAAGCAGTTCCTCGTTGGTTATGTTTTTGCAGTCCTTGTAGTTCTGGACAGAGCGTGTTTTTTCTTTATGCACAAGAACATCCGGTGGGTTTAAGCCATCTGCGCAATAGATTCCTCCTGTGGAGTCGCTTACGGCTATTATTTTGCAGCCTACTTCTTGCGCGGCCACTGCTGCATGGTAGCCGACGTTGCCGAAGCCTTGGATGGCCACGGTGGCGTTTTTTAGTTTTAGGCTGTTGTTTTCTGCCGATTGCTTTACGCAATGGATTACTCCTCTGCCCGTGGCTTCCGTTCTGCCCCATGAGCCTCCGATTTCAACGGGTTTTCCGGTGACGCTTTCGGGTATGCTGTAGCCTTTCATTTGGCTGTAGGTGTCCATTATCCAAGCCATGGTTTGCGCGTCAGTGTACATGTCTGGCGCAGGAATGTCACGGTGTGGTCCCAAATATTCGAAGATTAGACTGACGTATCTTCTTGTTAATCTTTCAAGCTCATGTTTGCTCATTTTTTTAGTGTCAACACAAACGCCGCCTTTTGCTCCACCAAATGGTATGTCAGCGATGGCGCATTTCCAAGTCATCAACATTGCCAGCGCGGTAATTTCATCAAGGGTAATGTTTGGGTAGTAGCGGATTCCGCCTTTGAATGGTCCGCGTGCATCCCAATGTTGAACTCGGATGCCGTTGAATACGCCGACGCCGCCGTTATCCATTCGGATGTCGATGCTGACGCTGATGGAGCGTTTTGGCGAGCTGAGCATCTTATGCATCCCCGAATCCAACTGTAACTTTTTGCAAGCCAGTTTGAGCTGGGAAAGTGCGACGGTTAATGGTGTGTGTTCTTCAGCCATAAATCGAGCCTTCTGCAATAACTGTTAATTATAAAATGGCTAGATAAGACTTGCCTTCGCCAGTTTTTTGTGTGTTTGGTTGATGCTTTTGTATACCGTCGTTTTGGCCTTTACCATTCAAGGGTCATCTTAGTGACTGTGACTGTTTAGCTCTGTCTTTTTAACTGTTAATTGTTGTGCGTGCAAAGCCTACCTACCCGGTCGAAAAATATATACGTTTTATCAGTACGTTTGTATATACGGAGACGCGGGCATATGGCTAAAGCGATTAAGTCGTTCAAGTTTAAGCCTCAAGTTTATGAGAGTTTCAAGCAGTTAGCATCCAAGAACGGTTACACTGTGACCGGTGCCTTTGAGAAGTTCATGGAGTCTGCTATTGATCACGGTCTTGTTTTTCCTTCAGCCGTAAAAAAGGAAAATGCTGAAGCTGAGGCTCGTATCATGCTGGCTTGGCTTAAAGAAGGCAAGTACTGGGTTAATCTTGGTGGCGGAGAAGAGACGAGCACTAGAGGTCGTCTTCTGCAGCTTTTGCCGAATGTTGAAAAGGCTGATTTGAGATTGGATATTGAAGAAACCTTGAAGAAGAAGCCTTAGCCTGAAGCCACTTCTCTTTTGAGTTTAGTGCTGACTTCTCAGCAGAAGTGAAAGAGCTGATTAATGTGGGAGCATAAATGCGCCTGTGCCAGGTGGTGGTGCTTGGGCGGCTGCTCGGCATGCTAGTGCTAAAGCCATCAGTTGATCGTCGTGTTTTCCTTGTGGATGCCAGAACTTGAGGTGAATGCGTTCTTGGGCTGTTTTGGGCTGCAGATACTCGTATTGTTGTTCGTTCATCTGTGCGATTAGTGTTTTGTCGTCTAGCCTGTTTTCTTTTTCTGTTTCAGTGTCCGCAGATAGCGCGCCAGCTTGTTGCAAAATTATGAAAGTTGTGGCGAATAACGCGTCAATCATACAGCTTTAAACATGCCCACTTACTTGCAGTACTTTGCTGCTTCTTCAATGTAGTTTTTGACCTCTTGATGTAATGCAGGCGAATAAAACTGAAGACGAATCTCCGCTTTCTGTCTTCCCTTGAAATGTGCGGTCAAGGTTTCGTCTTTTATTTCGGCTTTCTCAAGGTCGCGTAAAAGATACATTTCAGGGTCTTGCCTCTCCACGATGTTAAAGCGTGGGTTATGCGTCTCTTGTTGGATGATGAGGCGATGAGTGGTTAACCAGCCTACACCATTTGCCAACTTGTAGGATAAGATTGTCTTTTCTCCCGGAAAGCCGTCAAATTTCATAATGCTTTTTTAGTAGCTTAGTATTATTTTGATTTTTCCTATTTTAGCGGAAATATTCACTTTCTTTTTAAGCAATCTGAACCATGAGCACGAGCCCCAAGTGAACGCATATGAAAAAGAAAACAGCGCTATTAGCCACGCCGAAAAGTGCAAAACTGCTTAAAATTGTTGGAATGCCTTTGCAAACAAAAATTACCTGTTTTGGAATCAACGTTGGGGTCTTCTTGCGAAACGTTGACTAGATTTATGTCAAATGGCTAACTATGAATCGGTTAAATTGCCGCATGCTGATTAATTATGGAGTAAATTTAATGAAAAAACTGTTATGAACTAAACAGCGCAAAGCATCAAACGACCCCTCTTTCTTTTTATATTTATCTTGAATGCAAAGTCCATCTATCCGTTTTTGCCGCAACCCCCCCGCACAAGCTTTATATGCAAAATCGCTAACAAAGAGAGGTTATTGAGCGAGAGCACTTACGCTTTTCGTTCAAATAAAATTATAGGAAAAGAAAAAACATGAAATTTGCTAAAAACAAAACAACAATTTGCGCAATTACTATAATTACGATATTAGCTCTTAGTAGCTTCGCAGTTCTAGTACCAAAAGTTAACGCACAAGCAGCTGCAGGCAAACTAGATGTTCCAACTTGGTGCTTCATTAATGCTTTCCCAAGTCCCGTTGGCGTTGGTCAAACAATCAGCCTCTTTGCTTGGCTTGACATTCAACCACCAACCGCGATGGGAGCATACGGTGACCGATGGTATAATCTAACTATAATCGAAACGAAGCCAGACGGCACCACAGTAACATTGGGACCCTACACGTCAGACCCCGTTGGCACGATTTTCACAACCGTCATTCCAGCAACAACAGGTAATTATACATTCAAATTTGTCTTCCCTGGACAACTTCTCGCAGGCAATAACTTAGAGCCAGTAGTGCAGCCGGTTGCTGCCTACCCTCAGATAGGCAACTATTACGAGCCCGCAACATCCACCCCAGTTACAGTCAACGTGCAATCGACGCCTATTCCAACCGCACCAGCTTATCCGTTACCAACTCAATACTGGAGCAATCCGGTCAGTCAAAGTGGACACCAGAACTGGGCATATATAACTGGCGATTGGCTAGCTACCGGCGTGGCTGGCTCAAAAATCAATGACTACACACAACCGCCAACAACCGCCCATATCGCATGGACTATACCCTTAACTTACGGAGGCGTTGCAGGTCTGCCATCGGCTATTAGTACTGGTGGTGACAACTACTACACAGGTCTTACATATGAAGGACTGTTCTCCAATCCAATAATCATGGGTGGGCAACTCTACTACAACATCGGTAGGCCACCACAGTACGGCTTCGCTGACGTCAATTTACAGACTGGACAACAAGTCTGGTATCAAAACGGTACAGGTCCCCAGCAATCATTTATGGGCTATGGTTATCCGCAGCTTACTATGGGGCAGGAACTTGACTACGAATCACCTAATCAACACGGTACAGTCGAGTACCTCTGGAGCGTTTACACAGCCGCCAACGGATCGAACGTCTGGGCAATGTATGACCCAGTCACCGGCAATTGGATATGCAATCTCTGGAATGTGCCAGCAAGCTCAGAAATGTTCGGGGCCTCAATGATGATTACTGACCCAAGCGGTAGTTTCATAATCTACACCCCCGACTTCGCCAACAAAATCTTCAGCGTCTGGAACAGCACCGCCACAATCCAAGATACATATCCTTTTATGGGAATGCAATATGGCAACTCATCAAACAGTTACTGGGAGTGGAGACCTCCAACGGGTGCACAAGTAGACGCAACAGTCGGCACAACTAATTACGCTATCACTGGTAATCTACCTGCAAATGCAGCATCCGCAACACTTATGGGCATTGATACAGCAGACCAACTCGCCGTATACAGCACAGCCCCAGCAATGATAGGTATGGCAAGTTATCCTACACCCGATAGCTACACACAATTCGCCATCAGCACCAACCCCGCTACCATAGGCCAAGTGACGTGGTCTCGTACATACCCATGGCCAACAGGTAACGTAACCCTCGAATATGGTTGTCCCATAAGCAACGGCGTATTTACATTATTCGAAAAAGAACCAAGGCTTTGGATGGGCTTTAGCGCAACCACAGGAGCACAAATCTGGACATCAACAACACCTGAAGTTAGTAACCATCTATACTTGCAAGGCTACTCAGCATACACCTATGACGGCGTGTTCTACAGCTCCGACTCAATTGGCGAAGGCGGAAGCGTATACGCCTACAACGTTACGACTGGAGCGCTATTGTGGAGCTACACAGCGCCTTCTATGGGCTATACTGGCTACTGGGACAACATACCCACAACCGTCGGAGCTTTCGCATCAGGCAATATATACTGGAGTGGATCCGAACACAGCCCAGGACCAAACCTTGAACCCGGATTCATGTTAGGCGATATGAATGCAACAACCGGAGTACCAATCTGGAACATCACCTTCTGGGATGAAGGTACTGGAACTGGCAATATCGGTGCAATTGCAGACGGCTACCTGGTAGCCTTAAACAGTTACGACATGCAAATCTACAGCTTCGGCATGGGACCAACCCAGACAACAGTAGGAACAGATTGGAGTAATAGGGGACAAAACTTAGTGATACAAGGCTCAGTACTGGACATTTCTGCTGGCACTACGCAGTCTAATATAGCGGCGCGCTTTCCACAAGGTGTTGCAGCCGTTTCTGACGCAAGCATGACCCCATACATGGAATACGTGTACATGCAGAATCCTATCCCAGCAAACACTACCGGTGTACTAGTTCAAGTAACCCTTATTGACCCGAACGGCAACACCATTAACCTACCCACTGTCACAAGCGACGCGAGCGGCCACTACGGCCTTGATTATAAGGTTCCTAATGTACCAGGAACGTACACAGCCATCGCTACATTCAGCGGAACTGACGCTTACTGGCCATCATACTCAGAAACCACCTTCCAAGTTGACCCCGCACCTGCAGCTACTCCCGCACCAACAGCTACTCCCACATCTGTCGCTAACATGTACTTTGTTCCGATGAGTATTGGCATAATTGTTTTAATCATCATAGTCCTCGCCGTAGTAGTACTCTCGATGCTTAGGAAGCGACCATAAAAAATGCTAAACAAAAAACATCACTTTCCCCTTTTTTGGTCTTAAAAACCAATGGATAAAAGAATAAGGGCTGAGAAGGCTCTGGTTGAATTCACGATGGCGTATGTAGTTATCATCATTAGCATTTGTATTCTTTTTTCTCCTAAAAGTTGTTCCAGAGCCTCAGCAAACCCTAAATGCTCTATTGTCTTTTTTTTAGAAAATATGGCTTAGTCTTTCCAAGTGGCGCCGGGGGGGATTCGAACACCAATTTACTATTAAATGACCGCAAACAGTTTAGCTTCAAAAACTGCCCAAGGCGAAGAGCATTTTGATTTTTCCTGTCGTTTGCTTTCTCAACAATCCACGGAGCAGTACTTATCTCGCGACAATATATGACTCATAAGCTACAAAGGGGATGCTGAAATCAAGCAACAGGTAACAAATATCGCTGAGAAACATAACTTCGCAATGAAAGAAGAGAAAGGCCCAAATCTTTCCGCAAGTTTTATATTTGCCGTTACAATTTGGCTTCCCTATTTTTTTTGCAAAGTTTTATAAGGAAGTTGGCGACAAACAGCCTGCGCGCTTCGATGTTTGAGAGTCTGTCCACTGTTTTTCAAAGTATACTTTGGCTATCGCCGTTAGATGAGAGTTATTTGTCATTAAATAGGCGGCTTTAGAAAAATCGCTTGATTCCGACGTAATAATCCCGATTTTTTTCTCGTCCAAGATTACAAGTGGCACAATTGCTTGGTTAAACGAAACTCTTGCTTCAAAAAAAGGATTTATCATCGAATCTTCTAAATTGAACTGAAAGCTACTTCTTTCGGGCTTTCCTATAATCATTCTTATCTTAACTTCTTTTTTCAATGCTCCGTCTAATTCTTCCTTTGCTAACTCAAGATTTCTTTCTAAAGTAACTATGTCGATACTTGTCTTGCAATTAGAAAAATTCTCTTTTCGCCTTCTGGCGCGCGCAGATGCGTTGGGAACAAAAAAGGTTATTTCCTCTTCTGACTCAGTGCGTTTCATTTTGTTTGCTGCTTCACATCGTTCAAGCAACTGCTTTGCTGCTGCCTTAATTTTTATCTCCATGTCTGAAAATTCCTGCTGTTTCCGCTGAAGCATAATGGAAATAGCATCTGCTATTGGGATAGCTGAGTACTCATAAGGTGTCGCCACTATTTTTTCAATGATTCCAATGTCTAGTAGATCGTTAACCACTTGGTAAATGTGTTGACGTGCTAAATCTGTTCTTTTGGATAGGACTTTTATGGTCGCTCTTTCCGTCCGGGTGAGCGTGATGTAGACTCTGGCTTCAAGAGAAGAAAGCCCCATTTGTGTCAGTGCCTGCACGTCTTGGCTTGAAACCGTTAAATCACTCATTAGAATACCTACGAAGATGATTATGCATTGAACAGAACTCTGTTGTTCTTTCAAGGATTTAAAACCTTTCATAAAGCATACTCTCTTGAGCGAGAGCATTTACGCTTCTTGCTCAATGCAAAATAAAATTGAGGAAAGAAAAATGCAAATCAAAAAAACCAAAACACTTTCTAGTATCGCTTTGATTCTACTGTTAACTTTTTCTGTACTTATGGTAAGCATGCCGACCTCTAAAGCTCAAGGTATGCCTCTCACTAACATTCCTACCTACGCCTTCCTTACTGTTGAACCTAACCCTGTAGGGGTCAGTCAGACAGTGTCGGTTGGTTTTTGGCTTGATAAGGTCCCGCCAACAGCAGCGGGTCCATCTGGTGCTAGGTGGCAGGGTTTAAAAGTAACAATCACAAAGCCCGACGGAACCACCCAAATCATGGGGCCGTACACTTCCGATCCGGTCGGAATGTCAAACTTCAATTACGTGCCCGACGCGGTTGGCAACTATACTTTGCAGTGTAGCTTCCCTGGACAAAATGTAACTGGCATTGGGGCGGTCATTCCGGTGCCGATTAACGACTATTATGAGCCAAGCACAAGCTCGGTAGTAACACTTAGTGTACAGCAAAGCCCAATAGCGTCTTATCCGACGACTCCGCTTCCAACTGGTTACTGGCAGAGCCCCATTGACGCACAGAACAGAGGATGGTACACGATATCAGGAAATTGGCTGGCACAAGGGACAGGAGGCCTGTTATTTGGACAGAGGGCGTACAATTCTACTGGGAATTTCAATGCTTACACCACAGCGCCTAATTCGGCTCACATAGAGTGGACGAAGTCAATAGCTATCGGCGGTCTCATGGGAGGCGAGTTTGGGGGTGGTGGCACTAGCGCCTACAATTGGGGGAACACATACACACCGATGTTTGTACCACCGGTAATACTGAATGGAGTACTCTACTACAATTCTCCTGTCGAGCCCAGAGAAGGATTCTATGCCGTAGACCTACGCACCGGACAAACGCTATGGTATCAAAATAGTACTGGTCCGGTAACGATGCTTGGAGCAGTTGGCCTAAATGGTTATTATGGCTACGCGGGTATAACACTGGGTCAAATATACAACTACATCTCACCCAACCTATATGGAGGCGACCCATACCTATGGTTTACTCAGGGCACTACATGGTACATGTATGACGCGAGCACAGGAAACTTGATACTGAGCATGGCGAACGCAACTAACCTTGGGAACCCAGAGACTCCAGGCACTGTTGTTGAGCGTCCGAACGGCGAGTTGGATGTTTATATGCTTAACGGATTCACAAACACGTTGTCTATGTGGAACTCGAGTCTGGCTATTCCAACGCTGGGAACAGAAAGCACGGCCGCTTGGTGTTGGAGGCCCCCCGTAGGAGCGACGCTTAACTGGCTAAACGGAATACAATGGACCGTAACAGCAGCCCCATATCCGGGACAAGCCATTTCTACGATTAGTTCTAATGTAATACTTGCTACTACAGGGAGCTTGTTCCTGCCGCAGAATTACCAAATGGAAATAGGTTACAGCGCAACAACAGGGCAACAGTTGTGGGTTCAAAACCGAACGACTCCTCCAGGGGCCACGTCCTTTAATCTCATGGGTCCTGCCGCTGACGGGGTCTACACTGAATTCCATGAAAGTACGATGGAATGGTACGGCTACAGCCTCGCTACAGGAGCACAAATATGGGGCCCAACTGTCCCCTACACCAGTGGTTGGGGTTTCTATGATAGCACTTCGGGTAGCGCTTACGGCATACTTTACGCAACGGGCTACGACGGAACGGTGCACGCTTATAATATTACGTCAGGGCAGCACTTGTGGGACTGGTACGCTGGAAGCAGCGGGTACGAAACTGCCTATGGTACATGGCCTTTGTCCACTTTTGGCCCCATAACTATTGCCGACGGAAAGATCTACGTAGGCACGTGTCACGGTCTCGTTCCACCTATGTTCAGAGGCGCACAGCTATATTGTCTCAACGCTACGACGGGAAAAGAACTATGGAGCATAGACCAATGGTGCGGAAATACTATAGCTATCGCAGACGGCTCCCTCGTAACACTCAACGGGTATGACAATCAAATATACTGCTTCGGACCGGGCCAAAGCGCCACTACAGTGACAACTTCACCTGGCATAAATACCAACACTCAAGTATTGATAAAAGGCACCGTCACTGATCAATCGCCAGGCCAAACATGCCTAGGGATACCCGCCGCAGGCACACCCGCAATCTCAGACGCAAGCATGACCCAATGGATGGAATACTTGTACATGCAGCAGCCAGAACCTATGAATGCAACGGGCGTTCCAGTAACGTTGACGGATATTGACCCGAACGGCAACACCTACACCATAGGCACAACCACAAGCAACATAGCAGGACAATACTCATACGCCTTCACTCCCACCGTACCCGGAACATACACAATCATTGCAACATTCGGCGGATCCAACTCGTACTACAGCTCAACAGCGCAAACTACCATGCTATGGAATACACCTGCAGCTGCTACTGCCGCACCTACAGCTACTCCGACATCTGTCGCTAACCTGTACTTTGTTCCTGCTGTCATTGCCATAATTGTTGTAATAATCATAGGCTTTGCTTTACTAGCAATCTTATCACTTAGAAAACGACCATAAAAACTCGCAACCCAAAAATCCATTTTCCCCTTTTTTAGTCTTAAAAAGCAATGGAGAAGAGATAAGGGCTGAGAAGGCTCTGGTTGAATTCACGATGGCGTATGTAGTTATCATCATTAGCATTTGTATTCTTTTTTCTCCTAAAAGTTGTTCCAGAGCCTCAGCAAACCCTAAATGCTCTAAGATGTCACCAATCACTCGTTGTCTTTTTTTTAGAAAACATGGCTTAGTCTTTCCAAGTGACGCCGGGAAGGGGGATTCGAACACCAATTTACTATTAAATGACCGCAAACAGTTTAGCTTCAAAAACTGCCCAAGGCGAAGAGCATTTTGATTTTCTTTTTGCCATTTGGTTGATCCTCAATCAGCATTCCGCTTCTCCTGTTTAGCTGGAATAGCATCTCTCTCTTGGGCTAACAAGGTTAGCATTAGAATTTTTCGAGATATTCTTCAAACTGCTTTTTATCCCTCAAACACTGAGGGTAAACACAACTGAACGGGAGATCTTTGGTGGGGCATAACTCATTGTATTTTTTTGCCGTCTGAGCCTGGGGCGTTTTTTCCAGCATAATAAAGGTAATTCATTCCAGAAATGCACTAGCATTTTCAAAGGGTTTCTTTTGTTTTAGCCGTTGGTATTAACTTGTCCTTATTCCGTTATAGGTCCTTCGGATGTACTCTTTGGATTAATTCTGTTTTGTCGTAATCTTTGTCTTCGCTGATTATTTTTTGTATCCCAAGTTCAAGCATGCTGGCAACATTTATTGCGTCTTTTGGGTGTTTGAGCGGAGTAATCTCCATGATTTCCAAGGCGTGTTCAAAAACAACTCTGCTCATCTCAACCTTCTTGATCTTGCTCATTTTCATATAGTCGCGAGCCACGCGGATGGCAGTAGATGCGGAAGTGAGCTTGGACAAAATAAAAAGGGTCTCCTCTAGGGTTTCCAAGCTTGTTGCCGCATTTATTTCTCCCTTTGCAGCTTTGCCTATGACGTTTAGGCATTCTTTGTGGTATGCTGCATTTTTGTCTGCGGCATGGATGAGCGTTGTGGAATCCAAGAAGTAAGTAGGTTTAGTTGTAATCAGATTCAAGCGTAAACCAGCTTATGTTTCGAGAAAATGCTTTAGTCGTTCTTCAGCAGTTTTCTTTTTCAGTTCTTCTGCGGATAACCCTATTGATATTTCTTTTGACAGTTCAGTTAGATCCTGCAGTGGATCTTCAGAAACCTTGTGCAGGTGTATACTTATTTTATTGCCTACGGCAACTATTACGGCTTCGTCGCCTGTGTTCACTCCGTAGACTTCACGTAGTTCTTTTGGCAATACGATTCGCCCCTGCCTGCCAACTCTTACCTTGAAAAATGATGCCAAAGTAACATCTCACTGTCATTATTAAAACTAAGTGGCATATTTAAAATTAGTGGCACTCTGCTGTCCTTCAGTAAGCCGTCGTTTGCTACATATGGATGCGTAAAAACAGTCAAACAAACATTAGAATTTCTCTAGACACTGTTCAAACTGCTTTCTGTCCATTAAACATTGAGGGCAAACACAACTGAATGGCAGATCTTTGGTGGCGCATGACTCGTTATATTTGCAGTCTGAGCATGGGAAGTCTTTTCCACAGCGCGTACAGCTTTGGAGAAATACGACTTCACTGTTTAAAATGCCGGCGATTGTGTCCATAAGCTTTTCAATATTATTGCAGCTTTTAATGGAAAAGACGCCTTGCTCACGATTATAGTTCAAGCCTAAATGTATCAAGAGAATAAATTTTTCTTTTTCAACCCTCGGAAGCTTGAACGCCTTCTTATTTAAAACTGCCACCATTTTCCGCTTCCTCCACTAATACCTGTTCATTTTCGTTAGGAAATCAACTTCTTCAGGCGTGAATTTAAACCAAGAAGCTAGAGGGCTTGATTTTTGGTTTTGCAGTATGCTCTTGATGAATGGGACGAAATCATGTTTGGCTATTTCATGGGAAACATGGCATTGGGCTCCAATTTTTCCGCAGATAGTGTCAAGCATTGTTCTTTTGCTTTTGGTCCAGAACAAAGTAATAATCCTGATAGGCGGCGAAATAAATTCAAAGGGCTTGTATGATTTAGGCGCAACCGAGGCTGCTTTAGATAACGCGTTATAGAAGTACTTTAAAAGATGCCAGTGCTCAGTTCCGATCCTTCCTCGGAAAACATCAGCTTGAGAAACATAATCGTAGGCGGCAGCAAGCTCTGCTGGGTCAGTGTATCGTCTGGGGAGATTGTCGCTTACTGAAAGTAGAAAATCATCATAGTCAACGCTTGAGCGGCTAAGTAAACTTGATGCTTCCGCAATTGATTTTGCTGAGAAAAATCCTCTTAGTGTTTCGTCCATGCTTATGTCTTTGTTTCTTGAACTAAGCATCATGGTGTCTTGAAGCGTGAGGACCTGGTTTTCTTCGCTTATGCTTTGCAGGTCGTTTATGGCTGACCGTACATCGCCTTTGCTGTTTTGGGCGATTCTCTCAAGCGCCTCAAACTCCGCTTTCACATGCTCAAGCAAACAAATCTTCTGCAATAATGCAATGATAAGCGGTATCCGGATTTGCTGGAAACGTATCAGTAAGCATACTTTCTTTAGCGGTCTTAGCTTGTCTATGTCAGGATCGTTTGCTGCCATTATAACTGGTACTCGGGAGTCTTCAACGATTTTTATTATGGCGCTTACTCCGCCTCTGTCCTCGTTGCCTGCGATGCCGTCAACCTCGTCGAGGAAGAGAAGGTTGCCTTTGCTTTCAGCTGAGAAAGTGTCTAAAGCAACAAAGGAAGTGGCTGGTTTAGCAATTTCATTGATCGCTTTTTCGGATCTTGTGTCGCTTGCGTTCATTTCAATAGTGATAAACCCAAACTCTTTTGCGGCAGCATTGGCAAGTGCTGTTTTACCAACTCCAGGTGGTCCATAAAGTAAAACTGCCTTTTTACTTCGCCGCTTGCTTTTCAGCCACTCGATAAAGGCGGCTTTCGCTTCTTCGTTACCGATTATGTCTTCTATTTTTTTTGGGCGGTACTTTTCAACCCATAAAAGATCATTTCTCAATAAGTTTCCCCTATGGCTTTACCAAATTTTGCGAATTGCGCTAGCAACGCGCTTAACTGGATGTCGCTGTTGGCGCCTTGCGTTAAGCGGTAATCGTACTCGCCGATGGTGTTTGATAGGTCGGCTTTTTGTTCAGGCGTAAGATCTGACATTTTGAATATCTCGCGCTGTATTTGGCGCACTATTTCAGAGCCTGAAAAGCCGTAGGACCCCATTATTTCATACATTGTTTTCCTTGCTTCAATAAAGTCGCCGAATAATGCTTTCCTAATCATTTTTTGAACTTGCATTGGGCTGGCTTCCCCGATGACCAGCAAGACTGTCTTCTCGTCTACCACCCCTTCCTTGTACGCTGAAGCTGTCTGCAAAGCGTTTATGGCGTGTCTAAGGTCGCCTTCTGAATAATCAACTATTCTTTCAGCTGCTTCAGGCAACAGGTTAACTTTTTCTTTTTTGGCTATGCACTGTAGCTGCTCTTTCATCGCTTGCTTATCTAGCCTTGAAAATCTGAATATTGCGCAACGGCTCTGTATTGGTTCAATTATTTTGCTTGATTGGTTACATATCAGAATGAACCTGGATGTGCGAGAGCTGGTTTCCATTATTCTTCTCAGCGCTGTCTGCGCAGGGCCAGTCATTTGGTCACACTCATCCAGAATAATCAGCGCAAACGGCACATTGCCAAAACCTGAACGGCTGTAACGTGAAAAATCCTTGACTCTTTCACGTACAGTGTCTATGCCTCTTTCATCAGATGCATTGAGCTCAAGTGTAAAGCTTTTCCAGTTTGGACCAAAAAGTTCATGCGCAATGCAAAGAGCAAGCGTCGTTTTCCCAGTGCCCGGTATCCCCGCGAACATCAGGTGAGGCATCGTTTTTGGTTTTCGCATGAAGGATTTAAGGCTTTCAACGATGTCGTGTAAGTCTACAACCTCGTTTAGGTTTTTCGGGCGATACTTTTCCACCCACATAAGCGCTTCTTCATTAACTGCCATCAAGGTAACCTTCAACACAAATACACAATAACGTGCTTTAATTTAGTAATTTAACTTTTCCCTAGCAATCTAACTTTAATCTGGCAAATATACTGAATCGTTAGTCAGCCGATTTTGCTTCCTTCAGCAATATCCTTCTCAGGCACAAGCACCACAACGTTTCCTTCACTATCTTCAGCTGCTAAAATCATGCATTGCGATTCCACACCCGCCAACAGGCGCCTTTGAAGATTCAAAAGGAAAACGCATTTTTTGCCAACCAATTCCTCAGGCGTATACCACTTAAGTAGACCTGCAACCGCCTGCCTTTTCTCTGAACCAAACTCAACAATTATTTTGATTAGTTTTTTTGAATTGGGAACTGGGGTTGCTTCAATTATTTTTCCTATCCGCAAGTCAAGTCTTTCGAACTCAGCGAATGATATTTCTTCAGCCAAACAATTCACGCTCTAGCGATAGTTTAGTTTTCAGTGATATTTACTTTGCTTTCCTTTGCAAGCCTGATTCTTTCTTTAGTCGCTAACTTGTGAGCTTGCAGCAGCGGCTCAGGAATTCGGCTTTTGGCACAGTGCTTAACGATTTTGATTGCTGTTTCAAGGGACACCATGTGACCAATGCTCACGTAAATGGGTTTGGCACCCTGCTTTGTAGTCACGACGGCACCGATGACTTCGCCCTTATCAACCAAAAAGATTTCCCCATCTCCCTCGACTGGCGTACCTATCAACCTGCTTTTTGCAGCGCCAACAGTCGGTTTTCCAATTGCAAGTCCAAGATGACTGGCAAATCCGCACCTATACGGATGCGCTAGTCCCTGTGCATCAACAAGGAAAACATCGGGCTGAACCTTCAACTTATTTATTGCTGCCATCGCAGGAGGAATTTCCCTAAAAGACAGCAAAGTTGGAATATAGGGCATCCTAACTTGGCAGGTTGCAACTTGAGTTTCCAAAAGCTCCAACGAGTCATAATCCAAAACCGTTAATGCGCCGATGCCGATGTTGCCAACGTATGAAACATCAACGCCCGCAACAGTTTTAATTTTTGATGGTAACCTATCATCTAAAATAATTTTCCGCGATAAACAAAGCTGGGTCTTGTGTGCCTTTTGTACGGAAAAATTTTCCATTAACTTGCGTGGTTTACTCAAATGTTAACCTTTTTTGCTCTGCGTTTAGTGCCTTGTTTTATCGGCTGAAATTTCTTTAAGTAATCTTCAAGGGATTTTCTGCGAATTTCCAACGTCACATCGCCGCGTGTGGCTTCAATTATTCTTCTTGCAATGTCAGATTTGTGCCTGAGTCCTGGAACAAGCATGTAAGCCTCATCAAGAGCCAATAACTGAATGAACACTTGGTCCATGACTTCTAGGCATTCTTCTCCTTTTTTAACCTCGCCTTCGCGTAAATTGTCAAGTGCTAAGCGCCTGTATTCACCTATAACATCTGCTAAACCAAGCACATAATCAACCGAAGGCACATTAATCTCAGCAGGCGTTACAAAACGCGATTCCTTAACTAATATTAAAAATATGCGTGCTTCTGAATATTCCTGAAGCGCTGCACTAAACATGCCACCGTAAATAATCTCAGGATACTCCTTAGATAAAACCTGAAGGCTTGAAATTTTCTCTTTAGCGTTCTCAATAAATTTTTCAGCCTCAGCATATTTTTTCTGGTGAATTAGCAATATCGCTTGTTTGGATAGGCTTGTTGCTTTCCGCATGCTTTCCTGTGTTTCTTCGCGAATTTTATTTTTTTGCATAAGCTCCGTTTTTACTTCTTGTAGAATAGTTTCTAAAGAGGACAAACTTATCATCTACTTAGACTGATTGCTTGGTTATTTATTTCAATTTCGTGACATGCTCCCACCCTTGAAAGGATGTGGGCTTCCTGCTTCAGCGAATACCCGATGAATTCTCCGACATGCTTTCAATCGCCCTTGTCCAGGGTTACTCCGCATCTGCACCAATCCAGCTTCGGCTTTACGTGTAGCAGGAGTATGCAGAAGCTCGCTATCACGACCAGTTGCCTACGGGTCTGCCGGTTAGAAACAGTGTGATGAGACCCGCTTTTAAACTGTTCACTTTCATCCCACCCATAAATGGTGTGGGGATTCCCGCTCACCTTGCTAAAAATTTTAACGTTTACTTGCCTTTGTTTATGGCTGTTAGGAGCCAGTCCATTTCTCAATTAGGACTTTACTGTCGCCTAGGGCGAAGCTTACTTTGACGAATATTGAGTCTGTTACTTTAAATGGAAACATGCTGTCTTCCGCTAGGTCTTTAGGAAGGTAGACAAGGTATTTGCCATCCTTTCTTCTAAACAAGCGCCCTCTTCCTTCGCTCACCATAGTAACAACCGCTTGGCAGTTAAGCATAAGGCAAAAAATAAGTATTTAAATTTATCCAACCTCTCGTCTGAAGAACGCATTAATCTGGTGCAAAACCCACTTGACGTATATCAATGGACATGGGTGACAAGTAACAATGTACATGCGTGACGTGAAAGAACAGTTAAAAACAAGCTCTGTTCGCTAAAAGGCGCTGAAAACAAACGCTAAATATATCTAAAAAATATTATGTTTTATTTCGATGAACTTCAAACACTCAAATTTTCAAAATCCGACTTAGTTGTTTCCAACCTGAATAGGCTTCTCTAGTCTGCTTAATAGTACGACTCTGCTTTCTTGTGCTTCATTAATAACTTTGTACCCAGTCTTCTCAGCTAACTGCCCAGCAAAATCCTTAACTTCGCTGTGCAAAGGCATGTTTTCAAAGCCCAAGCGAAGATTTGAAAAACCAATATGCATATACGCTTTTGCTTCAATGTACGTGGGATTGGCTTTTTCAACAATTTTAGCATATTCATCTATATGGTTCATGTTGTGGTCTTTAACCAGTGTCATGCGAATTACTGTGGGGCAATGGAAACTCTGCAATAAACCAAGCGTTTCGTTTAATTTTGTCCAAGCGCTGGGAAATTGAGGGCGGCAAACCTGCTTGTATACCTGCTCGTTTGGTGCGCATACTGAAATGTAGAGTTGGGTCGGTTCTTGGCTTAGTTTTGAAAGTTTAGTTGGCAAAGTGCCGTTGGAAACAAGAAAAGTGGTGAAACCTTTTTGATGAAATGCCTGAATCAACTCTCCAAGCGGCTCGTAAAGCGTCGGTTCACCAGTTAAACTTATCGCCACATGCTTAGGCGTTAGGGCTTCTTGGAATTTGCGCCAGTTTGTTTTTGGGTTTCCCTTGTATCCAGTTAAAATTTTTTCTTGTGCCTTAAGGCTTCCCTGAATAATTTCTTCTGGTGAGTCTACCCTTGGAATTTTCAATTCGTCCCAAGTAACCTGCAAGTCTCCGCTTTGGGCTCTCCAACAGAACAAGCATTGTTGTGTGCAATAGTAAAGGGAAGGTGACATTTGAATGCACCTGTGCGATTTTATGCCGTAAAACTTCTGTTTATAACACGGTCTATCATTAACTATGGATTCATAAAGCCACTTACACCTTTTAACCGCTGAATGACTGCCTACCAAATGGTATTTTTGCTTCTTTAAAGCGCCTAAAAGCGTGGCGGCAGTGTTTTTTTCCAAGGTTTCACCGAATTCTATTCATACTTTGAATCTTCTGTCCCTTAAAAATCCCGTTGATTAAAAGAATTTTTGGCTTGAAATCAGATTTTTTCAGGTTGCTTTAGCTTGTTCAGTCTTTCTATCCAACCATTTAATGGCAAAGTTTAAAATCAACTCTTAGTTAAATCATCAGTCATTAAAGATATGGATGACTATTATCGGGAGAGCCGAGTGGTTTGAATAAAAAAATTGGTGCAGTTACCCTCTTAGTCTTAATGTCCTTAGCCGTTGCACTTACACCCATCGCTATAGTCTTTGGGCAAAGCCTTGGTGTAGGAATTATACAGGTAGCTCCGATAGCTCCGGCAGGCTCCTCAACTATAGTTACCGGACAAAGCCAATATAATGGGACTGTAGGTCAAGCTTTTAATCTTAAAGGAACTATTTACACAACTAACGGTTCCTACCAAGTAATATTAGACCAAAATGTTATTGCATCTGGCATTTCTGATGGATATTACGTTAATGCAAACTTTACTGTACCTGCGTTTCCAAGCGGCAGTTATGATTTAATTCTTAGAGACGTCGCAGCTAACATAAATTCCACTGGCACTACGCCTGAATCATTCCAAGTTTTAACTGGTTACCACATAAGCGCAGTCCCTTCAAAAACACAGGAAGGAAGCAGTATAGCATTGAGTGTCACTGTCAATGGAGGGGTTCCAAACACCGTCTATGTTGCGAATGTTTCCGTTGTACTTCCAAGCCCACTTAACACAGAATATTCAGAAATAGTGCCAATGGGAACCTCTAACCAAGATGGAATTGCAACTGCGCAAGTCACTTATCCAGACAGTAGCTTCCAACCGAATGGTAATACCACCGATTATGTAGGTACATACAATGTTTACTTTAACCAGTCTATCCCTTTGGCGCAAAACCAATTTTCCATTGGCTTCCTTGATTCAACCACATATCATAGAGGGGACACAGTAACAATAGGAGCGACAGGTTACACACCGAATCAGGCTGCGACACTGAGCATCACCAACGATGCAACCGGTGCAACTCTCGGCTCGCCTGAACCAGAAACAGCTTCAGCTGATGGCGTAATCAATGCAACATGGGTGGTTCCCTCAAACGCTGTAATTGGAAAATATAATGTAACAATAACTCCTACAGGCACTCAGAAAGCGATACAAGACGTAGAGACCTTTTCGGTTCCAGGATACTCTATTCAAGTTAAAACAGTAAACCTGGCCAGTGCAGTTGTTCCTCAAATAAAAGTTCAAGCCTTAGATCAAGCAAGCGGCACAGTTTATAACGGTACAAGCGGATCAGATGGCATAGTCGACTTGAAGCTTGAAACAGGCATTTGTTCTTTGACTGCGTTTTGGAACGGCGTTAACGTTGGAGAAACCACCATAACTGTCACAGGCAACGGCACTTTCACTATGATATGCCAATTAACTGATCTTAAAATACTAGTTCAAAACGAAAATGGAATTACACTGCCGTTTGTGAATTTAGCCATTACATACCAATATCAACAGTCAAATGGTACCACTCAAACAGGAAATGTTTCAGGTCAAACAGACCCTTCAGGAACCTACACATTAAACTCGACCCTAACTGGAATAAGCTATACTATAAACGCTTCATTATACAATCAAGTTTTCAACTCTGGCAACAATACCGTTAACAATCTTCCGGCACAGGCACTCTCAGAAGTAGTGATTATATGTCCAAACGAAGCATTAACAATCAATGTAGTTGGTTATAATAAAGCTGCAATCCCTGGTGCCAGCATAAACCTCGTTGAATTAACAAGTGGCTTATTCTATACTGCTACAACCGATAGCTCAGGCTCAGCTACCAGCCAAGTTACTTTTGGAATGTACAGGTTACAAATTTATAAAGACAGCATTCTAATCAACGAAACAAACATCGACGCTTTCAATGACAGTCAACAACAAATAGTTTGCACACTTTACGGCATTCAAGTATCAGTATCAGTCGTTGACTTCTTCGGTACGCCGATTTCAAACGCTAACGTCACATTAAATGGGCCAGCAACAGAGCAACTCTCAGCTATAACTCCAGGCGACGGAACTGCAACTTTCAATAATGTTATTGGTGGTGACATGCAGATAGTAGCGTTTGCTCAAGGAGCACAGAATAGTTATCAAGCTGTAACTCTAACCGTTGATAAGCCAACTTCAGTTAAGATACAAATGGATGGGTATATTGTTCTCGGATCACTCTTGATACCAGTAAGCTCATTTATCGCCATAGTCATAATATTGGTAGCCATCATCCTGTTGGCTATCGTTGAAGTTTATAGGCGAAAAAAGAGTTAAACAATCCCGTGGAAGCTAAATATGCAATTTTATCCCTGATAAGAAAAAAGTTTATATGGCTTCCAAATAACATTAAGAAACTATAAAGACAAAACATCACAACATATTTTGATTTGACAATGAGGTGTATCTATTGGCTCAACCAAAAGCTTGTTCTCCAACATGCCCTTCTTTTAAGTGCAGCCAAAACTCTGCCTTCTACCGACGAGACTCTATTTGGTGTAAATGGACCGAAGAAATGTGCAATGTCGCAAACTGCACATATTCTATGTGCTTAAAAAGGCGGTTGTTGCCAAAAGGAGTATGCGGCGAAACCGTCAAACGCCAAACCGTTGAAAAAGACATTGACGACGATTTCCTGGGTGAATCAATAAAACTTAAAGGAAAAGCTTTGCGCAAACTCGGAGACAAAGAAATCTATTAATGTAAACTAAAAACTAAAAACTGAGTTACTCGTGCTAAAAATACGAGTATCCCCTTCTTATTTTGATTGAACACGTTTAACTACTGGGGGTTTAACTTTTTTCAGAATCCTATAGCCACAGATGATACATTTGGTCTCTCCGCCACGCAGTTCTAATTCTTCGGATGGCACTCTTGCCCCGCATCTCATGCATTCATAAACAATTCCTGACTTTTCCATTAGAAACGCCTCTTGCTACAAAGAAAAGTATTTTGCTTTTAAATGTTTCCAATGCCTTGCTATTAATGAGGATATAACGTTGAGAAAAAGGCTTCGGGAAAAACTTTCCACCGCCTTATCTTCGGCAGAGTTAAACCTAATTTACAACTCTTTTGACGTAATAGGCGACATAGCAATCATTAAGGTGCCAAACGGCAATATCCTCAACGCTGAAAAAGTAGCAAACCAAATAATGGCTGTCCACAGAAACGTGAAAACAGTTTTTGCCCAAACTAGTCCCGTCCTGGGTGATTTTAGGGTTAGGGAACTAAGATTGTTGGCAGGCGAAGACAAAACAAGCACCAAATATAAAGAATCAGGTTGCGTGTTTGCGGTTGATGTTGAAAAATGTTATTTTTCACCCAGGCTTTCGCATGAGAGATTACGGATCGCAAGCCTAGTTAAGGGTGGCGAGACGGTTGTTAACATGTTTTCAGGCGTCGGCTGTTTTAGCATAGTAATCGCTAAAACCGTGAGCCAAACTAAAGTGTTCTCGATTGATGTTAACCCAATCGCAGTTCAATACATGGAGGAGAACGTTAGAATCAATAGGGTTTACGGTAAAGTAATTCCTTTGCTTGGCGACTCAAAAGACATTATTAATGCTCAACTGCAAGGGAAGGCTGACCGTGTCTTGATGCCTTTGCCTGAAAAAGCCCTCGAATACCTGCCCTATGCAGTTTCAGCCCTCAAAAAACATGGCGGTTGGATCCACTACTATGATTTTCAACATGCAGCGGGCAACGAAAAACCAGTTGAGAAAACCAAGTTGAAGGTAGCCCAAAAACTTGATAGTCTCGGCATAGGTTACATTTTTGCTTTTTCTCGTGTGGTTCGAAGCACGGGTCCTAACTGGTACCAAACCGTTCTCGATATACAGGTCACTTCGTTGCCAAGCAAGTTTTAATAGCTTAATAGTTAACTATCTATTTCGTGAAGAAAAATGAAGCGAAAATTAATGGAAATCTTGGCTTGCCCCATAGACAAGTACCATCCCCTTGAACTTCACGTTTTCGAAGAAAAAGACGAGATAGTGGAAGGCTTAATCGTTTGCCCCAAATGTTTACGATGGTATCCTATACGCGATGAAATTCCAGAAATGCTCCCTGATGAGCTGCGGAAAGAATCTGAAGACCTGCCTTTCTTGAAGAAATGGAAGGAAAAAATTCCTGAAAAAATAGTTTCTGAAGGAAAACCCTTCAACTTAAAGTAAAATGTTATAAGTAAATTTCAATAAATCAGTAACTCCTTACTTCATAAGGAGAGGTAAGCTTGAAGAGAACATTAGCCATTGCATTCATTGCCATTTTGTGTTTATCAATGTTCTCAGCGTATGCGCCAAAGGTGATAGCTCAACAGTCTTCCGCTGACTGGCCTATGTTCCTTAATGACTCAGCACATACAGGCGCCACAACAAACACTGGACCAACGAAACCTGTTAAGCTGTGGAGCTACGTTGAAGGACATTTTGACGGTAGCGCTATCGGTTCTTCCGCCGCCATTGTTAACGGTGTAGTTTATGTTGGGACAAATTGGAATAACAGCTTATATCCACTTTATAATAATGGCAATAGCGGCAACATTTACGCTTTTAACGCCTATACAGGCGCCAAAATATGGAATTACTCAACCGATAGCGCTGTATATTCGTCTCCCGCTGTATCTGGAAACATGCTGTTTATCGGTGTAGATGATAATGTTTGTGCCTTTAACGCTTCAACAGGCGTTAAAATATGGAGCTACGCAACTGGTGGTCAGATAAATTCTTCGCCTGATGTGGTCAACGGCGTAGTTTACATAGGCTCAAAGGATAACAATGCTTATGCCCTCAACGCTTCAACGGGCGCTAAAATATGGAACTACACAACTCGAGGCGCGGTGGAATCTTCACCTGCAGTTGTAAACGAGGTTGTTTATGTAGGCTCAGATGACGGCAACGTTTATGCTCTTAACGCTTTAACAGGCGCCAAAATTTGGAACTACACAACGAGCAACCAACCCCTCTGGTCATTTAGCAACCAAGTGACATCTTCGCCTGCTGTTAGCGGTGGCATTGTTTACGTAGGCTCAGTGGGCGGCAACGTTTATGCCCTCAACGCTTCAACAGGCGCTAAAATATGGAACTGCTTCACCAACCCTAGCTCCTTCGATGGAGGAGGCTACTTGCATGGAGTACAAGCTTCTCCCACAGTTACCAACGGAGTAGTTTACGTAGGCACAGTGGATGGCAACATGTATGCCCTCAACGCTTCAACTGGCAAGCAAATATGGGAAGACAACATTTTCCGCGTTTTGTCCTCTGCCGCTGTTACTGACGGGGTGGTTTATGTGGGAGGTTATGATGATGTTTATGCCCTTAACGCCACAACAGGGTCCCAAATATGGGATTTTCCTACTCAAAATCAGATAATCTCTTCGCCAGCTGTCTTTAATGGCGTCGTCTATATTGGGTCACAAGACGGTAATTTCTATGCAATTGGCAAACCTTCGCCTAACGTATTTATCATAGTCGGGGCGATAGCTGCCGTCGTAATTGTCGTTGCTGCAGTGGTTTTCTTAATGTTTCAAAAGAGATTGAAAACTAAGCCGATAAGCCCAGCACCTACACCGCAGAACTATACTGCAGTTTCCTCTGTTCAACCACTCAAAAGTTATCGGAATAAAGATTAAAAGGAAGCTTCGGCAACTTAATTTTGAGGTTAAACAACTTGCAAAAACGTTTAAAACGTCCTTCCAAAGCAATATTTAACTTTTTAATTTTATTGCTCTGTTTTTAATCGAGGACTGCATTGCGGCTTGAGCTATTTCTAGGGCTTTTACGCCGTCCTCTCCTGTTATGAGGGGCTTTTTCTTTTCAAGCACGCATTCTGCAAAGTGTTGTAGTTCACATTTCAGTGGTTCTTGGAAGGGGTATCTTGGTTGCACCGTCTCTTTTTGCTGTTCAATCCATAGGTCTTGAGTTATGTAATCTAGTCTCATTATGGCATCGCTTCCCGTGACCGTTAATGTTCGTGTTTTATAGGGTGTTAGCCAGTTGGATTCTATGAAGGCGCTTTCTCCGCTCTTGTATGTGAGCATTATGTGGGCGTAGTCTTCGAATTTTAGATGTCTCATGCTTCCCATTTTCGCGTAAACGGTAATAGGGTCCTGTTTGGATATGAACCGCATGACATCTATGTCATGTATCGCCGTGTCTTTAACTACTCCGATATCACCTATTCTTTCAGGCCATTGGGAAACGCGTTTTGCGGTTGCGCAGACCAATTCGCCGATTTTTTTGCTCTCAACCGCCTCACGGATGCTCTGTAATCCAGGAATGAACCTCATCAAAAAACCTACGGTTAAGATAAGACCGTTTTGCTCTGCAGTTTCACAAAGCTTTTCCGCTTGCTTTGTGTTGGTGGCCATGGGCTTCTCAACCAGAACATGCTTTCCTGCTCTGAGTGCTTTGAGTGCTTCCTTTGCAAGGTGTGTTGACCATGTGCAAACGCTTACAGCTTCTATTTCTTTGTTTTTCAGCATTCGCGTGCTGTTAGTGTATGCTTTCACGCCGTATTGGTTAGCCATGGTTTTAGCTCTTTCAGCATTTACATCGCAAATTGCAATTAGTTCAGTTGAGGGAAGCTCTTTGTAGACTCTTGCATGGTTTTTTCCCCAAGAGCCTGTGCCTATTACTGCCACTCCAACTTTCTTCATTTTTTATTCCTTTCCTCTTCCAAGTCCACAGTATATGAAGCCTTCTGTTTCCACTTTTTGAGGCTCAAAGGCACCTGCCAAATCTACGATTACTGAGGGTGTCTTCGTTAATGGTTTAAGTTTCCGCAGGTTTAAGTGTTTAAACTGCTCCTCCCCGGTGAGTATCACTATGCAGTCTGCGCCTTCCACTGCCTCATTTAAGCTAGTCTTTACAACTCCCGAATCTAGTGCATCTCTTTTTGATGCGGGGTCATAAAGGCTGGCTTTAGCGCCTTTTAACTCTAACATTTTAACAAAAACGACCGTAGCAGTACTTGGGTTAACTGTGCCTAAAACGGCAATCCTTGCTCTTCTCAACGTTTTGCCGCATCTCCGCAGTGCATCTTGGGTTAAATTAACCGCGTGTTTAACCATGTCTTCGTTTATTTGCCTAGCCAACGTTGGGAGCCTAAGTTTAACATTCAGGTTTTCCGCGCTTTCAAGCAGAAGATATGCTACGTTTTTGTTTTCTTCCTCAACAGTTGTGGGCCAAAAACTAGGGTCATTAAACTCCAACAATTTTAAAACTTCAAAGTAGTCTATGTTTGCGCTTTCACAGAAAACCGCCAACTCACTTGCTAACGCCGTGTTTGCCTCCTGTTTTGCCGCCTTAAAAAGTGCTGCTATTTCTGCTGTTTTCACGTCGCTTATTTGTTTAACGTTTTTTGTTATAGTTTTTAGAACGTTCATAGCTGCATCTTGACTGGCTTTACCAATTGCAGCAACCTTTAACTCCAAGTTGGCTATCGGCTCAATGGGCTTGGCACCTAAGTTATGGATCGGAATGTAGGCTAAACCGAAATCCTGCCCAACCTTTAGCCCTGATGTGTTCTCCAATGTTTCCTTCATTATTCCTTCAGTAAAACCCAAACCCGCAACATCACCATAAATAACCAGCGTGCCAGAATGGAGTGCTGATCCAACTTGCTTGCAAGCGTTTAATGCTTCTGAATAATCAATTTTTTTCTTATCGTCAACTTTTGCCGGTACAGTTATGATAATTATATCGCTTCGAGAAACAGCCTTTTTCGGCTCGCTAGTAACGCTTAATTGACCTGCGTTGATAAAGCCTTTCAATTTACCTTCAATTTCTTGTTCAGCGAAGAGTGTTTTTCCTTTTGCCAATTTTTTTATCACGCTTGGGTCAGAGTCTGAGCATGCAACTTTAAAGCCGGCATCAGCGAAAGCGTTAGCATAAAGGATTCCTTTTTGTCCGCATCCTACAACGCTAACCAGATATGTTGAGCGTTTTTCTTTTGTATCAATTTCGTCTGGTTTTAAGTTTAGAACATTGGGCATTTGCAGGTTTTCTCCAAAGCGCCATAAGGTTTGCTATATCGTTTCGAGGATTTTTTTAAGCCGTGAACTGTAGTCTTCAACTAGCTTTAATGCTTTTTCTTGGTTTTTCGCCTCAGCATATAACCTGAACACGGGTTCTGTCCCGCTTGGTCTAATCAGGATGGCGCTGTTGTCGCTGAACCAAATTTTTACCCCATCAATTGTGCTGATATTTTCGCCTTTTACCTCCTCGTACAATTTTTGAAGCAATATTTCTTTTTTCTCGTCTGGGCAATCGATTTTTCCTTTTTCGATAAAGTATTGTGGTTGCTCAGCCACGAGTTTAGACAGTTTCTCTCCAGTTTCAGCCATTATGTTAAGTATCAGAGCCGTTGTCATTGCTCCATCACGGACTGCTTGGTGTGGACCATAGAAAACTCCGCCGTTTTCTTCTCCACCCAGTTTAGCGTTTAACTCTTTCATTTTCTGGGAAACCGTTACGCTTCCAACTTTAGTCCAGATTAACTCTCCCTTGTAAGCTTCTACTGTGTCTTTGATTAATGTAGAGGAGCTTACAGGTGTAATTATTTTTGCTCCTGGATTTTTGATTAGGAACTGTTTTATTATTACTGCAAAGGTTTTGTCTCCCCAGTAAATCACGCCATTCTCGTCAACGAAAATGGACCGGTCAGCATCGCCGTCAAAAGCTACACCTAAGTCTGCACCAATTGCTTTAACAGTTGAAGATAAATCGGTGAGGCTCTCGGGTCTCGGTTCTGGTAATCGTCCTGGGAAAGTACCGTCAATGTTAGCGTTGATAGTGGTTACTTTGCAGCCAAGTTCCCTTAACAATGGCGGTGCTGTGAGACCACCGACGCTGTTAGCCGCGTCTACAACAACGTGAAAGTGCTTTTGCGCTATTTTTTGAGGGTCAACGTGATTTTTTATGGCTTGGACGTATTCGTCGTTGATTCCAGGCAGTTCCTGCAATGCTCCCAGTTTGTCCCATTCTGCGAATACTATTTTGTTGTCAAAGTAAATGTTCTCTATTTCGACTTCTTGCTCATGTGAAGTTTCTATACCGTCGCTCCAGATGACTTTAATACCGTTGTATTCAGGCGGATTATGTGAAGCAGTAATTATCACGCCGCCATCCATCTTATGGTTTTTAACAGCATATTGCAGCGCGGGCGTTGGAGCCATCCCAGCGAAAAACACATGGCATCCAGTTGCGGTTAAACCAGAAATCACTGCTTTAGCAAGCATGGGTCCGCTGGTTCTAGCATCATATCCTAAAAGTAAATTTTTTCTTCCAAAAAAAGTTCCGATTGCGCAGCCGACTTTTATGGCCATTTCAGGCGTCAATTCTACGTTGACTAGGCCTCTGATACCGTTTGTTCCAAAAAGTTTTCTTTCGCTCATAAATTTCAACTCATTGTTTACTTAACAGTTAGTCTTGGGTTTTAAAATGTTTTCACGAGACTTCTTTTGCTGGACAGACAATATGTGCATCTGATAGGTGTAGGTTATCTTTGATTTTTGCATGGTCGCCGATTATACAACCGTTGCTGATTTTAACATGTTTTCCAATTTGTGCTCCTTCGCCGATTAATGCTCCATTTATCGACACAAAATCGTCAATTTCAACATTAGGAAAAATTACTGAATTACTTATTTGCGCGTTTTTGCCAACTGTAACATTTTTTCCCAAAATGGCGTATGGACCAATAACTGACTTTTCCGCTATTGAGACGCCCTTGTCGAAGGCAACAGGATTCTTTAACTCAAAGTTTTTTGCGCCTTCCTGTTTGAAATTTTTAGATAAGTAATCAAGTATTATTTTGTTTGTTTCCAAGTACTCTTCTGGTTTGCCTATATCCATCCATAAGCCATTAACTAAATGACCGTAAAGTTTTCCTTCTTCGGCTAGTTTGGGGAAAACCTCTCGCTCCATGGAAACTGCTCTTCCTGAGGGAATATACTCGAAGATTTTGGGGCTTAGAACGTAGACTCCTGCGTTTATGAGGTTGCTCGGAGCTTTATCTTTGGGGGGCTTTTCAATGAACCTTTTTATGCAGTTGCCATTTACTATTTCCGCCACACCGTACCTACATGGGTCTTCAACTTTGCAAAGTGCAATTGTTGCTAAAGCCTTCGTTTTAACGTGTGTATCCAGCAGTTCTCTGTAGCTTAAATCCGCAAAAATGTCACCGTTCAAAACAATAAACGGCTCATCATGGCCTAAGAGTTTTTCGGCTTTTTTTACTGGTCCTGCGGTTCCCAGTGGCATTTTCGGCGGGTCAATTGAAAACTTTATTTTCAAACCATGTCTATGCGGTCGCTGCTGTTTAACATAAAATTGTGTTAGCGCATTAACTGCCAGTATGGCTTCTTCAACGCCGTTGTTAGATAATCTTTCAAAAATCCATTCAAGTAATGGCTTGTTAACTATTGGAAAAAGAGTTTTAGGCCTAGAGCAACTTAGTGGTCGTAGCCTTGTTGCGAAGCCACCTGCTAAGATTAACGCTTTCAGGAGTGTCACCTTTACTGAGAAGTAAACTATTGATTCGTTTTTATATAAACAGTTATTGGAGTTTTACTCCCACTCTATAGTTGCAGGCGGCTTATGAGTAATATCATAAACCACTCGGGTAACCTGCGGAATCTCATTTGTGATTCTGGTTGAAATTTTTTCAAGGACGGGGTATGGGATTTGGGCAAAGTTTGCAGTCATGGCTTCTCGGCTTTCTGCAGCTCGAATCGCCACTACGTATCCGTACGCTCTTGAGTCTCCTTTTACGCCTGTTGCTTTTGTATCAGTTAACACGGCAAAGTATTGCCACAGATTTTCATCCAACCCGTTTTTCTCAATTTCTTCTCGGACGATAGCGTCGGCTTTTTTGGCAACGCTCACTTTTTCTGGAGTTAATTCGCCTATTATTCGGACTGCCAAGCCTGGTCCTGGAAACGGTTGCCGGTTGACTAGTTCCTTTGGTAATTCGAGCATTTTGGCTACTTTGCGTACTTCGTCTTTGTAGAGGTCGCGCAGGGGTTCAACTATTTTTTTGAATTTTATGTTTGTTGGTAGTCCAGCAACATTGTGGTGAGATTTTATTACATCTGAGTTCTTTCGGATGCCTGATTCAATTCGGTCTGGATAGATGGTGCCTTGGAGCAGGTATTGTGCACCTGGCTTCTCGGCGATTTCCTCAAAAACCCGAATAAACTCTTCCCCAATTACCTTACGTTTCCTTTCAGGGTCAGCTACGCCTTTGAGTTTTTGCATGAAGCGGTCCTGCGCGTTTGCCATAACAAAATTTATCGGGAATTTTTTGAATGTTTCACGGATGGCTTCAGGTTCCCCTTCACGCATGAACCCATGATCGACGAAGACGGCTGTGAGTTTGTCGCCTAACGCTTTGGCTGCTAGTGCGGTTGCGACGCTTGAGTCTATGCCTCCGCTTAAGCCTATAATGGCGTTGGCTGAGCCAACTTCGGTCTTTATTTCTTTGACCATTTTTTCGATGATGTCTTCTACTTTCCAGTTAGCTTCACACTTGCAGACTTTAAAAATGAAGTTGCGCAACATGGCGGCGCCGTTTTCCGTGTGAATAACTTCAGGATGCCACTGTAAACCGTAGATTGGTTTTTGCTTATGCCTAAACGCGGCAACTGGGCAGTTTTCCGTGTGAGCTAACACTTCAAACTCTTGTGGCAGTGCAAAAACTGTGTCGCCGTGGCTCATCCAAACTTTTTCTTTCTCGTTTAAGCCTTCCAGTACACCTACTGGCTTGTCGATGGATACTTGTGCGGTTCCGTATTCTTTGCAGGCTGCGGGCTCAACTTTGCCATTGGCTAACTGAGCTAACAGCTGGTGTCCATAGCATAAACCTAGAATCGGTAAATTCACCTCTAAAATGCGGGGGTTAAGCTTGGGCGCATTTGGTTCGTAGACGCTTGAGGGTCCGCCTGAAAGAATTAAGCCTTTAACATTGAATTTTTCGTTTAGAGCCTTAACCTCTTCGGGTGATATGTCGTGGGCAACAATTTCTGAATAAACGCCATTTTCTCTAATTCTTCTGCCTATAAGATGGCAGTATTGCCCCCCAAAGTCCAGTACCAGTATTGTATCGTATTTTACTTGCATTGCAGTGGCTCAAATTATTGAGTTTAAGCTGGTAATTTAAGATTACTATCCGTTCACGTCAAAGTCAAAGCAGTTTTTGAAGCTTAAAATGGTTTTCCTTTAACTTTAGCATCTTTTGGTTGATAGTGAAAACTAAACTTTTATTAATATAATCATATGATAATTAAAATAATGTTTCGAAAAAGTGGGTTTAATTGAAAGAACGTGCAGGGGGTATGTTTACGAATTTAAATGAAACTGATTTAAAAATTCTCAAAGGTCTTTTAGAGGATGCAAGGTTTTCAAGCAGGCAAATAGCCAAGAACGTCGGTGTATCAGTTGGAACAGTTTTGTCTAGAATTAAAAAGATGGAAGATGAGGGTCTCATCAAGGGCTATTCTGTTCTGCTAAATCATGAAAAGCTTGGTTATCAATTGACAGTTGTAACTGAGATTACGGTTTCTAAGGGCAAGCTTGTGGAAACTGAAAATGAAATAGCTAAAATTCCCAACGTTTGCAGTGTCTATGACGTGACAGGCTTGACGGATGCTATTATTGTTGCTAAGTTTCAGAGTCGAGAGGACCTTGGGCAGTTCACTAAGCGATTGTTATCTTTGCCGTTTATTGAGCGAACAAACACTCATGTAGTTTTGGCTACGGTGAAGGAAAACTTCCGCTTGCTATAGTTCAAGTTTTTTCTGTATGGTTTTCTTTTTTATAGTTTTGTTCTGGTGCCGCAATGGTTATTGTTGTTCCTGAGGCAATTGGTGAGGTTATCCAGACATTTCCGCCTATGACCACGTTATCACCGATTATTGCCTCTGGTCCCAGAAGAGTTGCGCCTGAATAGATAACTACATTGCTTCCCACTGTCGGGTGTCTCTTTCTTCCTTTGATAATGTTTCCTTTCTCGTCTTTCGGAAAACTCAGCGCGCCTAAGGTTACGCCTTGGTAAAGCTTGACGTTGTCGCCTATTTCTGTGGTCTCTCCAATGACTACCCCGGTGCCATGGTCGATGAAGAAGTTTTTGCCAATTTTTGCGCCCGGATGAATATCTATGCCGGTTAAGGAATGAACGTGTTCGCTCATTATTCTCGGAATCAAGGGGATTCCTCTCAGGTAAAGTTCGTGGGCTATCCTGTAAGTCGTTATCGCCAATACACATGGGTAGCTTAGAATGACTTCTTCTATGCTTATGGCTGCTGGATCTCCTGCGTAAGCAGCTTGGATGTCTCCGCTTAACATTGATCTTATTTCAGGCAACTTTTCCAGAAGTTCTTTAACTACGACGCGGGCTCTTTGTTGGCATACGTCCTGTGGGCACTCGCTGACTTTTCTGCAGATATATTTTAGGCTTTTTTCAACTTCATCTGTGAGTCTTGTATAAACTGAAGTTAGAGTGTTGCCTAAATGATATTTTATGTTGGCTTTTGTGATTTCCTCTTTGCCTAAGTAGCCTGGGAAAAGAATTGTGAATAAATCTTCTAACACTTCGATAACTACTTTTTTTGATGGAAGGTCGCGTCCTTCAAGGTGGTCCATGCCGCCGAAGGCTTGGTAATTAGCCATGATGTCGTCTACTAATTTTGGTAAGCCTTTTTCAACCCAGTTCTGCTCCACTTTATCATGGTTGCGCATGAGTGCATCTAGCATTCTCTCTGGGTTCCAGCAGTCAGTTTCCATGTTCTTGTCTGTGCATTCTTTCGGGCGGGGCTGGTTAGCTTTTGCTGTCATTTTTTCTTCCCTTTTCATTCATTATGTAGATATGGTGAATATAAGAGAAGCGTCTTGTGGACGGCGACTTAGATGTTCGAGTTTGTGCTTGTTGGTGGTTCTTGGAATAATACTGTGCTGAGATAGCGTTCGCCTGTGTCTGGGAGAATAACGACTATTAGTTTGCCTTTGTTTTCTGGCCGTTTAGCTATTTCTAAGGCTGCGAAGGTTGCTGCTCCTGAGGATATGCCTACGAGTAATCCCTCTTTTAGGACAAGTTGCCGTGCGGTTTGTATAGCGTCATCGTCTTTTACTTTGAATATTTCATCCACTAAATCAAGTTTTAACACGTCTGGTTTGAAGCCTGCGCCTATTCCTTGGATTTTGTGTGGTCCTTTCTGGCCGCCGCTTAGGACTGGCGAAGCTGCTGGTTCAACTGCTACAGCTTTAAACTCGGGTTTAAGCGGTTTTATGTATTCTGCTATGCCTGTTATCGTTCCGCCTGTTCCGACTCCTGAGACCACGATATCTACTTTGCCGTCTGTCGCAGTCCAAATTTCTGGTCCAGTGGTTTCTCTGTGAACCTTTGGGTTTGCTAGATTTTTGAATTGTTGTGGCACGAAGCTGTTGGGTGTGTTTTTGGCGAGTTCTTCTGCTTTTTTGATGGCTCCTCCCATGCCGTCTGGTCCTGGTGTGAGGACGAGTTGTGCGCCGTAGGCTTTGAGTAGGCTGCGGCGTTCGATGCTCATGGCTTCTGGCATGGTGAGTATTAGTTTGTAGCCTTTTACGGCTGCTACCATGGCTAAGCCGATGCCTGTGTTGCCGCTTGTCGGCTCTATGATGGTGGTGTCTGGTTTGATTAAGCCTTGTTTTTCTGCTTCAACTATCATGCTTAGGCATATGCGATCTTTGACGCTTCCGCCTGGGTTTCTGGATTCAAGTTTGGCTACCACAGTGGCATTTGTGCTTTGGGTTAGCCGGTTTAGTTTTATTAATGGTGTTTCTCCTATGGTTTCAAGAACGTTGTTGTATATTTTTGTCATAATTAATTCGCCTGTTATTATAACGCTGTTATATTTATCGGGGAAATAAATCTATCCCCTATCCCGAAACTATTCAGAACTTTCACAGTTATAAACAAATCTAACACTTAACACGCCAACCCGCAAAGTAAAGTCTTTAAATGCCATGACTAATTCTATATTTCGCACCAGCCTCAAACAAGCAAAAAGCATGCTCGCGGAGGTCGCCCAGCATGGCCAAAGGCGTAGGACTGAGGCTCCTATCCCGCAGGGGTTCGTGGGTTCAAATCCCACCCTCCGCACCACCTTCGAACCATCAGATTCGCTCATTTTTCGCTTGTTTTAAGCGCGGGACAGTGGAAAAACCACTTCAAGTTCGGCGCAGCTTTTGATTTCACTTTTCCGTTTAAACTGTCATTCTTGATATTGTTAAGTTACCCATAACTCGCAGATTTTATCGCCGCATAAAATGTCAAGATAGAACTTTGCCCACTTTTTCAGTGTTTTTAGGGTTGCTTATTTTAGGCAAAAGTGGTAAGAATCTCCAAAAGGGACCGGAAAAAGCACAGACTTTTCTTTAAAGTTTACATCGACAAGTCTTTGCCCTTCCAAACCTTTAGCATCAGATAAGATAGTATAAACCCTACTATCATTGAAATTAGTGCATACATCCAAAAGGTCAGGTTAGGTAAACTAGGCTGGAACATTCCTAACCAGCCTCCGAAGGCGAAAACGACTAGACCTGCAATTAATACTGAAAGAACAAACCAGTTTACACTTTCAGGCTCTTTTTGCTGGAGCTTAAGCTTATAGAGTCGCTTTCTGTAGAGCTCACCTACTATATAGAATATGGCTATTCCGGCAAAAGAAAGTGCTACCAATGGTTTTAAATCGGCAACCGAAAAGAAGGAAGCGCCTGCTCCAAAAAACATAATGATTAGGAAGCCTATGGAAGCAAAGAATATTCCCCAGTCAACGATTCTGCTATTTCTGAATGGTCCGTAAGACCTCCGCCACGGTTGTTGTGTTGGCTCTTGCAAATCTCTATCGGTTGTAACCTTAAGCAGTGTCCATGGGTCTTCGACCCACCAAACAGTTCTCTTTGAGGTATCTACTTCGTTTCCGTCGATACTGTATTTGTAACCTTTAACGATTCTAGTTATTGGATATAGGAGTTCTACGCCTCTGTCGGTGGCAGACGTGAAGCTATCTAATAGTGAGTGACTTAGAGCGCCTAAAGCAAGGAATGGGTTGATAAAATACAAAACTCCAATGAAGAAAATGTTGTGAAACAGGCAACGATGTAGCTGATGTCGCGCAATGAAATCTTTAGCTACAAAGAAGTATTCTCTGTCCAGGTCTGGAATCATTGCCCCGATTGTAATAATGAACGCTATTCCAACGTTATGGAAAAAGGTTATTCCTACGGCAAAAGCTAAAATCATGTGAGTGGTGAGATTCATTGTTCAGGCGCGCCCTTGTTTCCAACAAGTTTTAATGTCTTTTTTTGAATAATAGCTTTTTGGGTTGTTGCAGGATGCTGTTAAGTTATTGACCCGACAAGAAAAGCCACTTTTCCAGCCGCTTCAGCATGTCAGTTAAGCGCTTATAATAGTAATGTATTGTTGCAAGTAAACGGAAACTGCTGTCAGAGATATCAAAAAGATATCAATTTTGTTTCTTTCACCCAAATAAATAAAATCCTCCTTGAACACTTCGCGCAAACAGAAAGTATGTTCGGTACCATGAAACAAACAGACACAGCAGACCTGAGGGACCATAAGGATTGCTGCTTATGAAATATGTTATCGGCTCTTATACTTGGATTGAATATTTCATGGGGACAAAAGCAGGCGAGAAAGCCGCGTCTATAATTGAAAATTCAGAAGAAAAAATTACCCTACGATATGTCTAGCGGTTTGAAAGTGTTCACGCTAACATCAGGCAACCCTTTCTAAAGTGAAAGGTTAAAACTACCTTTGAACATTGCCCTTTCCTGAACACCCTACAAGGTAGTAGTAGTATTAACAGCATATAAGTCGCAAATCATTTGCAGAGCAACTTTTTCATCAAAAAATCATTTTTCATAAGTAACGGTTAAAAGCCAATAATGCACACAATATTCAAACAACAAAAAAGGTTTGTTACAAAAAATGCAATCCGCTAAATCTGAACAAAGAAAATTCGTATTTGTTGACCCAGGCAAGTGTACTGGTTGCGGAATCTGCGAGTACGCTTGCACGCTAGAAAAGGGCGAAGCTATCTGGAACCCAATCAGGTCCAGAATCCGCGTTATCCGCATGACACCCCTCTTCAACTTCGCCCTTGCATGTCGAGCATGCAAAGACGCTAAATGCGTAAAAGCATGCCCAGAAAAAGCAATTGCACAAGCAGAAAACACAGGCTTACTAATAATCGATGAAAAGAAATGTAAAGGCTGCGATTGGTGCGTTCAAGCCTGCGAATACGGCGGAATCACCATCCACTCCGACACGGGAAAAGCCATCGCCTGTGACCTTTGCCAAGGTGAACCCAAATGCATCGAAGCATGCCCAGAAGAAGCACTAGAACTTGTTGATTCTGACGAAGCAGCAGAAAAACGTTTCAGCGACGCACTAGAAAAGTTGCCGGCGCAAACCGAGCAGTTAACCACCGAAGTCAAGAACAAGGATTGGAAGCCACTGCTAGCCATTGCAGAGAAGCGATCCGAAAAGGTTACAGAGAAGCTTGAAGCGTTAAACAAGAAGGCAGTTGCACAAAAACACAAGTAACTCTTTTTCTGAATTATGGGCTTTCTTCATATCCCCTCAAAAACATGTCAATATCCAATCCAACCTTTTCACCCATGTAACCACCTTCCAAAACAAAAAACACAGGCTTTTTCAGCAGCGCAACTCTTTTGCCAATCTCCCAGTAATCCTTCTCAATCAAGCCTAAAGACGCTAAATCACCCAGATGCGTATCGAAACCAGCGGAAACCGCAATCACCTCAAACCTGCCCAAATCAACCATTCCCAAGGCTTTGTCAAGCGTCTCCAAATATTGTTTTCCACCACAATCTGCTGGCAAAGCAAAATTAACACAATTACCCTTAGTGAAAGACCCAGTTCCAGGATAATTGGGCGATTGATGCAGCGAAACGTAAAGGATTTTCTCGTCGCCTTGAAAAATCTCTTGCGTCCCATTGCCGTGGTGTCCGTCAATATCCAGAATCAGCGTTCTTTTGCCTAACTCTTTAACAGCTATCGCAATGTTGTTGAGGTAGCAGAACCCACGCGTGTAAACACCTAACGCAGCACCGCTTCTGCCAACATGATGTCCTGGTGGACGCATAAGCGAAAAACCATTAATTCTTGAGGCTAAAAGTGCACCACCAACCGAAAGCCTCGCAAACTCATAGATTTTGTCGTAGGCAGGTGTATCTGAATCTTCAACTAAGCCTTTCTTTAGATTCCAAAGGTAATCAGCATCATGAACAGTTAACAAGTCTTCTTCACTTGCAGGCGTTGGCTCCAAAAACTCGTAACCTTTCGCTTTCAAAATTTCAGATGCGATTTTTACTCGTTGTGGTCCTTCAATGTGCCATGTGCCGTAGCCTAAACATTTTTCTGAGTAAACCACCTTTGTCTTCATCGTTAACTCCATTAAACAGATAAGAGACGCTTTCATTTAAAATATCACCTGCCTCAGTTAGCCTCCAAAGCAATCGGAGACAAAGTTTAATGATTTCAGAAAATCCATTCGATCAATTTCGTCAAGAATGCCAAACAGCATTGGCAAACGCGTTGAAGAAGGCTTTGCCAGAAATAAAAACGCCAAGTATAACGCTAAGTAAGACACCAAACATTGAATATGGCCAGTTAGCTTCGTCACTATGTTTTGAGTTGGCAAAGAAACTAAACCAAAAACCACTAGACCTTGCGGGGCATCTAGTCGCTGCAATCGACAAATCCAGCTTTAAACTGATTGAGAAGGTTTCATGTGCAGGTGCAGGATACATAAATTTTCATGTTAACTTCGCCAAGTTTTCAGTTTTAACTTTGGAATCGGTTAAGCAGTTAAAGTTTGATTACGGCTTTGTTAAGACTGATGAGCCAACTAAAATTATCGTTGAGCACACAAGCGTTAATCCGCTTCATCCAATCCATATCGGACAAGCCAGAAATCCCATGCTAGGTGACGCTTTAGCACGCATTCTAGAGTGCAGGGGAAATAAGGTTTCACGCCATTACTACATTGATGATGTTGGCAGGCAATCATCTGTTGTCGCTTATGGTTACGAAAAGCTCGGCAGACCAAAACCAACAGAGAAACCGGACCTTTTCGTTGGCAAAATCTACACCGTTACCAGTTGTCTTGTTGAAATTAATCGTTTGAAAAAAACGCGTGAACTTGCTATTGCAATCCATTCAAGTGACGATTTAGTTAAGGCAAATAAGGAAATTGACGAGTGGATGTCAATTGCCGCTGAACTTAAAGAAAAATATCCAGTGCTCTTTGAAGCATTGATGGCTAAAATCGGTGAAGACCAAAATCCAGAGGAAGAAATAAACCGACTGAACCGAGCTTACGAGGATGGAGACCCCCGAGCTAAACAGCTTATCCGTGAAGTCAGCGACCTATGTCTTGAAGGTTTCAGAGAAACCATGAAACGAGTTGAAGTCACTTATGACTCATGGGATTGGGAAAGCGACTTCGTGTGGAGCACGCAAGTTAGTGAGGTCTTGCAGAAGCTGAAGACTTCACCGTTTGTTTACAGCGAAAAAGGTGTGCTGGAGTTTAATGCTGACAAAGTTGTAGAAGTCTTCAAGTTGAAGCCCAAGTTGGGTTTGAGTGAGAATAATGAGGTTCCACCTTTAACGCTTGTGCGTGCTGACGGCACCACATTGTACACTACTCGTGACATAGCTTATACGCTTTGGAAGTTCAAGCATGCACAAAAAGTGATAAACGTTATTGGTGTGGAGCAGTCGCTGGCACAGCTTCAGTTAAAACTTGCACTATACACATTAGGTTACAGTGAATACGCTGAGAACTTAGTTCATTTCGCTTACAATTTAGTTACTTTGCCGGGTTACAAGATGAGCAGCCGCAGAGGACACTACATTACTTTGGACGAAGTTCTCGACGAAGCGGTTCAACGAGCCTACGAAGAAGTTTCGAAGCGTTCACCACAGCTTTCTGAGGAAGAAAAACGCAAAATTGCCAGCTTTGTCGGTTTAGGTGCTGTGCGTTACGCGCTTGTCGATGTTGATTCTTCAAAGCCAGTCATATTTACTTGGGAGCGCGTGCTTAACTTCGAAACCAACAGTGCACCATACGTACAATACACTCATGCAAGGGCATGCAGTATTTTGCGCAAAGCGGCAAGAGAACCAGAAAAACCAGCATACGAGCTTCTCACCGAAAAGCTTGAGCACGAGCTCATCTTAAACATTGCAAGCTTCCCAGACACCTTCATCGAAGCCACAGAATACCTAAAACCGAACTTAATTGCCGATTACACGAACACGTTAGCAGATAAATTCAACACCTTCTACAACGCACTCCCAGTCATTAAAGCAGAAACACAGGAGCTCAGCGACGCACGCATCACATTAACACAAGCCATACAAATCGTAATGCATAACGCTTTGACGCTGATTGGTGTTGTTGCGCCAGAAAAAATGTAGTGTAAATTAGGAAGTGCCATTTTTGTTGGTGAATTTCGGTTTAAAAATTAGGGTATAGATATAGGTAGCCGAATTTTGCTTTATCTTTTTTAGAAGGGTGGTTAATAGCTTATTTTGGATTTAGCTGTCACTAATTCAGCCACTTTTTGGTTATTGAGTGCATTGTTGGTTGATTTTTGCAATGGCAAATTTCATATACGTCCCCATTAATTTAAAACGGGGTGCACATTAATGAGCAATCCATATTTCAAAAAGAAACTTGAACCCATCCAAGTCAAACAAAAAAGTATTTCACAACTTTTAGCTGAAATGAGCAAAACCGCTTATCAGGGAAGAAAGCTTGGTGAAGCCGTTGATGTTTGGGAAAACATGCTTAAAGAAAAAGATTTGACCATAGCCATGGGCTTTGCAGGTTCAATGAGCACAGCGGGGCAGTGGACAATAATTAATTGGCTTATAGAAAACCGCTTCATCGACGTGCTGGTTTCTACGGGCGCTAATGTTTCAGAGGATATTGTTGATGCTATGGGTTTGGGTTACTGGCAGGGAAGCCACATGGTTGACGACGAAGCGTTGCTGAAAGCGGACGTTAACAGGTACTACGATGTTTTCGGAAAAGAGACTGATTACCGCAAGATGGAAGAAGTAGTCACCGACTTCGTTATGACCCTGAAAACCGATTACAATTATACATCTGCAGAATTCCTATACTTGCTCGGCAAATACCTAGGCAAGAAAAAGATTCCAGCAATCTCCGCTGTTGCAGCGGCAAACGGCGTTCCAATCTTCAGCCCAGCCATGGTTGACAGCGCCTACGGCGAAACCTTCCTTATGGCTAAAAACCAAGGCCACAACATCATGATTGACTCCGTTAAGGAATTTGACCAGTTCATAAGCATAGGCACAAAAACCAAGGATGTCGGCGTGGTCTACATCGGCGGGGGCGTTCCTAAAGACCTAACACAACTCATCGCCATATCAGTTTCACCAATGACTTGCGATCAAGGCGTAAAAGGCAGAAAAGGCGGCTTACGCAAAGGCTTACAAGAATACTATTACCCCCACAAATACGCCATACAAATAACCACCGACTCACCCCAATGGGGAGGCTTATCAGGCTGCACACTGGAAGAAGCAATTAGCTGGGGCAAAATCAACAGCCAAGAAGGAACACGCGCCGTATGCTACTGCGACGCCACAATCGCCCTGCCACTAATAGCTCACGCACTCTGCGAGCGTGTTCCAGAAAAACGTAAAGGGCCAGACATGAGCTGGCTATTCAAAGGCGTCCAATAAACGCCCTTTAACTTTTTTCACTAAATTTTTTCGGTTTTTTTACTGCCAATGCAACCGCGCTCAAGGTCACTACCACTACTGCTGCCACCACTACAATGAGACTTGCACTACTGAACTCAGGTACCGTTGGGCTTGGCAGAGTAGACGTCGTTGAACTGGGAGACACGGACGGAAGAGAGGCATCTGACAGGACTGATACCGTCTTGCCACCAGCATTGGATATGAATATTTCGCCTTTACCAGAATCATAAACTAAGCCTGTAGGACCAATTCCCACGGGAACGGTTGCAACCACGGCGTTAGTGCTGTCTGATATTACCGAGGTTGTGTTGTCATCCTCATTGGTTACGAAGATTACGCCTTTGTCAGGATCATAAGCTACGAAGCCGGCAAGGTTTCCCACGGGCACAGTTGCAACCACAGTATTGTTGCTGTCTGATATGACTGAAACCGTGTTAGATTCACCATCGGCTACGAATATCTCTCCCTTTCCGGAATCATAAGCTACGCCCATAGGGTAGGTTCTCAGAGGAATGGTGGCAACGACGGTGTTGTTGCTGTCCGATATGACTGAGACAGAGTTGGAGGCATAGCCTGACTGGATATTTGTTACGAAGATTTCGCCTTTGCCCGAATCATAAGCTATGCCATTAGGGCCAGTTCCCACGGTCACGGTTGCAACCACGGTGTTACTGCTGTCCGATATGACCGAAACCGCGTTGTCGCTAGTTACGAATATTTCACCCTTCCCAGAATCATAAGCTACGCCTATCGCGCCAGGTACAGTCACGGTAGCAACGACGGTGTTGTTGCTGTCCGATATAACCGAGATAACCGAGACTGAAGCCTCACTGGCTACGAATATCTCTCCTTTATCGGAGTCATAGGCTACGCCAAATGCGCCTTCCGCCACGGGAATGGTTGCCACTACAGCATTAGTGCTGTCCGATATGACCGAGACCGCGCTGCTATAATTATCTTGGTTAAATGTAGCCACGAATATTTCGCTTTTACCTGAATCGTAAGCTATTCCTTCGGGAATTGTTCCCAACGGTATCGTGGCGGTTACCTCAACGGCGTGAACCGCGTTAACCGCTGACATGGCAAAAATCATAATGAAAAAGAGACCTAAAATCTTCCAAACTTTGGGTTTCATAAACATTCCTCAGTTTTTCCATCTAAAGCGAGCGAGTTAACCTGTTTTTTTCACCCAATTTCAACTCCGCCCCTCTTAATAGCATGTCATCGATAGCACATAAAAGCATTGGCACATAGCAACTTCAAGACAAAAGTCTGAAGTTTGCAGTATGAATGCTCTTCTGGAGGGATTCCTTTTGGTTGTGCTATCAGTTAGCGTTAATCGCTCTATTGGGCGGTTTTATTTTTGCTTAACCTAGTTAAGAGCGAGCTTGTCATTATCGGCATGATTACTGTAGCGTCGCCTTCAATCATGATGCGCCTTGCTTTTTCGCTTATTTTTCCCCATGAAACCGCTTCGCGTGGCCTTGCGCCGCTGAGGCTGCCATCCCACTCGTCTGCTGTGCTGATGTAAACAACGAAGTCTAAGCCGTCTTTGAACTGGTTCCACCAAATCGTGTGGTGCTTGCTGATTCCGCCGCCGACAATTAGGGCGCCGCTCTTCTTAGCGTCAAAAATGATGTTGTTTAGTTCACCTTCGTCTTTAAGCACATTAAGCCTGAAATCACGATGGTCTTGGCTGAAGAACCAGGCTTGATAGCCTACTGCGCCGTCGGTTATGCCTGGCACAAAGATTGGAATGTTGTTTTTGGCTGCCCAATAAAGAATCGATGTCTCATTGCAGCAGCGTAAGCCGATTTCCCGTGAAAGTTCGCTGGTTGAAAGCTCATGTTTGCCTTCTTTGTACAAATCCTGAAGCAGCCCTTGGATTTTCTGCTCTATGATTATGCCGTAGCTGTCATTTGGGACAAGCACGTTTCCCAGGCGGTTTACTCCTTCTTGGTGCAGTTTAGAATCATTCATTATGAAGCTGCCTTTGTAGTAGTCTTTCCAGCAGCGCGCCACATCATGATCCAATGTCCCACAAGTCGTGATAATGACGTCGACAAGTTTGCGTTTAACAAGCTCTCTGATTACGCCGCGTGTGCCTGTGGCGACTAGGTTGGCTGTGAATGAGAGGAACTTTACGCAGCCTTTTGTGTTAATCATGGATTCCATTATGTTGACGCCTACAGCAAGCTTCCCGGCGGTGAAACCCCACGCTTTACCCATTTGGTTAACAAGCTCATCTACAGACATTTCTTCAGTAAAATCGTAATCTTTCACTGCTTCCTTATGCGCTTCCTTATGCATGACGCAATTCTCCTATATGCACTGGATAAATGAACGTTATAATAAATAGGTGTCGAAAACACGTGATGGCTATTCTGATAGGTAAGCGATGATTCTTTGGTAAATATCCTTGTCCATCGAGTCTTCGTAGCCAGCGTAAATGCTCGGGTTATCGTTAACTTCTACCACAACGTAATCGCCGTCAACCTCTTTGATGTCCACGCCATAGAGCCCTTTCCCAACAACACTGCACGCCTTCAATGCTACTTCCCTAAGTCTAGCTGGCAACTCTTGCTTCTTCATGCTTACAGTTCTGCCCCAAATAACGGTTGGTTTGCCTCGGAGTTTGGCGCCATGCTTCCATTTACCCTTAGGAATCATATACTTACACACGTACAATACATCGTTGTTTAGTACGCCGACTCTCCAGTCGAAAGATGTGGGCGTAAACTTTTGAATCGCTAAAACGTCAGATTTCTTAAAGAACCGTTTAGCAACATCTCTAAAGCTTGTTTCACAAGCAGCCTTCTCCACATAACGCGAGAAACTTGTGTAAGGCGCTTTTATGACAACCGGTTTTCCGAGTGCGTCGAATATGTCGCTGATTTTTTTATGGTGCAGTTCATCTTTGTTAAGGAAAATGGTCGGTATGTATGGCACATTATATTTCTCAAATAATGCGTATTGATGGATTTTGTTACCGCAAATAGTTATAGATTCAGGGTCATCAATAACTTTCAAGCCCAGTTCCCATGCTGTTTTAGACACAACGTATGCAGTATTCAAGGGGTCGGTTGTTGCCCTAATGAAGACAGCATCATATTTTGCGACGTCTGAAATGTCTTCACGGAACAGAAAATGAAATTCTTGCCCTTGGTTTTCTGCGGCTAACTTGAAGTTTTGAAGCGCGCCTTCCTCTCTGGGATCAGTAAAGTTATATTTCTCAACAAAGCAGGCGATTTTAGACACCGAAGGGTTCACCCTGCTCAGAAATGAGCGAGACCTCTTTTGAAATTATTTGCAAATCTTGTTCGGAAAGCTCCTTTCTGTTTACGGGTTGCAGTCCACAAAGATAAGCTTTGTCTAGTGTTTTTTGAATGTGGAGTTTGCAAAGTGGGATTTTGAAGGTTTTGTAAACTTTTTCTGCGATCTTTTGTAATTGAAGGTCTGTGTTGGTTGTTTTGCCGAAGAAGGTTTTGACGGCGAAGAGTTCGCCTTTGATGGGTTGGGCACAGACGGCGAATTTGTAGTTCATGCCTAGGCTTTTCATGGCGCGGTAGAGCGCGCTTTTGTTGTGGGCGACTTTGTAGCCGTCGTAAATGAAAGGATTTACTGCAAAGAGAATGACTGGGAAGCCGAGTTCGTTGGTTATTTTTTTAACGGAGTCTGTGACGAGGAAGGGTAAGGTGGGCACCCCAGCTTTGGCTGCTCTAAGAAGGAGAATCGGGGTCCTGCTTGAGTCAATAATGTTTTCGCATGATGGAATAACGCGGTTGCCGAGAATTTCAGCGTGCATCGAAACATAATAGCCTGTTTTGAGGTATCGGTATTCGTTGTTGATGTTGAGGGTGGCTTCTTTGATTTTGGAATCTAGAAACGTAGCGGGCTTCATTACTTGCGAATTAGTGGTTAGGTCGATATTTGAGACGACCAACACGGTCATGAGACACCAGGTTAATTAAAAGGCGTTATTACCGCAGTTATATTTAAGATTAACTATCATTATATTCGCATCCAGAATTAACGCTAAACAAAAAGAGGCATAGCCTACGTATAAACCGCTTGAAGTGCTTGGGCCAGAACATGAGTTTTCATTGGTAAACCAAGAACTAAAAGTTCTACCAGTCGCTGACAAAATCATAAAGGATTACTGTGGAAAAATCATTAACTTCGTGGAGTTGCCCGCCTTCACCTTTGGGAAAGAGATGCAACTTCACGTAATGGAAGTAAAAGCGAACTCTCCCTTCAAATCGCCTGCAGAATTTGAAGAGACAATGCAGAACGCTGTCTCAACCCTAAGCCAAATCGTGAACAAACAAGGTGCCCTGCTTCTTGGAACAGGCATGCATCCTCTGCTTAAGCTAGAAGACACTGCTATCTGGCCCCACTATCACAGAAAAATCTATCAGGAATACGCCAAGATCTTCAACCTAAACCAGCATGGCTGGCTAAACATACAAAGCTTCCACTTAAACCTCCCATATCAAAAAGAAGCCGACGGCATACAAACGCATAATTTGCTTGCTAACTTGTGCGCTTACCTTCCGGCAATCAGTGCTTCCTCGCCAATCTATGAAGGCAAAACCGGTCCAGATGTCGACAACCGACTGCAATTCTACAAGATAAATCAGAGAGAAATCTCATCCGTAGCGGGTGAGGTCATCCCTGAATATGCTGACTCGTTTAGCCAGTATAAGCATGGTGTTATTGGGAGGTATTCCGAGGATTTAGCTAAAGCTGGCGCAGGCAAAACCCTGCTGTCAAGGGAATGGGTTAATTCAAGAGGCGTAATTTTCCGCTTTGACCGCTCAGCCCTTGAAATCCGTGTGATGGATGAGCAGGAATGCGTTAAATCCGATGTGGCTTTGAGCTGTTTCATACGTGCCACCCTCAGAGGCTTAATTGCCTTAAAGGCTGAGCTTTTACCGCATGACCTGTTAGTCAAAGACTTCAACGCGGTAGTTAAGGAAGGGTTAAACGCTCAAGTCTCAAACCCTAACGGTAAAACAGCACGGCAAGTGTGCCAACGCTACTTTAACTTGGCTCATGAATATGCGGATGAAGACGAGAAAAGGTACCTGTGGATTATTAAGAAACGGCTAGAAAATGGCAGCCTATCTGAACTCTTACGGGACAGAGTCTTGAGGCGCGCGGAAAAAACCGATTTCCATCAAGCAGTCATAAACGTTTATTCAACGCTTATTAAGTGCCTCTCTGATAATGAACCATACTTCTAAAAAATGGTGCCACCTTAATGCCAAAAGACAACAATGGAGCAACTTATTCGTTTGATGTTTGTAGCCAATGCAAAATTATCTGCTGCCAAGACGCCAAACCGCCACTAAGCGAAAAACGAAAAAAAATAATAAAAGAATACCTGGAAAAGCAGAAGATTAACATTGAAAAACCATTCGCTAAAGAACACTATTCTTATCCCGCAGTTGACGAACTTGTTTTCTGCAGGCTTTTCAGCAAGGAAACAGGAAAATGCTCGGTACACCCAGTCAAGCCTGAAACATGCAGGGCTGGACCCGTAACATTTGACATTAACTTTTCCACCAAAAAAGTTGAATGGTTCCTAAAAAAACCTGAAATCTGCGCTTTCGCGGGCGTATTATACAGCAACAAAGTTGCCTTCAAGGACCATTTTGAGGTAGCTAAAAAGGAATTAACCCATCTTATCCGAGAATTAGATCCCGAAGATCTACGGGTAATCTTGAAGATTGAAGAACCACACGCCTTCAAAATCGGTGAGGACGACTTGCCTTCAGAAGTTGTAAGAAAACTTGGCTTGAAATAATCTCAAAGAAAGCCTGCATCCCTTAATTTTAACGCCAAACTCAGGTTTCCTTCAAAATGAATTTTACCCGTGAAAAAAGCTTTTGCTGTACTTAATTTTCCGTTTACAATGTGCATGAAATCGTTTTCTGCCATCTCCAACGTCAACGTGGGCGAAGGAGTGGTTCCTTCTCTAACCTGCACTTTTTGATCTTTTATAATGACCACCCAGTCGCCTCCTTTTGCACCAGTTAAGTTTAATTGAGCTACAACATCGATGCCCGCTGCTTTTTCAGGTTTGAATCTGACTGGTAACATTTTTTCGAAGAATTCCTTAGGAGTTTTAGCTTCCATCATTTTCAACTCATGTATCTCGTATTTTACAAGAGGTTAGGTTATTGAACCTTATTGAATGACTTATCTGAAGAGGTCTTTTTCTTTTGGTCTAGTGAGTTCGGTTGCTGAGGCGTTTTCAGTTGTTTGGTAATTGTACCCTCGGATAATGGCGGCTGGTACTCCTTCATTCGCTTGGCCAATCACAAGTTCCGCTGCAGAGGACAACTCGTCGGCGATGGCGGTTTGTTTTATTCGAAGAACATACCCAAACAGGTCTTTTTCGCCTCGTCTATCTCTAATAGGCTTGATTCCTGCGATGCCAACTGCCACGTTTATTTCCCCCATGCGGAAGGGTCTTCCATGCGTATCAGAAACGATTACTGCAACGTTGGCTCCTGTTAACCGTTTTATTTCTTGTCTTATGGTTTGTGCGGACGCGTTTGGGTTTTTTGGCAGTGGCACAACGTTTCTGTCGCCTGAAACGTTAGATCTGTCTACTCCGGCATTAGCACAAATTATTCCGCTTTTGGTTTCTGTTATGATGCTGTTTTGGCCTATTCGAACTATTTCTTTGGTTTCTTTGAGGATAACCTCAACTAATGCAGGGTCTTTGTTTGTTTGTTGCGCTATTTCTTTTGCTTTTTCTGAAGGTGTGATTTCGTCAAGGTTGATTATGTTTCCCTCGGCTTTTGAAACGGCTACGTGAGTGACAACGATTACGTCCTTATCTTGTATGGGTGTTTTCTGCTTTTTTGCAGCATTAACTATTAGTTCAGCTATATTGTTCCCTTTCTGTATTAACGGTAAACCTTCAACTGCAATTACTTTTACCGGTTCCATGCTTATGTCCTCATGAATAATAGGTGGCTACTTATGCACATTCACTTTAAAGTTTATCTGCATTTAAAGTCAAAAGCGGCGTGCAAGCCAGCTTTTTGAAAATATTTTACGACATGCTTTTTCAAGCCATCAAGTAATTTCTGTTCGTTTAGGAGTGAACCAAGGATAGATTATCCTAAATTAGTTGAGTTGGTTCCCGCTGAGAAGTTGGAACCATTATCTGATCAACTAATAATCTTTCGTTCTGCTTAAAAGAAAATGAGGCTGCCATCACCTTAAACGATAAAGCTTAAGCATCATGAAAAAACGAAAAAAGAATTAGAAAGAAACAAGATGAAAAGACAGTTAAGGATGCATTTTTGCATTGATTAGCTGTTTAGCTCCTGAACTTTTGGAGCTTTCGTAGCATCTCTTTGTCGCCTTCGGCGTCTCCGGCACAGGTTGCAATTATGCCGTCTACGAGGCCATTGAGCCTTGCTGCTTTTTCTTCAACCGTATCCATGGTTGCGGCGGTTGGCCACCCGATCATTTTAACTGTTTCTACGTTTTTGGCTGTTCCCACTAGGAAGTATGCGTAGATTGGCTTGTTTAGTTTCTTGCATTCTGCTGCTACTTGCTCTAGGATTGGGAAGGATTTGTCTTCTAGCCTCATGAAGTAGATAAAGTCCCATGGCTCTCTCACACGGGCAAGGGTTTCCTCTACAGATCGCCGTGCTGTCAGTAAACAGCCTAGCTTTAGGTTCTTAGTTTTCACCGTGTTACGTATGAAGTCTCGGGCTTCCTCAGAGGACGCCAACATTTTTATGGGCTCTCCGTACTTGGGTTTGTCGCCCATGGTAACTGCCAAACCGTCGAGACCTATAACGTCTGCAGCCAATGCTAAACCTCCTACTTCGACCGGTCCTTTGTAGTGCAGTATAAATATTGGTACAATTATTTTCTCAGGATATTTAGATTTGAGGACGCAACTTACAACTGTACCGCTTGGAGCTGGAAAACCAGCGGCGCTATCAGTAACGTTCCATCCATCAACTAGATCTTTGATTTCATCTGCAAGCTTTAAAAATTTGCGTGTGGGAACAAACTCATTTAGTATTTTCACAGAGATGTCATCTCGGCTAAAGCTTAACTAGGTTTGGATTAAAAAATCTTTTGCATACCCTGCTGTTTTGCTCTAAATAAATGAAGGCAAATTATTTTTGTGTTAACATAAATGTTGACTTTGAGCCTTTAAGGTGTACATCTAAAAATTTTTAGGCTACAACAAACAATTCAATAATACCAGTTTCGTTGTCCACGATGCAGCGTATCTGGCGGCTTGGACATGTTTGTTTACGCGGTTGTAGTCGTCAAGGGCTTAGGCACCTCAAAGAAGCGTCTTTCTTCAGTTCTAAGTCCGCAGGAACGTAGACAATTGACGCTGGCTATGCTGGAAGACGTTTTAAGTGCACTGCAGACCTCGACTGTTAACGAAATTGTCGTCGTCAGCAACGATTTTTCACTGAGGAATTTTACAAACAAATATCGTGCTACACACCTTGTCCAGAAAACCAGTGGTCTGAACCCCGCGGTCGAAGAGGCGACTGAATGGTGCATGCAGAATGGGGCAGAAGCCGTGCTCATACTGCCCGCCGACATCCCGCTGCTGTCTTCCATGGATGTGGACAAGATTGTTGAGTTGGGAAATTGTGAAGAGCAAACCGTTGTGTTGTCTCCTTCCTACGATGGTGGTACGAATGCTCTTTTCCAGAGTCCGCCAAACCTGATTCATGTGTGTTTTGGACCAAGAAGCTTCACGGAGCACATCAAAGAGGCACAAAGCAAAGGCGTCTGCGTGAGACTTCATTACTCAACAAGTGTGGCTGCGGACATCGATTCTGCCGAAGACCTGAGCAAGTTGCTCAAAACAGAAAGCAACACTGTGTGCCGGCGGGTTTTGGGCCAGTTCAACATGGAAAGTCGTGTAGGTGAAGTAGTTTCGCGGTCAAAACTGCCATAGAATTTGCGAAAGATGATGTAGTGCGGGACTGGAAAAAGTGTCTCACAAAATGTGAGGAAAAGGGGATTCCTAGGTTTTTCTGCGTTTTACTGTTTTGGCTGAGCTTGGGCGGCTGCGGCTGCATCGTGTTTTTTCTTCGATAGCTTAAGCAGTAGCCCCTTCGAGAAGGCTCCTTCCTCCAGCGGCTTTGATTCTAGGAATCCTGTTTTTTCGGCGTTTGTAAATAGTTCTTCGCCTTTTTCTGTGCGAATAATCGTAAACGTCCAGCCGTCAAGTCCCAGTCCGCCGACTGAGATGTCTGCGAGTTCGGAGCTGAAGTCTTCGCATACGCTGCAGCTTTTTCTGACATACTGTTTTATGTCTGCAAGGGGAATAGCTGTGGTTCCTGAAGGCGTAGTTACAAGCATTTTCCCTTTAATGTTCATTTTTGTAATGTCGTTCAGGTTGATGCCGAGTTTGCCTTTAATGTGGGTTTCCATGAGCCCTTCGTAATCAAAGCATTCCGAGCACATAAGCCCAACAAGATACTTGATTGGAGCGCTATACCTTTTAACGCCGTTCACCTGCATTTTTCTGACAGCCTGAATCTGGCATGGTGTGCCTACGAACGCAATTTGAGTCTTTTTCTGCTTAATCACTTCTGGCAAAGCAAGAAGCGCAGAGGAACACGAGTACTTTGTCCCTGCTGACTCAATAATTTTCTCAGGCGACGTGGCAAGAATCGGGACAGGAAGGAAGGGTCTTTCTTGGCTTTTCCCCGAAACAACGGCTCCATCGATTAGTCCGCTCTGTAAAGCAGCTACCAACATTGCGGTGGCGGCTCCCCCATCTTGACGAGCTTTCTGGATATCCGTCGGTTTTGCTTGAGCGATGGCTATTCGGCGGAAAACTCCGAATTCCTCTTCAGGTTTTCTTACCCTGCCGAAAACGAAGTCCTCGGCTTTTGCCATTGCCCAGTTGTATCGCGGGCAGGCTTGGGCGCATATGCCGCAGACCTTGCATTCTTTCACCACATTGGGTTTTCCCTTGGCAAGTTCAAGGCTGCCGAAGGGGCAGACGACGACACATGTGCCGCAGCTTGCGCATTTTCCGGTTTCAACAACTTCAGTTAACAAGGAGTTCTCAAAGCCAATCTTTTTGGAGCTCATAATGATAGCATATAGAATTGATTCTATTTAAATTTTAAACGTTTATCCCTTCAGCCGCTGATTTTTGCCTTCGACTTGTGTTGGCACAGCCTATCACTCAGTCTACTATATGAGCGAAATAGGCTCCAGGTATGCTTCTATCTTTGATAAGCGTAAAGTGAATGTTAGGGTTAGTTAGTGCATCTTGTAAGATCTGTCATTAGAAGGTATAGAGGTTGCCTACGCTGTTAAAGACAAAGGCATCTGGTAATGCATTAGCGATGGCAAACAATCCTCTCCAACCAGTGCAGTGCGATGGGACTATCCGCTTGGGATTTATCTGTTTCAGCTCTATGACCGTTTGCTCAATCTTGCTCTCATTTTCTTTTCCAGCCAAATGGAAACCGCCCAACACAGCGTATACATCTGTGACTCCGCTAATTTTCTGTATGTACCGTATTGTATTGATGATACCAGCATGAGCGCACCCAGAAACCACAACTAACCCTTTTCCCTTAACGTGAATGGCTATAGCACGATCATCCAAAATCCAAGGATCAGGCTTCCATGATTGATCTTCGAGGGCTTTATGTTGTATGATGTTGTATGTATCCTTTTTCAAAGCTTGTTTCCCGCGGGATTTCTCCTGTCACAAGTAGCATATCGTTAACGAATAGTTGAGGCTGCTTTGTGTTAATTAGCTGAGCAGTGCTCAGTTCTTCTTTTGTTGGGAATGCTGGGTAAACGTGAATTGCATCTTTGTTCGCTGTTCTTCTTGTCTTGAACATGTCTTCATGAACAATTACAGGTAAGTTATTTTTTCCAATTGCTTTCAAGACATATAGCAATCCACCGAAATGGTCATAATGTCCGTGAGACAAGACAATGCGCTCTATTTCGGCTAGGTTCAAGCCTAAGCGGTTTGCGTTTTCAATAACTCCATCAGGACTGCACCCTGTGTCAAACAGGATGCAAGTGGATTTTCCTTCATAAAAGAGGCGTACCAACATCGAAAATCCGTGTTCGGCTTCGGGCAGTTTGGAATGCGTTTGTGCCCATTCTTCGCCATAACGCGTCTTAGTCCATTGCTTGAAAGAGTGTGCGTCTTTCTGGTTGATGCTGGAGAGAAGGTCTATAGAGTTATCCACTAGGCTGATTATTTCAACGCCGTCGGCTTGCTTAAATTTTGCATATTTAAACCCAGCGTTCATACAGGCTTCCCTGCTATAGTGTGCCTTTATATTTGTTGGTTGTTGGGCAACCGACGCATTTTTGTTGTTCATATCGGATGCATGGGTTGCAGTCTACACTGCAAGGGGTGACTGGGGTTCCTTTGTGCGCCAAGTTTTCTCTTATTTGCAGGTAAGGCGAGAAATAGGTGTTGCTTATGGGGTAAAACTCTGACCTGCGTATTCCAGGGCCACTTCGCATTGAACATTTTTCCATCGATATGCTTTCAAGAGTTTCTGAGTTTTCTGCAAAAACTATGGCGATTAGGTTGTAACCGCCTACTGTTTTGAAGATTTGGATTACTCGGGGGCAGTCTTTGAATCTTTCGAGCAGGTTTTTCATTGCTTCAGCATTTTCCATTTCCAGCATTACGATTGCTGGGTGTAGTCCAAGCGCAGTTGGGTTTAGCAGAGCTGATACTTTGATTGTGCCCTTTTTTACTAGTTTTTCAAGCCTTTTCTTGGTTCCCATGCTTGTGAATCCTGTATTTTTGGCTAATTCTTGCAGTGTCGTTCTGCCGTCAGTTTGTAGTTGCGCTATTATTTTTCTATCAATTTCGTCCAAGTTAGCTCACGAGTTTATTTTATAAACGATATGTATTAATATTGTTTACGGAATAAACTTGCTTAGAGAAAAACAAACTGAGGGTTCAAGAACTTGGTTAAAAGGATTGTAATTCCAGTAGAGGATAAATTAGGTTTGGAAGGGCATGTTGCACAGCACTTCGGAAGAACGCCCTATTTTGCCGTGGTTGATCTTGATGAAAAAGGTCAAGTTCTAAGCGTTAAAACAGAGCCTAACACGGGAGAGCACATGGGTGGCACTGGTCATCCGCACGATAGCTTACTTGCGTTGAAGCCAGATGTTATAATAGCTTGTGGTATGGGTCCAGTAGGTCTGCGTAGTTTTCAGAATTCCGGCGTTACGGTGCTCAAAGCCGTTGATGCTACGGTTAAGGGAACGATTAATTCTTTCAAAGAAGGTAAGCTCACGGAACTTGCAGGCGGATGTGAACATGCGCATCATCACCATGAAGAATGATAGTCAATTTTATTTTATGAAAGTAAGAAAAAGGGTTAAGAGGTGAAAAAATGCCCAAAATCAAGGCTAAAGCAACTTGGGTTGAAAACGTCCGCTCAATAGTTGATAACCAAAGAACACATAGTGTAGTCTGCGATATGTCTACAACTGCAGGAGGAACAGACATGGGTCCAACAGCGCTGGAACTAAGTATGATGGCTCTAGCCGACTGCGGTGTCACAATCTTCGCTGATGTCTGCAAGAAAAGTAACATCCAGCCCAGCAAGGTCGAGGTAACCGTTGAAGCCGATAAGGCACCTGACTCGCCGGCTGTAACAGGCCTAACCATGAAAGTTAACGTTGTTTCAAAAGCCAGAAAAGAACTCGTAGAGGCCGCATGGAGACGCACAGAAGCAAACTGTCCTGTCCTGATTATCTTCAAAGACCCAACTCCAGTCAAAGTCGAATTCGAAAGCACAACCGAATAAACTAACCTGCACTGGGAAGCCTGCGAGAAGTCGCAGCCTCCTCGGTTATACGCCGTTAGTGCCTTTCTAATCAATTGTTTCTATAATTTTTTTGCTACCTCGCTTAAGGGTTGTACCGGTCTGATTTCTACTTTCATAGGACCAAAGAATTTGGCGATTTTTTCATCATCGGCTGCATCTATTGTGAAGAAGCCTTTGTGGTCTACTGATGTATCTGCGGGGCAGCTCATATAAGCTGCGACTAAATTGACGCCTGATTTTTTGATGTTTTCGTTGAAGAACAGGTGCTTAACCATGGCTTTACCTTCCATGCTCAACAGGGGACATTGAGCAGCAGGATGAGTATGAGTTGCTTCATATAACAACTAAATCCTCTCCTACATTTTTAAGACTTAAAAAACAGTTTTTGTTTGGTTTAGTACCATTATCTCTTTTGGCGTCCAGAGATTTAAAATTTCTCTAAAGGTTCAGGTTGAATTATTTTTTTCTGAAGAAATGTAAATTAATGTTTACTTAACTGTATTTGTATGTGTGAATTGAATGAAGGTAGCGGTTTCTGGTAAAGGTGGCGTCGGCAAAACCCTGATTGCAGGCGGCTTAGCCCGTGGTTTTGTGGAACGTGGGTTAAAAACTATTGCGATTGATGCAGATTCGTCTCCAAACCTCGGTTTAACTTTAGGCTTATCCACAGAGGAAACTCGCAAAATCGTTCCTATTTCAGAGAACAAAGCTCTTGTTGAATCTAAAACAAGCACGGGTTACTCGGGCGTTTACCGCTTACAATTCACCGTTGAAGACATAGTCCGCGATTACTCGGTTAGCACTCCGCTTGGCGTGAATTTGATTGTTATGGGGACGGTTCAGTCGATGGGTGCAGGATGCATGTGCGCGCCAAACGCTGTCATACGCGCTTTGCTTAGGCACCTAGTTGTGGAACGTGACGAGGTGGTTGTTTTGGATTTGGAGGCTGGCGTTGAGCATATTGGCAGAGGAACTGCCAGGCAAGTTGATGCATTACTTATTGTTGCAGATTCCAATCTAAAATCTTTGGAAATTGCCAAGCACATACATGATATGGCTAAAGCCGCTGGGATGCAGCAGCTCTATCTCGTGGGAAACAGGGTTATGAACGAGGTTCAGAGGGAAGCAATTAGCAGTTTTGCTGAAAAGAACGGTTTGTCCTTGCTGACTTTTGTGCCTTTTGACCAGAAAATTGTCGAAGCTGATATGGTTGGTGAAACGCCGCTTAAAAACAAGGAAATTGAAGCCGTTAAAACCATAGATGATATATGCGAGCTTTTGCTTAAGAAAACCGCATAACAGTTTGAGGTTTATAAAAATGAAAACTCTGGTAACGATTGGTCGTGGCGGGACAGGAAAATCCAGTTTCACTGCTCTAATGACTAAAGGCTTCATTGAGTCTGGGCAAGCGCCGTTGTTACTGGTTGATGCTGACCCTGACCAGAACCTTGCTGAAATGCTTGGAATAGACCTCAAAGAGGCTGGAAAATCAACCATTGCCGAGTTGCTTGTGAGCACGTTCATTGAGCAAGGAGGCACCACAGTCGGCGTTCCTCCAACGGAACGCATCGAAAGTAGGATTTGGGAAAATGGCTTGTTCGAAAGCAAAAATTTCGACTTTCTTGCAGTCGGCACTAAGTGGGTTGAAGGCTGCTATTGTATGCCGAACTCTGCATTAAAAGGCGCGTTAGAATCGTTAACTAAGAATTACAAGTATGTGCTTATTGACTCTCCAGCGGGGCTTGAAAACTTGAACAGGCGCATCGCGTCAAAGGTGAATGACGTTTTCGACATTCTTGACCACTCAAAGAAGAGCTTTGAACATGTCAAACGAGCGTACCGCATCGCCAAAGAAGTCAACATGGAATTTAACAA
>JBEKBM010000020.1:0-55759 GCA_050015395.1 Bathyarchaeia archaeon
TATCCAAATCGTGATTCCGTTTGTATCCAAATCGTGATTCCGTTTGTATCCAAATCGTGATTCCGTTTGTATCCAAATCGTGATTCCGTTTGTATCCAAATCGTGATTCCGTTTGTATCCAAATCGTGATTCCGTTTGTATCCAAATCGTTTGCAAGAAGAGACATTGAATCATCATTTATGGTTGTCGAAAGAGCTTTGGAACAGGATGCTTGACTATTCTAAAAGTAAGTATAACCGTGAAGGCAAGTTTGCTTCTAAGAAAGAACTGCGAGAGAGGGTTAAGCGTCAGGGCTTGTTCAGTCAGGTTGCTCAGGAGCTCGTTGACCGTCTTTTTGATGCGACTTGGCGTTTCATCAAGATGAAGAAGGCAGGGGAAGTATGTGGGTTTCCCCGTTTCAAGTCTTTTGACCGTTTGAAGAGTTTGTGTTATCCTCAGATGGGTTTCCGATTGGCGGGTAATCGTTTGAAGGTGACGCCTTTCGGAGAAGTAAAGTTGAAGTTGCATCGCCAACTTAAAGGACAGATAAAGACTCTCGTTTTGAAGCGTGAAGCTTCTGGAAAATGGTTTGCTATATTGACATGTGAAGAGGAAAATGTTAAGTCTTGTTCCAATCAGGAAGCAAAGGTTGGAATTGACCTTGGTTTGTCAAAACTTGCAGTATTATCAGATGGTTCAATTATTGCGAATCCACGTCACATAAAGAAGTATGAACGCAAGATTGCTGTTTTGGGCAGGGTGCTTTCAAAGAAAAAGAAAGGAAGCCGTAACAGAGTGAAGGCTAGGGTGAAGTTGGCAAGGGCTTACGAGAAGTTGGGTAATTCAAGGCTGGATTTTCTGCATAAGACTTCAAGTAGTTTGGTGAGTAAGTATGGTGTGATTTCTCTTGAGAACCTGAACATTAAGGGAATGGTTCAGGAAAAGTTTGGTAAACAAATAAACGATGCTGGCTGGGGATTGTTAACGAGTATGCTTTGCTACAAGGCTGAGAGTGCTGGTTGCAAAGTTGTATTTGTTAATCCAAAAGGTACAACGCAGCAGTGTAGTCGATGTGGAGCAGTTGTTCCTAAAACGTTGGCTGATAGAGTGCATAATTGTCCAAGTTGCGGGTTGGTTCTTGACCGTGACTTGAACGCAGCACATAATATTTTGAAGAGAGGTACCGTAGGGCATACGGAAATTAACGCTTGTGGAGTTGTCCCAGAAGGGATAACGGTGAAGCAAGAAGCCCACACCTATTCATAGGTGGGAGTATGTCACTGCCACGCAATGACAGTTTAGGCTGGTGTTTAAGAAGCGGATTTTATCGCCCAGATAGGTTCTGTTGGAGAAGTTCTCACCTGCCTGAGAACCAATTTCAAATATGATCAAAGACGTTTGCTTAGGGGAACAACTCAAAGCTATTTAAAACGTATTGAATAAAGCTAAAATTTCGTGTTCATCGATTTATGGAAAGAACAAGCTTAAAAAGAAAATATCATTTTTCTTGCTCTAGTTCTATTCGACATTCGTCGCAGATGTTTTGTCCGTTTCGTTCCTTAAGGCTTTCGGAATAGACGTTGCAGCGGTCGCAGTATCCTGACACAGGCGCCTCTTCGGTTTCTTCAGTTCGGGCTGCATTTTCAATGCGTGATCTTTCCTGGATTATTTCTATCAGTTCAGGCATTACGCCAAGGATGTCTTTGCTTGAGATTATTCCGACAAGGTTGCCTTTGTAAATAACGCCGAGCCGTCTGATATCTAGCCTGTTCATTCGGCGCGCCGCTTCAGTTATTGCCGCATCAGGTTCAATTGTTACCAAAGGGGTTGTCATGATTTCTTTGGCTTTAACTGTATCAGGTTTAAGGTTTTTTGCTAAAACCCTAATCACTAAATCTCGCTCAGTAATGATGCCAATTGAATTTCCGGCTTTATTTGTAACTATTATGCAGCCTAAATCGTTCTTGTCCATGACAACTGCAGCTTTGTTTGAGGCTTCATTTTCATTCAGGGTTACAACTGGGCTGCTCATTACGTCTTTTACTAGCATTTTTGTTCTTAATCCGATTTCAGACATCGCCAATTTCCTTCTGCCAATTTTAGATGAGGTTAGCTTACTGCAACAATAAAGAGCCGCATAATTTAAGATTTGCTTAAATGAAAAAGTGTGATTCTGAGAAGTTTATTAGACGCCTTACGATTAGGACACAATGTCCAGTGGGGAACACTTTATGCTTCGAACAAACGTTGAAAAGCTCATAAAAATGTCAGTCATGGGTGAAATAGCCAGCCCGACAATCAGATCAGTCTACAATGTCTCAGCAACAGGGAAACCCTTGGTTTTGCCTGGAGTAGGCGGCATAACCTATAATCTAAGAGTCGGCGATCTAGCATGCGGTTGGGAAGCTGATCACGTGGAGCCAGGCGTTAGCGTCGAAAACAAGGAAAACGATGCCCGCTCAGGACAGGCTGCTAATACCGCATTCAACGTACTGTCATGCGTTGGAAACAAAGCAACAGTAATAAATGGCGACGCTAAGGGCGCTGAAGGAACTATCACAGGCAAACACGGTGGAATCGAGCATGTGCTGGTTGATTTCTCCTCGGAGATTTTGGAGAAACTTATGCTCGGAGACAGGATTCTAGTAAAAGCTTTCGGTGTGGGTTTAAAACTGGTTGATTTCCCAGAAATTAAAGTCTTGAATGTGGATCCAGCGTTGCTTGATGCTTGGAACATCGAACCGAAGGGTGACAAACTTGAAGTGCCGGTTACGCATATTGTGCCAGCAGCTATCATGGGTTCAGGTTTAGGAGCTAACCAGGTTAACTCGGGCGATTATGATATTCAATTGTTCGATGAGGGAGTCGTTGAGCAGTACGAGCTAGGAAGTTTAAGGCTTGGCGACTTAGTAGCTATTATTGACGCGGACCACTCGTTTGGTAGAATTTACCGCCAAGGCGCTGTTTCAGTAGGCGTAGTAATCCACACAAATTGTGTTACTGCAGGACACGGACCGGGAGTTACAACCTTGATGACGTCCCCGGATGGAAAAATTATCCCTCAAATAAATCGGGAAGCTAACATTGCCTCTATCTTAAAGTTAAGAGCATATATATAAGATAGTTTAATGCATATTTGGAAAATAAGAGAGAAAGAGGTTAAAAATAATTGCCGTCTAAGCGAAAGAGCCGAGGAAGATCAAAAGGAAACAAAGGAAGCAGCAGCCTTGTTCAATGCGCTAATTGTGGAGCCATGGTGCCGCGCGATAAGGCAAAGAGAAATACTCGTCGTGTGTCGTTTGTTGAGCCTCAGTTAGCTAAGGAGCTTAGGCAAAAAGGCACGTTTCTAGCTTCGTGGGTGGACACAAAATACTACTGCATATCCTGTGCTGTTCACCGTGGAATCGTTAATGTTAGAGCCGAAAGTGAGCGTCACTCAAGGGCCAAAAGACGATACTAAGTAGCTTACACTGTTTTTTTCTCTAATTCCTTGTAAACGTGAAATGCTCTTTGTATAACGGTAAGGTTTGAAAGCACCGCTAACAAGGCTATACCATAACCCAAGGCTGGTAGCCAGAAAAACGCGATTATGCTGACAGCGGCTAGAATAAGCATGCGTTCAGCTCTTTCAGCGAGACCTATTGACTCCATTTTTATGCCTGCTGCTTCCGCTCTTGCTCTACTATAACTTACCAGTAGAGAACCTGCTAGAGTTGCTAAGGCCCAAACTGGACCCCAAACTGTACCCCAAGCCGGGTTGCATAATCCAGCGATTATTATGGCGGCGTATACTGCTGCATCCGCATACCTGTCAAGAACTGAATCGAAGAAGCCGCCGAACACTGTTGCCTGCTGAAAAGTTCTGGCGATGATGCCGTCAAGCGTGTCGCAGAATCCTGACGCTAAAAGCAAAACTGTTGCCAAAAGAAGAAGCCACTGGCACCTTGGAACCATTGCATATGCGCCGGCTGCAGAGAGAGCAAGTATGAATCCTATGAGGCTTACTTTGTTTGGAGTTAAGCCTATCTTGTGTGCGGCTATTGCTTGTGAAGTTAGCATTTGCTGAACTTTTTTCTTCAGTTTAGTTAGCAAGTTAACATCCTGAGTTTGTTGAGTGTTAAAGCTCATTATGGGTCGGGTGTAAAAAAGCCTTTCCAGTCAGGTTGCCGTTAAAATGTTGAACAATTTGGCCATATTGCCAGTTTTCAATGGACTTATTAGGAAGAACTCGTATTAGTTGGGCAGTAACGTTTCCGTTACTAGTCAAGCGCAAGTAACAGTGACGTTACACAAAGCAAACACAAAAGGAGTAAAGAAAATGACTCAAAATCCAGATGTTATCTTCGTCGGGAATAAACCTCCAATGAGCTATGTTCTGGCAATCATAACAAGCTTCTCCTCAGGAACCCTGAAAGAAGTCACTTTGAAAGCTCGAGGCCAAGCCATAACTAACGCTGTTGATGCTGCTGAGATAGCAAGAAACCGGTTCATTAAAGACCTTACTGTTGCAAAGATTGCTATTGGAACAGTTGAGATGCCACCACGTGAGGGAGAGAACAAGTCCAGAATGGTTTCAACGATGGAGATAACGCTAAGCAAAAAGTAAAACTGGACAGCAAACAAAAGCATGAAACCACTTTCAACCCTTCTTCTTATTTTTTAACACTCGTTGCTTTTTGAAATCGATATTTTCAAACAACACTGTAAATGTCACTAAAGTTTAGGTTTTTGCTTGTCAGTGTAACGGATATGCCAAACGGTTGGCTGTGTACCTGCATGATTTCCCCGAAGCGAAGTAGGACTTATAGTGGCAGGCGCAGCCATCTAAGATAGAGCAATTACGCAAGGTATCTACGATGCAATTTTAGGAGTGATTATGATGACAACCGTTTTGGCGCCGATACTTTTGAGCAAATCCTTTGAAAAAAGTCAACTGAAGAAGCGCCAACAAAAACAGAGGCTGAAGATACAACCGCTCCCCGATTACATGCCAACGTATCCGCTTTAGGCTTTGCTGTTTGCATCGTAAAGTTAAATAGCTGTTTTGTTAGTTAGAGAATTACTCCGTGTGAGAGCAATGTTAGATATTAAACTTATCCGTGAAAACCCCGAGCTAGTAAAAAATAATTTGGAAAAGCGTGGCAACCCTGAAACCACCCAAATGCTAGAGGATTTAATTGCTGTTGACAAGGAATGGCGATTTAACCTCACTAAACTAAACGAGCTGCGCCACCAGCGAAAGCAAGTAACCATAGAAATCGCCAAACTAAAAAAGGCGGGCAAGGAAGCCGACAGCGAAGTCGAGAGAGCAGAAGACATCGATGAAAAAATAACCCGCATTGAAAAGCAAGTAACCCAACAAGAACAGAAAACCCATGACTACCTCATGCAACTTCCGAACCTGCTGGATGAGAGTGTTCCGCTTGGAAAAGACTCTAACGACAATGTGCAAGTAAAAACTTGGGGAACAATTCCAAAATTTAATTTTCCAATAAAAAATCATATCGACTTAGCTTTAGATTTAGACCAAATTGACATGGAAAGGGCTGGAAAAATATCTGGCGCAAGGTTCTTTTATCTAAAAAATCAAGTCGCGCAATTAGACATGGCATTGATGAGCTTCGCAATAGAGGAACTGACAAAAAATGGTTACACGCCAATTATTCCGCCGTATTTGATGAAGCGTGAAGCATATGAAGGCGTAACAGCACTTGGAGACTTTGCTGATGTTCTCTATAAAGTGGAAAACGAAGACTTATACTTAATCGCCACTTCTGAGCATCCTATGGCTGCAATGTACATGAACGAAGTGTTAAAAGAACAGGACATGCCGCTAAAACTTGCTGGAATAAGCACATGCTTTAGAAAAGAGGCGGGGGCGCACGGCAAAGACACAAGAGGAATATTCCGAACCCACCAATTCAACAAGATCGAACAATTCATCTTTTGCAAGCCAGAAGACTCAACTAAGCTACATGAGGAACTGCTGCAGAACGCTGAGGAACTGCTTCAAAAGCTTGAATTGCCATACCGTGTTGTCAACGTTTGCACAGGCGACATTGGAACCGTAGCAGCCAAAAAATACGATATTGAAGCTTGGATGCCAGCCCAAAATGGGTACCGCGAAGTTGTTTCGTGCAGCAACTGCACTGATTATCAAGCAAGACGCTTAGGCATTCGTTACAGGGAAAAGGAGGGCGCACCGCCGAAAGGATTTGTTCATACATTAAACTCGACAGCCGTAGCTACAGGCAGAACTATAGTTGCCATACTAGAAAACAATCAGCAAGAAGACGGCACAATTAACATACCAAGCGCTTTGAAAAAATACATGGGCAACCGAGAAAAAATTGACAAAAAACGCTAAACCTTTTAATATTTCCTTGAGAATGTTGAGGCACGTTTGGAGAAATAAATTTGTCTTCAAAAACAAAACATATACGTGATAAGTGGCGTGGGAAAGGATGGTACATGGTTGTTGCGCCGTCCTTCTTTGGCAACTATGAGTTAGGTTCCATACCAGCGCAAGAACCGGAACAACTAATCGGCAGAGTTGTTGAAACAACCTTATATGATATAACAAGCGACTTTTCCCACCATTACCTGAAAATGTTTTTCCAAATTAACGAGATTGACGGAAAAACCGCCAAAACGCTCTTTAAGGGTCATGAATACTCACGAGATTACCTTCGAAGCTTGGTTAGAAGAAGAACAACAAAAGTTGATGCATTAATCAACCTCACCACAAAAGATGGATTCAAGCTTAGAATTGCAGTTTCAGCCTTAACGCTTTCTAGGATAAAAACTTCGCAAGAAAAGATAATCCGCAAAATAATGGAAAAAATAATACATGAAAAAGCCATTGCGTTATCGCTTGATCAGTTCGTTCAAGAAATGGTTCTTGGCAAAATCGCTTCAGACATCTACAATCAAGCTAAAGAAGTTGCACCATTAAGGCATGTTGGCATAAGAAAATCTAAATTACTAGCGCAACCGCAGGCGCCGCCAATGCAGGAAGCCAAAGCTGAAGCAGTAACCTAACCATTTTCAACTTTTTCAACTTTTTTTATAGGCAAAATACTTTAGCAACGATAATCTAGTAAAATTCTTAAATCAACATAGTAAGGAGCATTCATGTTTGTCGGCAAAAGCAGGAGTACATGAAAAAGGATCCTTCACCGTTCAAGACGCCATAAACAACATTAAAAAAGACGCTAATTTCCATAAAGCTGGCGCGATAGGGCTTTTTATCGGTGTAGTAAGAGGAGAAACCTTTAAGGGAGAAAAAGTCGAAAAGCTCAAGCTTGAAGCATACGAAGAAAAAGCCAACCGAGTCTTAGGCAAAATATGCGATGATTTATCCCAAAAGCCAAGAATAGTTAACGTTCAAATTCACCATTTACTCGGCGAATTCAATGTTGGAGACGATTTAGTTTATGTTGCGGTTGCTGGTTCTCACCGAACAGATATTTTTCCAGTCCTGCGGGAAGCTGTAGAGAGGTACAAAAGCGAAGCACCGATTTTCAAAAAAGAACGCGTCGTTGATGCAAAAGGTTCTGCCGTTGAATATTGGGTTTCAGAAAAACACAACCATTAACATCGATGGCGTGAAAAGTTATGATTACGGCTTTAGCAGGCGGGGTTGGCGCCGCCAGATTTCTCACTGGCTTAACGAAACTTGTTAAAGAGGAAGAATTATCGGTAATTGTGAATACTGGCGACGACATTGAAATGTTCGGTTTGCACATTTCGCCGGATATTGACATTGTAGCGTACACTTTAGCAGGTATCGTTGACGAGGAAAAAGGTTGGGGAATAAAAGGCGATACGTTTCAGTGTCTCGAAATGATCAAAAAATTGGGCTTAGAAACATGGTTTAGTTTGGGTGATAAGGATTTTGCAACTCATATTTTTCGTACAAATTTGTTAAACAAAGGTTTCACGCTTTCGCAGGTGACCGACGAGATTTGCCATGCCTTAGGGCTTAAGGTTGCCATTTTGCCAATGACGGATGATAAGTTTGAGACCTGGATAAAAATTGAGGAAGGGTTAGTTCATTTCGAAGAATATCTTGTTAAAAGACAAGCCAAGGATAAGGTTTTAGGTGTAGAATTTGTTGGCGCTGCTCACGCGAAACCTTCGCCTAAAGCTGTAGATTCAATTGTTGATGCGGAAATGGTTGTTATTTGTCCAAGCAATCCGGTAGTTAGCATTGGCACCATTCTCTCGGTTGATGGAATAAGAGACGCATTGAAGAGGACAAGTGCCAAAGTTGTCGGGGTTAGTCCTATAGTTGCTGGTGCTCCGATTAAGGGTCCTGCAGATAAACTGCTGCGTGGTTTAGGTTTTGAGGTTTCAGCGTTTTCTGTTGCTAAGCTTTATGCGGATTTTCTTGATACTTTTGTGATTGACATTAAGGATGCCAGGGAGAAGAACCAGATAGAACAGCTTGGAATCAAGGTGAAAATGACAGATACCGTGATGAAGAGTTTAGAAGATAAAGTGCGGTTGGCGAAGACTGTTCTGGAAGACTAACATGAAAACCGGTAATATATAGACTAAGTTACTCTCTATATACTATTTGGATAGTGTAAATAAGCCAAAAAAAGAACGATTAAATAAGAGTGCCATGCAGCAGAAGAAAAAAGCAAAAAAGCAATGTACAAAACTCGAAGCGCCATGGTACTTCATCCATGTGTAATGCATGGTTAAGCGTCTTAATAGTTGATTGAAGGGGTAAATTGTGAAGGGAAAAGCAGGTAGCAAAAGGCAAACACAAGCTAAAAAGAGTGATCTTGTGGATTGGCTCTTGGCGATTGATGCATGCTAAGCGCGACATATCTAAAAAGTAAGCATTAGCGAAGAAAAGACACACATGTTAAAGTTACCTATGGATGCGACATCAAGAGAAGGGTTATATCTGAAACCCATTCAATAATGTAACAGTAGTGATGAGAGTGGAAAGAAAAAGTTACGATTGGTTCGAGCAGCGCCGCAAAACCAGAGGATTAGAACTTGCTCATGATCAAATAACAAAGGCTTTTGATACGGTAACATGGCTGCATAAAGCAACCAAAAGCTTTTCAGAAAAAAACTTTAAAGAAACACAAAAATACATTGAAAACTTATATAAAACTGAGGAAGGCGTTGACCAGCTTCGAACAGACGTCTTCATGGAGTTATCCAAGGGCGCAGCTCTTGTAGCAGATTACCGCGAAGACCTCTTGCACCTTGTTAAACGGTTAGATACGCTGGCAGACCACACTAAAGATGCTGCAAGATGCCTAGAAATGCTCTCCGGGGCTGAAATCCCGCAGGAGCTATGCGAAAAAACCGTTATTATGACTGGAAAACTTGTGGAAACAGCACAGACATTAAGAAACAGCATAGAAAAAATCTCGTCAAACCCAACAGAAGCCATAAATGAAGCAAAAAAAGTCGGCGAAATAGAGCACGCGATAGACATTGAATACCTTGAAACTAAAAAATTATTCGTGAAATACGGCGTAAGCATAAACTGCGGAGCCATGGTGATATTCGACGACCTGATAGAATTCATCGAGCAAGCAGCAGACATGTGCGCAGACACAGCAGACTACATCCTGATACTCTCAAGCAGAGAATAAACAACCCTAACCATTTCTCATAATGTTCTGATTTGGCGCTCAAAAGGCTAAAATCACTTTTTAATTTAATCTCAAAAAACTTGTTTTTTATAAGTTGATGGCGGGCCCGCTGGGATTTGAACCCAGGACCTCCGGCTCCGCAGGCCGGTGTCATAATCCGTACTAGACGACGAGCCCCAAACTTTATTTTAGCCCAGAAAATGAGGGCAGAATAGTAAATACTTTGCTTAAACTTAAAAATAGTGGTTTAAGAATGCATGTGTTATTTTGTTTCTTTAGGGAAAGTTATTTTGAATTGTGTTCCTGCGCCGACTTTGCTTTCAAAAGTTATTGTGCCGCCCTGTGCCTCAACTAAGCGTTTAACAACGGCTAATCCGAAGCCTTGCCCTTTAGATTTGGTGGTCATGAGTGGCTGGAAGATTTTAGGTTTTATTTCGTCTGGAATTCCAACGCCAGTATCCGCAGTGATTATGGAAACATTATTACCTTCCTCAAAAGTTCTTATTTTTAGTTTGCCGCCGTTTGGCATGGCTTGAATAGCGTTTGTTGCAAGGTTTACAAGGATGCGTTTTAGGAAAGTTAAGTCTAAATTCAGTTTTGATAATTTCTTATCGCATTCTGCAAAGGCGTGAATATTGTTTGGTACATTCACTGTTGAAAGCAGTTGTGGAATGGCATGGCGAAGGTCAACTTCAACCAGTTCAGGTTTGAGGGGTCTTGCGTAATCTTGCAAGTCAGAAATAATCTTGTTTATGTAATCTATTTGCTCTTGTATAGTACCTAAACTTTCTTGCGTATTTCTTTTGTATTGGCTATCGGGTGAACTATCGACATCTTGTTTTATCAAAAACAGTTCTCCGACAATAGCTTGCAGTGGGTTACGAATATCATGGCCAATCATGCCTGCGGTTTGCCCAATAGTGGCTAAGCGTTCAGCATCTTTCAGTTGTTTTGTTCTTTCATCAACAAGCTTTTCTAAATTCTGGGTATGCTCTTCAAGTTTTTGCTCTATTTGCTTGCGCTCAGTTATGTCCTGTTCTACCCCGACTATTTTTTTTGGCTTTTTATCATTATCAACTTCTCTGATCATCCGTTCAGAATGTATAGTGCGAATCGAACCATCTTCTCTAATAATTCGGTAATCGAAACTTGCTTTAGAAGTCACACCTTTAAACAGCATTTGCTCCATTGCTTTGTTTATTGCTTCCCTGTCTTGCGGATGAATTCGAGCAACATAATCAGTGGTATTTGGGCCATACCGTTGCGGTTTTAAGCCAAATATGCGAAATAGCTCTTCAGACCAAATTGCCCTATCTTCTTTAACATAATATTCCCAGCTTCCTACATGAGTAATCCTCTGCGCCATTTTTAACCTCTCTTCGCTTTCTTTAAGTGCCTCTTGAGTTTTGACGCGTTCAGTTACGTCATCAAAAATAGCTACAGCAGCGTTAGCTTTGCCTTCTTTATCGTAGAGCGGTTTTGCACTTACGTTTGCTATAAAACGTTTTCCATTAATCTGCTCAATAATTTGCGGCGGTGCGTCACGCATTGTTTCTTCTTTAAACAATGCTCTGTATATACACAGTTCTTCGGTTGGGCAAATCTTACCATCCAGCTTGTATATCTTTACTGCAAGATTCCTTAATTCGAGCCCACACGGGTTTATGCCATTAAGCTCAATAGCCCTTTTATTGGCGTAGGTTACTTTGCCCTCAGGCTTTTCAATAACCATCACAGCTGAAGGGATATTTTCTAAAATATCTTTTAGCCGTTCTTTATCTAAAACTAAATCGCAAAATGAAGAGATAGAATTCAGGGTTTTATCTTCTTTAACGTTTACTTTGGGCGTTTCTTTTTTCGGTTTTATGTTGGTAGAGTTTTTTAATAACTCAACCATAAATTCCTCCAACAAAGCCTAAAAAACTTAATTCTCTAAGTATTATTAGGGAAAAAGATAAGTTAAGTCTTTTGTTTTAATTCTGAATCATGGCGGGGTTCATTTTTTGATGGCTCTTGTACCTAACAACAGCTATTACCCAGCGTATTTTTTAGCGTATAGGCTGTGGGGGGGCGGATCAATTTAGCTAGCGAAAATTAGTGGCTAAATGAGGGGAGGGGTAGGCTTTTTGCTAGGTTAGTGGTATAGCTAAAAGAGCGTTATCCCACGGGTAAGCAAGAGGTATGCAAGCCTTTTTTTATGCTGGTTATGGACGTACAGTTTTGTAATTCAAAAGAAAGTTAATCCTAAACTGCTAACTTTTGCTTACGACCCTTTTTAGAGCGGCGATGACGTTTTGTTTGCCCATGTCAAGCACATATGGACCTAAACGTGGACCCTGCGGTGCGCCCATCAAAATCTTGTATAGCGTTTTGAAGAAGCCGCTGGGCTGTATGCCGTTGTTTTTTGCAGCGTTAAAGATGGCGTTTTGAATTTTATCTGGTTCTTCTTCAGTTTCCAGTTCTGTGATTAACTCACTGATTGCTTTTTTCTCTTCGCTTGTTAGAGTGACATCTGTTTCTTTGATTTCTTCAAAGTCTCTGATCCAGCTCAAAGTATAATCAATACGCTGCTTCAAGTTAGCATCTAAGGCTTGACTCTTTTGTAGGTAACCGTAGCTTTGCAGTTTCTCAGCCACATAATCGTTTACGCAGTCTTTAGGCGCCATTTTAACCAGAAACGCCATTAAATTATAGGGCACGTGAACGCTTGGCTTAGCTGGCGGCTTCATGACACAGCAGTACTCAAACAAACCTCTAAGCTTCGTGGCTTCCTTTTCGCTGACTTGTTTTTTGCCGAAATACACGTCTTCGAGGTAATCAAGCTCATTCATGTACAGTGGAATATCGGACACGTCCAAGGTTCGTGTCCCAACAAACCGTTTAAGCATCAGCAAAAGCAGCGACGGGGGAGACCCGTAACGAAACCATACTTGCGGTGTGAAAACGTTGCCAGCTGATTTGGATATTTTCTTTCCGCTTTTATCGAGGAACATTTCGTATTTTGCGTGTGAAGGCGGCTCAAAACATAGGACTTCGCGGCATATTCGGTCGTTGATTTTTACTGAGTCAGCGATGTCTTTTCCGTAAGCTTCAAACCGTATATCTAACGCTTTCCAGCGGGCGGCGAATTCACCTTTCCAAGTTAATTTTCCCTCACCTTTGGTTATGTCTGCTTCGCCTTCATAGCCACAGCCCTCGATGAGTCTGCCGCGAATCTCTAAGCCTTCGCATTTGTAGGAGACCTTGTCGGTTTTTGGGTCGAACTTGTAGGCTTTTGTGGTATAGATGCGCCCGCAGTTGCTGCAGACTGGGAAGAAAGGCAAGACTTCTGTGTAGCGTTCTTGACCGACTTCTTCTTTAACTATTTCGCCTACTTTCTTGGCGTTTAACAGTATGGTTCTAATCTCGTTTAACAGTAAACCTTTCTCGTAAACTTCCTTAGCTGAAAAGTAGCGGTATTCTATCCCGCACTTATCCAGAGACTCAAGCAGAAGCGAGCTCATGTGTTTACCGTAGCTTTCATGGCAACCAAACGGGTCAGAAATACTGGACACTGGGTGACCAAGATACTTCTCCAAATCCTTTGATAACCCAACCGGAACTTTCCGTAAGCCATCCTTGTCGTCGCAGTAAGCAACCAACTCAGAATTAAAACCAAAATCCTTCAAAGCAAGCGTAACGGCATACGAGCGCGCAGCATCACCTAAGCTGCCGATGTGCGGAAAACCAGAGGCGCCAAGACCCATCTCAGTTCTGATTTTATCCATGCTTCTGCCAAGCTGGCGCTCCCTGTCGATTACTTTCTTGGCCATCATGTCGTACCATGTGCCGCGTCCAATCGTCTCTTCACTCATAAAGTTGAGCCTTCTGCAAGTGTGACTGTGCATTGGAATAGAAAAATGTTTAGAGCCGAAAAAAGGCTCAAGGTTTCTTTCGTCTTAAGGCTGCAGCAATGGCTATGGCGCCGAGCGCAAGCAACAGTAAAGCTACCGAGTAAAGATAGTTTGTCCCATACAGTAACCAAGCACCGCCTAAAGCCATCAGAATCACGCCCATTTCCAGTGTACCGAATGGTGTGCGTTCGTATTTCTGCGGGCTTTGAGCTCTCATGGCTGCCATGATTAAGAGCCATATTCCGAACAGAATGAAGATTGTTGGGAAAATGTTCAGCCAGTTACCGATTAAATTTGCGGCATAGACGAGTATGGCGACTACTGCAATTATGAAGAAAACGCCAATAGAGAGCAGTTGCCGTCTACTTTCAGACATTACCATGCCATCCTACGATAGTGTTGCACCGCATTCGGGGCAGAACTTGGAGCTCCCAGGAATTGAGTGACCGCATTTCGGACAGCTCATTGTGGCAGCTGATGGAGGCGTAAGAGAGGCACCGCATTCAGGACAGAACTTTGATGTAGCGGGAACATGCGCACCACATTTAGGACATATCACAAGTGCAGCTGTGGGCGCTTGTGCCTGAACCTGACCTTGCTGATTCATAATTTGAGGTATGAGCACCATGCCTGTGCCTAAGCCTGCGCCGCCGCCACCGCCTGATGAACCTAGAGACGCCGCTGCACTCTTCACCGTTTCCATGCGCAAGACCGTATCTGCTGGGGTGCTTCCAGTTTTAAGCCAGAATAGCCGTTCTCGGTACTCAGGTGTGGTGTCGATGCCTTCGAAACGTAAGTCTGTTAGCTCGATGCCTAAGCGTTTGAAGTAGTCTAAGACAGTGTTCTTAACAATAATAGATGTCTCTTGGAGCCTAGTGAAGACCGTGATTAAGTCGTAGTGGGAAAGTTCTGCGATTATCTTTTCATTTAGGAAACCTCGTAGGAAGTCGTTGACACCGTTTGTGTCGAAAAGATTTTGTCCACCCACAACCTCATTCACGAACAGCGTCGCATCTTCGATTTTGAACAGGAATTGCCCAAACACTTTGAGTGGAGCCAGCTCTGTGGTTTGTGCACTTGTACCCCATTTGCCATTGAAAACTTTAGTGGCGATGTAGATGACCATCGCTGTAAACGGCTTGTTACTACCGAACCCTGCCAGATGCGTCAGCGCACTTGTAAGCAAAGGCAGATTCAACGTCGTCAGCGTGTGCCTGCCAGGACCAAAAACATCATAGGCTTTGCCATCCCTGAAGAACACTGCCATCTCATACTCATGCACGATCAGTTGGGCACCCCATGTAATAGCTTCTGTTTGATATCTCCAAACTATGACGTCTGGACCAGCATGGTCAGTTGTCCATTCTATTACTTGTGGCATTTTAACTCGCTCCTAAGATTACTTCATTACGTTGATCAAACGTGTTTTCTAAACTTTCAAGCTTGTCAGTTACGCTCTGAACTCTGGTCTTCAGGTTCGTAGTTACGCCGCTGGCTAAATCTGCTTTAAAAGCGTCAATTTCAGTAGTCAATGCGTTTATGCCGTCTAGAAGCTTATTATCGAAATCTATCATGTGATCAAGATTTTCCTCTCTGACTTTGACAGCGTCAAAGAACCCGCTGTACCCGTAAGAGGCATGATTAACTTTCTCAACAACACGGTCCATCTTAGCTAATAGGCGATCCATATCTGTCAGGACGTCGAAGTAGCGGCGGTCAGCCAACTTCTGCGAAATTTCCCTCAGATCTGTCTTTTCAATAGACAGCTTCAGGTACAGGTGATTCCTGATTAGCCTATCGCTTTCGCGGCGCAGTTCCTTCTCTTTGTAACCGCGGAAACCTGGAATAAAAGAGGCTATCCGCTCAGGAAGGGACATTTGACCTTGAACCTTTGATAATTCATCGTTTTTATCACTCATTTTACATATACGCCTTTTTTATTATTCGTTGATAATAAAAGGTCGCTTTTAAAGTTTGTTAGAACATAAGTAGTTCCGCAAGTAAGCTTTAGTTGGGCGTGAAACCTGCTGAACGATGATGCGAAGTATTCACCCAAGAGCCCGTCAGCATCAGAGCAGATTCCTTCAATGACTAAGACCGCGTATTTTGCAAAGCCTCGCACTTGAAGGCCTCAAACGCTTTAGTTACATGTGACTGTACCGACAAAGTGTACTGTCAAAACGTACATACTTTGACCTACCCGGTAGGTAGCATGAGAGCACACACAGACATACATTAAAGCAGCCCATTTGAAAACCCACAGCAATAGAAAACTTAAATCCAAAGTTTAACTTTTAAACAAAACCACCAAAACCCTTTTTCCAAAAGCACCTGCGAATCTACTGAACATATCAAGCTTAGAATCTGGAAGAGGGAATATCACCCTTTAAGGCTGTTCCACCAGTTCCTTCGATTATCAACTGGTAAACTTTGCCTTTGTACTCATATTTAATGAACCAGATGGGCGCATGCAAATAGACCTCCTGTTTGGCGGTGACTTCGGTTTTTATCTCGACTATTTTATCCACGTCTTGCTGGAGAAGAAAGCGATGGTGATCCTCGATTTGTTGCTTGGCAATTTCTAAGGCGGCGTCGCGGTCCATTTCACTGTTTAATAGCTTGGCAAAGCCCTCGATTTTGCGGAAGTCAAAGGGGATTTTCCCTTCCAAAGGAACCAAGTATTCACGCGTGGGAAAACCGGAAGCTTCCCTTGCCAAAACAAGCCACTCATATTCCTTGGATATTGTGCCCTCTTTAACTATGGCTGGAGCTATGCGTTCGAATATGCCCTTGTAAGTGCTTTTAGCCTCCACTGAAACCACCCAAAATGGCAAATAAACCAAGTCTCGCTCAGCAATCTTTGATTTCCTAGCGAGGTCACCTGGTTTCAAGAAGCCGCCGCGCATCCAATCCTGAATCGGCCCGTCTATACTTTTCAGGTCAAACCTGTTGAGAATAAGCGAATGCTCAAACGTGAATGCTTGCCCCGTCTCGATGACAGTGTTGAAGCCGCAGTATTTGCAGGTAGCAATAATTTCTCCTGGTTTAAACTCAACTGGAGCGCCGCAGTGACTGCACTTGATTTCTTGAGCTACATTAGCCATGTTTAAGCCCCCAAATGTTCACGTTTCAGAATCTCTCTAGCGACTATTACGCCTGAAGATGAAGCTTGAATTAAACCGCGTGTCACGCCTGCACCGTCGCCGATGGTGAACATGTTTTGGATTTTTGTTTCCAACGCATTGTTTAGTTGCAAGTGTGAAGAGTAAAACTTGACTTCTATGCCGTAGAGCAGCGTATCTCTTGAGTGGACTCCTGGCGCTATCACGTCTAAAGCTTGAAGCATCTCACGTATGTCTGCTAAGTAACGGTAGGGCAAAACGAAGCTTAAGTCTCCTGGCGTAGCATTCTTCAATGTTGGTACAACTACGCTTCTTGCTAGCCGTTCGGGAGTTGAGCGTCGCCCAACGACTAAGTCGCCTAGGCGCTGAACCATTACTCCTCCGCTTAAGAGGTTTGAAAGTCTGGCAACATATTTGCCGTAAGCAATAGGTTCTTTGAAAGGTTCTGTGAAGGAGGTGCTGACTAGGATGGCGAAGTTTGTGTTATCAGTTTTTCTTTTAGCATAGCTTCCGCCGTTAACAGTTAAGACACCATCATAGGATTCAGTGGTGACTTCGCCGTAAGGTGACACACAGAAAGTGCGGACTTGATCATCGAAGAGTCGTGAGTAATAAACTAGTTTTGGCTCGTAAAGCTCTTTGGTCAGGTTTTCCATGACTGAAGCTAAAACTTCAACTCTAACGCCGATGTCAACTGGGTTGTTTATGGTTTTTAATCCGCGGACCTGGGCTTCTGTTTGGAGCCATTCTGCTCCGCTTCTGCCAGGAGCAATTATGACGTATTTGCCCATGATTTTTTCGCCGTCTACTGTTTCCACTCCTTGGATGAGGTGGTTTTCAGCGATTAAGCCTTTCACATCTGTTTTTGGTCGGAAAGTGATTTTGCCGTTAAGTTCTTTGCGCATTCGATGCAGCGTTTCTAGGCATTTTTCTGTGCCCATGTGACGAACTTCTTGCCTGATAAGCTTCAAACCAGCAAGCGACGCTTGACGTTCGATTTCATCTACTTTTTCGCTATCTCCCCCGTAAACTTGCTCGCTTGCCCCGAATTTTAGGTAGATGCTATCTACGTATTTTACTAGGGCATGGAGCTCTTTGGTTGAAACGTACTGGTTTAGCCAACCGCCAACTTCTGTTGACAAAGTTAGTTTTCCGTCACTGTAAGCGCCTGCTCCACCCCAGCCTGAAAGAACTGAGCATGGTTCACAATGGACACATTCGAACCCTCGGCTGGATGGGCACTTGCGTTTGTCTATATCTGGTCCTCTGTCGAGTATCAGGACGTTTAAGTTTGTTTTCTCTGTTAGTTCTAGCGCTGAGAAGATGCCTGCTGGTCCTGCACCCACGATTATTACGTCATATTTCATAGGCACTGCCCCGTTGGAACCCAGAACTACATGTAACAGGTGGCATATATTTGTTGGTGCATTTAATTATGGAAGCAGATTGCCGATGTTTTTTGGGGAATTGCACAGGTATTTTCAAGATATATTAAAGAACATTTATAACAACAAAAATTCCAATAGTGCATGAAGAAAAACATGTCCGGTAAGACACAATCCGAAAACATAGATGAATTAATCTCCGACTTCTCACGCTTCTACATACTCACCATACTGTACGAGGGACCCTCACATGGTTATAGCATAATCAGCAGATTCAGAAAAAGAGTCAGAAAAGAAGTGAGCCCAAGCCTAGTTTACCCGTTCCTGCAGCAACTAGAAGAAAAAGGCTTAGTTAAACACACAATAAAACCAGTGGGCGAGAAAGAAAGAAAAATCTTCGAGCTGACACAGGCAGGCAGAGAATTATGCACTGATCTTTTCAAGCGCTTTGCCGAGCTAGTAGCAATCGCTATTGAACCAAGCCTATACGTCTGCGCCAACTGTGGATGCAAAGTCTATGAAGGCGGCTACCGAGAAGTCATCGATGGCAGAGAGACAGCGTTCTGCTGCATACATTGCGCTTACTCATATAAGGAAGCAAAGAAACTGGCAAAACAGGCTGTAGAAAAATAGGTTTTAGCAAGAAACACTTGAAGGACTGCCAACCGCAAGTATTAGCCTAGTCGTCTAAAAGTTAATTTCAGTTTTTGATTCAGTTGTGTTTATTCTAGTCCAAAAGTTGGGAATTCATGAAATCCGTTTCCCAGAAGGCCAGAGTAAATCTCGCTACTATTGAGGTCTTTTATTGATATGCTCTGTTTCTTAATCCACGGCTCTAGAGAACCCTTGAAAGGTACAGGTTTCCTTGTGATATTGTTCCCTTTCAAACGAATTCTTCTGTCTCTTTTGCTGAGTTCAACCTTAAACTCTTCGTCTGGCACATTTTCTAAAGCTTCGATCTTATTCTTAATTTTGCTCAAATCTGGTCTAGCTTTTAAAACAATACATCTTTTTTCAGTTACGTACCATCCTATTTCTGGAATGAGTTTTGTTAAATATCTAAAGCAGTTTATTAGTTCTTTTTCCGTCATGATTGCGTCGCCAAATTTATTCTTGAAGTCAGCGACCGATACTACCCTCTCTTCTTCTGCAAGGCTTTTGCTGACCATGAATGAAAACACACGTCTACCAATTCTAGCCACCCTTTGAGAATAAGTAAGTGACGAATCGATTAATAGTTCAAGTTGTGGTAGAGGCGTTTCTATTCCTTTCTTTGCCTGAAAATACATGTTTAACTCGATATCTTGATGATTGCCATAGATTTTACGAAGTATCGCTTCATCAGTCTTTTTCAGTTCTACTTCCCAAACAACTATGTTACATCGCATGTTTGTTTCGGCTTTCTTTTTTTCAACGAAGTCGGTTATACGCTCAGCAAGCTTTTCTTGGTTATTGTATGTGACAATCCAAATCTCTGATTTTTCGAGTTTAAGTACAAAAGACTTAGCAAACTCATGAAACGCCTCAGAGGCGTAAAAATCAATTTGTTTTGATAATCTTTCAGTGGTTTCTAAACTCAACTCAGTTTTGCACTCAATGGCAATAACCATCTTGAGTCTATCATTCGCCAGTATGAGATCAGGAATGCGTGCTCCTTTTTTTTGGAGTATACTTTCAATAGTTTCGTTTAAAATTGGGATCTTGATTTCATAACCAAATCGTTCTTTTAACTCCCCAGTTGCTTTTAAGGCGGAAAAGGGTGAGGGATTCATTGTCAAAACAGATGAAGCAATTATGTTGATAAGCACTTCATGAGGTGTTAGATGTCCCAAAACATTTTCCCTCAGGAGAATGAAATTGAGGGGTCTATTTGCCTTTGAAGGATATCTATAACTTTTGCCACAGTAGATTCATTGGGGTAATTTTCAGCAGGAGCAATCCTCAAATCATCACTTGTAGCTGACAAATAAATAGAAGATCCATTTTCAACATCAATCACATGGCTGAGGAAGTAGGGATTTCCTGAAAGCAATGTAAAATTAACAAGTTTTTGATCTTTGTTGTCAACACCAAAGAGTTCTACTATCTCTTTGAACCATTTTTTGGCATTTTCGGGTTTTCTGTATACTAGCGTTTGAATAACTCCAGGGCTACTCACACAGACCACCTTTCCAAACATTTTTGTTTCTTCCTCAGTTGTCCTATGTTCCCTCCTTAAGACATCAAGAATTTTTCTTGCTTCAGTAACCATTGGTTTTAGTAATGAAGCGAAAACTGTAAAATCTCCTTTTTCAAACATAACTTTTGCACGGTCAGTAACAGAAATCGTGAATGAAATTTTCTTCTCCTCGGAAGAAATACGATATCGCATTGTTGAGTATTTGGTAATATCTCCTGTCTTCTCGTAGTTTTCTTTATTTGATTCACGCAGTTCTGCCAGCGGTATGTATTTTCTCCGGGGCATTGGATAAGAGCGGATTTTTCGCGGTCGGTTTTTTCCCTCAATTGTCTCCGATGCTAAACTTGCAAAAACTTCTGCGTCTTCACTCAAGTATTTTTTAGCAAAATCATCAAGGCGTTCTAAGAAGTCCGAACCTAGCCATGCAAGCCATAAACCTTTTGTAACTCCCACTAGAGAATAGAGTGATTTTCTTATTTCAGAATGTTTATCTAACGAGAAAGAAAGGATTGTGACGTACTTCTCATCACGGATAACTTTCCACAAGAATGGGACCGTTTTTTCTGTTTGTTTATGTCGGAAGTTCACAACAAAAAGTCCTTCTTCTTCGCATCGCGTTAACTCCACAGTCCAGGGACGATTTTTTCTGAGCCCATAGATTTCTAATCGCCGAGGTATTTTGTCAAAAACTTGCGGATACGCAATTAGGATGTTACAATAAACTCTCCCGCCGTTGTTGACAGACCTGCTAGCCTCTTCTAAGAAAACGTCTAATGTATACTTACTCCATTTACCCGCCTGGATCATTGCAGAAGTTCCACAATCTGTGTAACTCTGCACAACAATATCTAATTTGTGGTTTTTTAGCAAATCTCTTAGCTTTAGGCGCCAACAATAGTTTTTCTTGTCTTGGAGGTAACTCTTTTCAGAGAATTTTTCTTTCACCTTATTTAGTTTTCATTGTTCGCGAAATTGGAGAACAGCGCTTCAAAGTGCAGTTCACCCCATTCGCTTCGTGACCTTTTCTGCCGAGTGGCTTCTTGTCCTATTTTTTGCAGGATGCGGTTTGAGAGGGTTAAATCTTTGAGCATGATGCTTCAAATCATGAGCACTTTTGCCTCTGCCAAATGTTGTTAGATAGCTTAGGTCGGCTTGTAGCATGCTAGCGCGCGTACCCCAACACCACGTTGGCTTCCTAGTAGCAGAGGCTGCAAGCGGATCCTTTAAACCCAAGCTACAATACTAATACGCAAACAACCCCAAAAACCCTCCTCGCTGAATACCCATAACCATAGAATTCTAGTAATTTTAGTAATTTCAGTAAATTAGTAATTTCAGTAAATTAATTTAAATTAATGATTTCTAGGATATTTTTACTTTTTTTACTAAAATTCATAATTACTTATTAAATTATTTATTTAATTATAGGTATGGTTATTAATAATAGGAATGCTGAACATTTATGACGATCGAAAGCGCAAAATGTCCCTGCGAATTAAACTGCAAACAAAGGAGAGCTACTGCAGTGAATCTAATTTTGGAAAAGGGAACCTGCACAGCCCGGGAACTACGCGATTTCCTCGATGGCAAACTCGGGGTACACGCGTTTAGAGGAAGCATGGAATATTTATGCACAGGACAATGCAAATTGGTTGGAGTGTATAGCCTATCTACCGATCAAAAACCACCCCAATTTTGGAAGAGTGGAAGACTATTTTACCGAAGAACAATTGCGACGGAAAATCTGCAGGACGTTATAGTAGGTCTTCTAGCGCCGCTTCAAAAGAGAATATTGGGTAAGTTTACTTTGCTGAACAGACGCATTTATTATTTTACGACATACGATTTGCGTCGAATAATTCCTTCTTCTGGAAACGATGTTGAATATGCAGTCAAAAGGCTAACCAAGCTAGGCTTGTTGAGTAAAGTGACTTTGAAAGGCATAGATTTTTATGTTGAGCCATCGAATGTCCCGCGACTATTGATTCAAGAACGGCAAGCAATAATTGCCGACAAAACAGAATACGCAGTGATAAAGATAGTTCACGAATTAATAATGAATCTGTACCCTGCAAAAATTATAACGGGTTATGGTGATAGAATCCGACCGCACACTCAAGACATTCTAACTGTTACTGGTGGAATGGCCTTTGATATTTTTTATCAGTTCTTCGATCCAATCGCCGGACGAAATTACCTAGCCATTGATGTTTACACAAGAATTCCTGTCACGGGTTACATGGTTCACTCTTTTACTAAGAAAATTGAATGGGCAAAAACCGTAACGCGGAAAAGTACAACGAACTATCTCAAGGATAAGACGTTTGGGATAATAGTTTATAGAAACGCCACGAGAAACGCTATTTTGATAGCGAATAGGTTAGGTATTAAATTTCTGCGGTTACGAGACATTAAAGTTGACTATGGAACTCTTTCCACTGAAATTGAAAAACAAATATCTATTTTAGACACAGCAAAATCTGTTTTTTAGATTTTCCAATTGGCTCTCATTATTCTCCAAAAAATCTTAAGGCTTACACTCCGTTTTTTACTTTTCATTCTTTTACTCTGGTGAAGGTCTATCAAAAATCAGGTAGGATAGAGTAGGCGATACATCAACCTGGAAAAGGCTTTGTTCCAAAATGCCGACGACGAGTTCCACGTGAAAGGGCTCAAAACTTAGATGAATCTTGCAAACTGCTCGAAGTAGGCTTTGAATACGTTGCAGAAATTGACGGCGCCCAAGTCTTCAGGAAGCGAAAGTAGTCTTATATGCTCCCAGTTAATCTTTTATTGCTTCAATAAAACTCATAACGTTCCAAAGTTTTACCCGCGTGTAGGGCGGCATGTTTGGGTCTTGCAAAATTTCATCCAGAAGCGACACGGCGTTTGAAGCTCTCACTGCAGGCGTATATTCAGAGCTTTGCAAGGAATTCACAGCGTCTTTTGCGGAACGCCTGATGTTTCTTGGCGTTGTGCTGTCCTCAGAGACCTCTCCAAGCACTACTAACGCTTGCTTAATCTTAGCTTCGTATTCTTCAGCTTTTTTCTTTCGAACCATAAATCGGCACTACCTACTGCACGTCACGCAGTAACTGCTTATATAAGCAATTGATACGTATTTACTTTGGGGTTCTAATTGCAAGAAAAAGAAAACACACCTATTAAACGCATGGCTGACTTGCTAAGGCAAGGCGACACTTTAACCGACCTGTCATGCCCAGTCTGCGCTTCCCCACTCTTCAGACTAAAAGATGGCACGTTGTGGTGCGCAAATGATGAAAAAAAAGTAGTAATAGTTAAAGAAGGCGAAGAACCACCAAAGCAAGCCGCAGCCAGTACAGCCTACGATAAACTCGAAGCAACACTCTTAGCGAAGATGCAAGAATTACAAGGCAAAATCGAAAAAACCGAAGACTTAGAAGAACTACAAAAACTCAGCGTTGCACTATCTGAATTACTAAACAGTCTGGAAAAAATTAAGAATATGAAGAAAGCCTGAGCAGGACTATCTTGACACTGGGTTTTTATGAAAATTTCCCCTTAAACATTCACATGGTTGAGAGCTTTAATTCAACTCTCTCAAGCAAACAACTTCAGCAAAGGCTAATCCAAGTTCTTTATGAAATAAACAGAAAGGAATTCAGTTTTGAAGAAGCCGCTAACCCAACTATACCTGAATGTAAATTAATTTTCGAGTTCGGTTTGGCGGACGCTGAAGGCTTCAACTACATTGATGAGGAAGAAGTAAAAAAAGTACGAAACCTTCTGGAAAAAGAGCATTTACGTACAATGGATTTCTTCTGTGCCATACGTTACTATAAGGGAGAAAAAAAGAGCGCGCTAAAATTTGATTATTACCTTCTCCGAACTGTATACAACAGAGACATTTTGGAAATTCAAGTTTTCCATAAAAAAGGGCCAAGATACATATCGCCAGAAGATTTAACACTGTTTATTTTTAACAAAACAAATGAAGCCTCAAACAGGAAAATTTTGAAAAAACAAACCTCTAGCATAATGTAAAGACTAATGAGGGAGAGACTAATTCTATATCCGAAAGTTATATTTCTAACAACATTAATTCCGTAAAAGCGAAAGCCAACAAAAAAAGGCAGATTCACACAAGAACCAAGAAAACAGGAGCAAAATTTAGTTGATTCCAATAGAAGTTTCTAGTCTCAAGAAATGCTATGGAGATTTAAAAGCCGTAGATGACATCTCATTCACAGTTAACAAAGGTGAAGTTTTCGGTCTTTTAGGTCCAAACGGCGCAGGCAAAACCACCACCATAGAAATTTTAGAAGGTTTGAGAGCAAAGGACGGTGGCGACGTGAAGGTTCTTGGTCTTGACCCATGGAAAAACGGTTATGAACTTCACAAGAAAATCGGCGTCATACCTCAAGAGTTTACTTTTTTTGAAAAAACAACCCCAAGAGAAGCCATAATATACTATGCCGACCTCTTCAACATTAAAGTTGATCCCGATGAAATTTTAAAAGAGGTTTTGCTTGAGGAATCAGCTAAAGTCAATTTTGACAATCTCTCTGGCGGACAGAAACAGAAAACAGGACTTGCTCTCTCACTTGTGAACACTCCTGAAATGCTCTTTCTTGACGAGCCCACCACTGGATTGGATCCGAACGCTCGAAGAGCAATATGGGACGTCATACGTGGATTGAAAGCTAAAGGTAAAACAATCATTTTAACGACTCATTACTTAGATGAGGCACAGCAATTAGCGGACAGAGTAGCCATCATGGACCATGGACACATTGTTGCTATGGGAACCTCAGATGAAATCATTGCGCAGCACGGTTCAGGAGAAAGACTTGAAATTCACGGAACCGAACAATTAGCTCATTATATCAAAGCAAACACTGAACTACAAGTTGAGTACGATAGGCATAGAAGCGTAATTAGTATACCGCTCAAACAGAAAATCGATGCACTAGCAGCTTTGGCAGCTGCTGAACAGTCAAAAATGGAATGGGGAGAAATTCAGACACGCCGGGACAGCTTAGACGACGTGTTCATCAAGCTTGTAAGCGGAAGAGTAGATGAGCATGGCGAAATTACCATTGAGAACAAGGAAAGCAAAAGCAGAGCTAGTAATCAACAGAGGCGCTAAAAAATGGTCAGTGGAAAAAGAATCTTTTCAGATTTCAAAGTATTTAGTCGTGGGTATCTAAGAAACAAGTTCGGATTATTCTTTGGATTAGTATTTCCAGTAATTCTAATTTTAATTTTTGGCGCAATTTATGCTGGTAACAACAACGGAGCAATCAATGTTTATGCTCAGAATCAGGACACCGGCCCGTTTGCGTCACCACAAATGAATATAGCCGCACAGTTTTTAAGCGCGCTTAACAGTTCGCGCACAATCAAAGTCATAACAGTGCCAAATTCAGAGAACTTTTCAAAGTACCTTGCGGATCACTCAGTATCTGACGGTATTATTATTCCTGAAAACTTCTCCGCTAACTATTTGGCAGGCAATCGGGTAAACGTGATAGTCTATGGTAATCCAACATCAAGCACCAGTGGTATCGTAAGTGGGACAGTTGATGGAGTTATAAACTATTTTAATCTGAACTATTACAAACAAAACGCCATACCCATCATCGGTACAACCCAGACTACGGTGAACACTCAGCAAACCAAATACATTGACTTCCTCATCCCAGGCTTGATTGGTTTTTCAATACTTGTAAGCCCAATGTTCTCACTAGTCAACATTTCCTCAGAGTACAAGAAGACAAAACTGTTCAAGCAGCTTTCACTTACACCGCTCACAAAAATGGAGTGGCTAGCCTCTAAAGTGATGTGGTACATTGTCTTAGGGGCTTTCAGCTTTCTACTTATGGTTGGCGTAGGAATCTTTGCGTTTGGCGCTCACATAACGTTAACCGTTTGGCTTATACCCTTCCTAATTCTGGGTCCAATGCTGTTCGCTGCGTTAGGCATGCTGGTTGGAACCGTAACAAAGAACCCTGAAACTGCAGGCGTAATAGGTAACATAGTGACTTTTCCAATGATGTTCCTTTCTGGCACATTTTTCCCCATTAGCATCATGCCACAATACTTGCAGAGCCTCGCTCACGTGCTGCCACTATTCTACATAATTCAGGGCTTAAACAACGTCATGGTTTACGCAAACTACACTGGAGCAATAATTGACCTAGCCGTCGTTGCAGTGATAACAGCTGTAATCTTCGTTTTGGCAGTTAAACTGTTCAAGTGGAGAGAAGACTAAACCCAACTTTTCATTTTTTTCAAGTGCTATTTACACGTTTTAAGTAAACCCAAAACTTTTGAATACAATGCATCTGCCACTACATCTTTTGGTTTGTCACCATCTATCCTGATAAGCTCACCCTTCTCAACAAACTTAAGATAGACTTCTCGAACTTTTTGCTGTATTTCTAAAGTTTCCATCACAGACTTCTTTCTCTGCAAACGCTCCAGCACCCGTTCTGGAGACAAATCGATAAAAATGGCGAAATCTGGCTTCAAAGCATAAGAGTTAATTTTTTTGATCCAAGCTAAGCTAAGACCCACGCTGCCTTGGTAGGCTAAAGACGAGTAAATATAACGATCACAGATTACCAGTTTCCCTTCGGCTAAAGCTGGTTTTATCACGTTTTCTACGTGCTCTATGCGGTCTGCGGCAAATAATAATGCTTCAGCGGCTGCTGGCAACCGTTTTTCTTCGTAAAGGCAGCATTCTCGGATGAAAGTGCCCGTTTTGCCATGGCTGGGTTCTGAAGTGTAAACTGCATTGTAGCTTTTGTAAAGCCTTTCGGTAAGTAGCTCTGCCTGTGTGGTTTTTCCGCTTCCGTCTAAGCCTTCGATGCAGATGAAAACGCCGTTCTTGCCCATGTTTTTCAACTCGGCTGGTTAGCGTTAGACATTATAGGGAGATACATAAATATAGCTTACAACTGTGAGGCTTGCTTGTGCCTAAGGCTTACTGGGGAGAAATAAAGGATCCCGTACATGGGTACGTGTACATTACCGAAGCAGAAAAAAACATTATTGATTCGTATCCAATGCAGCGGCTCAGGCGACTGCGGCAACTGGCAGGTTCAGAATACGTTTATCCAGGAGCCAACCACACACGTTTCGAACACTCTGTCGGCGTCATGTACTTGGCAGGCAAAGTTTTGGAAAACCCTAACGTTTCACGCCTCGTAAGCGATGAAGAAGCGGACATGTGCAGGATTTCAGCGCTGCTTCATGACGCTGGACATGGACCTTTCTCGCATGTTTTTGAGCAATTACTGATAAAATACTTGGAAAAAACGCATGAAGACATCACTTCATGGATTATCGAGAAGAGCGAAGTAAGCGATAAACTATCAAAGATGGGTTACAAGCCTAAAGAGGTAGCTGGACTCGCCGTTGGGAAACTGCATAAACCTGGCAAAGCGTTTCTTGACCAGATAATAAGCAGCGCCGTGGACGTTGACAAACAGGACTTCATCGTCCGAGATACCTACCACACGGGCGCCGAGTACGGTTTCATCGATGTTTTCCGTCTTATACATGCGCTTGATGTTTTAGGCGAAAATCTAGCCGTAGAACTAGGCGCACTATCAGCGTTAGAAGCGTTCATGATTGCTAGGATTGAATCGTTTAAGAGCATTTATTTTCACCGTGTCGGCAGAGCAGCGCAGATTATGCTGGCAACCGCCATGGAAAAAGCAAACGGCGAGTTAGGGTTGACAGCGTTCAAGACGCCTGAAGACTATTTGGCGCTGGATGACTACACCGTCTGGTCAGCCCTAAAAAAGTGCTCGGCATCCAAAGGAATAATTGGCAACTTAGAAAGACGCATAATGCTAAAATGCGCTTATGAGCGGACATTCTACGAGAAGGACACAATGATCTCCAATATTTTCGGTCGCGAATCATACAGGCGCCAAATGCAAAGTGAAATCGCCAAAGAAGCAGGCGTCAGCATTGAATCAGTAATAATTGACGTGCCCACGGTGCCATCCGTACCTTACCATCACGCGGTACTTATGGAGTCTATGGAGATTCCTGTTTTCATAAGAAACCAAGCGGGTGACAAAACTCCGCAGCGGCTAAGTGAGATTTCAAAGATTTTTGAAACACTCAAAGGCTTCATGAATATACTACGAGTATACACCGATGCAGCCGAACGGGAGAAAGTAGAGAGGGCAACAGCGAAAATTTTGGGAAAAATTCCGTCTGCAGCAAAAATCTCTTTTTAACGCTTTCTTAAATACTAGTCACGCTTAAGAAGAAAAGTAGAAGAACTCGAAGGCTGGGAAGGGAATATCATGGAAAACAACTCAGACAAAAAAGTCATAAACGTAAGAATCAAAAAGAAAACTGAACCAAAAACAGAGCCCGCGTTACTTTTCAGCCAAAAAGAGATCCGAAAATTCGTCACTGAATTCGTTTCTTCATGGATTAGAGGAGACATCATAATCCGCTTTCCAACCGCAGCGGAACTAGCGAAGAAGACGCCGTTTAGCATTGCGTTTCCAACTGACCCCTCCGTTAACGCGGAATTAAAAATTAAAGAACACTATGTGGACCAGTTATCCATTATTGCTGGAACAAAACCCGCATCTGTTGGCGAGCAAGAAAAAGCAATTTCAGAGGTTTTCAAAATGCTGCTTATGTTCCGCTCAGCAAACAGAATCGAAGGCAAAATCATTTCAAATGACATAGAAAAAAGAATAGAGGAACTCGAGAAAACGGCCAAGAACCAGGGCAAGCTTGTTGAGCAAATAACTGGATTTTTGTTTAAGCCAAAAAACCAAAACAATAAAGCGCAAGCTAGCTAAAAGCCCGATTCTTGAAGGGTAAGGTTTATTCGAGTGAAAAAGCATTCTGCTTGATGTTTTTAAGCAAAGGGCTCCGGTAGTATAGTCTGGTCAAGTATTCCGGCCTTTCGAGCCGGTGACCCGGGTCCAAATCCCGGCCGGAGCACCAATTATTCATGCGCCTGAGTATGTGTTTTTTCAGGGCTTCCATGCATTTGTTCCATGTGCAGGTCAAGTTGGGTGTGGGTTTTGAAGGTTTTTCCGAATATTTGGCAGACTACTTTACCTGCTTCTAAGCCGCGTATGGGTCCTTAATGCAATGGAGGCGCTTTAGGCAGAATGGACCGAGTTTTGAATTTTTACGTTCAACCATAAAAACAGCACTTCATGATAAATAGAGGGTGACGGTTTTACGTATAGTTTAGCTTAAAATGGAAAAAGTGCTTTTTAGTTTGTTTTTGTTGTTTTTCCTAGTATGAGTATCATGGATTTTATCCATTGTTCGTGTACATCTTTGTTTGGGAATCCAAGGACCAGTTTTTCCATCGTTCCCATAAATAGTGCGGTGAAGAGTTCAGCTATGGTTTGAGCGTCAACGTCGGTTCTCATCAGACCTTGTTTCATTTTCGCTTCTACAAATGCTTGAACCGTTTCGACATCTCGTTGGTAATCATCCATGATGATTTTTTTAATTAGGGGATCATGTGAGGCCAAAGCGACTTGTTCGAAATGTCTGTGCAAGTTGCCCTTGTATCTTTCAGTCACCATGCTGTAAACTTCTTCAAACGCTTGCGTTAAATCAGGTTTTTCGGACGCTGTATTGATAATGGTTCTGAGTGTTTGGTGGGTTTGCAGATAAGTTTCTTTCAGGATGTCTTCTTTACTTTTAAAATATGAGTAGAGTGCGCCTTTGCTTACGCCGACTTCTTTGGCGACGTCGTCCATTGTTGAATCATGATACCCTTTTTTGGCAAAAACTATGCGAGCGGCTTCGATAATTTTCGATTTGGCTTCTTCTTTGTATTCGGGAACTACTTTAGGCATGGTAACCATCATTAAATATAACCAGTTGACTTTAAAACATTACTATTAACGACGATAAGTATATTAATTGACTAATAGTCACCATTATTAAAAAAGCGGTCTAACATGAACTCAAGCAGCATGCCCAGTTCAAACGCAAATGCCTCTAAAAGTGGCTTAAGTTACCCCACGAAAGTTCTACTAACCGTAACCGCCGTTTCACTGCTAGTCAACTATGTGGAAACTATGGTCATTCCAGGAATCCCAGTCATCCAAAAAGATTTATCAACAACAGCAAACGTTGCGTCATGGATTACATCTGCCTTTCTAATTGTCGGAGCCGCAGTTTCGCCGCTGTTCGGAAAACTCGGCGACATCTATGGCAAGAAAAAAATCTTTCTCACAGTCTTACTTTTCTACATTGCAGGAGTAGGATTAGCCGGTTTTTCTCCAAACATAGACATGCTAATCGCCTCAAGAGCTATTCAAGGCGTGGGCTTTGCCATAATCCCATTAGGCTTAGCTATAATCACTGACATTTTCCCCAAAGAAAGAGTAGCGACTGCTCAAGGTATAATCAGCGGAACCTTCGCCATAGGCGCCGCAGCTGGTCTAGTCATAGGTGCTTATGTTGTGCAAGACCTCAGTTGGCATTGGGCTTTTCACACCGCCTTCATACTTAGCATAGTCCTATTCTTCCTTGTCGCAGTAATGCTCAAAAAAGATGTCCCTGGCGAAAAGAGCAAGGTTGACTTCACAGGTGCAACGATACTGATGGCTGGTATAGTTCTCGTGCTGATATACTTAACAGAGGCACCAACCTTAGGCTGGCTATCCTACGAAAACATTGCATTCCTTATACCAGGATTAATCTTAACCGTTTACTTCTTTGTCTTTGAAAACAAACGCACCAGCCCGCTTATTCAATTAAGCTTGCTAAAAATCAGGAACGTCCTCGTCGCAAACTTGGTTGGCATAATGTCTAGCCTTTCCATGTTTCTAGTGTTCTTTGCTGTCATCTATTACGCTCAGTATCCTGCACCGTACGGACTAGGACTTGACATTGTCACTACGGGACTGACACTTGCACCTGCAACACTCGTAATGCTTGTAGTAGGGCCAATTATGGGTAGACTTGTAACCAGAATAGGACCAAAACCCATACTTGCTCTAGGCGCATCCGTCAGCATCATTGGTCTGCTACTATTCACTTTCTATAGAGGAACCACAACAGAACTGACCATAGACGTTGCCGTTGCACTCGTCGGACTCGTGTCCCTGATTATACCAATAGTAAACATGATTTCAATATCAGTGCCCAGAGAAAACACAGCAGTAGGCTTAGGAATGAATACCATGCTGCGAAACCTTGGAGGCGCAATTGGTCCAGTCCTCGCCACCACTATAATGTCAACGTACTATGACACTGTAAAGTTACCTGTACCGCCATACGTTATGACGTTTGGAAATAAAACAGCCTTTAACACAATCTTCGTCACAGGCATTGCTTTAATGATAGTAATAATTGCCCTAAGCTTAACAATCAAAAACTACACTTTCGCCAAAAACAGCGCCGAAACAAAAACGCAGAAAACATAGAGACATAAAATTGAATGACACAAACACCACCTTTCCATTTTTATTTTCCAACTTAGAAAACAATTTCTAAAACGCGATTCAGCTTGTGCTGCTCCTATTGGACATTGACTTAAATGGAGAAAAGAGACGTTCTAGTTGATTTAAGCGCTAAGGAATCTCAGCGGTAAATAGGGCTCACTTTTAGCTGGTGAATTACATAACAAAAGGATAGGGCGAGGGTAGGTCAATTTTGTTGATAATTATTCTAGCTAAATTGAGGTAGTGGGAGGGACCTGCTTTTTAGCTAGTAAAACTATGTCTAAACAGTGGACAAGGGGGGTCAAACAGGCCTTATACGCTCCTAATGAACGCCGGCTTTTAAAGTTGAGAAATAAAAAAAGTTGGGTTTTTATTGTGGTAATTGTTTTCCGCAGTGAGGACAAAAAGCGGTGTTTGGCTCTACAGGTGCGCCGCAGTTGGGGCAGTATCGTGTTGCTTGTGTTGGCTGTGCTACTGGTGGTGTAGAAGGTGGAGTATAACCAGATGGTTGTGAAGCGTATGGTTGCTGTGGTTGAAGTCTCATGGAGAAGAAGCCTATTGTGGCAAATATCCAAGCGATGAATATCAGTATTAAGCCAACAAAAATTATCGTCAGTATGGCGCCCCACCATAGCAAATTGCCTGCAGTGTTAAAGGATTGCTCGCCGGTTCTTTGGGCAAGCAATGAAAATGCTTGTCTAAAATGCATCGCCATCAGTAAGTAGAAGACGAAGACGACTACAAGTGCGCCAAAAACGATAATCAAAGCGCCAAATCCGAACGTAAAGACACCCACTGCAAAAGCAAGCACAATACCTGCGGCGAATGCTACTGATCCGATGATCCCAAAGATAAGGCCACTGAGCGCGTTTTGATAAATCCCCGGCTCCTTATAGTATTCTGACATTCCTTTCATGCCGATGAAAACAAGGATTATGCCTATGATGCTGACAAATGGGAAGATGAGAAGTATTGATCCTATGCCTGCGAGATTTTTATCTGATTCTAAGCTACTCATTTGTGTTTTCCTCAATAATCGGCATTTATAATGTCAACAGATAAAAGCTTTTGCAATCGTGTTAACGTTAACATGATTAGCACCATACAATAAATAACCGAATTTCCCTATAAAATAGTAAAGAAGTGGCAAAAGTGAGCATCTCTGCAGTTTACAAAGAATTATTAGCAAAAACTAAAGATGCTACAGTGTTTGGAACCGCTGAGGGCATAATTCACTGGGACATGGAAACCGTGATGCCGCCTGGTGCAGTAGAGCAAAGAAGCCTGCAACTGTCCTTATTAACTCGTATTCATCACCAAATGAGCACTAACCCACAAATAGGAAAACTATTAGCTACCATACAAGCAAACCCCGAGTATGAAGCGCTGGGGCAAGCCGAGAAACGCAATATTTTCCTAATCAACAAAAGCTACCGAGAACAAACTAGTTTGCCAGAAAAATTGGTGGCTGAACTTGCTAAGCAAGAGGTAATAACAGTGAACGTTTGGAAAAAAGCTAAAGCCCAAAAAAACTTTAGCCTCTTCAAGCCTGATTTGCAAAAGCTTTTGAACTTAAGCAAGGAAGCTGCAGAAATCCTCATGAAGGTTAAGGAAACCAAAACGCCATATGAAGCCTTAGTCGACAATTTTGAGCCTAAAATGACCGCTAACCAGATTACGGCAATATTTAACCAACTCCAAGGCGGCTTGAAACAGCTGATAAGTAAGATCCAATCTAGCCAAAGCAAGCCTGATACAGCAATACTTCATCAGCCAGTTCCAGCAGAGAACCAGCGCAAAATTGCGCAACTCTTAACACAGACATTAGGTTACGACACTGCCTCTCCTGCGGCACATGGGAGAATTGATGAGACAGAACACCCTTTTACCACAGGCTATTATGATGATGTGCGCATAACGACCCATTATTACCCAAGCAATTATGCTAGCTCAATCTTCTCTGTACTTCACGAGAGTGGACATGCGCTCTATGAGCAGAACCTTAACCCAAAATGGAAATATCAACCAATAGGCTCCACCTGCTCCTATGGAATACATGAGTCGCAATCACGCTTTTATGAAAACGTAATTGGCCGCTCGAAAGAGTTTTGGACAAGCTTTATGCCTAAACTTAAAAAAGCAGCGCCCAGCCTTGCAAACGTTGAATTAGACAAGTTTGTCAGAGCTATCAACAAGGTTGAGCTTTCAAAAATCCGCATTGAAGCCGACGAGGTAACATACAACTTGCATGTGATTATTCGCTTTGAAATTGAAAGAGACCTTTTCGCCGATAAAATCGCAGTCAACGAGCTCCCTGAGGCTTGGAACCAGAAATACGCTGATTATCTAGGCGTAAAAGTTGAAGATGACTCAGAAGGAGTAATGCAGGACACGCATTGGGCAAGCGGCTTATATGGTTATTTCCCAAGCTACGCGCTTGGCAACATTTACAGTGGACAAATAACCGCTACAATCAACAAAGACCTGCCGGATTGGCGCAATCAGCTTGCATTGGGAAAACTAAACCACGTTAACGATTGGCTAAAGAGAAATATTCACAGCCAAGGAGACCTCTATGACCCAGAAGAACTAATCAAGAAAGCGACTGGAAGAAACCTGAATTCTGAACCGTACCTGCAATATTTAAATGAAAAATACGGTAACATTTACGGATTTTAAGCAGACGGTTTCTTAGTCAATTCCTTGTGTATGTATATAATAAGATAGGCTGCGATTGAACCGATGAACAGGTAAACGCCAGTGTAACCGATAATTGCATTATAAATGTTGGCTCCGTATAGGAACAGCAAAAAACCAAGTATGAATATTCCTAAGCATGCCCAGTCAGTCCAAGACATCCGATTGCCTCATAATGAGGCATTCAATAAAACTTCAAGGTATATAGATTTACCGCTGGACCTTTTTCCCGAGGCAAGTTGTTACGGCTGCCCCAAAGAAAACAAACATTAAACGACAACCTACCGCTAAAACCACCCCAACGCCCCCTAATACTTTTCAAACCTTCCGACATTCTTATATATAAGATAATATACAGAGAGCGCTGAGGCTAAAAAATGTCGGGAGCAGATGTTAAAAAGCCAGAAACTCGAGAAGAATTTATAAAAATCTTGACCGAAGCAGCAAAAAAAGAAGTTGGCTCAAAAAATAAGCCGACAAAACCGACAATTGTCGGAACAGCAAAAGAATTGGAGATCCACAGAGATACACTTTACACTTGGTTAAAAGAGTTTAATGTCGATTTCAAAGAGATTGTTGAGCGCATACCGACAACTGTTGCAGACGCCCCAGATGAATATTCAGGAAGCACTTACTTAATCGGCGAATCTCTGGTCGGAGAAGGAAACGAAGTTGCACACATCGACCTGATGATAGGTGACAAGAATGGCCCAGTTGGCCAAGCATTCGCTAATGGCATGACAAGTTTATCAGCCGGTCATACGCCACTGCTGGCAGTCATAAGACCGAACTTGCCGCCGAAACCCCACACGCTAATAGTACCTAAGGTAACCATTAAGAACATGGCGGACACAGGAAAAATTTTTGGTCCAGCACAAGCAGCAGTTGCCAAAGCTATCGCTGATTCTGCAGAAGAAGGAATTATTCCCGCAGACAAACTTGATGAGTGGGTTATAATTTGCAGCGTGTTTGTTCATCCGCAAGCAAGCGATTACCGAAGAATATACCAGTATAATTATGGCGCGACAAAAATGGCGCTTCAGCGAGCATTAAAGAAGTACCCATCACAGGAAAAGATAATTTATGAGAAAGACCGCGCAAAGCATCCGATAATGGGCTTTAAAGTTCCACGCTTATGGAGACCCCCATACCTGCAGATTTCTATGGATGCACCTGAGCTTGAGAAAACCAAGAAAATCCTCGCTCAGCTTCCAGGAAGTGACAGAATCATCATTGAAGCCGGAACACCACTAATCAAACGTTATGGAACAAGAGTAATCAGCGACCTGAGACAAGTAGCGAAAGACTCGTTCATTGTTGCAGACCTAAAAACGCTTGATGTTGGAAAAGTCGAAGTAGACATAGCATATGAAGACACGGCAGACGCAGTGGTTGCTGCTGGACTTGCGCCTCCTGAAACTCTTGATGCGTTCGTTCATGAAGCCAAAAGACTTGGAATATACGCGGTTATAGACATGTTGAACGTTGAAGATGTTCTTGGAAAACTTAAGTCACTCAAAGAGTTCCCAGACGTCGTAATATTGCACAGAGGAATAGATCAAGAAAGCGGAAGAACCTGCGGACTTGAACGTATAAAAATAATACGCGAAGCTTTCCCAAACAAGAAATTCCTAATAGCGGTTGCAGGCGGAATAGTACCAGAAACAGCCAAAGAAGCTTTAGAGCAGGGCGCTGACATCCTAATCGTCGGAAGATACGTTACCCAGTCGAAAGACATTGAACGGTCAGTTAGAGACTTCCTTGAGCTAACACCAGCCATGCGTGAAGACATCGACCTATTCAGAGTCCACACAGAATAAACCCGAGCGCAAACTCACCAATTTTTTCTTTCATTTGTCTTCTTTTGTTTTTTATTTGCTACTCAAGGAGCAAAAAATGTTTTTCTATTTTTCGAATAAGCCAAAACACCAGCTGCCTTAACGCTTACCTGCTGCCTATTTGGAATAAGTTATAGCTGTTTTTAATTTTAAGATATTATTCACTTTTCAGTTACCCCGCAATTGAGGAGATAAGCCTTTTCTAGATGGTTTATTAGGCGTAAACATTCCTCTGTACAGTTATTTAACATGCAAAAGCAACCATTTCATGTTGAAAAGCGAAGGCGTCGCTTCCATGTTGAAGTATGTTAAATCATATTTGGGGCATATTAGAAGCATAAGGTAGATCGGGAGGGGTAGGTTGTAAGAGCAAACACGACCCGCCCTATAGGGTACCCTACTATTTGTGACAAAATTCCACCACAAAAATGGCATGCAACTTGATGCTTTAACGGAACAGTTTCAGAGCTAAGAAGGCGACTAAGAAAATCACGGCGGTTATGACGAACATTGGAACATAATTCAGGTGAAAAGCAAGGAAAGGCCCGAGAAAAGCGCCCATTGCGGATCCTAACCCGACCATTCCATCGAAAAGCCCTGCCTTGCCCTGCGGTATAACCTCCATCGACAGCGAAAGCATCATGATATAGTACATGGCATACGCAAACCCGATAAAAATCAGCAGGACGCCCGTCATAATCTTAGGTGAAAAATGCAATAGAATAACCCCTACCAGTATGAAGATGATTATGCTACGTGAAAGCACAAAACGGGGCATCTGCTTTCTTATATCCATTGACTGCGCCCGGCGACCAATCAGGAAGTAACCTGTCGTCCCCCCAACGGAGTTTAAAATATACGCAACATAAACCCAACTTGTCGACAAACCTAAACCCTGCCTAAGAAAAATCGGCAAAGGCGTAAAGAACAGACTCGTCGCAAGAGCAAACAAAACTATTGCAGCGACGAACCCAGCGAAACTGTCCTCCTTAAGCGAACCATCCCAGCGCAGCCCATCCATAAGCCTCGATGAACCCTCAAAACCACGATTAGCATAATCCATCTTCCTCTCGATACCAACCAGTCGCCTCTCAAAAATCATCAACGGGTCCGCAACTAGCAGCACCGCCAGAATCAACGCCACTACGCTTAGGCCACTGCATAGATAAAGCGTGTAGGTCGACAGCACAGAGAAGCTAAGAGTAGACGCAAACATGAATATCCCCATAGCCAAGCCGATAATCGTGCCAATTTCGGTGATACCCTCATAAAACCCGAAAGCTCTCTCCCAATTATTGCGGCTGTAATGCTCAGTGACAAGAACATTCTTCGGCGATTCATGCGCCACATGAAGCATCTGCATAGCCACGTACAAGGCAACAAAGAAAATTAGATTCTGAGCAAATGGAAGCGTCATGAGGAAAAGAATTATAGCTATTGAAGCGAAAGAAAGGAGAATAAACACTTTGTAGTGACGGGTGGCGTCACAGAGGTAGCCCCAGAGAAATGAGGCAGGGATGGAGCAGAATATCGCAATTGACATCATAACTCCCAGAGCAAGCAGCGGTCCGCCTAAGATGCTGGTATTTTTGAAAACTATCACGTATAGCGGTATGAATACCGTTAATAATCCGAACGCCATGTCATGGAAGAAGAACCCTAGCCGCCACATAGCCATAGGACGACTTCAAAGTTAAATTAAAACGTTTACCTGAATAATCTAAACTCCCCTAAAAAGTCCGCATTGAGCCAATAAACTTCATAAATCCTTAACATGAAGTCAATGGAGACATCTCCCGCAAATTTCCTCTCTTTTTTCGGTTTTATAGCAAATTTTTACGGCTATTTTAATAGCTATTGCTTCATAATTAGTATGCCCGAAAGTTATTCGGTAGGCAGCAAAATCTATGAGCAAAGAAAATACCGAGTTAAAAGGCAAAATCATTGATTGGCTCCAAAAACAGGGTTATCCTTTTGAAATGAGTGTGGCTCGAAAGTTTAGAACTTTAGGATTTAACACTATGCAATCAGATTATTACAAGGACATTGACACGGAAGTCTCTCGTGAAATAGATGTAACTGCATATATTCAGAATGAAATTGATGGCGTTTTAATTCGCACAGAATTTTTCATAGAGTGCAAGTCGGCTAGAGATAAACCTTGGATCATTCTTACGTCTTCAGATATACACCTCGCAGATCCAGCAAGAATTGTCCAGCGAGCAGCTTCTAAACTTGGTCAAGCTTTTCTAAAAAGTGTTTCTAGGCGGGAAGACATTCTAAAATTGCCTGGATTTCTTATTCCTAACAGAGCAGGTTACGGCTTGATACAAGCATTTGGTGATCATGTTGATGTTCCCTATGGAGCGATTATGGGTGCGATTAAGGCTGCTGTAGCTGAAGTTAAAGCGATTGATAAATCTCCAACTTTTTCGAGACGAATCTGTCTTGTTTCCTTTCCAGTGGTTATTCTTGATGGCTCACTTTATGAGTGCTACTTGAACAAGGACGGTGAGGTAATTGTCGAAGAAGCAGAAATTGGGACATTATTATGGCGAAATCCAGTAGTTGGAATGCCGCATTCGATCGTGAATATTGTTCCAATGGGCTATATTGACACTTTTCTGAAAGGCGCAATTAAAACCTCACGGATGCTTACAGAAAATTGTTCAAGAGAATTGAATAGTGCAATAAGTGAGTTTAGGAAAGAAAAAGCACAAGCATGATAATTTGGACAAAAATAAGTTACACTTTTCAATCTTCAGATTCACGCCCTCCTGGAGTTGGTTATTTATTGCTTCTATAAGCGTAAAGTAGCGAAATCTCCCGTATTTCCTTCTTTTTTTGTAAGAAACTTTACTTGTCCCTGATTCCCTTTGTCATAAATTTCTGGCATTGAGCAGAGTTCCATAAACCTTAAAAAGAGACGGAGTTAATATTATGCTATCTGCAATTTGTCCAGATGTAGTCTGGACAGTTCAGAGGTGAACTTAAACATGTCTGAAAATTTAGAACAAAGGGTAAAGTGCCTTGAGACGCAAAACAGACGTCTGTCTCTGGCGTTAAATGAGCTACAGTCTAAGCTAGAATCGCTGCAAAGAATTTTAGCCACTGCATCCGTACAACCCATGTCTTCAAGCAATCCTGTTACTACCGCCAAAGCTGAAAGGCTCAACAATCCACTAATTCCAGAAAGCCTAAACAAAACGCTGAGTGTGATTTCTCAAAAACGCAATGGAATGATTACTTCTGATGATGTCTCAAAAGTTACTGGTCGGTCACGACATTTAGAGAGTGGTTATCTTTGTAGGCTTTATGAAAAGCATCTTGTGGACAGAAATCGAGTGGGCAAAAAAGTCTATTATTCAGTTTCGACAATAATTGATCGGAAGAACTGACAATGACAGAAGATATAGTTGAGTTGGCAAGAGCGATTCATAAGTGTAAGCCGAACGCGACCATGCATGTAACTGTTTGGCTGCGAGATTATTCTGCAGAAAACGTTGAGACGTTGTCATCGAAAGGTCTCAAAGTGCGTACGGTAATAGAACCTCTGAAGATGGTCACCGGTGAAGTTAAGGCGGAACCAACAATAGCTCAAGCAATACAAAATTTGGACATCGTCAAGAAAATGTCTCCTTCTTCTGAGCTTGAAGTCCTGTGATGTAAATGAGTCTTCAAGAAACCCCCAATCTTTTCAATGATCTCTATACAAAACACGTTCGTGTTTGGGCAAGGGAAAAGGGTTTCTACGGAAAAAACGCAAAAGTTGCTGTAATCGATACGGGCGTCATAAGACAAACAGAGTTTCTATGCAGATGCGTGGCAAAGATTCCGGGCACGGGTCTTTGGAGGAAGAACACCACTAACGAGATAGACATGTCGGTCGGAACTCATGGCACAGAAGTTGCAGTTCTCATACATCTGATTGCTCCTGAAGCGATAATTTACGATGTTAAAGCCGTTGCAATAGCTGGGACGACGGATGACCAATCCATTATTGACGCTCTCAAATTTTGCGTTGATACGATCAAACCCGACATAATAAACATGAGTCTAGGAACACACCAAGTAGCATCCTGCGACGCTAATTGCGCGTTAGATCAAATGGTCAACTATGTGGCAGACCAAGGGATAATAGTTGTTGCAAGTGCAGGGAACAGAGGTAATCAGGGACCTATAGCTTGCCCGGCATCTGCTCAAGGCGCGATTGCGGTAGGAGGAGCCTCTTATAAGAAAAAACGAGCGGAACCGAAAGTGTCGGATATAAGCAGTTGGTCATGGTCCCCTGGAAAGCCAGATCTACTGGCTCCAGCCGATATTCCTGTGAGGGTAAGGTACTATCATAAACTTACAGCTTGGATGGAAATTACTATAGATGAAGCCCATTTGGGAACATCTTATGCTGCACCTTTTGTGACGGGGGCTTTGGCGCTTCTTCTTCAACTCAAAAAACAGAGTAAGGACCCAACAAAATTCTACAGTGACCTAAGAGCAGCGATTATCGGCTCGGCCAAGCCGATAAAGGGCTACACCAAACAAGCCCAAGGAAACGGGTTAATAGACATACCAAGCGCAGCCAGAGCTCTGGGGGTGAAGATATGATAAATGACTTAATGCTCTCTGAGGCAGCTGTTTCTATCTTGAAGAAAAACTTCAAAGCTGAAATCGGCGAAGATATGTTGATTGTATGTGATGAACCCCGAATCAGAATTGCCGATGCGTTGGCTGTCGCCGCGAGTCGGATTGGAGTAAAGGCTTACATAATGCTTTTGTCCGACAATTTTCGCAAAACCAGCGATGTCACCAAACCGAAACTTGGAACCAGTATCAGAGAGGCAATTGAATCTGTGGACATCATAATCCTGTGCTTGGCCAACATCCCGAATGAACTGAACTTTCGGAGGTTCTTCATTAGGGCCATAAGAAAGTCGCCTGTCCGCGTAGCTGTCATGCTAGGGATAGATGAGAATTCGTTTTTGGAGATTTGCGATAGCCCCAAACCTGAATATGTAGAGAGAATAGGCAATGATGTGGCCATATTACTAGCAAATGGAAGAAAGACAAGGGTAATTTCTCCGAGTGGTACAGATGTGACGTTTTCACTTTACGGATGGAAAATTCCTCCTGAGATAAGTTCAGGCTACGTGGATCAACCATCAATATGGGGAAATCTGCCTGGGGCGGAAGTATTTGTAGTCCCCATGACTAAGACTGCAGAAGGCAAAATCTGTATTGATTTGACGATAGCTCCAGACCATTTGCTTTCTGCGCCACTATCTTTCGACGTTAGAAAAGGCGTTGTCGATCCTGCGAGCGTTAAATCTCAAGATGAAGAAGCGATAAAACTAATAACGCAAACGCTTAATAAAAAGAATGGCTCCTTTCTCAGCGAATTTGGTATAGGACTGAATACCAAGATACTAAAAGCGAAGGGTATAATATTAGTCGACGAAAAGATGTATTCTACTGCCCATTTTTCGCTTGGTGACAACAGAGAATTTGGCGGAAAAACCAGATCGAATGTTCACTATGACATGGTTTTTACCAAGCCTACTATTCTAATAGATGATGTCCCGATAATGAAAGAAGGCGTTTTCGTCTATACTTCAAAACAAATGAAGAATGACTACAAAGATTTTGAGGGCTTAATTGATAGCAACGTCTTGTTAAAGGGAAGCCCTTGGGCCAACTGCGTTCGGTTTAATGGTCAACTTGCAAAGATTTGGAGGGGTGGGGCAAATCGCGTGCATGCTTATCGACTTGGTAATCACAAAACCAGTATGTTAGCGGAGAAAATCTGGTCGGCAATCAAATATAGCGGCAGTACACCTACTGAATTGTCAGAATATTTGAAAATTGATCTGGAAACTGTAAAGAAAGTTGTTGAACTTCTTGTATACAATCAGGTGATTAGCTTATTTTCAAAAGATGATTCTGAATCAGTAGAGAAGTTAGGACAAAAGGCGAAGCAAGTTGAACTTCTTTAGTCTGGTGGATGATTAAAATGGTCACATTCAAACTTGCCGTAGAAACATCTGAAAAGAACGCGCCTAATTTGCTTCTCACGGAAAGCGTCGCGAAAAAAGGAAAAGCGGAATTTAGGGGTTTCAGCGTTAAGTATCTAAACAGCGTACAAGAACTAGCTGCTGGCATAGAAACTATTTACGTTGTTGTTGAAATTACTAAGGATACGGCAGTTTCCCTCTTCTCTATGTGGCTATATGACAAGCTCAAGGAAAAAAAGGTGCACAAATTGACAATAGACGAAGAAGAAGTAGAGTTAGATAAGGGGCAAATCGAGAAGATTATCAAGAGGCATATTGAAGAAAACAGAGAATAGGTTTGTCAAAACGAGCACTTTTATTGAAAAAGCGCAATAGCTTTTAAGGCCGAAAATATGGCAGGCTACGGAAGGGTCTAAGTCCGGAAACGAAAATTTTTAATCTTTAGTCACTTCTAATAGAAACTGTTGTCTTGTTTTGTGGTGTCTATAGGGCTAACTTTCCTTGATATGTTGTCTTTTTCTCCAAGGTGTTGGAGAGGCGGCATACAGGCGATTAAGTTGAGTGAACCTCGGCAGGAAACCGAGCAGAAACCGACATCAAACCCTGAACCAGCGGAGCGCAGAAACAGCCTCTTTGCTTGTTTAGGGCATCTTTCAAATGGATTAAAGCATGCAATTCCTCAACTAATGCACCTTCAGGGCTAACTTTTGATCTATCTCAATGGGATTCTCCCTCTTACCAGCTATGCTTAGGTTTACAGTCGTAAAGAGTCGGGAGCAGTCACAGGAAGTCGCAGAGAGTCACAAATAGTCGTGTGGAGTCGCAGGAAGTCGCGTACAGTCGCTAAAAGTCGCAATCCGCAAACACAACAAGCCCTGATTTAAAAAAGCAACCCAAAACAACTAGAACAAAAAACAATCTCATTTTCAATCCACACACTAACTCCGGAATAACAGCATGTTCCCAAAAAAAAGGCATCCAGCTAAATTTCTTCATAAATCCTTAATAGAGAGACCATCCAACTTCATACTCCGCTGGAGAGTTAATCAGCAAAATGGCAAAATTTAAGGTAATAGTATCTGATCCGGAAGCAGGAACTTCAAAAGTTGTTGAGCTTGAAGAAGCACGGGCAGCACCGTTCATCGGCAGAAGAATTGGAGAAACAATAGACGGCACAGTAGTAGATTTACCAGCGCATAAAGTGCAAATAAGGGGCGGCTCGGACAAAGACGGCGTCCCAATGAGAGGAAACGTTCATGGTGGTGTCCGCCGAAACGTGGTGCTTAGCGGTGGAGCAGGCTTTAGCCCAAAGAAAAAGGGAGAAAGAAAACGTAAAACAGTTCGGGGAAATACAATAACAGATGAAATTGTTCAGATTAACATGAAAATTGTTGAAAAGCCAGCTGCAAAACCAGCCGCAAAAGCTATTGAAGCTAAAGCTCAACCAGTTGCAAAATGAGTACAAGTTTGACTGAGCTCATGCTTAAACCTTATAAACTCCCAATAGTTCTTTCATAATTTATATTCTTTATTTAAAGAAGAGAATAAGATGAGTGACACGAGTAAAGCCTTGCCTAAGCAGCCAGAAGTCAACATCGGCACCATAGGTCATGTAGACCATGGGAAAACAACGTTGGTGCAAGCGTTAACTGGCGTTTGGGCGTCAAGGCACAGTGAAGAACTAAAAAGAGGCATCACCATAAAACTGGGCTATGCGGACATGCCCATTTACAAGTGCCCAAAATGTGAGCCGCCCAAAAACTACACAATTAAGCCCTATTGTGAAAACTGTAATTCTGAAGCAGAATTTGTTCGAGCTATAAGTTTTGTTGACGCACCTGGGCACGAAGCGTTAATGGCTACTATGCTTTCTGGCGCAGCCATAATGGATGGCGCGATTTTGGTTATTGCAGCTGATGAGCCATGTCCTCAACCGCAGACACGAGAGCACCTTGCAGCCGCTGAAGTAAGCGGCATAAAGAATCTAATTATTGTTCAGAACAAGATTGACATTGTAGATGAGAAAAGAGCGCTAGAAAACTATAAAGAAATCAAAAACTTCGTTAAAGGCACATTAGCGGAGAAGGCGCCGATTATTCCAATCTCAGCCCAGCGCGGAATAAACATTGACGTACTCCTTAATGCTATTGAAACAGTTATTCCTACGCCCAAACGGGATGAAACTAAGCCGCCGCTCATGTACATCGTTCGCTCTTTTGACGTTAACAAGCCAGGAACCACTATCGATGAGCTAGAAGGCGGCATCGTCGGCGGAACAATAGCTCAAGGGAAATTTGCTGTTGGAGAAGAAATAGAAATTCGCCCAGGCATCAGCGTTGAAAAAGAAGGCAAAACCGTTTACGACCCATTAATCAGCGAAATAGTTAGTTTGCACGCTGGCGAACGAAACGTGAAAGAAGCCACATGCGGAGGCCTAGTTGGAGTAGGAACATTACTTGACCCATCCTATTCAAAGGCAGACGGCTTAACAGGCAGCATTGCTGGAAAAGCAGGAATGCTTCCGCCAACATTGACAGAGCTTACTTTGGAAACACACGTTTTGGAACGCGCAGTGGGAACAAAAGAACTATTGAAGGTTGAAAAATTTAATCCCGATGAAGCGTTGCTGCTTCATATAGGTGCAGCTGTAAACGTTGGAAAAATCGTTTCAATAAAGCAAAACGTGATTAAAGTAAAGTTGACTAGGCCTGTTTGTGCATTGCCAGATTCCAGAGTTGCCATCAGCAGGAAAATTACTGCCCGCTGGAGACTCATTGGATACGGACTTATCGTAAAGTAAGCAACTAAGCTTATTCCGTCGGTTTTATTATGCCGTTTTTCTTTAGGAAATCGCGCGCTTTTTGCAATACGTCCTTAGCATTTTTAAAAGTTAGTTTTTCCATGGCATGCTGGTAATCTAGCCAAGCATAGTCTATGTGCTCGAAAGATAACTCCACTTTATCGGTGTATGCTTCCATTATGAAGAATACAACTTCTTTATGGATTGTTAAGCCTTGTCTCCTGTAAAAGTAAGCGATTACTTCTCTGAAACCATCTAGGAATTGGGCCTCAGTTATGCTTGTTTCCTCTTTTAGTTCACGGATAACGGTTTCTTTTTCGCTCTCATTAGGTTCAACATTGCCCTTAACAAAATCCCAATGCCCCGCTGCATAATTAAGAAGAAGATATTTCGTCGCATCAGTGTTTTTTATGAATACTACAGCGCCACACGATTTCTCGCGGAGCATACATACACCTGACTGTTGCTCAATTCATTTGCTCAAGGTATTTAAACTGATAGTAATTTTAAGACTATGCTGCACCTATCAACTGAAATAAAAGTTATGAACGAAATGTTTTAAGCATACAAAAAATAACTTTTTTAGGAACCAGGAGCCATGCCAAGTGTCAGTTTCACCCAAGAGAAATGAAGCGTTAAAAGTTATCTTAGATTCAAACGCATTATTTGTTCCACTTAAGTTTAAACTTGATATTTTCGTTGAAGTCGAGCGTCTGTTAAATCGGAATGTTGATTTTGTTTTGCTTTCGCCTGTTAAACGTGAACTTGAACTGCTGGCCACTAAGGATTCGCTTAAAATTCGCAGTGAAGCTGTTTACGCGTTGAAGTTTGCTGAAAAATGCAAGTACGTTGCGGTTGATGAAGATGAAAAGTTGTCGACTGACGATGTTATAGTTAAGGTTGCTAAAGCTTGGAATTCGCCTGTGTTCACCAACGATAGGCAACTACGGAGGAAGCTAAGAGATATAAGTGTGCCAGTGATTTATGTGAGACAAAAATCGCGTCTAGAGATTGACGGGTTGATATAACTATGTTTAAGCTCATAACACTACAGGACACTATCCGTATTCCGCCCGAAACCTTCGGCAACCCTTTAGAAAAAGTTGGTCGTGAACAGGTTAAGCAAAAGTATGAGGGAGTTGTAGATGAGGAATTAGGGTACGTCATCGCAGTTACAACTATAGAAGTAAGCCCTATTGGCAAGATAATTCCCGGCGACGGAGCAACCTATCATAAGGTGTCTTTTTCTCTGTTAACGTTCTACCCGATAATTCAAGAAGTTGTAGAAGGAGATGTGGTTGAAATCGCAGATTTCGGCGCTTTCGTACGCATCGGACCAGTAGACGCGTTACTTCATGTTTCACAACTTATGGACGACTACATCTCTTATGACGAAAAACAAGGAGTATTGCAGGGAAAAGAAACTAAAAGAAAACTAACAGCAGGCGACCAAGTGCGTGTTAGAATAACTGCGGTTTCGCTTGGTAGAGCAGGAAGCTCAGGAAAAATCGGTGTCACCGCTAGGCAACCGTTCTTAGGTAAACTTGAATGGTTAAAGGAGACAGCTGAGGCACCTGCAAAGAAACAAGCGGAAAGCAAAAGCTGAGTAAATGGGAGTGAATTGTAATGAGTGAAAAAGCATGTATTAACTGTCATTTTATAACTAAAGAAAACGTATGCCCTAAATGTAGGTCCACAAGTTTTAGCGAAGACTACAGCGGTTTAGTTGTCATGTTTGACCCTGATAACTCAGTTATTGCAAAAGCCATGAACATAAAAGAGAAAGGCAGATACGCGTTAAAAGTGCGCTAAGCGGCTTTTTTAGGCGTAGAACGGTAACTTCATACGACCCCAAAACTGTTTGTTCACTAAGGTTGAAACGATGACTATAGTCTACACTGTAACACCGGAGCTCCGAACGAAATTCAAAGAACCATTCGGCATCTTAATTCAAGGCTCATTTGATAAAACAATGGGTAAAATGAAAGAGTTAGTGGACAAGGAGAAGCCGCCAAGAACAATTTCAGTGGGAGATGTAGTTTCCCGCAACCTTCATGAGCACAATATTCACCCACAACTAACAATTATTGACACTAAATTTCTCAGAAACCAAAACATGCCCGAAAAAATCTCAGTAGAAAAAACAGTCCATGTGAATAATCCCAAAGGAACAATCACTGAAGAAGCAATTTTTGCAATCAAGGAAGCCCTAGAAAAAAATGAGCACACGCACATCGTCGTTGACGGGGAGGAAGATTTGCTTACACTCATAGCCGTTTTGTACGCTCCAGAAAACGCTATTGTAGTTTATGGGCAGCCGTATTCGGGCATAGTTGTCGTTAAAGTTACTTCAGAAAAAAAGGCTCAGGCTAAGGAGTTCCTGAAAGCTATGAAACCCTTCGAAAAGCTAAATAAGAAGAAAACTGTATGAACTTACGCCTTAAAGTGAATATTAATGCAAATCAAAATAGATTCAACCAAGAATAACCCGCTTCTGAAAAGGAAAGAAGTAGGCTTCACTATTATTCAAGGTCCAAAAGAAAAAACTCCTCCGAGGCTAGAAGTGAAAAAAGCCCTAGCCACTGAAATGAAAATTGGCGACGAAGTAGTTTTCGTTAAAAGAATGCACACAAAAACGGGAACGAACATCACACAAGGAGTTGCTAACGTGTACCAAACAGTTGAGCAGGCTAAAGTAGTGGAACCTGAATACATCAGGAAACGTAACAGTCCACCTGAAAAGCCTAAAGAAGAGGCGACAGCATAATGTCCAAGAAAGCACCACCAAAGAAAGAAGACAAACCGGCAGCAGCGCCAAAGGAAGAGGCGAAACCAGCGGCAACCGCGGAAGCAGTGCCAAAACCGCAAAAAGCTGAGAAAGCAAAACATGAAAAGAGGCACCGAGAAGAAAAAGGAGTTCATGCAATGTATAAAGTTGAAGATAACAAGGTTAGTAGAGCACGCCCAACCTGCGAGCGATGTGGAGCAGGATACTTTATGGCAGACCACCATGACAGGTACACTTGCGGTCACTGCGGTTTTACTCGTTACAAGCAGAAATAAACAGTTTTAAATCTCCCTTTTACGATTAGGTTCTGATGACCAGAAATGCTTAGAGTTAACGTCGTAATAACCAGCATTACTGCTGAACGCTTTTGGGATATAAGGAAGCCAATCCCGCCAATTCAGATAAACACTAACATCAACGTTGTGGGTATGGAAAAGAAACAGGATGAATCTTTAGAAGTACCGTTTGTCCTGTCAATCGCGTTTAATCCGTCTATCGCTCAAATGAATCTGAAAGGGAATGCTTACGTTACCGGCGAGAAAAACGAAATTGAAAAAACTCTCAAAGACTATGAACAAAAAAAGCCGCCACCACAAATGATTATTCAATCAGTATCCAACGTTGTATTCATTGAAGCAGTGCTTATTTCAAGAATATTGAATATTCCGCCGCCGGTTCCGCTGCCGCAGATTCCTGAAGCTGGAAAACAGCCAAGCTCTAAGCCTGAAGGAAGAGACTACAGCGCTTAACTATTCAATGCCGTTTAAAGGAACCCCTTAAATTTCCTAGCTACGGCATCAGCAATTTTTAGTTCTACCGGAAACCCAAAGTACCTGCGTTTCCACCTGTACTTAGCAATTCGATTCATTATAGTATAAGCAAACTTGTAGGCTAGGTCTCGCTTCTTTATTCTTGATTGTGGATAAAACGCGCAACGCGTAACTGCTGAAATCGTATGCAGTTTTTCAACTTGTGCTTTGCTGAGCCATGGTGGATCAAAATGAAAAACGTGGATTCTGCCCCACTCTTCAAGTGACTGCGGCGCCTTAAACTCAGAAGGCAAAAATTCCATCACTGGACTTGGAAACGACGTATAAACAAATATGCCGTAATGCTGCGTCTTAGGGTTAACTTCGCACATTTTATCCATCAAATCAAAAGTCTGTTTCAAATCATCATCAGTCTCGCCTGGAAGACCACTCATCCATGAAACATAAGGCTCAATAGATGGCGCCCAACGCCGAAGATTCTCAACCGACTGTAACATTTGGTTTGCAGTAACATCTTTGCAGATAAGCTGTTGCAGGCGATCTGAACCTGACTCGCCTCCAAAATCTAACTCAACGCATCCAGCTTGCTCTAAAAGCTCAAGAAAATCCTTATCATAAGTAGACATATAATCGAATCGGCAGTTACCTCGCCATTGAACATCAAGTTTTCGGTCTAAGACTCCATGGCATATTTCTTCAACTGTGTATATTTAGCTCTTGTTTTTTCTTCTTTAGCGCTTTTTTTCTACATCAAAAAACAGACTGTTCTATGTTGAAAAGCACCGTTCTGCATGCAAAGTGCGCGGTCTTCGCTCTATGCACATCTATGTTGAATCATATTTGAAGCCTATTAAGATCATCTAGTAGACCGGGTAGGTAGGCTGAGCACACACAAATACCCTAAGACAAAAAACGAGAGCTAAATACATACAAAAAACGCTTTATTTTAGAGGTACATACATTGATGAACGTGATGCACCGATACCTGGTGTTCCATGCCTAACGGGCTTGTTAGTTATTGCGAATTCGCCTAGGTAATGCCCGATCATTTCAGGTTTAATCTCGACGTTAACGAATTCTTTGCCGTTGTGTATCTGGATTTTTATGCCAACCATTTCTGGCAGAATAATGAGGTCACGTACGTGAGTTTTAAGGTTGACTTCTTTGCCTTGTTTTTGGGCTTCTTTAGCTTCACGAAGCTTCTCCAGCAGTATACGCTGTTCAGGAGTTAAACCGCGCTGTAAACTTCTTCTTTGTCGTGAAGGAAGCAGATTAATGAATTCATCCATAGACATGCTTATCAAACTGCTCAAATTGTGTCCGCGGTAACTAAATTCTTTGGGCATTTTTCATCTTCACCTTAAACTCATATTAAACGCTATAAACCTTCTGCCAATTCTTAGCGGATTGCACGTTTCTTTTTCTGGCCTGGACCACGCGCAGCGATCAACCCGACTTTTTGTCCGGGTGGAGCCCCATGCGAAGTCGTTGTGCATCTGCGAGCGCTTCGTTTGCTGCTACCGTATGGGTGGCAAGCGGGAACCATTTTGCGTCCGCTGGTTCTTGGATACTTGTGACCTTTAGCTTTCATCAGATGGAATTTCTCGCCTGCTTTCATGAAAGGCTTATCGATTCGTCCAGAGGCAGAAACTACACCTACAGTTGCCAAGCAATAGTCGTCAACGTACCTTGTCCTGCCAGAGGGTAACCGTATCATTGTGCCTTGTGGAGTGTGACCGACTACAGTAGCGTAGGCACCTGAAGATTTTGCCATTTTGCCGCCGTCGCCTGGACGGAGTTCTAAACCGCAAACTATTGTTCCTTCTGGTACTTTTCCTAAAGGAATAATGTTGCCTATTTCGGCTGGAGCTTTTCCGCCGTAGCAGATTTGTTGTCCAGTGAAAATGCCTTCAGGAGTAACTGTGTAACAGGATAAGCCATTTTCAAATTTAATCAGTGCTAACGGTGCACCGCTTCCAGGATTATGCATAAGAGCTTCCACTGTGCCGACTAATGAAGCTTCAAAAGATTCTTTCGGCGCTATTGTAGGATACTTTGCAGGAGCAACTCGTTTGTGGGTTGAAGCCCGCCAGTTTTGTCCACCGCGACCGCGTCTTTGAACACGAATTCGTTTTCCCATAAGTCATGCCTTCTAGTAATTTACAATATTCCAAGTTTAATGGCGACGTCTGAAGCCTTGAATTCAGGAGTAAGCTTCACAAATGCTTTTTTCACGCCTTGAGGAGTGATTAGCAGATTTACTTTGCTTACTTTAACTTCATAAAGTTCCTCAACAGCGTGTTTCACGTCGCTTTTTCCTGCTTTTAAGTTAACTACGAATATGAGCTTGTTATCCCGTTCAACCATTAAACTTGCGGATTCAGTCATTAACGGGTAAGAAATAACTTCGTTGCTGTCCATTATGCACTTTCTCCTTCGCCGTAGAGTTTATCCAATCTTTCAATAGCCCCATTGGTCCATAACGTTAATCGCCCCGGATGAGTCCCCGGCGCCAACATTTCAGTATTGAGATTAGCAACCGTAGTAACGTCAACACCTGGAACATTACTTGCAGCGTTCACCAAGCCTTTATTCTCAACCACCACAATAAGCGGTCCAACGGCTTGCTTCATTTTTCTTCCTCTATGCTTGCCTTTGCCTGCGCGGATTTTTCGACTGTCTCGCACTCGGGTAATGTCTTGTATGACACCTAAGCTTGTGAGGGTTTCCTCGACTTCTTTAGCCTTCGTCAAACCTTCAATGGCGTTGTCAACTATCAAGGGTATCTGGGGAACATTTTCGATCTTGTGGCCGCGTGAAGCTACTGTTTCTTTTTGTGCGGTAGCTGCAATCGCTGAAAATAATGCTAGTTTAGCCTCTTTCTTTGGTATGCTTTTTAGTATTTTCTTTTCAGCTCTTGGCGGGTGAGGTTGCCTTCCTTTAACTGTGCTTGGAGCAAAAGCTGCTCTTCCAGTGCCACCTTTAATGCGGGGAACTCTTGACATTGCGAAGCCTGTCCCGCGTGATTCTGCAGTGGTTCTTTTTCCAGCCATGGGGTCTCTGCCCTGCGGTTGTATCCTACTGGACTGTATGGCTAGCACTGCACGTTTTATTACGTCTGGTCTTAGCGGTGTTGAGAATATGTTGGGAAGAGTTATTTTTCCTGTTGATTCGCCCTTTAAGTCAAAAATCTCTGCGGTTTTTTGGTGTGCCATGAGTTTTCAACCTATTTTCCTTGTGGAGATTCCAGCGATATATATGTGATTTGTGGTGCTGCCTCAGGGATTTCTCTGGGCGGGCGTGCAGGAACACGCAAGCGAATTTGGCGTTTTTCCGTTCCAGGTATGCTGCCTTCGATTAGTATGTAGGGTCCTTTTACTTCCCCATATCGGATGTATCCGCCTTTGACTGTTACTTCTTTGCCGTCTTTGCCGATTTTTAATATGCGCTTGTTATATTCTATGCGTTGGTGGTAACCCATTTGTCCTGCTCGTGGTACCGAGTACGTGACGTGGTGTGGGTTCCATGGGCCTAATGTGGCGACGCCACGTTTGGTTTTTCGGCCTTTATGCTGGAGTATGGCTACTCCCCAACGTTTAACTGGACCTTGGAAGCCTTTTCCAGTTGTGATTCCTCCAATGTCTACGTATTGTCCGTCTTTGAATACTTCTTCCGGCGTTACTGTTTTGCCCAGAAGCTGTTTGGCGTATTCAAGTTGCTGGGGGATTGTTCCTCCGCCAATTTGGATTTCACATGCTTCAGGCTTCTTCTTTGAAAGGCTAGTCTGTGATGGTTGCGTTGCGGTGATTACGCGGATTACGGCTGTTTGGTCAAGGTTTTGCTGGACTTTCTCAAGCATTTCTTCAGTGTTAAAGTTTTCTGGAAGAACCAGTAAACGGTCAAGGATTGCTGGAGGATCTTTCATCCAAGCTTCCGTAATATTTTGGAGCCCGTATGGTGTTTTGGTGTAAGTGCGAATGCCACATACAAGCATAGGCGGCGTTTCTAGAATGGTTGCTGCTCGCATGACTTCCTTTCCAAAGTGAGGTGAACGTTTCCTATCTTCTATTGTGAAGACATAGGTCATGCCTGCTTTGTATGATGTGAAGCCTAAGAGCCTAGGTGTATCCGCGTTTATTGTTGGCCAGTAACGAATTCGTGCAACTGGTTTTTTAGCGCGTTTCCTAGGTAAATAAGCAAGTGAACCACGTCTTGGAGCATGCTTTTTTCGATGTCCCATTGTACTTCAGCTTCGCGCCTTTAGCAATAAGAAAATAAAGTTATAAACGTTACCATTAAAAATAAAAAACCAAGTTGCGCTCTATTACTTACACAAATATATAGCCTCTTATTTAAGAGAAATATTGTTGACCTGAGTTTGTGCTAATGCTCTAAGGGACCTACCCCTCCCTCTACTATAGTTTGAATTTGCAAATTGTGAAAACTGAAAACTCTTTTAGCCAGCGTTGTAAATCTTTATTGGAGCCGGGGTGGCTCTTCGAGATTTTTCTCGTTCACGTTCACCGACGCCTCCACATGTCCAAGCGGTAAGCCCTCGGCGTCAACGAGAAAAAGCGACTGATAGCCCAAGACGAAGCCCTTCTTTCCTCTTCCCAGCATAGCGTGTGCCTTTCTTGGTGGCTTCAAAGTTGATTTTGCCCTTGTAAATAATAGCGTTCAATATTCAAAAACTTCACTTTTCTTTTTTTAACAAATAAAAAAAGGGTTTATTTCACCACTTTTTATTTTTGTTGAAGCTGTTTTGCGCTTGCAACCCATTTAGCTACGATTTTAGGTGAAACCTTCAACCTCTTAGCTAAGTCTTCAACTGACGCTTTCGCTAAATCGTCAACACTGTTTATGCCTATGGCTTTAAGTTGGCTTTCTCTTTTTTCTCCAATTCCACTGACCTCAGTTAAAACAACTTTTTTCTTTTCCATTCCTAACGACCTCAATATAAGAGAAAATATGATAGTCTCTTATAAAACTTATTTTGTTATTAGAACGTCATGTAAACAATTTAAATACTGAAAAGCCATAATTTACCTTATGCCTAAAATCCCAAAAACCATCACTATTGACGAAGAACTATTAGACTGGGTTGAACAGAAAATCAAAGATAAAGAGTTTGCATCGTTATCTCATGCCGTTGAAAAGGCTCTGTACGAATTGAAAAAACGCTATGAAACCTAACTGTTTTTTATCATTATTTTTTTATTTTTTTGAAAAGTCTTTGATGCTTGACTCGGTTTACATCAGTCGTGAATATGTTTAGAAGTGATGAGAGACTGTATTTTTTAAAAGCCTCCGAAGACTTGCATTACAGCTTCGTAGAAATCGTCTTTTCTTGCCTTAATACAAATCACTGGTTGTTGAGGCATGACGAGTTCAATTCCCATCCTCGTCGCGTGCTGCATTTGCAGAAAGTTGGGTGAACCGATTACTATATTATACTTGGTTTACTCAATTTTCCATAGGACAGTCTTAATAGGCAAAGTCACTGCAAAAGCTCGAAGCAATGCCCTCTGAAGGTAGGATTGGAAATGATAGTTAAGCCTTTTGAATAAATATTTTGCCGTCATCATAGAACCTTAACAAAGTCTTTTAAGAAAGCATCAAAAGATTAAGTGAGAGTGGGGGTGAATAGCATGCCTTTTGGGCGAAAGAAGAAGCCAGAGAAGAAACCTGAAGAGAAGAAGCCAGAGAAGAAAGAGGAAAAGAAGTAATTCTTTTATTGAATTGTTGAGCCATTAATGATTGGGAGAATGGTTATGGTTTCAGCCTGCATCTTGATTTGTTGTGAGCTTCGGAAGTATACCGAAGTCACCAAGATGGTCAAAGGAGTGAATGTGTTTATCTGTCAGCGGGAGGTGGGATGCGATCACTGAGCGCTATGCACCAAGGAGCGAACTTGACAAGCTAACTCCTTGCTACAGCTTCTTTAACTCCGTTTTTATGCTCGACTACTGTTACTTGGCTAAAATATTTTTCAAGCGTCATAGCGCTATAGAGGAAGCGAAAAAATGGATATTTATTTACGTTTGCCATCTTTATACTTACCCATTCTACAATCAAGACACTTTATTTCTTTGTCTGTGTTTTCAATGTTGCTACTTCCACAGTAAGGACAATTTTTTACAAATTCTTTAGATATTAATCTCATCTCCATCTATCTGTATCTTTTTCTCTCTCTCTATTTTTAGATTACGTCATCATCCGTTCTTTTACATCATCGGCGAAATCGGTCAGCGGGTCTGAAGAGACACTATTTGTTTTGGAATAAATAACTGAGCTTGCTTTGGCTCATTGAGCCCAGCTAGGCTCTCTGTCTCTAAATAACTTTTATATTTGGCAAGGGGGTTGTTTGTCTTTATGTTTCCCAATTATGTTGATCACAGTAATTATTGGAACCCAGCAAGAAACCCATAAATGTTCTCATAAAGCAGCTACACACGAACATCGAAGTTGTCCTCAAAAATGGTTGGGATTACAAAGGCAAAATGATTAAAGTCGACGAACACATGAACATCCTCCTCGAAGGTGCAACCGAATACCAAAACGAGCAGATGCTCACTAACTATGGTATCGTGCTGCTCCGCGGAAATAACGTTCTCTACATTGCCCTAGACGCTACAAGGCACTAAATATACTATGGTCCTATGGAAAATATCCTGAAAAGATGCAGGAATGCCGATGGTCTTTCATATAACTATCTGTGTATGGGGGATGTCACCCGCGCAAAACTCCCCTTTTTTCTTTTTTTCGCACGTGCCCCAGCTTAATTGACTTGTTTTTGCCGTTTCCAAAATATGTTTAGACGACATTTTCGGGTTAAGACATGTATTCGATTTTTCAGTCGTTGGCGAGGAGCTGGTAGAAACCAAGCTTTTCCCCAGCATACTCCTCAAGGACATCCCAATCCTCAATTAAGTTAACCAAGTTTATGTCACCTAAAACTATGTTGCAGCAAGTTGTCGTCGTCTTCTTTAACGGGAAGCGCTTTGTTTAGTTCTTTAAAGCGCGCGCCAGTGCGTTGCTAATTTAGCATTTTTGTGTTTAGTTTCTGCTCATCTTGCGAGTAAGGTTATGGACCGTGCTTTTTCTACCCTGTTTAATCGAAATGCAGCAACTGCGTTAAGTAGCATAGCTATCATGCACATCAATGCATGAACAGTGATCCTTTCTATACTCCTGACCCGATGTTTCTCTAAACATAGCTGTTCTTTGAGCCTA